>CANIOW010000026.1 GCA_947469285.1 Gammaproteobacteria bacterium
ACTCTCGAACGAGGGATTCGTGCTCGGTGTGGGGTTTAGGACGTTTTTAGACCGCGGCCAACGATGGTGGCATCGTTACGAGTGTCATTTTTTGTTTTAAGTGGTGGGCGGTGCAGGGATTGAACCTGCGACCCCTGCCGTGTGAAGGCAGTGCTCTACCGCTGAGCTAACCGCCCGCCAAGAACCGTGAATAATAGCGGGGCTGGGCCAGACGGTCAACCGTGGATATCCGCGCGCGTCCGTGGTCTGCTAGCATTCACATTCTCGCTATTTGGCATTCCCATTAAGAACAAGACACGGCCATGACTACGCCCACTCCCGGCACCGTGCGTACGCGCTTCGCCCCCAGTCCCACCGGTCTGCTGCACATCGGCGGGGTACGCACCGCCTTGTTCTGCTGGCTGTACGCCCGGCGGCATGGGGGGGCTTTCGTGCTGCGCGTTGAAGACACCGACCGCGAACGTTCCACGGATGAAGCCGTGCGCGTCATCCTTGAAGGCATGGCCTGGCTTGGCCTGAACCCGGACGAGGGTCCGTTTTACCAAACCCGGCGCTATGACCGGTATCGCGAGGTCATCGGCGACTGGCTGGCCAGTGGCAAGGCCTACCACTGCTACTGCTCCAAGGAAGAGTTGGACACCATGCGTGCCGAGCAGCAGGCCCGCGGTGACAAGCCGCGCTATGACGGCCGTTGCCGTCATGGTAAGCCCAAGGTGGAGGGCGTCTCTCCGGTGGTTCGCTTCAAGAACCCTGGCGAGGGCGAGGTGGTGGTGAACGACGCAGTGCATGGCCGCGTGGTGTTCCAGAACAAAGAGCTGGACGATCTGATCATCCAGCGCTCAGACGGCAACCCGACCTACAATTTCTGTGTGGTGGTCGATGACTACGACATGGCTATTACCCATGTCATCCGCGGTGACGACCATCTGAACAACACGCCGCGCCAGCTGAACATGCTGCGCGCCATGGTGGGCGAGGGCGGCGCGGTGCCGGTTTACGCGCACCTGCCCATGATCCTCGGTCCCGACGGCGCCAAGCTGTCCAAACGCCATGGGGCGGTCAGCGTGCTGGAGTATGAGCGCGAGGGTTTTCTCCCGGAAGCGCTGCTCAACTATCTGGCACGGTTGGGGTGGTCGCATGGCGACCAAGAGTTTTTCACGCTTGAAGAGATGGTGGAGTTGTTTGACATCGAAGATGTGAATACCTCAGCCTCGGCCATCAACCCGGACAAACTCGCCTGGCTGAACCAACAGCACATGTTGGTGGCAGACGAAACCCGCCTCGCAGACATGCTACGGGTCCAACTGACGGCGATGGGTATTACGCCGGCGTTGGAGGGCCCGAACCTGGTCGCTATCGTGGCCTGCCAGAAGGAACGCTCCAAAACGCTGCGCGAAATGGCCATGGCCAGCCGCTTTTTCTTTGAGGCGCCGCAGGTCTACGAAGAAAAAGCGGCCAAGAAGCATCTGGCGCCGGAAGGCCAGGCCGCCCTGTTGGCGGTCGCCGCGGCGCTTGAGCTGCTGGCGGACTGGTCGCCGCTGGCCATTCATGAAGCCTTAAATGGTTTGGCGGCGGCGCAGGGTGTGGGGCTGGGCAAGTTGGCGCAGCCAGTACGGGTGGCCGTCTCGGGCGGCGGCGTGTCGCCGCCTATCGATGCCACACTGGCTATTCTGGGCCGGTCGGAAACCCTGGCGCGCCTGACACGTGCGGCCACCAACGCCTAGAAAAGCTTGCCGGGTAACGTTGACAGTCAGGCCCGGTTCCCCTAAATTACCGGGCTCGGCTGTGGGGCTATAGCTCAGCTGGGAGAGCGCTTGCATGGCATGCAAGAGGTCGTCGGTTCGATCCCGACTAGCTCCACCATTCCTCCCGTACGGTTCTGCCGTACGGCTCGGCAGCGTCCCTGTCGTCTAGAGGCCCAGGACCCCACCCTTTCAAGGTGGCGACACGGGTTCGAATCCCGTCAGGGACGCCATTTCTACGGAAAACCGCTCGGTTTCCGTAGCTTGTTTCACCTTTTCTCCGTTCCGTTTTGTGCGGCAATTCCGGTTGTCGTGGGTTGGCGTGGCCTAAGATTACGTTAACTCCGGGCCCCCCCGGCTGATGGATATGGAGAGTCAAGATGCCCCTGAAGTCGTACTGCAGCGTTTGGTCGCTGCTCGTCGCCGGCACCTGCTGCCTGCCGTTCGCTGCTCATGCGGACACCCCGCCGCCGCCGGCAGCGATCGTGGAGGCGCAGGCGGACTACCACGTGGGCGCAGGCGATCAGCTGAATGTCTATGTGTGGAACCACCCGGAACTCACTCTGACCGTGCCGGTTCGCCCGGACGGCAAGATTTCCACGCCGCTCATCGAAAGCCTACCGGCTGCGGGTAAAACACCCACGGAACTGGCGCGGGAGATGGAAGCGGCGCTGTCCGAATATGTGCGCTCGCCCAAAGTGAATGTCATCGTCACCGGATTCGTCGGCGACTTGCCCGACCAGGTGCGGGTCATCGGCCAGGCGGCCAAGCCGCAGTCCCTGCCGTATCGCGCCAACATGACGGTGCTCGATGTGCTCATCGCTTCGGGTGGCCTGGCGCCATTCGCCGCCGGCAACCGCGCGCATATCGTGCGCATGGTCGACGGCAAGTCGATCAAGATCAAAGTTCGTCTGGCCGATATCGCCGAGAAAGGCGATCTGAAGACGAATGTGGCTATCCGGCCCGGTGACGTCATTGTCATTCCAGAATCCCGTTTCTAAGGCGCTGTACGCATGAATGAATTGCTCATTGAACTGCGTCAGCTGGCCTTTGGTGCCTGGCGTTTCCGTTGGGTCGGCGTTATCGCCGCCTGGCTGCTGGCGATCGGTGGCTGGGCGATGGTGTACTCGCTGCCCGACAGCTATGTCTCCAAAACCCGTGTCTATGTGGACAGCGAATCCATCTTGCGGCCGCTGCTGACCGGCATTGCGGTGCAGCGCGACGTGGATGCCCAGGTCAAATTGATGACCACGGTGTTGCTCAGTCGTCCGAATCTCGAGAAGGTCATCCGCTCCACGGACTTAGGCCTGCGCTCCACCGACGAAAAATCGCTGGAAAGTCTGGTGCTGCGTTTGCAGGACCTGATTGAGGTGAAGACCACCGCCAAGAACGTGTTCGAGATCAGCTTTGAAGATACCGACAGGCGCACCTCGTTTAAGGTCGTACAGACCTTGCTCGACACTTTCATCGAAGACACCCTCGGCATGAAACGCACGGACTCGGGCGTAGCCCAGCGTTTTCTGCGTGACCAATTGCGTGAATACGAACAGCGTCTGAACGACTCCGAACAGCGCCTGGCGGATTTCAAGCAGAAGAATTTGGGGTTGATGCCGGAGCAGGGCAGCGACTACTTCCAACAGATGCAAGCACGTTCCTCGGCGCTCGCCGACCTGCGTACCCAGTATGCGCAGCTCAGCGAACGCCGCTTGGAATTGCGTCGTCAGGTCGCTGGTGAAGCCCCGACCCTGGGTATGCTGACGCCGCCGGCAGTGCAGGCGATTGATGATCAGCTCAATGCGCTGCGCGCACGACGCTCGGCCTTGCTGGTGCAGTACACCGAAAAACACCCCGATGTGGTGGGCATGGAAGACACCATCCGCCGGCTCGAGGCTGAACGCAAAGTGGTCCTGGCTTCCAGCAAGCCGATGATCGCCGGTCAGCTGATTGTCGGCGAGGGCGCTGGCGCCCGCGTCATTGACGCTAATCCTATCTACCAGAGCGTGAAGATCGCCCTGAGCCAGACCGACGCGCAAATCGCTGAGCTGCGTGGCCGCATGACGTCTGAGCAGTCACGTATCGGTGAGCTACGCGGGCGAGCACAGATTATTCCTGAAATCGAGGCTGAGCTGTCACGCCTGACCCGCGACTTCGACGTCAACAATAAACAGTATCAGGCCTTGTTGCAGCGCCTCGAGTCGGCACGTATCAGTGAAAATGCCGACGAAAGCGCGGAGAACGTCAAGTTCCGCATCATTGACCCGCCGATGCTGCCGCTCCGTCCGGATGGCCCGCCTAGGCGGCTGTTCTTCCTGGCCGTCATGCTGCTCAGTCTGCTGGGCGGCATTGGGGTCACGGTCGGACTGCACCTGTTGCGGCCGGTCATCATGACCCGCGAAGCGCTGCATGCCGCTATCGGTCTGCCGGTCATGGCGACCATGAGTGAACTCAAGCCGAAAATTGTGCAGCAGTGGTTTGAACGCGAGGTGCCGCAGGTGGCCATGGCCGTGGGTGTGCTGGTGGCCGGCACCCTGCTGAACGCCGTGCTGGTGCAATACGTCCGAATGTTGGTGAAGGGAGTGACGGGATGAGCATCGTAGAACGTGCAATGGAACGAGCCAAACAGGCGCGTGCGCAGGTTAGCCAACAAGGTGCCCAGCCCCCGGAGCGGCTGGTGCCGGCGGCTACGAGCCAAGTGCTGGCTGCCACTGAGGCGCCCACCGCGGAGCGCCTGGCGGATACCGACGCCCCGCCTTTCCCGATTGAAAGTCTCAGCTATTTCAAGCTGGATATGGCATCCATCCGCGAGGCGGGCGGTTTGCCTGAAGTAGAGAACATGCAAGACAGCGTGGACCAGCTGCGCCGGCTCAAGTGGCCGCTGCTGAAGGCCATGCAGGGTCGCGGTGGTCAGCAGGAAGCACTGAACAACCGTTTGGTGATCACCAGCTCCTTGCCACATGAAGGCAAGACCTTTATGTCGCTCGGTATCACGCTGACGCTGGCCCGGGAAAAGGGTATGCGGGTAGTGCTGGTGGATGCCGACGTAGCTCGCGCCACCATGTCGCGCAATCTTGGCGTGAAAGACCGTCCGGGATTGACTGAATTGCTGCATGGCGAGAAAAAACTCGAAGAGGTGTTGCTGCGCACCGACCGTCCGGCGTTGTTCATTTTGCCAGCAGGTCGCGGCGATACCCGCGCACCCGAGCTCATGGGTTCGCCCCAGATGTCAAAGATTGCGGAGGAGCTGTCGGCTTTTGTTGGCGGTGGCATCGTGATATTTGACACCTCGCCACTGCTGGCGACCAACGAGTCGCAGGTATTGTCGCGGTTTGCTGGCTACTTGTTGCTGGTGGTGCGGGCTGGACAAACCCCGCGCGATGCGGTGGTGGCTGCAGCCGACCTGATCCCTGAAGGGATTCCGTCTTCCGCCGTGCTGAATGGCGTGGAGTACGGTTTGATGTCTACTCACTATGGCTATTACGGTTACTACGGCCCCTACGGCAAGAAGTATGGTCAGTACCGTTACGGTGAAGAGTCCGCCCCCGATAGCGGCGGCATTTCGGAATTTGAAGGAGACGATTCCCGTGCAGCGTAACTCTGTTTCCCGTGCCGTTGCGGCCTGCTTGTGCCTGGCGGGCACGGCGCTCACCGCCAGTGCCTATGCCGCCGTGGACCAAGATGGGTTCCATGCGCTGCTGAAGGCCGGCGTTTATTTCATCGATAACCCGTTTGCGGTGCCGCCTGGGCAACCTAAGCACAGCGATGTGACGGGGCGGTTCAGTCCGGAGTTGGGCTATACCCATGTGACGGATCGCACGGAAATTGATCTGAACTACACACTCGATGCCGTGCAATACGCCAGCAGCGACGGGCTTAACAGCGCCCAGCACCAGGCCATTGCCAAGGCCTTGTGGAAGGCGCTGCCGGAATGGCTCAGCCTTGAAGTCAACGCCAAGCGTTTCCAGCAGTCTGCAGACCCCCTCGGTCGCTCACGCCTGGATGGCCTGCTCGGTGACACCAACGCGGTAGACGTCACGGCCGCTTCCTTCGTGCCCCGCCTGAGGCACGAATTCGGCCATACCACCTTGCAGGGCTACTACGAGGTGTCGCGTACCAAATACGACTGGAAGAACGCTTTGCTCGCGCCGACTCAATTGCGTGATGCCAATGATCAAAACGGCTACGCAGCTTTTGGCACTACCCGTGACGATGGCGCCTTCAGCTGGAAAGTAGCAGCAGAACATCAGCGCACCACTTACGGCACGGCCGCGTTGCAGCCGTTCCAGTACGACAAGCTCAATGCCCAGGTGGGAGTGCCGGTGGGCGCCCGCTGGACCGCACTGGCGGCCGTCGGTGTGGAAACCAATATTAGCCAATCCTCTAGCAAGGGTGGGTTGGACAGCAACACGTGGGAAGTGGGCGCACGCTGGAACGGACCGCAAGGAAAAACTCGTTTAGAAGTCGCGGTGGGTGAGCGTTTCTTCGGAAAGTCTTTCCGCGCCGAGTTCATCCGTGAAGCCAAGCTGCTAACGCTGAAGGGCAGCTATCTGGAAACCCCGACGACCGAGACCGCCCGTTTGACGCGCGCGGTGCCGGTGTTTGCAGTAGGCACCGATACCCCTATTAACGATCCTTTCCTGCTCAAGCAGGCGGAATTTTCTGCCACGCTCAATGGCTCGCGGACCAGCCTGACTTTCGGCGGCTATGACCAGCGTCGGCAGTTCATCGCCACGCCGTTGCGCGGTGATGATACGCGTCGGGGATTGACTGGCCGTGTTGTGCGCCACCTGTCATCGCGTATGGATCTGGCTTTTGATGGTTCCTGGACCCAGGTCAAGGTGGATGGTTCCGGACAGTTTAAGGAGGCCGAAGGCGGTCTGGAGCTGTCACGCGAAGTGGGCCGTAATACGGCACTCATTCTCGGTGCGCGTCGTTGGCACCGTGCAGGTGCTGAGCCATTCAAGGTCATCGCCGGGTATCTTCAGGTGGCGATGCGCTTCTAAGGAGCTGGCCCGTGTTCGCAATGGAAGGCCGTAGCGGCGGCACGTTCGACACGGGCGCACGCAACGCGCTCAGCTGCGACGTGGAGGACTACTTTCAGGTGGCCGCCTTTGACGGCGTGGTGAAACGCAGCACTTGGGATAGTCAGGTGGGGCGCGTGGCCAGAAATGCCCATGCGGTGCTGGATCTGTTCGCTCGCGCAGGCGTGAAGGGAACCTTCTTTACGCTGGGTTGGGTGGCGGAACGTCACCCAGAGCTGGTGCAGCGTATGGTGGCGGAGGGCCACGAGGTGGCCAGCCACGGGTATGACCATGCCAAAGTGACGACGCTCACGCCCGACCAGTTTCGCGCAGACGTGCGTCGGACTAAAGCCTTGCTTGAAGACATGGCGGGGGTTGCCATCAAGGGTTACCGCGCCCCCAGTTATTCCATCGGGCGCGACACGCTGTGGGCACTCGAGGTGCTGCAGGAAGAAGGTCATACCTATAGCTCCAGCATTTACCCGATCCAGCATGACCACTACGGTATGCCGGAAGCCCCGCGTTTCGCTTTTCGAACCCGTCCCGGTGGTCTTTTGGAATTGCCGGTGACCACGGTGAAGGTGGCCGGTCGACAACTGCCGTGTGGCGGTGGCGGATACTTCCGGCTATTGCCTTACGGATGGTCTCGTTGGGCGCTACGGCGGGTGAATAGCCAAGACCAGCGCTCGGGCATTTTTTACTTTCATCCCTGGGAAATTGACCCAGACCAGCCACGCATTGCCAATGCCTCGCTAAAAAGTCGCTTGCGGCATTACGTGAATCTGTCATCTATGGAGCAACGTCTCGAACGCTTACTGCGCGACTTTCAGTGGGGACGGATGGATGAGGTGTTTGGTGTCTGAGCCGGTTGCCGTGGCAGCTGGGGTGGGTTCAGTGTCAACGCGTTGGCTGCGTACTGACGACTCAGCCGACATCGCTGCGTGGAATGCTTTTGTTTATGCGCATCCGGCGGCTACTTTTTTCCACCGCGCCGAATGGGCCCAGGTGCTGGTGGGCGTCTTTGGACACACCGCGCACTACCTGCTCGCGGAACAGGCGGGGCAGGTGGTGGGCGTATTGCCCCTGGCCGAGATGAACAGCTGGCTGTTTGGTAAAACGCTGGTATCCACACCATTTTGTGTCTACGGCGGCGTGCTGGCCCGGCACCCGGAGGCGCAGGCGGCGTTAGAAACCGCTGCGATGATACTCGGTGAACGCCTTGGGGTGGCGCATATTGAATTTCGCAATTCCTTGCCGCAGCGGGATGACTGGCAGCGCAAAGATCTCTACGTAACGTTCCGCAAGACGCTGGCGGTGGATGACGAGACGGAACTCAGTGCTATTCCGCGCAAGGCGCGCGCCGAAGTGCGCAAGGGTCTCAAAAATGGTCTGTCTGCCACAGTGGAGCGCGATCCCACCACGTGGTACGCCTTGTTTTCTGAGAGCTTACGCAACCTCGGTACACCGGTGTTCACCTCGCGCTATGCCCAGACCTTGCTGGATATTTTTGGCGCCGATTGCGAAATCCTCACCCTGCGTGCGGCGGGTACGCCACTCACGTCAGTGCTGAGCTTTTATTTTCGCGGTGAGGTGTTGCCCTATTACGGCGGCGGCGGTGCGGCGGCCCGTTCCACCGGAGCGCACGATTTGATGTACTACGAGGTGATGCGTCGCGCGCGCACTTTGGGCTGTACGGGCTTCGATTTCGGTCGTAGCAAGCGTGGAACGGGTTCTTACGCATTCAAAAAGAATCTGGGTTTTGAAGCAACCCCGCTGGCTTATGAATACCGCTTGGTGCGGGCAAAACAGATGCCGAACCTCAGTTCTACTAACGCCAATTACACCCGGATCATTCAGGCCTGGCAGCGGTTGCCGCTGTGGGTCAGCCGGGTCGTCGGTCCGCCGCTCGCCAGACATCTCTGGTGAGCGGTACGCTCTTCCTGCCGCATCGGGTACCGTTCCCGCCGGACAAGGGCGATAAGATCCGCTCGTTTCATCTAATGCAGGCACTGGCGACACGCGGGCCGGTCTTTCTCGGAACCTTTGCGGAAACCACCGCGGAGAAAAATGCCGCACCGGCCTTGGCCGCCTGGTGCACTGGCACTTGCTTGCGGCCGTTGGTGAAACCGTTGGCGCTGGCCAAAGCGGCGCTGGGGCTGCTCACTGGAGAATCGCTCACCGCGGGCTACTACCGTGACGCAGTGTTGCAACGCTGGATCCACGCACTGGTGGCCGCTGGCAGCATTGATCGGGTGGTGGTGTTCTCCTCGTCGATGGTGCCCTACGCCCACGGTCTGCCACCGCAGGTGCGCGTGGTAGTGGATTTGTGTGACGTCGACTCCGACAAATGGGCGCAGTACGCCGCTGGACGCCGCGGCTGGTCGAACCTTCCCGCGCGCTGGTTGTATGCGCGCGAAGCCCGGACACTTGCGCAACTCGAAACACTGACCGTGCATGGGGCGGCGGCCAGCATTGTGATCTCCGACGCCGAGGCGGACCTGCTGGCACGGGTGACGGGCTCGTCACGTTCTACGGTGCAGGTGGTGCGCAATGGTGTCGATCTGGCCTATTGGAACCCTGCCGCGGCGGAGGTGCTGGCGCAGCCTGCGCCTTTTGCTGCCGGCGAGCGGCCGTTGGTGTTCACCGGCGCAATGGACTACTGGGCGAACGCTGACGCCGTGGTCTGGTTTGCCAGAGAAGTATTACCGCTGGTGCGTGCGCTTGAGCCGACAGCGCGTTTTTGGATTGTAGGCTCCAACCCCACGCCGGCCGTGCAGAAACTGGCCGCTTTGGACGTCACGGTCACCGGGCGGGTGCCCGACGTGCGGCCTTATCTGGCGCATGCGGCGGTGGCGGTGGCGCCGCTGCGCGTGGCCCGCGGGGTACAGAATAAAGTACTGGAAGCCATGGGCATGGCGCGCCCACTGGTGGCTACGCCGGCGGCGTTGCAGGGGCTAGGCGCGGTGGAGGCCAGCGGTTTGAGCGTGGCTGAAACGGCACCCGCATTCGCAGCGGCGGTGGTGTCGGCCTTGCAGGGTGCCGCTGCAGCACCTGCCCTCCGTACGCTGGTGGAAGCACAGTTTGGCTGGGCACCGCAGTTGGCACATTTCCTGTCCTTGGTTGAAGGAGAGGTGAAATGCGGCCGCTGATCGTTCACATCGTCCACGAGTTGGCCTTCGGGGGGCTCGAGAACGGGCTGGTGAACTTGCTGAACGGTGAAGTGGGCGGGCGCTATCGCCATGCCATTATCTGCCTGACGCGGGCTACGGCTTTTCGCGCGCGGCTGCAACGGCCCGAGATTGCGGTGTACGAGCTGCACAAACCACCGGGCCTTGGGCTGGGGGTGTATCCGCGGCTGTGGCGTCTGCTGCGCCAGTTGCGACCCCAGGTGGTGCATACCAACAACCTGGCGGCACTGGAGATGCAGGTGGTGGCTGCGCTCGCGGGGGTGCCGCACCGGCTCCACACTGAACACGGCTGGTCGGCGACTGACCTGCGGGGCACCAACCCGCGGCATCGGCGGCTGCGTCGGCTGTGCGACCCGTTCGTCCAGCAGTATCTCGCGGTGTCACGGGACATCGGTCGCTGGTTGGTCGAGGGCATTGGGCTGCCGGCGGACAAGCTGCAGATTTTCTACAACGGCATTGATACGGAGCGCTTCACGCCGCCGGGGCCGTCAACTCCACTCCTGGCCGAGGCGCCTTGGCCGACGGGGGCCTGCGTCATCGGTTGCGTGGCGCGTCTGGACCCCGTGAAGGCACCGCTCGCCTTGTTAGCGGCCTATGTAGAGCTGCTGCGCCGTCGCCCCGACGCAGCAACGCCGCTCTGGCTGGTTTGGATTGGCGATGGTCCGGAGCGGGAGCGCTTGACGGCCGCCGCCGCCGCCGCTGGCGTGAGCGCCACGGTCTGGTTTCCCGGGGCGCGGGATGATATTCCCGAATTACTCCGTCAGTTTGCGGTGTTTGCCCTCGCCTCCGTGAACGAAGGGGTCTCTTACACCCTGCTCGAGGCCATGGCGAGCGGTCTGCCGGTGGTGGCCTGTGCCGTGGGCGGAAACCCGGAAGTGGTCACGGACGGAGTCACCGGGCGTCTGGTTCCGCCGGGAGATGTGACCCAATTCGCCGACGCGTTGCTGCATTATGTTGAAACTCCTGACTTGCGCCGGCAGCATGGCGGAGCAGGGCGTGAAACCGTTAGGCAGCGCTTTGCGTTCAGTGCCATGCAAGGCCAGTATTCCGCCCTCTATGCACGGCTGTGCGACGGGAACCAGTGACTCATGTGCGGCATCGTGGGGTTGTTCGATACGCGTGAGCGCCGTGCGGTAGACGTGCCGGTGCTGGCCCGCATGAATGCGGTGCAGTTTCACCGTGGCCCGGATGAGGGTGGCCAGCACACGGAACCGGGTCTTGGGCTCGGGCACCGCCGGCTATCGATTATCGATCTGGCGACCGGCCAGCAGCCGCTATGGAACGAAGACCAGAGCGTGGTGGTCGTCTTCAACGGCGAGATCTACAACTATCGCGCGTTGATTCCACGGCTCGAGGCTGCCGGTCACCGCTTCCATACGCGCTCCGACACGGAAGTGATCGTGCACGCCTGGGAGGAGTGGGGCGAGGCCTGCGTGAATGAATTCAACGGCATGTTTGCCTTCTGTCTGTGGGACCGTAAGCAGCAGGTGTTGTTTCTGGCCCGTGACCGGCTCGGCGAGAAGCCGCTCTACTGGACGTTGGGTACAGACGGTTGGTTCGCGTTCTCCTCCGAGTTGAAGTCCCTGCTGGTGCGTCCCGGTCAAGCACGGCAGGTGGATGCGGCGGCGGTGGAAGATTACCTCGCCTATGGTTACGTGCCGGAGCCGCGCACAATTTACCGTGGAGTGCACAAGCTGCTGCCGGCACATACGCTCCGGCTGAGCCGCGGGACAGCGCCGCAGATTCGTGAATATTGGCGTCCCTCCTTTGCCGCCAATGGAGTCAAGACGCTGGATGCAGCGGTGCCCGAATTGCGTGAACGCTTTCGTGAAGCGGTGAAGCTACGTCTGGTGTCTGAGGTGCCGCTGGGGGCCTTCCTCTCCGGTGGCGTGGACTCCAGTGCAGTCGTGGCGAGCATGGCCGCGCTGCAGACTGAACCCGTGGAAACCTGCTCTATTTCTTTCGGCGACCCGCGCTACAACGAGTCGCCGTACGCCCAGGCCGTCGCGCAGCGTTTTGGTACCCATCACCATGTCGAGCAAGTGGATACCGACGATTTTGGATTGATCGACACGCTCGCGCGGGCTTATGACGAGCCGTTTGCTGACAGCTCCGCCTTGCCGACCTACCGGGTGTGCCAGCTGGCCCGCCGTCATGTCACCGTGGCCTTGTCGGGCGATGCAGGCGATGAGATTTTTGCCGGTTATCGGCGCCAGCGCTGGCATTTGCATGAAGAGCGGCTACGACGCCTGCTGCCGCAAATGCTACGTGGCCCGTTGTTTGGTGTTGCCGGCATGCTGTATCCGAAGCTTGACTGGGCACCACAATGGCTGCGCGCTAAGTCCACCTTCGAAGCGTTGGCGCGCGGTTCGGTGGAGGGTTATTTCCATAGCGTCTCGGTGATGCCGGATCGCGTGCGGCAGCCGCTGTATTCGGCTGCCTTTCGCCGTGAACTGGGCGGGTATCACGCGCTGGAGGTCTTCAAAGCACATGCCGCGCAGGCGCCTACCGATGACGCTTTAGCGCAGATTCAATATTTGGATCTGAAGACTTATCTGCCTGGAGATATTCTCACCAAGGTAGATCGGGCCAGCATGCAGCATGGGCTCGAGGTGCGGGTGCCGTTGCTGGATCACACGCTGGTGGACTGGGTGGGCGGTTTGCCTGCGGCCCTGAAGCTACACCATGGTCAGGGGAAGTATGTGTTTAAGCAGTCGCTGGCCGGCACGCTGCCCGACGACATTCTGTACCGTCCGAAGATGGGTTTTTCGGTGCCCGTGGGGCAGTGGTTCCGCGGTCCGCTGCGTGAGCGCTTGCTGCAGTTGCCGCGAAGCGCGGCCTTACTGGGACTGGAGGTGTTTGAGCCGGCGGCACTGCAACAATTGGTAGAGCAACATCTGTCGGGTCGCCGCGACCACACCGCGCCGCTGTGGTCGCTGGTGATGCTGGAGAGCTTCGCTCGTCAGGAACTGGCGGCATGAACACGCCTGCGCCATTACGCATCGTCACCTTTTCAACCTTGTACCCCAATGCGGCCCAACCGGCGCATGGTCTGTTCGTGGAACAGCGCTTGCGGCAGCTGGTGGCTACGGGTGGGGTCGAGGTTCGGGTGCTGGCGCCGGTCCCGTGGTTTCCCTTCCGCGCCCCCTGCTTCGGGCAATACGCACGCTTCGCTGCCGCTCCCCGGCAGGAGGAACGCCACGGACTGCCAGTGGCACACCCTCGCTATCTGCTGCTCCCCAAAATTGGCATGTTGCTGGCGCCACTGCTGCTCGCACTCGGTGCCTGGCCGACCTTGCGCCGCTGGCAACGGGAGGGCTGGCAATTTCAACTCATCGATGCCCATTACTACTACCCCGATGGCGTAGCAGCCGCACTGCTGGCACGCTGGTTTAACGTGCCACTGACGATTACCGCGCGTGGCTCAGACTTAAACCGCATTGGCGAGTATCGCTGGCCGCGTCGCATGATGCGCTGGGCCTCCACCGTCGCTGGCGCTAGCATTGGCGTTTGTCAGGCGCTGGTCGAGCGCCTCGTGGCCCTCGGCGGCCAGCGCGACAAGACCCGGGTGCTGCGCAACGGCGTGGATCTGGAGTTGTTTTCACCGGTCCCCATGGCTGTGGCTCGTGGCATTGTGGGTGGGCCACCGCAAGGACGGCGCTTGGTATGCGTCGCCGCGCTGGTGCCGGTGAAAGGCCATAGGTTGTTGCTAGAGGCCCTGGCCGGCCTACCTGACTGGCATCTGGATCTGGTCGGCGCGGGGCCCCTGGAGGCCGCGTTGCGCCAGCAAGTCGCAGTCCTTGGGCTGGGCGCGCGGGTTCGTTTGCTCGGTGCAGTGGCACAAGATCAATTAAAGTTTCATTTCGCAGCGGCCGATGTGACGGTGCTGGCCTCCGTTAGCGAGGGTTGGCCCAATGTGTTGCTCGAGTCCATGGCCTGCGGCACGCCGGTGGTGGCCAGCCGGGTGGGTGGCGTGCCGGAAGTGGTGCAAGCCGCGGCGGCTGGAGAGTTGTTTGAATCAGGCTCGGTGGTGGCACTGAGGGCGGCGCTGGATCGGCTGCTGGCGCGGCAGGGTACGGTGCCCGCTACCGTGGCTGCTGCTGATACGGCCGAGTCTGACGCTGACGCTATGAGCGAGTGCACACTGCGCGCAGCCACCCGCCGCTATGCGATGGGGTTTGGGTGGGCGGCTACCAGCGAAGGACAGCGCTCTTTGTTTTTGGAACTGATAGGTCAAGCCCGACATGCGTGATTATGCTTTATTCATTGTGCTTGGCACGTTATTGCTGTTTGCGATCGCGCGCCCGTTGTGGGGTATCGGCATCTGGTCATGGCTGAGTTACATGTCGCCCCATCGGCTTGCTTACGGCTTTATCCGTGATGCGGCAGTGGTGCAGTTTGCCGTCGTCATCACCACGATTGCGCTGCTGTTTAATTGGAAAAAACGCATGCCCTGGCGCTGGTCGCCGGTCACGATTACCTGGTGGGTCTTCGTGCTGTGGATCACCGTGACATGGCCGCTCGCAATGTATCCCGACCGGGCGGTGGATGAAGCGCTCCGCAGCGCCAAGCTGCAGGTGATGGTACTGATGACCTTCTGGATCATTGCCGATCGCGCGGCGGTCAATGCGCTGGTGTGGATTATTGCCATGAGCATCGGGTTCTACGGTTTCAAAGGGGGCGTGTTCACCTTGGCCACGGGTGGTAAATACATGGTCTGGGGCCCGGAGGGGACGTTCCTTGGTGGGAACAACGAGATTGCACTCGGGCTGACGATTATTTTGCCGCTGCTCTGGTATTTGTGGAAACAGCAATCCAACGTGTGGCTGAAACGTGCGCTGCTCGCCGGCTTTGGTTTGTGTTTTATTGCCATTCTCGGGTCGTATTCCCGTGGCGCATTTTTGGCCATTTCCGTGGTCACGTTCATGATCTGGTGGCGCTCCGATAAAAAAGTGACGGTAGGTCTGGTCTTGTCGGTGCTGGCCTTGCTGGCATTTGCCTTCATGCCCAGCAAATATTCACACCGCATGGAGTCGATTACCGAGTATTCGCAGGATGCCTCAGCGCTGGGTCGACTGAATTCCTGGGAATTTGCGTGGAACGTGGCAAAGGCCCATCCGATTCAGGGGGGTGGCTATGGGGTGTTTAACCCCGAAGCGTTCCGCACCTATGCGCCGAACCCGGAAACTTTCCATGACGCGCACAGCATCTATTTTGAGCTGCTGGGTGAGCAGGGTTTTGTGGGGCTGGGGTTGTATTTTCTGATGGCGTTTTTAGGCTATCGGGAAAGCCAGCGCATCCGACGCGAGGCAGAGAAAACCCCAGAAACTTTGTGGGCGGCTGAGCTGATGGGCGCCATCCAGTGCAGTCTGGTGGCTTATGCCGCGGGAGGGGCCTTTCTAGGTCTGGCCTATCTAGATTTGCCCTACCAGTTGCTGGCGTTGGTTGTCCTCACCGGCCGGATTGCGCTCCCGGATGACAAAGAACGCCAGTTGCGCGCGAACGCTACCACCACGTTGTCGCGACAGGCCTTAGCCCGCATCGCGCGGCTCGGTAGCCTCAAGAGTCGTGCCTGAGTTGGCCTGGGACAGCGCCTTTCGCCGGTATTGTGTGCGGCGCCTACCGGCGCAGCGGCTGCTGGTGCTGAATTTTCATCGGGTGCTGCTCCAACACGACCCGTTCGATGAGCATTCGCCCGATCGTACTGCCTTTGTGCGGCAGCTCGACGCTTTGGAGGGGTTTGAGGTCGTGCCACTGGCCACTGGTTTGACTGCACTGGCAGCGGGTGCGCTGGAGCGTACGGCAGTGGCCTTGACGTTTGATGATGGCTATCGCGAACATCTCAGCGTGGTGGCGCCGCTGCTGACGGCCCGTGGTTTGCCAGCCACGGTGTTCGTGTCCTCCGGTTTTTTGGATGGCGGCAACATGTGGCACGATCGCCTGTTGTGGGCTTGCCGCCATGCGCCCGATGGGTTGTCGTTACGGGTGGAGGGCGTCAGCGTGGCGCTGCCGCCGGGCACGGCGCAGCGGCGTGCGCTGGCGGATCGCATCATTCGCGAGTTGAAGGGGCGACCGCTGTTGGAGCGTGAGGCGGCCGTGGTCGCCGTGGAAGAGCACTGTCAGGCGCCGGCTCTGCCGCCGTTGTTGCTGGATCGCACCGGTTTACGTGAGCTGGCAGCGCAGCCGGGGATCACCATCGGTGGCCATACGCAGCATCATCCTATTTTGACCAGCTGCACTGCTGCTGAGGCGCGTGCAGAAATCGCCGGCTGTCGGGCCGAGCTGATGGCGCTGCTGGGAGTGCCGGTGCCTGTATTTGCCTATCCCAACGGCCATGAAGGCAGCGATTTCGGGGCGCGCGAGGTGCAGTTGGTGCGGGAGTCCGGGTTTGCGCACGCAGTGACCGCAGACTGGGGGGTGGCCACTGGCAGCGTCGATCCCTACCGTGTACCGCGCCTCGGTCTGTATCGCCGGACCTCTCTCGGTAATACCTTGCTGTTGATGCGTGAAGCACTGCGCACCAGCGCGCGTTAAGATCGGACATCTCGGGTCAGGGTCTGCCATGTCGATCGAACTTCAGGTCATGACTATCGTGCGGGCCGTCTTGGGCCTGTCGGCCACAGCCACCCCGCTCACGCGGCAGTCACGCCTGCTGGGGGCGATGACGGCACTCGACTCGCTGGCAGTGGCGAACATCCTTGGCCAACTGGAAAGCACCTTCGGCTTCCTGGTGGATGACAGCGCTTTGTCGGCAGCAGTTTTTGCGGATATCGATTCCCTGTGTCGCTATGTTGAAGCGAAGCTCAGCGAGTGACACCCGCCGCCATGATCGCGCCTGACGCTAGCATCGCCCGTAGCGAGGGCATCACCAGTGTCGCCTTTGTGGCCGGCGTGGAGACGCCACTGTTTCGGAGCCGTTGGATGCCGTTGCCGGCTGGCGAATCCACACGGCTGTCCTTCGCCCAGCCGCCGCAGCCCACGCCCGTGTTGCCCGGCACCGTGGTGTTTCTGCCGCCCTTTGGCGATGAAATGAACTATGCGCGTTCCACGGTGGCGGCCACGGCGCGAGCTTTAGCCACACGCGGCTGGCGCGTGCAAGTTACCGATCCGGCTGGCACGGGCGACAGTGGTGGCGAACTGGCATCGATTCAACTGGACCTCTGGGTCCGCGATTTTGCTGCGGAGATTGTCGCCGCGCTCGCCCAGGGGCCGGTGGTGCTGTGGGCCTGCCGCCAAGGGGCGTTGCTGATCGACCCTTTGCTGCAACGGCTGCGCGAGAGCGGGGGCCTGCCGCAGGGTGTGCTGTTGTGGGACCCGCTAACGGATGGCGCACGGACGATGGCGCAGTTTCTGCGTATCGCCGATGCTGCCGCGCTGACCGGGTCGCGCCGCTTGAAAAGTGCTGCGCAGTCCCTGCTGGAAGACGGCGAAATCGTGGTCAGTGGTTACACCCTGACGGCCAGCCTGCACGCGTCACTGGCCGCGCTCCGGTTGACGGATGCTGCGCTCGCGGGGGTGCCGACGGCCTGTGTTGAATGTGTCATGCCCGGCTTACCGCTGCCAGTCGCCCGGCTTGCAGCGCCGCGAACCGTGGTGCCGTTGATGCCTTACTGGGTGGCGAATGAGGCACCACCGTCGGCAACGCCGCTGGTGGCCGCGACCGTGGCTGCTCTTGAGCAGTGGTGCACGTGAACCTGACACCCGCCTTGGTCACCAGCCCAGCCACCGTGCAGCGCTCGGCCGCCTGCTTTGCGGTCGGCGGGTGTGCGCTGCCTGCCATTATCCATCAGCCGGCCATCGGGGCGAAGCGCTGGCCCGTCGGTGTGCTGTTTATGGTGGGTGGAGCGCAGTACCGAGTAGGCAGCCACCGTCAGTTTGTACAGTGGGCAGAAAGTCTGGCCATGGCCGGTTATGCGGCCTGTCGTTTTGATTTTCGGGGCATGGGCGATGCCGAGGGCGCTCGCCTGGGCTTTGACGCCTGCGGTGAAGACCTGGCAGGTGCGCTGGCTCATGCCATTGCGGTCACTGGCGTGCCGCGTTGGGTCCTGTGCGGGTTGTGTGATGGAGCCACGGTGGCGCTGCAACAGGTCGCGCACTTGCCTGAAGTGGCTGGGCTGGTGCTGCTCAACCCGTCCGTGTCGGCCCCTGCACTTCAGGCGCGTGCCATGCTGCGGGAATATTACTGGCAGCGTCTGGGTTCGTTGGTGTGGTGGCGCCATTTGTTGCATGGCCGGGTCCATTGGCGTCGCTCGTTGGCGGATTGGCGCGGTTTTTATGCGGCAGCACGGTTGCCAGTCTCGGCCAATACATTGCCGCCGCTGTTGCTGGCCTTGCAGGGTATTCAGGCGCCGACGCTATGGGTGTTGAGTGGGCGCGACCACACCGCGGCAGCCTTCCGCGCCTTGCTGCAGTCGGACGCACGGTGGCAAGCTTGCCTCGACCGGCCTGGCAGCACGCTAGTGCACCGACCGGAAGCGGACCATACGTTTTCGGCACCCGGCGAACATGCGGCGGTCTTCGCCGCAGTACTCGAGTGGCTTACTCGCGTGGCTTGAACTCGGCCGGCACTAATTGGTGGCGGTCCAATAGCTTGTAGAAGTCGGTGCGGTTGCGCCTGGCGAGACGCGCTGCCTGACTGACATTGCCCGCGGTGATCTGCAGAATCTGCACCAGGTAGTTGCGGGTGAAGTCGTCGCGGGCCTCGTCAAAAGAGGCTAGCCGGCCACCGGCACCGCCCAGCGCCGCCTCTACCAGCTCGGCGGGAATAACCTGGGTTTGTGACATGGCAACATTCTGGCGCACGACCGATTGCAACTGCCGTACGTTGCCCGGCCATTCCGCGGTGGAGAGCAATTCAACTGCTTCCGGTGCGTAGATACGGCGCACGCCTGTTTCCTGCACTATCTGTTCGATGAAATGCGCCACCAGTAACGGAATGTCCTCGCGACGGCGTGACAGGGGGGGTACATCGATGTGCACGACATTGAGCTTGTAATACAGGTCTTCGCGAAAGCGTCCACTGGCCATCAGCTGCGCCAAGTCCCGGTGGGTACCGCAGATGACGCGCACGTTGATGGGCGTGGCGGTGGATGCCCCTTGTGCTACGACGGCGCCTTCCTGCAGCGCACGCAACAGCCGTGGTTGCAAGGCGGTTGGCAAGTCGGCGATATCGTCCAGATACAGTGTGCCGCCCTCGGCCGCGCGAATCACGCCGGGATGGTCGCGTAGGGCACCCGTGAACGCCCCTTTGAGATGGCCGAATAATTCCGATTCCAGGATCTCTGGTGCCACCGAGGTACAGCTGAAGGCCACGAAGGGCGCGCTGACGCGCGAGCTGGCGCGGTGAATGGCCCGCGCCATCATTTCCTTGCCAGTGCCTGTGTCGCCGGTCAACAAGATGCGAGCGTCCGTACCGGCCGCAAGGTGTGCCTGCGCGAGTTTTTCTTCCATGAAGGGGCTACGGGTCACGAGGCCGCGGCGCCATTCTTCGTCAATGGCCGGAATGCCAGAGATTTTCAGTGCTTTTTGTACCTGGTCGAGCAGTTCCTGCTTCTCGACGGGCTTGGTCAGGAAGCTGAAGGCACCGCCTTGGGTGGCACGAACCGCATCGGGGATGGTGCCATGGGCCGTGAGCAGGATGACCTTGAGGCCGGCATAGCGCGTCTGCAGCTCGCGCAGTAGTGTGACCCCGTCCATCGGCTCCATGCGCAGGTCGGTGATGACCAGATCCGGGCGGAAGCGTGCCGCGGCTTCCAGTGCGGCCGGTCCGCTGTTGACGGGTTCTACTTCGTAGTTTTCCGCGCGCAGGCGAATGGTCAGCAGCCGCAACAGCCCGGGGTCGTCATCAACGACCATGACTTTGGCGCGGCGCTTTTGTGCTTCACGACGGCTCATGGCGAGGAGGGATTGCGGGTGGGACGTGGTGCTGGCACGGTAGGAGCCGTGCTGCGTTCGAGTTGCATGATCGCTTCCAGTTTCTGTTGCGCATCGTCCAAAGCACGATGCAGCCGGTTGTTCTCTTCGACCTCCTGCAGCAGACGACGCCCGAGGGCGGTATTGCGCTCACGCTCACGGGTGGTGACTTCCTGCTGCAGTCGCTGCGTCTCGGCGAGCAGCACTAAGCGTGCATCCAGTTCACGCAAGACCCACTGCGCCAGACTGTACTCCCCCGGCAGCAGCCATTCTGGACGTGCTACGAGAATGGCGAGCTGTTTCTGTGCGGTGACGGGGTCGGCGCCCACGACGCCGTTCATGGCCAGTGCCAAGGCATAACGTAAGTGCAGGCTGGGTGTGCCTTGGGTTTCGATAGCGACGCGCGCCGCCGTGACGCGTTCTGCTTGACCTGCTGGCGTGGCGGTTCGGAGTTGTTCCAGCCAGTTTAACAAGGCACGCGTGGTTTCGCTGTCAGCGATGGCCGGTGGTGCTTTTGCTGCAGGGTGGGTGAATTGCGGCAGGTTGAGCCCGCAGCCGGCCAGCAGTCCCACCAAGCTGAGCAGCAGGACGAGAGACGGGACTTGAGATCTAGCGAACGGCATGAACAGACTCCTCGACGACGACGTCCGGGGTGATGGTCGCAGCTGCAGGGGGTGGGAGAGTCGTGCTGGGTTGCAGCAAGGTAGGCGGCGCAGGGGCCCGTACCGGATCTGAGCGCATGGGTAAACGAATGCGGAAATGGGCGCCCGGGAAGTCGCCATCGACGAGGGCTATCTGGCCGCCATGGGCTTTGATGAAATCCATGACGACGGACAAGCCAATACCCGTGCCTGGCACATGCCCACCCGGCGTCTTGGAACCGGTATAGAACGCTTCGAACACGCGGCCGCGCTCGGTCAGTGGGATGCCCGGACCAGTATCGCCACAGTCGATGATCAGTTCACCCGCCTCGAGTTGGAACCAAAGGTGGATGGTGCCTTGCTTAGGGGTGTACTTGACGGCGTTACTGAGCAGGTTGTCGAGGATCAACCGCAGCTTGCCGCGGTCTGCCGTGACCTCGACGTCTGGGACTTTGACATCGAGCCGCAGACGCTGGCTCACCAGCGTGAGTTGTTGCGACTCGAGCACGCTTTTGACCAAAGGGCGCAGGCGAAACTGTGCCAGTTCCAGCGTGCTGCCTTTTGCCGACCAGGCACTGAAGCTGAGCAGATTTTCGATCATGCGCTGCAAACGAATGCCATTTTCGCGCAGGATGGCGGTCACTTCCCGTTGCGCGTTGTCGAGC
This sequence comes from Gammaproteobacteria bacterium, assembly GCA_947469285.1. Lineage (GTDB taxonomy): Bacteria > Pseudomonadota > Gammaproteobacteria > Steroidobacterales > Steroidobacteraceae > CAIOHZ01. The sequence continues at coordinate 21,167 of CANIOW010000026.1, forward strand.
GGACCGACCGCTCCTTCCATGAGGAGCTCAGTGCCTTCCCGCAGATTGGCCAGTGGCGTTTTCAGCTCATGGGACATGTGGCGCAGGAAACGGTTTTTTTCCTCTTCCAGTTCCAGTAGGCGGGTGCGCAGCCATTCCAATTGTTGGCCGAGTTGCTGCAGGTCGGTCGGACCGCTGATGGCTATGGGGCGCGAAAACTTGCCATCGCCTAGCTCGGTGATGGCGCGGTCGATTTGTCTTAAGGGGCGCACGAGCAGCAACACAAACAGGAATGCCAACAACGCCGTGGCCGGCACCAGCGCCGCGGCTTGCAGCAGTAGCTGCTGCTGCGTTTCTTCAGTGGCAACTTGTAAACTGGCCAGTTCACGGCTGGTCCGCAAAGCGTTGGCGGTCGCCAGCTCATTCGCCTCCGTGACCAACGACTCATAGCCGACCAGTGCTGCCGTCAGCGCGGTGGCGGCCTCAGCCGTTTCTTGGGAGGTGGACACGGCGGACACCACGGCTTGCACGGCTTGACGCAGGGCGAGCAGACGCTGACGGGTCGCGGAGTCTTGCGGTAGCGCGAGCAAGGCCTGAACATGGCCTTCGAACACGGCGTAGTGCCCGGCCACGGCGTCCTGCAACGTGGGGTCATGCATCACCCGCCAAAAACCGGCTGAACGCCCGAGAGCGGTGAGGGTTTGGCTGAGCACTTGCACATGGCGCGTCGATTCCACCCCTTGGTGGACCAGGGCGGCTGATTGGCTGGCCAATTGGCGCATTTGTAAGGCCGCATTGGCGACAGCCGCCAGCAAGGGCAGCGTGACCAGTGCGAAACCGATCACGAGCATGCCGCGCAATGACTTGGGGCGCCCGAATTTCATGGATCTATCTTACTCCGCCTGTCCGGCGGCGACTGTGAATGCGGTGTGGCGTCGGGGGGTCAGCGGGCCGGGTGGGTTAGTAGGTGCCGTTCCCATGCCAGTGAGGTGCCGACGATGTGCTCCAGATCGGCATGGACTGGTACCCAACCCAACACCTCGCGAATACGCTCGGCACGGGCGATGAGGATCGGGGGGTCGCCGGCCCGGCGGGGTTCCTCATGGACCACCAGCGGTTGCCCGGCGGCGCGCGCCACGGCGTCGAGTACCTCACGCACGCTAAAGCCGCGGCCGTAGCCACAGTTGAGGGTGGTGGAGGCACCGCCGGCGCGCAGGTAGGCCAGTGCCTTGAGATGCGCTGCAGCCAGATCTTCAACGTGGATGTAGTCGCGCACGCCGGTGCCGTCGGCGGTGGGGTAGTCGGTGCCAAACACGGATACATGGGCGCGTTTGCCAACTGCGTGTTCGACAGCGACCTTGGTCAGCAGGGTGGCCTTGGGCGTGCATTGGCCGACGCGGCCGCCGGGGTCGGACCCGGCCACGTTGAAGTAGCGCAGTACCACGTGGCGTAGTGCCGTGACCGCCGACAGGTCGCGCAGCATCCACTCACTCATCAGCTTGGAGGTACCGTAAGGGTTGATGGGAGCGGTGGGCGTGTCTTCCGCGGCGATGCCTCCCGGTGGCAGCCCGTAGACCGCGGCGGTGGAGGAGAACACCACCTGCTGTACGCCGGCAGCGTGGGCGCATTCCAGCAGGGTGCGGGTGCTGGCGGTGTTATTACGGTAGTACTTGAGCGGGTCGGTAACCGATTCCGGCACGATCGTGTGTGCGGCAAAATGCATCACTGTGGTGATGGCATGCTGGCGGAAGAGGGCGTGCAGCAGCTCGGCATCGCCGGTGTCGCCGACGATGAGTTCGCCGTGGGTGACGGCGCTGCGAAACCCCGTAGAGAGGTTATCCAGTACCACCACCCGCTCACCCGCTTCGCCGAGCTGGCGGACGACATGGCTGCCGATATAACCAGCACCACCGGTGACGAGAATAGTGTCTTCTTGCATGCGTCCCATCATACTGCAGCCTATGGACGACAGCAGCGACGAGAGTGTGAGCGAAGCCCCGTATTCGGGACTTACCCCGGAGGTGCTGCAGGAAGCGCTGGCGGCGGTCGGCCTGCTCACGGATGGCCGTTTGCTGGCCTTGAATAGCTACGAAAACCGGGTCTATCAGGTCGGTCTCGAAGAGGCTGCTCCCGTGGTGGTGAAAGTCTACCGACCCGGCCGCTGGACCCGGGTAGCGCTTGAGGAAGAGCACGCCTTCGCGCTGGAATTGGCCGCGGCCGAAGTGCCGGTGGTGGCGCCGCTGGCCTTGCAGGGCCAGACCCTCCACACCCACGCCGGCTTCACCTTTGCGGTCTATCCACGCCGCGGTGGGCGCTGGCCAGAATTGGCCACTACCGAGGAGCGCGAGTGGATGGGGCGCTTTCTGGGTCGTCTACACCAGGTGGGTCGAGCCGGACGTTTCCAGCATCGCCCGCGGCTGTCGCCGCAGCACTTGGGCGAGGACAGCATCGACTTTGTACTCGATGGCGACTGGTTGCCGGACTATCTGGTGCAACGCTACGAGGAGCTGGCGGAGGGGCTGGTAGAGGCGGCCACCGCGGCCTTGGAAGCGGTGCAGCCAGGACTGCTCCGGCTGCACGGCGATTGCCACCGTGGCAATGTGTTGTGGACCGACGCGGGCCCGCATTTTGTGGATCTGGATGACTGCCAAACGGGCCCGGCTATTCAGGACTTATGGATGCTGCTAGATGGCGAACCGGCAGAGATGCGCGGGCAGTTGCGCGACCTGCTGACGGGCTACGAACAGTTCACTACATTCGATGCGGCGGAGGTGCGCCTGATCGAGCCGTTACGCGTGCTGCGCGTGGTGCACTATGAAGCTTGGCTGGCACGGCGTTGGGAAGATCCGGCTTTTCCACAGGCCTTTCCCTGGTTCGCCGAGGCGCGCCACTGGGAGCGACATGTGTCGGCGTTAGAAGACTGCGCGCGCCTAATGGAAGGGCCGGCATTGTGGTAGATTTTTTTGTCCTCTCAGGCCGCTGGAATTTCGTGCTATGCCATTACGGTTTTTTTGTCGGTCGGTTTGGCTGTCGGCCTGCCGTGGGGTGCTGTGTAGTGGGCTGGTAGCCAGTCTGGTTGCCTGTGGTGGCGGAGGGAGCGGCACGACCACGGCTCCGCCGGTACCCACCACCGCCACGGTCAGCGGCCGTGTGACGTTTGACCGGGTGCCGTTTCAGTCGGCCGACAACGCTTATTCGCTGAATTTTGCGGCCGTGACACAGGCACCGGCACGGGCGGTGGTGGTGGAATTGCTGCCGGGGGGCGGTGGTGCCGCCTTGGCCGCCACGCTCACCGATGCGCAGGGTTACTACAGCTTTATCACGACGCCGGGGACCTCGGTGCAGTTGCGGGTTCGCGCCAAGATGATGGAAGCGGGGAGTAACCCCGGCTACACGGTCACGGTGGTGGACAACACTTCCGCCAACGCGCCGTACATTTTTGATGGCAGTGCCTTCACGGCGGCGGCCGGCACCACCACCCGGTCGGTGAACTTCGCCTCGGGCTGGAATGCCACCACCACGCAGTACGTGGATGCCGACCGGGCAGCGGCGCCTTTTGCCATGCTGGATACCCTCTACAAAGCGATCCAGCTGGTGCGCAGCGCGGAAGCGGCCGCCTATTTTCCCGACCTGAAGCTGCACTGGAGTGTGCGTAATAAACCGGTGGCCACGCCGTTTAATGTCGCGAGTGGCAGTCTCGGGAATACTTTTTTCACGCCGTTCGATGCAGGCGCCGGTGCGAATTTCACCGAGCGAGGCATCTACGTGCTGGGCGATTCTGGCAGCGATACCGATGAGTATGACGAGGGCGTCATTGCCCACGAATACGCGCATTACTACGAGGCTAGCTTCTCGCGTAGTGAAACCATCGGCGGTCAACATGCCCCAGGCGACAAGCTGGATTTGCGCGTTGCCTTCTCGGAAGGGTGGGGGAATGCTTTCTCCAGCATGGTGCGTGGCAGTTCCCTCTATAAGGACAGTGCCCGCCCGGGGACGACGCAGGGTTTTGGTTTTGACCTCGAACGAAACGACCTGGATGACCTGAGCGGCGCAACCGGCTGGTATGCCGAAGACAGCGTCCAGGAAATACTCTGGGATGTGTTCGATAACACGCCCAATGAGAACAACGATAGTGTGGCGTTGGGCTTTGCGCCCATTCACGCGGTGATGTCGGGCGCTTTCAAGCAAACCCCGGCGCTCAGTAGTATTTTCCCGTTCCTCGCGGCGCTGAAATCTGCCAACACCGCAGCCGTAGCCGGGATCGACGCCCTGGGGCAGGCCTCCGGCATTACGATGGTTGGCGTTGACGCTTGGGGTAGTACCGAGACCAATACTGGGGGTCGGGCAGATCTGCTGCCGCTGTACCGGTCGCTGGTGCCGGGGACGGGGAGCGTGAGCGCGGTGAGCACCAATTCCGTGGCTGGTCAGTACCATTTGTACAATGGCGTTGGGGCGCGGCGGTTCTTTCGCTTGAGTATTGCCACGGCTGGAACCGTGACGATCCAACTGTCCGGCCCGACAGGCGCTGACCCAAACTTCTCTCTGTTTAATGGCAGTGCCGGCATGGTGGAATGGGGTGAGTGCCCGGCAGTGAGCACGGCACCCGCGGGTTGCAGTGGGCAAGCCACCGAGACCGAGGTCTGGTCTAAAACCCTGCCCGTGGGTGAATATGTGCTCGAAGTCCTCGACAGCAACCGGATTGACGATACCTTAACGCCAGTGCCCGCAGCCGGTGACACTGCCCTGACCTTGACCGTGACCCAACCTTAGAGAGTCTGTGCTATGCACTTAAAATTCCTCCTCCGTGTGTTGTCCGGCGGGTGTCTGCTGGCCCTGGTGACGCTCACCTCAGGCTGCGGTAAAGCCGCAACGCCAACAGCCGATGGTGCTAATGGCGCCAAGGGCGCTGGGGCTGCGGCGCGTGTGGCCGCCTTGGGCCGCGACCTCGTGGAGGGCGTGCCCATGGGCAAGCCGGTGGCCCCGGTCGGCGTGAAGTTTGGCTTGGGAGCGACTCCGGTCGCTGGCGTGCCGTTTAAAGTCACTCTGGTGGTGTCGCCCGAAGTGATCGTGCCGTCGATGTCCGTGGAGGTGACGGCCGCCGAGGGGTTGGTGCTCCTCGATCCGGTCGCTCCGGTGACCTTCGAGAAAATTTCTGCCGGCTCGGCTCACGAACTGACAGTGACCCTGCAAGCGCCGGCCAATGGTGGCTACGTGCTGAATGTGGCGGTGACGCTGAATGAGCCGGCAGGCGATCAGACACGAGTGCTCGCTTTCCCGATGTTGGTGGGTGGGTCCGCGACCCCCGTGCTCTCCACGCGGGCAAAATCTAGCGTCGGTGGCGAGGCGGTGGTGCCGCTGAAAGGCACCGAAAGCGGCGGTCCGCCGACGGGCTGAGCGCAGATCAGCTATAGTGGGCGGATCGACCGGCTCGGGGGGCTTCCCCGGGCCGGGTTTTTTTATGGGTGGCCCTAGTGATCCAGAACCTGCGCAACATTGCGATTATCGCCCACGTCGACCACGGCAAGACCACGCTGGTAGACCAGTTGCTCAGGCAGTCGGGCACCTTGGATGCACGCAAGCCGGTGACGGAACGTGTCATGGACTCCAACGCCCAGGAGCGTGAGCGCGGCATCACCATCCTCGCTAAAAATACCGCTATCCGCTGGGGCGATTACCGCATCAATATCGTCGACACGCCAGGCCACGCCGACTTCGGTGGTGAGGTGGAGCGCGTACTGTCGATGGTCGATTGCGTATTGTTGCTCGTGGATGCGGTGGACGGGCCCATGCCCCAAACGCGCTTTGTGACGCAGAAAGCCTTCCGTCATGGCCTGCGCCCTATCGTCGTCATCAATAAGGTGGATCGCCCGGAGGCGCGTCCGGATTGGGTCATTAATCAAACCTTCGATCTGTTCGATCGCCTGGGTGCAACGGACGAGCAACTGGATTTTCCGATCGTCTATGCCTCGGCACTGCGCGGATTTTCTACGCTGGACATGGCCCATCCATCCGACAACATGACGGCGCTGTTCGAAGCCATCGTCAAGCATTGCCCAGCTCCGGATGTCGATCCTGAAGGCCCGTTGCAGCTGCAGGTCAGTCAGTTAGATTATTCCCCGTACGTCGGCGCGATCGGCATTGGTCGTATTACGCGTGGCCGTTTGCGCCGCGGTCAGGTGCTGACCGTAGTCGATCGCGACGGTAAGCCACGGACCGAGCGTATCAGCCAGGTATTGGGATTTTTCGGGCTGGATCGGATCGAAGTGGAAGAGGCTTCGGCGGGTGATATTGTGGCTTTTGCCGGTATTCCCGAGCCGAAGATCTCCGATACGCTCTGTGCACCGGAAGCGCCAGAAGGCATGACGCCGCTGGTGGTCGACGAGCCCACCATCAGCATGACCTTTGAGACGAATAACTCGCCGTTCTTCGGTCGTGAAGGCAAGTACGTTACCAGTCGCCAGGTGCGTGAACGGCTCTTGCGCGAGACACTGACCAATGTGGCCTTGCGCGTTGAGGAACTGGCAGACCCGGACAAGTTCCTGGTCTATGGCCGTGGTGAAATGCATCTTGGCGTGCTCATTGAAAATATGCGCCGTGAAGGCTATGAGCTCGCGGTGTCCCGCCCACGCGTGGTGACCAAGGAAGAAAATGGTCAGCGCCTGGAGCCTTGGGAGCAGGTGGCCGCCGACGTGGAAGAGACCAGCCAAGGGGCAGTGATGAACGCCCTGGGCGAGCGCGGAGGCCAGTTGACCAACATGACCACCGACGGCCGTGGCCGGGTGCGTCTTGACTACATGGTGCCTTCACGCGGGCTCATTGGTTTCCAGACCCTATTCCGTACCCTGACCTCGGGTACGGGCTTGATGTACCACGTGTTCGACCATTTCGGTCCCGTGGTGGACAAAGAAATCGCCAAGCGCCTCGAAGGCGTGCTCATCTCCAATGGCACGGGCAAGGTGCTGGCCTATGCGCTGTTTGCGCTGCAGGAGCGTGGTCGCCTGATGGTGGCCCCGGGTGACGAAGTCTACGAAGGAATGCTGGTCGGCATTTGCGCTCGCGACAACGACATGACGGTCAATCCGCTCAAGGCTAAAAAGCTGAGCAACGTCCGTGCGGCTGGCAAGGATGAAAACGTGGTGCTGTCGCCGCCGATTCGTTTCTCTCTTGAGCAGGCGATGGAGTTCATCGACGACGACGAGCTGGTGGAAGTCACCCCGATGTCGCTGCGCCTGCGCAAGCGCGAACTGAAAGAGGCGGGTCGCCGCCGGACCGGCCGCAGCGAGTCGCACGACGACTGATCCGCTGAAAAGGGACGATCCGGTCACAGCGCCGGATGGTCACCCTGCCTAGACTGCCCACATAGGTCCGTCCTGCTCCAGTTCTCTGGGGTGGATGGTGGGGAAGTCAGGGGTATTTACGCATGTCCGTGCCAGCCGGCCCGCCCGCAGGGTCTACTAACGTGGTGCCACTCCTGCTGGCCAGCGCTTTGGTCACTACGCCTGCCGGTCAAGCCACGGCCTCGGGCCGCTTCCGACGTTTTAATCGCCTGCTGGAGCGCCAGCTAGGCCAATCGACAGCCGATGGCGGTCTGGACACAGATGCGCTGCTGAAACTGGTCAGCGACCACTACGACCATACCGACGAGGAACGCCGCGGCATCGTGCGTTCCATGCAACTAATGTCGCAGGAAGCCGAGGCGCTGGCCCGTGATCTACGTGAGCAGACCGACGGCCAGTTGCAGGCCATTCTCGACCATGTGAAAGATGTCATCCTGACAGTCGATGAGTCCGGCCACATCGAAACGTTTAATCCCACGGGGGAGCGCGTTTTTGGTTATTCCGCCGTGGAAGTGCAGGGCCGCGAGCTCGGCTTTTTACTGCCGGATTTCGGCGCGGACGAGCCGCAGATCACCGGCTTGTTACAACGTTTAGCCTCACGTTTGGAGGACACCCGTAGCGACCTCGCGGCCCACGAGGCGCGTGGTCGCCGTAAGGACGGCACGACCTTCGAAGTAGAGCTTGGGGTGAGTGAAGCCCACGTTCAGCGGCAGACGGTCTATATTTTGTGTCTGCGCGATATCTCTGAACGCATGGCGCACGTTGCGGTGAACGCAGCGGAAAAAACGGTGCTGGAACATATTGCGGCGAACTCTCCGCTGGCCGTGGCGCTGGAGGCCATGCTGGCCGCCGTGGCGCCGGCAGCGCCGGAGGCGCGTTTCGCCATCAATCATTTTGATGCTGCCTATGGTGTCTTACGCCATGGGGTGGCGCCGCAACTGGCGCGGGCCTTTCTGAGCGCCATGGACGGCGTCCCCATTGCCGAGGCAGGCTTTGGTTCCTGCGCCTTGGCGGTGAAAACCCGGGCACCCGTCTGGGTTGAGGACGCCACCACGGACGCTCGCTGGGCGCAACGCGCCGAGGTGGCGACCCTCGCGGGCATTGCTGGTGCGTGGTCGGTGCCGTTACTCGGACTTGGCGGTGAGCCACTCGGAACGCTGGCGATGTATTCAGCATCCCCGGGACTCCCAGATCCGCTGGCGCAGGACACCATGACCCGTCTGGCGCGGTTGTCGGCGCTGGCGATTGAACGCCATCGCCACGAACAGGCGTTGCTGGCCAGTGAACATCGTTTCCGCCGGCTATTCGACAACGTGGTTGAGGGCGTCTACCAGTGCACGCTGGAAGGCTATCTGCTGGTGGGTAACCCGGCACTGGTCGCGCTGTTCGGTGGGACGAGCTTTGCCGACCTTGAAGGCCGGTTGATGGAAGATTTCCACCTCGAGCCCTTGGTTCGCCAGACGCTGCATGAGCGGTTGCTGGTGGAAGGTGAGGTGCTCGATTACGAATATGAGTTATGTGGGGCGAATGGTCGCGTACTCACGGTCACTGAAAATGCCCGCTTAAGGCGTGACGCTGCTGGCCGGCTCTGCGGTTTTGAAGGGACCGTGCACGATATTACCCGTCGGCGGGTCGCAGAATTGGCGGCACTTGAGGAAAAAGAACGCGCACTCGTGACGCTGCAGTCGATCGGCGACGCGGTGATCAGCACCGACGCACTGGGCATGATTGATTACTTAAATCCGGTAGCAGAACAAGTCACCGGCTGGTCTGCCGCTGAAGCCTTGGGGCAGCCCTTGTCCAAGGTGTTCACCTTGGTTCACGAAATCTCCGGTGAAGCACTGAGCACACCGTTGCGCCTGCCACTGGAAGAGGGTGAACCCTGGGTCAGCCATGATCACATGGCCTTGTGCAATCGCGAAGGACAGCCCTTGGCCTTGCAATGTTCAGCCAACCCGATTCGCGACCGTGCTGGGCGCGTGACCGGCGCAGTGGTGGTGTTCCGCGATGTGAGCCGCGAGCGTCGACTGCGCCGTGCACTGTCTTATCAGGCGTCGCATGATGCGCTGACGGGCTTGATCAACCGACGTGAATTCGAAGCCAAGCTGCATTTTCTGCTGGAAAATACCCGCGGCACGCCAGAGCGCCAGCATGCGCTGGTGTATGTCGATCTCGATCAGTTCAAAGTGGTGAACGATACCTGCGGTCATCCCGCCGGGGACCGGTTGTTGAAGCAGGTAACACTGCTGCTGCAAACCCGTGTTCGTTCGCGCGATGTGCTGTCGCGGCTGGGTGGTGACGAATTCGGTTTGTTACTGGAGGATTGCCTCCTCGAACAGGCGCTGCGTATTGCCGAGAGTATTCGTCAGGCCATCCGTGAGTTTCGTTTCGTCAGTGGCGCGCACTCGCTGAATATTGGCGCCTCCATTGGCATCGTTGAAATAAATGCCCGCAGCGAAAGCCCAGCCTCTGTCATGAGTGCAGTGGACGTGGCTTGCTACGCTGCCAAGGAAGGCGGGCGCGATCGGGTGCACGTCTACCAGGCCGGTGAAGTGCCGTTGCGGCATCGTGAAATGCATTGGGTGTCGCGCGTGCAGCGTGCGGCCGATGAGGGTCGTTTCGAGCTGTTTTTCCAACGCATTTTGGCGATCAGTCCGGCGGCTATTGCCACGGATGGCGGGCATTACGAGCTCATGCTTCGGATGCGTGACGAGCAAGGCAATGTGGTGCAGCCGGTGGAGTTTTTGCCTGCGGCAGAACGTTACAACATGATGCCTGGGATTGACCGCTGGGTGGTGCGCGAGGCGCTGAATCGGCTGGCAGCACGCAAGGGCAGTGGTCAGCGGCATTCACTGGCTTTGAATCTCTCCGGCACGACCTTGAATGACGAACGTTTTCTGGAGTTTCTCATCAACGAGCTGGCGCAGGTGGAGCTGGAGCCGGGTGCGCTGTGCCTCGAGATTACCGAGACGGCAGCGATCAACAACATGACCAACGCCGTGTACTTCATGCGTCAGCTCAAGGCGCGTGGGGTGCGGTTTGCGCTCGACGATTTCGGTTCGGGTTTGTCTTCGTTCAGTTATCTCAAGACGTTGCCGGTCGATATTCTCAAGATCGATGGCCAATTCGTTGAAAACGTGGTGCGCGATCCGGTGGATCGCAGCATGGTCAGTGCCATCTGTCAGGTGGCTCGTACCATGGGTCTGGTGACCTGCGCCGAACGCGTTGAAACCGCCGAGGCACTCGAGGTACTGACGCAATTGGGGGTCGATTATGCGCAGGGCTATTTTATCGGCCGGCCGCGCACGGTGAAGGACTTTGAGCCGGGCCGCTGATCGTGCCGGAGTGAACTCGCCCGCCTTCGTTTTTGTCTGTGACCATGCCAGTGCCGCGCTGCCGCCTATGGCCGCCACTCTCGGGCTGCCCGCTGTGGCCTTCACGCGTCACATTGCCATGGACTTAGGCGCTGCCGAGCTGGCGCGTGCCTTGGCGCTGCGCTTTGCCGCACCGCTGGTGCTGGCGCCTTTCTCACGGCTGTATATCGACTGCAATCGCCGTCTGGATGACCCGACCTCCATTCCCGAGATGAGTGACGGCACGCCCATTCCCGGCAACGTTGGACTGACGCCGACCGCGCGGGCGGAGCGCGCCCGTTTGGCCTTTCATCCCTACCACGCTGCGGTGGCCGCGGCCTGTACCGCGGTACCGGGGCAGGTCATTTTGGTGGCGGTGCATAGCTTCACGCCAGCGATGAGCGATGGCGCTCGTAGGCCCTGGCAAGTGGGGGTACTGTGGGACCGCGACGCAGCGCTGGCCCGCGCACTGTTGCAGGCCTTGCGGGCTAGTCGGTTCCCCCCGGACGGTGGGCTCTGTGTCGGAGACAACCAACCCTATTCGGGTCGGCATCCGGCGAAGTACACTGTTGAACGCCATGGTGAGGCTTTTGGTAGGCACCATGTAGGTCTGGAAGTTCGACAGGACTTGCTGGCCACAGGCGTTGGGGTGGCCCAGTGGGCCGGTGCGGTGGGCGAGGCTTTGGCTATGGCGGCGGCCACACTGTAGCGGCCATCGCTCAGGCTATTCACAGGAGTCGTGGGATGCAGATTCATGTCGCTAAAGACGGTCGGCAGAGCGGGCCGTATTCCGTCGAGCAGGTGCAGGACATGGTCCGTAGTGGGCTGGTGTCCGCTGCCGATCTGGGTTGGCACGAGGGCATGGGCGAGTGGGCTCCCTTGCACACGCTGGCAGGCCTCGGCGTGCCGCCGCCAACGCTGCATAGTGCAGCGCTGGGGGCAGGGGGCGCACCGGGTGAACGCGTCAAGCGCCTGATAGCGGTGATCATCGATGGTGCGCTGTTTGGTGCGTTGCTCGGCGCTGCGTTTGGCTTTGGCATGCTCACCGGAGGTGGGTTTCACTGGGGTGTTGGGCTGGTCACCGGCCTTGGCCTGATGGGTATTGCCTGGCTGGCCTTCGTGGTGCTGCAGTGCTACTTGCTGGCAGACCGTGGCCAGACCTTGGGCAAGATGGCAATGGGTCTGCGCATCGTGTGCCATGCGGATGGCGCCAATCCGGGCTTTGTGAAGGCCGTGTTGTTGCGTACTTTCCTGTGGGCCGTCATTACCGCCATTCCCTTTGTGGGGCCGGTGCTGGCACTGGTAGATGCCTTGTTCGTGTTCCGGGAAGATCAGCGTTGCCTGCATGACCATTTGGCCGGCACACGGGTCGTGGTGGCCTGAATTCGCCGGGCGCGAGGCCATCAGTCACAATGGGCGGGTGGATACCCTCACCAAGACACTCGCCGTCGCGCCCATGATCGACTGGACCGACCGGCACTGCCGGGCGTTGCATCGTCGTATTGCGCCGCGGGTGCGGCTGTACACCGAGATGATCGTGGCGGATGCCATCCTGTACGGCAAGCGCGACCGCCTGCTTTGCTTCGACGCCGCGGAGCACCCGGTGGCGCTGCAGCTGGGCGGTTGTGACCCGGCCAAACTGGCGGCGGCGGCACGTATCGGTGTCGATTATGGCTACGATGAGATCAACCTGAACTGCGGCTGCCCCAGCGACCGTGTTCGCGAGGGGGCTTTCGGTGCCTGCCTGATGGTACGACCCCAGGTGGTGGCTGAGGCTGTGGCGGCCATGATCGCTGCGGTGCCTGCCTCGGTACCGGTGACGGTGAAGTGCCGGTTGGGTATCGACGACCGCGACGATCGCGAATTTCTTGAAGATTTCATTACCCAAGTGGCCAATGCTGGCTGTGGGACATTTGTAGTCCATGCGCGGCAGGCTATTCTCGGCGGCCTTTCGCCGAAGGAAAATCGCGACATTCCGCCGCTGCGCCCCGCAGAGGTCTGGCAGCTGAAGCGGTCCTTCCCGCATTTGCAGATCATTCTCAATGGCGGCTTAAAGTCGGTGGCGCAGGTGTTGGAGCATTTGCCGCAAGTCGATGGGGTGATGCTGGGGCGCGAAGCCTACCACCGGCCTTATGTGCTCGCGGAGCTGGAACAGGCGCTGTGGAATGCTCCGCCACCACCGTCGGAGGAGGAGATGGCGGCGTGGCTGGCCGAATACACCGCAGGCCATGTGGCCGCCGGTGGGCGGGTCCACGATGTGGCGCGCCACGCCCTGGGTCTGTTCGCGGGGAAACCGGGCGCACGAGCTTGGCGGCGCTACCTCAGCGAGCATTCCAATCGCCACGACGTGACGCCGCGGGTGTTCGCCCATGCCGCGCAAGTGGCGCGGCAGCTGGTGGCCGGCTGAGGCAGGCGCAGGGCGCCAGTAATTGCGTTATGACAAGTTCTGTATACTCCTAGTTTAGGCATTGCCAAGGGGGACGGCATGGGCGCCGAGCGGGAACTCGCTATCGTTTTTGCCGATGTGGTTGGCAGCACGCGGCTCTATGAGTTGCTGGGCGACCTGCGCGCTAGCGAAACCGTTGGCTTGTGCATCCGTCTCATGCGTCAGGCCACGGAGGAACACCGCGGTACCGTGATCAAAACCATGGGCGATGAGGTGATGGCCACCTTCGCCAGCGCCGACGACGCACTGACCGCCGCTGCGGAAATGCAGAAGGTGATGGCAGTGCAGCCCATGCTGCATCTCCCTGACGGTCAGGTCACCTTGCGGATTGGCTGCCATTACGGCCCCGTGGTCCGCGAACACCGCGATGTGTTTGGCGCGGCCGTGGCCACCGCTAACCGTATGACCAGTCAGGCCAAGCCGGGCCAGATTATTACCACCGCGGCCATGGTCGAGCAGTTGAGCCATTTATGGCGGTCGGCGGTGCGACAAGTGGATCTCGCCACGCCCAAGGGCGCCACCGCTGAAGTGCTGCTTTATGAAGTGCTGTGGCAGGAAGAGATTGACGATGTCACCAGCATGGTGCGTCCGCTGGTGATGACGCCTTCGCCCCGCCATGCGCCGGCCCGATTATTGTTGCGGGCCGGTGGCACCGAGTTCGTGGTGGATGCGCGGCAAACGGCCATGACCGTGGGCCGCGCTGACGATAATGACCTGGTGTTGCGCGGCAATCTGGTGTCGCGCCTGCATGCACGGATCGAACAGGCGCGCACCCGGTTTGTGTTGATCGACCAGAGCACCAATGGCTGCTTCGTGCTTGGTGAGGGGATGCCAGAACTCTTCGTGCGGCGCGACACGTTTGTGTTGCAGGGTCGCGGGTTGATCGGCCTGGGACAGAGTCCCCAGGCCGGCACTGCGCAGACGCTGGAATTCGTCTGCGAAGAGTGACTGCTGGCGGCTGGTTAGCCGAAACGGCCCAAGGTTTTGCCCAGTTCTAGGTGCAACTCGGTCGGCGTGCGCGGGGCAAATTCCTGCAGATAAGTTTCTACTTCGCCCAGTTCCTTCAACCACGCGGTTTTGTCCACAGCGAGCAGTTCCTCGAGGGTTCCCTGCGGCAGCGACAGCCCGGTGGTGTCCAGGTCCTGCGGGTGGGGTAGGAAGCCGATCGGCGTTTCTTGGGCAGCTACCTGCCCCGCAACGCGGTCGAGCATCCACTTCAGTACCCGCAGATTATCGCCGAACCCCGGCCACAGGAACTTGCCGGCGGCATTCTGGCGGAACCAGTTAACGTGGAAGATGCGTGGCGCATTGGAGAGGCGCGTGCCGATATCCAGCCAATGCTGCCAATAGTCACCAAAGTGATAGCCGGCAAAGGGTTTCATGGCCATGGGGTCGCGCCGGACCACACCGACGGCGCCAGTGGCAGCCGCGGTGGTTTCGCTGGCGACACCGGCACCGACCAGCACGCCATGCTGCCAGTCGCGCGCTTCATAGACGAGCGGCGCCAGTTCACGGCGGCGGCCACCAAAGATGATGGCCGACAAGGGCACTCCCTGCGGGGCCTCGGCAGCGGCGCTGAACCACGGGTTCAGCTTCGCAGACACGGTGAAGCGTGAGTTCGGATGGGCCGCCGGGTTCTTTTTGGCATCGCCATGGTCGTCATAGGGGCGACCTTGCCAGTCGATAACCGGGGCGCCATCGGGCCGACCTTCCCACCAGGGCTCGTTGTCGGCGGTGAGGCCCACGTTGGTGAACAGCGTGTCACGGCGGATCATTTCGTAGGCGTTACGGTTACTAGAGGGCGCGGTGCCCGGCACCACGCCAAAGTAGCCCGCCTCGGGATTGATGGCATACAGCCGACCATCGGCTCCCGGGTGCAACCAGGCGATGTCGTCGCCCACCGTCCAGACCTTCCAGCCCGGCAGGGCATCGGGAGGGATGAGCATGGCGAGGTTGGTCTTGCCGCAGGCCGAGGGGAAGGCTGCCGCTACGTAGTGTATTTCGCCAGCGGGGCTTTCGAGGCCGACGATCAGCATGTGTTCAGCCAGCCAGCCTTCACGCCGGGCCTGATGGCTGGCGATGCGCAAGGCGTGACACTTCTTGCCGAGCAGTGCGTTGCCGCCATAGCCCGAGCCAAAGCTTTTAATGGTGAGCGTTTCCGGGAAATGCATGATGAAGCGGCGGTTTGGGTCGAGTTCGCCTGTGGAATGCAGGCCGCGCACGAAAGTGCCGTCGCTCACGATGCGTTCCAAGGCGGCCGTGCCCATGCGTGTCATGAGGCGCATGTTCAACACCACGTAAGCCGAGTCGGTGATTTCCACACCGCAACGCGCATAGGGCGAGTCCAGCGGACCCATGCAGTAAGGCACGACATACAGCGTGCGGCCGCGCATGCAGCCGGCAAACAGCGCGTCGATCATGGCGTGAGCTTCGGCCGGCTCCATCCAGGGGTTGTTCGGCCCGGCATCCTCGTGCTTTTCGGTACACACAAAGGTGAGGTGCTCTACGCGGGCGACATCCGAGGGATGTGAGCGGTAGAGATGACACTCGGGGAAAGTGTCCGCATTGAGCGGTTTGAGTTCCCCGCTGGCGGTGAGTTGCGCGATCAGCGCGCTGTTCTCGCCGGCAGAGCCGTCACACCACTGGATTCGGTCTGGCTGGGTCAGCCGGGCCACTTCATCTACCCACTGCAATAGGGCTGCGGGGGCTATGCTCGAGGGCATCATCATGAGGGCCATTATCCTTCACCAGACCAGATCAAGGGCGGCAGTATATCGCGCTGCAACACAAGGTTTCGACCCCGAATTTAGTTATGCCCCTATCGGTCTTTTATGAACCAATAGGCAGCAATTGTCGCGTTTTTCCTGCAAGGGCTTGCAGGTGGCGTGGGATAATGCTCCATGACCTCCCTGCGTGACCTGTTCGCGGCCGACGGCCCTCTGGCCCGGGCAGTGCCTGGCTATCGGCCACGGGCCGCCCAGTTACGCATGGCGGAAGCGGTCGCTGAAGCTTTCGACCTGCGGACCAAGCTGGTGGTGGAGGCGGGCACCGGGACCGGCAAGACCTTCGCTTATCTCATTCCCGCGTTGTTGTCAGGGCGCCACGTATTGGTGTCTACCGGTACAAAAACTCTGCAAGACCAGTTGTTTCATCGCGACTTACCGATGCTGTCGGGGGCTCTGGGACGCCCGGTGAAGGTGGCCTTACTGAAGGGGCGCTCCAACTATCTCTGCCGGCAACGGTTGCAGGAGGCCGCCCGCGGGCGGGCCTCGGCGGTACTGACCCGCATCGCACGGTGGGCGGACACCACGCGCAGCGGCGATATCAGTGAACTGGAAAGTGTGCCGGAAGGCGACCCAGTGTGGATGGAGGCCACCTCTACCCGGGACAACTGCCTCGGTAGTGAATGTCCACAGTTCCAGCGCTGCCACGTGGTGTTGGCGCGTCGCGAGGCGATGGGAGCGGACCTGGTGGTGGTCAATCACCATCTGTTGTTGGCGGATCTGGCACTACGGGAAGAAGGCTTTGGCGAACTGCTGCCCGGTGCCGATGCCGTGGTACTCGACGAAGCGCATCAGGTGCCAGAGATTGCCGCGCAGTTCTTTGGTCATGCCATGTCCGCGCGGCAGTTGACAGCGTTTGCGCGCGATGCGTGGGAGCAGTTGCCGGGCAGCGGAGCGTTTGACGGTGCCTTGCGGCGCAGCCTGGAGGCCTACGAGCTGGCGGTCGCCGGCGCGGTGCGTGCCTTAGCGTCGCTACCAACACGCATCGACTGGCCGCAGTTACCCGACGCGTTTCTCGAGTCGCTGGACGAGGTGGTGGCGCAGCTTGAAACGGTCCGCCAACAGTTGCGGGACACGGCGCCCGACGACCCGCTGCCGAAGGCGCTGGCGCGTCGCGCTGAAGAAACCGCCAGCCGCTTGCGCGAGGTGCTCGCGGCCGACCCGGACCTGGGCGTGAAATGGGTCGATGGGGGGGCGCGTGGTTTTAATGCGCAGTTCACCCCGTTCGAGGTGGCCGATCGCCTGCGTGCGCACATGGATGCACGGCCCTGTGCCTTTGTGTTCACCTCGGCCACGCTGGCGGTGGGGGATGATTTCAGCCACTTCCTCGCGCGCATCGGGGCGCCAGACGCGCCAGCCATGGTGTTGCCCAGCCCGTTTGACCACGAGAAGCAGTGCGTGCTTTACCTGCCGCCGGGGCTGCCGGAACCGGCACAGCCTGGTCATACCGCAGCGGTGATCGATGCGGTGTTGCCCGTCATGCACGCGGCAGGCGGTCGCACCTTCTTGCTGTTCACCAGTCATCGTGGTCTCACCGAGGGCGCGCGCGTGCTGCGCGCACGGCTCGGCGCGGTACTGCCATTTCCGTTGCTGGTGCAAGGTGAACTCCCGCGCGACCTGTTGCTGCGGCGTTTTCGCGAGCTGGGTAACGCGGTGTTGTTGGGCACGGGTAGCTTCTGGGAAGGTGTGGACGTGCGTGGGCCGGCGCTGTCGGTGGTTGCTATCGACAAACTGCCGTTTGCGCCACCCGACGATCCCTTGTTGCGTGCTCGCTTGGAGGGCTATCGCCGTACCGGACGCAATGGTTTTGGTGAATACCAGCTGCCGCAGGCAGTGTTGGCGCTCAAACAAGGCGTGGGCCGCTTGATCCGCGACGCCGACGACGCCGGGGTGGTGGTGTTGTGTGACCCGCGCTTGCGCAGTAAGAGCTATGGGCGGGTGTTTCTGAACAGTTTGCCGCCCATGCGACGGACGCAATCGCTGGACGAAGCAACGGCGTTTGTAGCGGCGCATATCGCTGAGCAGGGGCTGGAGGCTGCGCCGGGGTGGGTGAACGGGAGCACTACTACAGCCACTGCAGCGATGCCGGTAACAACATGAGGCACCCGGGCCACGCCGTCGACAACGGCACTATTCTGGCGATCGACACCAGCACTGAAAGGCTGGGGGTTGCGCTGCTGCACGGCACACGGTGCATCGAGCGGCAGCTCCAGCTAGGGACTGGCCATGCGAACCAGGTGTTGGCCCTGGTGGCAGAAGTGCTGGCGGAAGCGGACATCCCCTTGTCGGCCATGGATGCCATTGCGTTCAGCCGCGGGCCCGGTGCGTTCACGGGCCTGCGGATCGCCATTGGCGTGGCGCAAGGGTTGGCACTGGCGCTGGAATGCCCGGTGGTGCCGGTGTCGGGCCTGCGGGTGCTAGCGGCGGGAGTCACCCTGCCGGGCCCGGTGCTCGCAGTCATCGACGCGCGAATGGGCGAATTTTACGCGGCCAGCTGGCTGAGCGGCGCAGCGGCCTTTGCCGGCGCGGCGGCGGCGCTACCGGAGTCACTACTCCCACCAGGCGCGCTGCAAACGCCGTGTGCGTCGCTCGAAGTTTGGCATGCGGTCGGCCCAGGGTGGCCGGCGCTAGGAGCCACGGGACAGGCGCCCGGCGGCAGTGGCCCCTGGGTGGCCACCTGGCCCGAGGTGAGTGTGTTGGCGCGTTTGGGTCGTGCCGGGCTTGCGCGAGGTGAGGGGTGTGACCCGGCGGATGCTCTACCGGTTTACCTGCGCGATCAGGTGGCTAGGCCGTCAATTAACCCGAATGTCACGCAGCTGTCATAAACTCTGCCTGTAATGATGCCGTCACGACCGCACCGGTCGTGTTCTCAAGGACCCGACCATGAGTGCCCGCCAGATCCTGGTTGTTGAGGATGAACGTCCGATTCGCGACATGATTGCTTTCGGGCTGCGTCGCGCTGGCTACGTGGTGCTGGAGGCGGAGGATTGCCGCGAGGCGCGAACGATCATCGCTGACGCGCGTCCCGATTTACTGTTGGTGGACTGGATGTTGCCCGACATGAGTGGCCTGGAACTCACCCGGCAGCTGAAGAAAGACCGCGACACCCGC
The DNA here is from genome assembly GCA_947469285.1 of Gammaproteobacteria bacterium. Taxonomy (GTDB): domain Bacteria; phylum Pseudomonadota; class Gammaproteobacteria; order Steroidobacterales; family Steroidobacteraceae; genus CAIOHZ01. The sequence goes on from CANIOW010000026.1 coordinate 40,176, forward strand.
GACCTGCCTATCATCATGCTGACCGCACGGGCCGAGGAACATGACAAGGTGACCGGACTCGAAGGTGGCGCGGACGACTACCTAACCAAACCGTTTTCGCCGCGCGAGCTGCTGGCCCGTATTCAGGCCGTTCTGCGGCGGACGGCGCCTGCGGGCGAGGGCGAGGTTGTACAGCAGGAGTTGTTGTCACTCGACACGGCCGGTCACCGCGTGATGGCGGGTAACGCCACGGTGGCTCTTGGACCCACGGAATATCGCTTGCTGGCGTTTTTCATGACGCATGCCGAACGCGTCTATTCGCGCAGCCAGCTGCTGGATCGCGTGTGGGGCGGTAATGTTTACGTGGAGGAGCGCACCATTGACGTGCACATCCGCCGTTTGCGCAAAGCATTGGCCGACCACGCGGTCGAGCACTATGTGCAGACCGTGCGCGGTGCCGGCTATCGTTTCTCCACCCGACCCGTTTGAACGGCCTACTGGAGTCCTGAAGTCCCTTGCGGATTACCCCCACTGTCTGGCAAGTTGCATGGCGGTTCCTGCTGACGGTGTTCGGCGGTTTGCTGTTCGGCTTGCTGCTACACCGCGTGGCTTTGGGCGTGGCGATTGCGCTCGCGTTGCATTTGGCCTGGAATCTCTGGCAAATGTTGCGTTTCGAACAATGGTTGCGCCGCCGTCGTCAGGAAATGCCGCCCGATACTAGCGGTCCGTGGGGCGAGATTATCGGTCTGGCCACGCGTTTGTATCGACGTAAACAGTTCCATAAGCGGCGCGTGGTGCAGTTATTCCGTGAGTTCCGGCAAATGACCACGGCCATGCCGGATGGCGTGGTGGTGCTCGCCGGTAACGATGAAATTCAATGGTTCAACCGGCAGGCGGCCTTGCTGGTGGGGTTGCGTCGCAAGGCGGATTTCGGGCGGCCCGTCCAAAATCTGGTGCGGCACCCAGAATTTGTGCAGTTTCTGGAGCGGGCGCGGCTGGCTGAACGCGGTGCGGTCACGGCAGAAAATGCGGCTGCGCTGGCCACAGTGGTGATTCCTTCGCCGCTCGATGCCGAGCGGCGGCTGTCCTTTCATCTGATTGCCGCCTATGGCTTGGGCCAAAGACTGCTGCTGGTGCGTGACGTGACGCGTGAGGCGCGTCTGGAAAGCATGCGCAAAGACTTCGTCGCCAATGCCTCGCATGAGCTGCGCTCGCCGCTGACCGTGGTCGCCGGTTATCTGGACAATCTGGCGGAAGATAGCGGATTGGAATCTGGGTGGCAGGGGCCGGTAGAGGAAATGCGCCGCCAAACTGTCCGCATGCGCGAGATTGTTGAAGCGCTGCTGGAGCTGTCACGGCTGGAGGCGGCGGGAGGTGAGGCGCCGTTGGAGCGGGTGGATGTGGGCGGACTGGTGGCGCTGCTACGGCGTGACATCATGGCAAGCCCAACACCGCCAGCCGCCTTCGAGGTGGAGATGCAGCCCCCAGCCTTGCTGTTGGGTGCGCCCGGTGAAGTGCAGTCCATTCTGACCAACTTGGTCACCAACGCGGTGAAATACACGCCGCCAGAAGGGCGGGTGAGCCTGCGCTGGTGGGTCGACGCCGCGGGCGCGCACCTGGCGGTGACTGATACCGGCATTGGCATTCCGGCAGAACATCTGCCCCGCCTCACCGAGCGCTTTTACCGGGTAGACCCAGGTCGTTCACGCAAGCAAGGCGGTACGGGTCTTGGCTTGGCCATCGTGAAGCATGCCGTGCAACGGCATGGCGGGTCATTACAGATCGAGAGTGTGGACGGTCGAGGCAGCACCTTTACCTGCCATTTCCCGCTGCGCCGCGTCCCGCCCGCAGACTGAATGCTGTCGCCCAGCGGGCGGCCTGCAGTCACCATTTCGTCATGCGTTAGTCACGCTAACGTCGCTCACTTGTCATCTGGCTGAAAGTTTGGCTAGACACACTATCGCTCTCGCCGGATAACACGAGGGCTGATGATGCGTGTACGCACCTTGTTCCTGTCGGATATCCACCTGGGCTATCGCGGTTGCCGCGCGGAGGCGCTGCTCGCCTTCCTCGACCAACAGCAACCGGAAGCGGTGGTGTTGGTCGGCGACATTGTCGATCTCTGGTCTTTACGCCGTGTTCCCTACTGGCCAGCCTCGCATCAGGCCGTGGTCAGAAGATTCGTGCAATGGGCCGCCGAGGGCGTGCGGGTGATTTACGTGCCGGGTAATCATGACGAAGCCTTGCGTGACTGGGTGGGCGCAAGCCTCGCCGGCGTGGAAGTGGTACGGGAACATCACCATGTGCTGGCCGACGGACGCCAGTTCCTGGTGTTGCACGGTGACGTATTTGATGACGCAGTGCGTTTTCCCGTCTGGCTGGCGACCCTGGGCAGTGCGCTTTACGACGCCATGATGTGGATATCGCATCAAGTGCATGGTCTACGGCGTCGTTGGTTGCGGCGTGCACGATGGTTTTCGTTGGCGACCTGGGTGAAACATCGGCTCCCGGAGGCTATGCGCTACGTTCGCCAGTTTGAAGCGGCGGCGTGTCAGGAGGCGCGGCGCCGCGGTTTCGATGGAATTATTTGCGGCCACATTCACCATCCTGCGCTACATGAACGGGAGGGCATCACCTACGCCAATGATGGTGATTGGGTGGAGCATGGGACGGCGCTGGTTGAGCGTCTGGATGGCACGCTTGAACTGCGCTGGGCGGACAGCTCTGTGCAGGAAACGGCGCCGCAGCTAGTGCGGCCAGTGGTGTTGCCAGTTCCCAAGCTGCGCCGAGTCGCCTGACACTTTTCAGCATTGCCATCAAAGTGTCACACACGGGCCGTATAAAGGCTCAACCGCGTGAATGCACGCGGTCCATCGAACGCAGTACATCCTCTGGAGATCCGCTGTGAAGAACGTTTATTTGAACACGGCCATTGCCGCTATCCTCGCCGCAGGCGCCCTGGCTTCGGCCGAAACCACTGCCGCCACCCGTGCATCGACAGCGCCTGCTGCCGTGCAAGCCGCGGCCGCCAGCGACGTGGAAGCACTTCGTGCTGAATTCGCGGCGCTACGTGAGCGTCTTGAGCGCCTCGAGAGTGCCAATACGGCGCTCGTGGCTGAAAATACGGAATTGAAGGCCGCTACCGAAGAGGCTGCACCGGTCATCGACTACCTGCGCTCTCAGGTGAAAGAAGCGCGGATCGACACCGCCAAACTGCAGGCCGACGCCGACAAGGTGCGCGGTGCCGACTGGGCCTCGAAGATGAAGTGGAAAGTCGACATGCGTTACCGCATGGAGACCATTGAGGGCGATACCGTGCCGAAGCGTCAGCGCGATCGCATTCGCCTGCGTGCTGGTCTTGAGGCCAAGCCGACGGACAGCCTGCTGATCGTGGCACAGTTAGCCACGGGCGACACCGACCCGCGTTCCAGTAACCAAACGCTCTCCGGGCAGTTTGACCGCAACCCGCTCGGGGTGGATCTGGCCTACATAGAGTGGAACTTCGCTCAGGGCATGAAGCTGACCGGCGGCAAGATGAAGAATCC
>CANIOW010000027.1 GCA_947469285.1 Gammaproteobacteria bacterium
ACCTTGGTGGATGCCTTCGTACAGCGGGCGCGGCAGGTCTATGGCCCCCGCTGAGATGCCGGCCACGCCGGCGCCGGAGACCTCCTTGGAGGTGTCGGTGGTCTACGCCACCGCCGCGCAGCAGCTGGAGTATCCGCTGGTGGTGGTGGCGGGCGCGAGCCTTGCGCAGGTGGTGGCGGCGGCCATGCCAGCGCTACGGCAGGCGTTCCCGGCGGTGGAGTGGGACGACCCGGCGGTCACCCTGACGCTGGGCGTTTGGGGAGAGCGTGTGTCATCCCAGGCGTTGGTGCACAGCGGGGACCGGGTGGAGATCTACCGGCAGCTGCCGGTAGACCCAAAGGCTTCACGCCGTTCGCGGGCGGACGCCGCCGCGCAGCGACTTAGGCGCCGTTGACCGGCGCGCGCGGGGCGTCGTTGGGGAGGGCCCCGGTAGGGAGGTCGATCTTGACCACCTTGTCGTCCCCAAAATGCACTACCAGTTCGCGGCGTTCCGTCTTGCGGCTTTTGCCGTCGTGGTACAGGTAGAGATATTCCCAGCGGTTATTGTTGAACAGGTCCGGCACTTGCGGTGTGCCGAGCAGAAAGCGGACTTGGGCGCGGGTCATGCCCACCTGTACCTGGTCGGCCGTTTTTTGTTCGAGGAAATTGCCTTGCGGGATGTTGAGCCGGTAGACGCAGCCGACGAGCGGTAGTGCGGCCAGGGCGACAGCCAGCACCCAGCCCCGACGGGCGAGGCGGGCAGGGGACGGAGCAGAATGGTTGCGGGGGTTCATGGTGTCGCTCATCATACCCGAGTGGGGTTGCGTCAGGCGCAAGGAGTAAGGCGATGGAACAGCGAGACTTGCGCAAGGCCGGCCTGAAGGTGACCTTGCCGAGGGTGAAGATCCTCGACATTCTGACGGGCAATGCCGCGCGGCACCTGAGTGCCGAAGATATCTACCGCCACCTGCTGGAGGCGAATGAAGACATTGGCCTGGCCACGGTGTACCGGGTATTGACGCAATTTGAGGCCGCTGGGCTGGTGTCGCGACACCATTTCGAGGGCGGCATGGCCGTCTTTGAGTTGAACCGCGGTGAGCATCATGACCATATTGTGTGCATGGACTGCGGGCGGGTGGAAGAGTTCAGTGACGCTGGCATTGAAGACCGGCAGCACGCCATCGCCACCGAGCGTGGGTTCGGGCTGGCGGACCACGCGCTTATCCTTTACGGACGTTGCCACCGCGACCCGTGCCCGCACCGCGTTTTACCGGTGCTGCCGGAGGGCTGACGCTCGCGCTGGCAGGGCGGTCGCGTGCGGTGAGCATTTCGCGGGCGTGTTCGCGCGCCGCGGTGGTCAGTTCTACGCCACCGAGCATGCGCGCCAGTTCTTCGACGCGTTCGTCCGGGGTAAGCGCGGTGAGTGTGGTGCGACTGGTACGTCCATCGGTCAGTTTGGCCACGCGTACGTGGTGGTCCGCTTGGCTGGCCACTTGCGCCAGATGGGTGACGCACAGCACCTGCCCGCGTTGGCCGAGCGCGCGTAACTGGCGCCCGACCCGCTCAGCCACCCCACCGCCCACGCCCGCATCCACTTCGTCGAAGATCATGCACAGGCGACCGTCGGTGCCGTCGGCGGCGGCCACCTGCACGGCCAAACTAATACGCGACAGCTCGCCACCCGAGGCGACCTTGGCCACGGCCCGCGGCGGCTGCCCGGGGTTGGCGGACACCAGAAACTCGACTTCGTCGAGGCCATCTGCCGCCGGTTCAGCGCCGCCACGAGCGCGGATATCGATGGCGAACTGGCCACCGGGCATGCCGAGGACTTTCATGAGGTCGGTGACCTGCTGTGCCAGCCGTAGCGAGGTGGCTTGGCGGGCCAACGTGAGGCTGGCCGCCGCGGCGGTATAGTCCCGGCGCAGGGCGAGGAGTTGCAGTTCCAGAACGGCCACGGTGGACTCTGCGCCCTCCAGTCGCGCCAGTTCCTGCTGTAGAGTGAGTAGTTGGGCGGGGAGCTGTTCAGGCGGCAACCGGTGCTTGCGGGCCAGTTCGTCGACCGAGCCAATGCGCGTTTCAATAAACGCCTGGCGTCGCGGGTCGACCTCTAGACCGTCCAGATAGCCCGACAGCGCTGCACCAGCCTCTTTGAGCTGGATGATGGATTCGGCGAGCAGCGCTGCCACTGGTTGGAGGCGCGAGTCGAACTCCGCCACACCACGCACTTGCACCAGCGCACGGCTTGCCAGCGCATGCGCGTCCTGGCCATCGCTTTCGTACGTGAGTTGTAACGCAAGCTGTGCGGCTTCGGCCAGGCGGGCACGGTTGGCAAGACGCGAGTGTTCCTCCAGCAGCGCGGGCACTTCGTCGGTTTTCAGGCCGAGGGCATCCAGTTCACGCACTTGGTAACGCAACAGTTCGAGTCGCGAGTCGCGGTCGGTGGCCGCGGCACGGAGTGCGGCCACCTCCGCGGCCAAGGTGCGGTGCTCGCGCGCCAGACGCTGCACTGGTTGTAGCAGCGCGCCATGGGTGCCATGGGCATCCAGCAGGTCGCGTTGCGCGTCGCGGCGCATGAGCGACAGAAACTCTTGCTGACCATGGATGTCGATCAGGTGCTGGCCCAGTTCACGGACGGCGCTCAGTGGCAGTACCTGGCCATTCACCCAGGCGCGGGAACGTCCGTCTTGACCGACCACACGGCGTAAGTGCAGCTCGTCTTCGGCGTCGATGGACTGGGCTTCGAGCCACTCGGCGACCCCGGGTACACCACGGGGGTCGAAGGTGGCTGTCACCTCAGCGCGTTCGCAGCCATGACGCACCACTTCGGCGGTGGCGCGGCCACCGATAGCCAGCATGACGGCATCCACCAAAATGGATTTGCCGGCACCGGTTTCACCGGTGAGGGCTGTCAGACCAGCGGGCAGATCCAGGTCGACGGCATCAACGATGGCGAAGTCGCGAATGGATAAGTGGGTCAGCATGGTGTTAGTCCGACTCCTGGTCCTGCTCCGCAGGAACCGCATGCGCGCCGCGGCCCCAGTGAAGCTTAGAACGTAACACGCGGAAGTAGTCGTGGCCCGGTGGGTGCAAGAGGACCAGCTTGGCTTCGGCAGGACCGATGCTCAGCACGCTGTCGGCGTCGAGTTCGCCGAACGCCACGCCGTCGCAGCTCACTTGGGCACGCGCCCGCGGGCGCCGCACCAGCCGTACTTCCACGCGGCTGTCGCGGCGCAACACCAGCGGCCGGTCGCTGAGGGTGTGCGGGCAAATAGGCACCACGACCATGACGTCGAGGTCCGGCTGCACGATCGGGCCACCGCAGGACAGCGCATAGGCCGTCGAGCCAGTGGCGGTGGCTACCACCAAGCCGTCGCCACCATGGGTGTTGACGTAGCGCCCGTCGACCGCCGATTCAAAATCCAGCATGCGGCCGGGCTGGTCGTTTTGCAGTACCACGTCGTTGACCGCCACCATGGTGCGGACGGGCTGGCCTGGGCACTCGAGGCGCGCTTCCAGCAAGCTGCGCTCTTCGCGCTGAAAATGACCGCTCAGCACTTCGTTCAGCCGCTCGGTCAGCTCGCCGGGGCGAATGTCGGCCAGGAAGCCCAGGCGGCCGCGATTGACGCCCAGCACTGGGCAGGGGGAGGCGGCTTGCAGCGACAAGCGTGCGGCGTGGAGCAAAGTGCCGTCACCGCCAATGGCGAGCAACAAGCGCGCGGATTTCGCGAAGTCGACTTCAGGCACGCGCAGCACCGCCGCTGGCAGCTCGCCGGCCATGGCCGGGTCGGCGAGGACGGTTTTGCCGCGCGCACAGAGGTGCCGGGCAATGTCCGCCACCAAGGTCGCAATGCGGTTGTCGTCTGGACGGCCCACCAGGGCCACGGTCTGGAACACTCGGGGTCCTACAGGCGCGCGGGGAAAGGGCCGCGCTTGGCGGTCACTTATAGCATGGCCACGGTAAAGCAGCAGGGGGGTGTTTTTGTTGCGTATGATGCAAAACACGGCCGTTGGCCGCTGGCGGCCCCGCAGACGCCAGCGCCAGCCCGTATCAGTAGCTTGACACTGGGTATTTTCCTGCGGTATTTCAGGGGCTTATGCAATATCACGGTGACCTGAAGCACGATCGCACGGACGAGCTGAACGAACGCTCGCAGCATTTGCTACGGGTGCTGGTGGAAAGCTATATCCGCGATGGTGAACCGGTGGGCTCGCGCACCCTGTCGCGGGAGTCGGGTCTCACCATCAGCAGCGCCACCATCCGTAACGTGATGGCGGACCTGGAAGAGCTGGGGTTTATAGCGTCGCCGCACACCTCCGCCGGGCGCGTGCCCACCGACAAGGGCTATCGGTTTTTCGTCAACACCCTCATGCGTCACCGGGGTGGGTCGGCGGCACTGCGGGCGGCCGAAGCCTTGCCTGAAGCACTGGAGCTGGGCCGCCGGCTGCAGCCGGGGCTCGACGGACCGAAATCGTTGCTGGCCACGGCGTCGCAGATGCTGTCGCACCTGACGCACATGGCGGGCGTCATCACGCTGCCGCGTCCGGCGCACATGTCGGTCACCCAGATCGAATTCTTGTCGCTGTCCGATAACCGGGTGCTGGCGGTGCTAGTGGTCAACGGCAGCGAGGTGCAAAACCGCATTTTGCAAGTGGAACGCACCTTCAAGGCGGAAGAGTTGCGCCGCGCGGCGGCCTGGCTCAATGAGCAGTTTCGCGGGCGTGAAGTGCACCATGTGCGGGACGGGCTGCTGCGTGAACTGCAGGACACCCGGGCCACCATGAACGGCTTGATGCAAGATGCGATCAGCATGGCGCAGCAGATGTTCAATCCGGTACGCCCGGCGGCGCCAGAGGTGGAAATGCTGGTCGCCGGCGAAACCAACCTGATGGGCTATGGCGAACTGTCGAATGTCGACCGTCTGCGGCGCCTGTTTGAGGCGTTTAACGAAAAGCGCGACCTGCTGCATTTGCTGGACCAGTGTGTGCATGCTGAAGGCGTGCAAATTTTTATTGGCCACGAGAGCGGTTACCACCTGCTGGACGATCTGAGTCTGGTGACGGCGCCGTACATGGTGGATGACGAAGTGATCGGGGTGTTGGGCGTCATCGGGCCAACGCGCATGGCCTATGAACGGGTCATCCCCATCGTCGATATCACGGCCAAACTCCTCGGGTCAGCGCTCAAAGGTTCCTGAAAGCGGCTCGCAGGAGGCATTTCCGGGGCCTTTGGGAGCCCTTCGCCTTGAATTGCCGTCCCGCTACCCCCATGCTCCGCGGCCTGCCTGACCGTGTTCCGGAGCCTGTCCATGTCTGAAGCCCCCCCTGCCCCTGAGCCTACCGATCTGAACGGCTTGCCGTTTTCCGGCGATGCTGACCCAGCCGCTGACCTCGTGGACGACCTGTCGGCCCGTTTGGCGGCCGCCGAGGCACGGGTGCTGGCGCTGCAAGAGCAGGCAGTACGCGCAGCGGCCGAGCAGGAAAATGTGCGCCGCCGGGCGGCGCGCGATGTGGAACAGGCGCGCCAGTTCGCGGTGGAGCGCTTTGTGAAAGATTTGCTCCCGGTCACCGACAGTCTGATGCTGGCCGGCGCGCAGCAAAATGCGGATGCAAAAAGTCTGCTGGAAGGCCAGCAGGCCACCCTGCGGCTGCTGGAAAAAGCTTTCGAGTCTGCGGGTTTGCAAGCGCTGGACCCGACCGGCCAGCCCTTTAATCCCGAACACCATGAAGCCATGGTGGCCCTGCCGACTGCGGAGGTGCCGCCAGACTCCATTATCACGGTCGTGCAGCGCGGCTGGCTGCTGCATGGGCGTCTGGTGCGTCCCGCACGGGTCATCGTGGCCAAGGCCCCCTGAGGCGCCGCGGGGGAAATCGTTGTCGTTGGCGGTGGGTCACCGCTTGAATCCGGCGCGAACTCCCCCATAACCCTCGTCAATCCCCGGCATTGCCGGTTACAGCATTCGCATATCCGAAGGAGCAGATTCATGGGTAAGGTTATCGGCATCGACCTCGGTACGACAAATTCCTGCGTGGCGGTCATGGAGGGCGGTAAGCCCCGCGTGATCGAAAACAGTGAGGGCGACCGCACCACACCGTCCATCGTCGCTTTCACCAAGGACGACGAAGTGTTGGTGGGTCAAGCCGCCAAGCGTCAGGCGGTCACCAATCCGCACAACACCCTCTACGCCGTGAAGCGCCTGATCGGCCGTCGCTTCAAGGACAAGGAAGTGGTGAAGTCGCTGCAGCATTCGCCGTTCAAGATTGTGGAGAACGCCAATGGCGACGCCTGGGTGGAGGCGCAGGGCCGTGCAATGGCTCCCCCAGAGGTGGCTGCACGCATTCTGATGAAGATGAAGAAGACCGCTGAAGACTACCTGGGCGAACCGGTGACGGAAGCCGTCATCACCGTGCCGGCGTACTTCAACGACTCGCAGCGTCAGGCGACCAAAGACGCCGGCAAGATTGCGGGCCTGGACGTTAAGCGCATCATCAACGAGCCGACGGCCGCGGCGCTGGCCTATGGCCTCGACAAGGCGGGCGGCGACCGTAAGATCGCCGTCTATGACCTCGGTGGCGGCACCTTCGACGTGTCCATTATCGAGATTGCCGAGGTGGACGGCGAGCGTCAGTTCGAAGTGCTGTCCACCAACGGGGACACGTTCCTCGGCGGTGAAGACTTCGACTTGCGCCTGATCGACTTCGTGGCGGAAGAATTCAAGAAAGAATCCGGCGTGGACGTGCGCAAGGATGCACTGGCCATGCAGCGGCTGAAAGAAGCCGGTGAGAAGGCCAAGATCGAGCTGTCCTCGGCGCAGCAAACAGAAATTAACCTGCCGTACATCACGGCCGACGCCTCCGGCCCGAAGCATCTGGCGATCAAGCTCACCCGCGCCAAGCTCGAGAGCTTGGTCGAGGAGCTGGTAGCTCGTACGATCGAGCCCTGTCGGGTGGCCTTGAAGGATGCCGGGGTGTCCACCAAGGACATCGCTGAGGTCATTTTGGTGGGCGGCCAGACGCGTATGCCGATGGTGCAAACGCGCGTGAAGGACTTCTTCGGTCGCGAGCCGCGTAAGGACGTGAACCCGGACGAGGCAGTGGCCGTCGGTGCCGCGGTGCAAGGCGGCGTGTTGTCTGGCGAAGTGAAAGACGTGTTGTTGCTCGACGTCACGCCCTTGTCGCTCGGCATTGAGACGCTGGGTGGCGTGATGACCAAGCTCATCGAGAAGAACACCACCATCCCGACCAAGGCCCAGCAGACCTTCTCCACGGCAGACGACAACCAGCCGGCGGTCACCATTCAGGTGCTGCAAGGCGAGCGTGAGCGGGCGTCTGACAACAAGTTGCTCGGTCGCTTCGACCTGCAAGATATTCCGCCGGCGCCGCGCGGCATGCCGCAGATCGAAGTCGCCTTCGACATCGACGCCAACGGCATCCTGAACGTAACCGCCAAGGACAAGGGTACGGGCAAGGAGCAGAAAATCGTCATCAAGGCCTCTTCGGGCCTGACCGATGAAGAAATCCAGCGCATGGTCAGCGACGCCGAAGCCCATGCCGAGGAAGATAAGCGCTTCCGCGCGTTGGTGGAGGAGCGCAACAAGGCAGACGCTCTGGTGCACCAAGTGCAGTCGACCCTCAAGGACTTGGGTGATAAGGTGCCGATGGCGGACCGCGGCAAGGTGGAAGCGGCGCTTGGCGATGTGAAGGACGCTATGGCCAAGGACGAGATCGACCCGATCAAAACCAAGGCGGAAGCGTTATCGCAGGCGGCGGCTGGCTTGATGCAATACGCTCAAGCGGGGGAGGCGGGTGCGCCGGGCGCTGAGTCCGCGCAGGCCGATGGCGCAGCCGGTGGTCATGAAGATGTCCTCGACGCTGAGTTTGAGGAAGTGAAGAAAAAAGACGCCTGAGGCACACTCTCGGGTTCACGGGCCGGGAGCGGGTAACCGCCCCCGGCCTTTTCGTATGGCTGGACGGGCGGGGAAGGCATGGCGAAGCGCGACTATTACGAAGTGCTGGGCGTAGCCCGTGACGCTACGGAAGCGGACATTAAAAAGTCCTACCGGCGTTTGGCGCAGAAATTTCATCCCGATCGGAACCCGGATGATGCAGCGGCGCTGGAATCCTTCAAGGAAGGCAAGGAGGCCTATGAAGTGCTTTCCGACGCCACGAAGCGCGCGGTCTATGACCGCCATGGCCACGCCGGACTTGACCCTTCGCGGGGCGGGGGTGGTTTTGGTGGTGGCGGCAGCGATGTCTTCGGCGATCTGTTCGGCGAGGTCTTCGGCGACATCTTTGGCGGCACTCGACGCGGCGGCGGCGGCAACGCCCGCCAGGTGTTCCGTGGCGAAGACCTGCGTTACGAACTGACCCTCGATCTCGAACAAGCGGTGTTTGGTCACTCCGCAGAATTTTCCATTGAAATTCCCTGCGAGTGCGAGAGCTGTGGCGGCACAGGCGCTGCCAAAGGCTTCAAGCCGGTCAGTTGTGAGGGCTGTGGCGGGCAGGGCCAGGTACGTATGCGGCAGGGGCCGTTTGTGGTGCAGCAACCCTGCCCGCAGTGTCGCGGGCGCGGCACCATCATCAAACAGCCCTGCGACAGTTGCTACGGCCAAGGGCGGCGTACCCAGTCCAAACACCTGCAAGTGCGCATTCCTGCGGGTGTTGATACCGGTGACCGCTTGCGGGAGTCGGGCAAGGGTGGGGCAGGGCGCAATGGCGGCCCAACCGGCGACCTCTACGTGGATATCGTGGTCCGTGATCACCCTATTTTCACGCGCGAAGAGGCACACCTGTTCTGCGAAGTTCCCATTCCCTTCGCTACCGCAGCACTCGGTGGCAAGCTGGAGGTGCCCACCTTGGATGGTCAGGCGAGCATCACCATTCCACCGGAAACCCAGTCCGGCAAGGTCTTTCGCCTGCGCGGCAAGGGCGTGGCGCCAGTGCGCGGCGGGCCAGCCGGCGATCTCCACTGCACGGTGGCCGTGGAAACGCCAGTGAAGCTGACGAGCGAGCAAAAAGACTTGTTGCGGCGTTTTGATGACAGCCTGCGCGGCACCGGCGCCAGCCATGCACCGCGTGAGGAAAGCTGGCTGAGCGGCGTTAAAAACTTCTTCGAGCGCAAGCTGTTCGATTCGGAGGAACCATGAAGCCGTCCATCCCCGTCTATCCCCGCGGCGTGGCCGTGTTCGGCGTGACCGGACGCATGGGCCAAGCCTTGGTCCGGGCGCTGGCGGAGCCGGCGGCCTTGTCGCTGGGTTTACAACTGACGGGCGCCCTTGCCTCGGCGGGCAACCGTTACCTGGGGCAGGATGCTAGCGCGCCCACGCATGGGCCCCAGACGGGGGTGAACATCACAGCAGACCGCGCGACGGCGCTGCTGGGGGCCCAGGTCGCCATCGATTTCACCCTACCTGCCGCCTTGGCCACCACGCTGACGGCCTGCACCAACGCTGGGGTGCCGCTGGTGATCGGCACCACCGGCTTGGATGCGCCGGCGGAAGCGGCACTGGCGCTGGCGGCGCGCCACCTGCCGATGGTGTATGCCCCCAATATGAGTCTGGGGGTGAACTTGCTGCTGGCGCTGGTGGCGCAGGCCGCCGCGGCCCTGCCGCAGGAATACGACATCGAAATTATCGAGGCGCATCACCGGTATAAGCAGGATGCGCCCTCGGGTACTGCCATTCAGCTGGGGCAGGTGGCTGCGGCTGCCCGCGGGATGACCTTACAGGACGCGGCCGCTGGCGCCCGTGAGGGCCAGACCGGTGAGCGACGCACCGGGTCCATCGGGTTCGCCGCGGTGCGTGGTGGCGACATCGTGGGTGAACACACGGTGCTGTTTGCCGGTAGCGGCGAGCGGCTGGAACTGGTCCACCGCGCCACCGACCGGCTGACTTTTGCTCGCGGCGCCCTGCAGGCGGCTCACTGGCTGGCTTCGGGCCGTGAACCGGGGATTTACGGAATGCGTGACGTACTGGGCTTGGGTCGGTAAACTACACCCCCGATCGCAAGAGTTCGGTTTGGTTGGTGGTTAAACGGGCGGAGCCTAACGGTTCCACCCGTTTTTCGTATGCATGCGCCGCGTTAACGCCGTGCGCCGTACGGGCCGCCCCTGGATGGTTGGAGCGCCCGTGACGATACCTGCATTGCTGGCCTTGGAAGACGGATCGGTCTTTCGGGGTATTTCGGTTGGGGCCAAAGGCAATGCCTCGGGCGAGGTGGTCTTTAATACCGCCATGACGGGCTATCAGGAGATCCTCACTGACCCGTCCTACTCGCGCCAGATGGTGACCCTTACCTATCCGCACATCGGCAACACCGGCGCCAACGCTGAAGACATGGAATCTTCCGCCATTCATGCCGCCGGCCTGATCATTCGCGACCTGCCGCGGCTACACAGCAGCTGGCGTGCCGCTGAATCGCTGGAAAGTTTCCTGCTACGTGGCAAGGTGGTGGCGATTGCCGACATCGACACGCGCCGGCTGACGCGCGTGTTGCGCGAAAAAGGCGCCCAGGCCGGTTGCATCATGACCGGCGAGCAGATTGACGAGTCCGCGGCCGTTCGCGCGGCGCGTTCGTTTCCTGGCCTGAAGGGCATGGACCTGGCCAAGGTGGTCAGTACCCGCGTCCGCTATGACTGGAACGATGGCAGTGTTTGGCATGACGAGACCACGCCGCGCGGTGCCCGCCCGCTGAACCGCCTGCACGTGGTGGCCTACGACTTCGGCATCAAGCGCAACATCCTGCGGTATCTGGCCGATCTGGATTGCCGTATTAGCGTGGTGCCGGCGCAAACCCCGGCGGCTGAAGTGCTGGCCTTGGCACCCGATGGCATCTTCCTGTCGAATGGCCCGGGGGACCCAGCTCCCTGCAGCTACGCGATCGCTGCCATTCGCGATTTCCTCATGACCGACATTCCGGTGTTTGGTATTTGCCTCGGCCATCAGTTGCTGGGCTTGGCGGCGGGTGCGCAGACCTTAAAGATGAAGTTTGGTCACCATGGCGCTAACCACCCGGTGCAAGACCTCCGCACTGGGCAGGTGCTGATCACCAGCCAAAACCATGGGTTTGCGGTGGACGAAAGTACTTTGCCAGCGAATGTTCAGGCGACCCATCGTTCGTTGTTCGATGGTTCACTGCAAGGACTCGCCTTCACTGATCGGTCGGCCTTTAGCTTCCAGGGGCATCCCGAAGCCAGCCCAGGTCCGCGTGATGTGAAACCCCTGTTTGATCATTTCCTCGCCTTGATGATGCGTCGCGTCCAGCTGCATGGCGGCGGCTTGTATCGTCCGACCGGGGAGGCCTGAACCATGCCAAAACGTACTGACCTGAAAAGCATCCTCATCATTGGTGCCGGGCCGATCGTCATTGGTCAGGCCTGCGAGTTCGACTACTCCGGCGCACAGGCTTGCAAGGCGTTGCGCGAGGAGGGCTACCGCGTCGTGCTGGTGAACTCCAATCCCGCCACGATCATGACCGACCCGGAAAGTGCCGACGCTATCTATATCGAGCCGGTGAACTGGCGCACGGTCGCCCGTATCATTGAAAAAGAACGCCCCGATGCGGTGCTGCCCACCATGGGTGGGCAAACGGCACTGAACTGCGCGTTAGATCTGGTGCGCGAAGGCGTGCTGGAGAAGTATGGCGTGGAGCTGATCGGCGCCTCGCGTGAAGCCATCGACATGGCTGAGGACCGCGAGCTGTTCAAGGCCGCCATGACCGAGATTGGCCTGGCGACGCCACACGCACGGGTTGCCCACACCATGGAAGAAGCGCTGGCCGCGCAGCCGGACATCGGTTATCCGACAGTCATTCGCCCATCGTTCACGATGGGCGGTTCGGGCGGCGGTATCGCTTACAACCGCCAAGAATTCGAAACCATCGTGGGGCGTGGTTTGGCAGCGTCGCCCACCAGTCAGGTACTGCTGGAGCAGTCGGTGCTGGGCTGGAAGGAATACGAGATGGAGGTGGTTCGCGACCGCGCGGACAATTGCATCATCATCTGCTCGATCGAAAATCTTGATCCGATGGGCGTGCACACGGGAGATTCCATCACCGTGGCGCCGGCGCAGACGCTGACGGACAAAGAGTACCAGCGCATGCGCGATGCCAGCATCGCGGTGTTGCGCAAGATTGGGGTCGACACCGGCGGCTCGAACGTGCAGTTCGCCATCAACCCGGCAAATGGCGACATGATCGTCATCGAAATGAACCCGCGCGTCTCGCGTTCTTCGGCTCTGGCCTCGAAGGCCACTGGCTTTCCGATCGCCAAGGTGGCCGCAAAGCTGGCGGTGGGTTACACGCTGGACGAACTGCGCAATGAAATCACCGGCGGTGCCACACCGGCGTCGTTTGAGCCGAGCATTGACTACGTGGTCACCAAGGTGCCGCGCTTCACCTTTGAAAAATTCCCGGGCGCCAATTCACGGCTCACCACCCAGATGAAGTCGGTGGGCGAGGCGATGGCCATTGGACGCACGCTGCAAGAAAGCTTGCACAAGGCCTTGCGCAGCCTCGAAACGGGTTTGGACGGGTTCACCGAGCGTTTCCCGCAGGCGGGCTTGCAGCCGCTCGGCGATGAGCAGCGCGAAAAACTCGATTACGAGCTGCGGCACGCTGGCCCGGAACGGCTGCTGTATGTGGGTGACGCTTTCCGCGACGGCTGGACGCTGGAGCAGGTGTACGCCGCCACTGCCATCGACCCGTGGTTTCTTTCGCAAATCGAAGATCTCATTAACGAGGAACGTGCAGTACGTCTTGCCGGTTTGGCGGCACTCGATCTGGCGCGGCTGCGCACCTTGAAACGTAAAGGCTTTGCCGATATGCGTCTGGCGCGCCTGCTGGGCGTCCAGGAAGCGGTCATCCGTCAGCGGCGCATCGCCTTTGGCTTGCATCCAGTTTATAAACGCGTCGACACCTGTGCCGCGGAGTTCGCTACTTCCACGGCTTATCTCTATTCCACTTATGAAGAAGAGTGTGAGGCGCTCCCGAGCGACCGCAAGAAGATCATGATTCTTGGCGGCGGACCTAACCGCATCGGTCAAGGCATCGAGTTCGATTACTGCTGCGTCCATGCGGCACTCGCGCTGCGGGAAGATGGCTACGAAACCATCATGGTCAACTGTAACCCCGAGACGGTGTCTACCGATTACGACACCTCGGACCGCTTGTATTTCGAACCGCTGACTTTCGAAGACGTGATGGAGATCATCACGAAAGAAAAGCCGGTGGGGGTCATCGTGCAGTATGGCGGACAGACACCGCTCAAGCTGTCACGCGCACTGGCGGCGGCGGGCGCCCCTATCATTGGCACCACCCCAGATAGCATTGATGTGGCCGAAGACCGTGAGCGCTTTCAGGTGCTCATTCAAGAGCTGGGGCTCAAGCAGCCCGCGAATGCAACGGCACGGGAAGAGGAGCAAGCCGTACGGCTCGCCCGCGAAGTGGGCTATCCGCTCGTGGTGCGCCCCAGCTATGTGTTGGGTGGACGCGCCATGGAAGTGGTCTTCAATGAGGAAGACCTGCGCACCTACATGACCGAGGCGGTCAAGGTGTCGAACGACAGTCCGGTGCTGTTGGATCGCTTTTTGGATCTGGCGATTGAAGTGGATGTGGATGCCATCTGCGACGGTCAAGACGTGCTGATCGGCGGCATCATGGAGCACATCGAACAAGCCGGCGTGCACTCTGGCGACTCGAGTTGTTCGCTGCCGCCGTATTCGCTTTCGGCCGCGGTGCAAGATGAATTGCGCGAGCAGACCTGTCGCATGGCGCGGGCGCTGAATGTGGTGGGTTTGATGAACGTGCAGTTCGCCATCCAGAATGGCGTGGTGTATGTGCTGGAGGTCAATCCGCGGGCTTCGCGTACGGTGCCGTTCGTTTCCAAGGCCATTGGTCGCCCGCTGGCGAAGATTGCCGCACGGGTGATGGTCGGTAAATCGCTGGTGGAGCAAGGGGCGACCGTGGAGCGCGTGCCGCCGTTCTACTCCGTGAAAGAAGCGGTGTTTCCGTTCAATAAGTTCCCCGATGCCGACCCTATTCTCGGCCCGGAAATGAAGTCGACCGGCGAAGTGATGGGGACGGGCCGTACCTTTGGCGAAGCCTATGCCAAGGCGCAGACGGGCTCTGGCGTCATACTGCCGCGCAGTGGGCGGGCCTTCCTGTCGCTGCGCGATCGCGACAAGCCCAGCGCCGGTGAACTGGCGCGGCGCCTCATCGGCCACGGTTTTGAAATCGTCGCTACCGTCGGCACAGCCGAGGTGTTGGAGCAGCAAAGCATCCCGTGTCTGCGCGTGCTCAAGGTGCGCGAAGGGCGCCCGCATTGCGTTGATATGATCATGAACGATGAGATCCATCTCATCGTCAACACCACGGAAGGCAAACAGGCGGTGCGCGAGTCGCGCTCGATCCGCCGCGAGGCGGTGGCCCGCCGCGTGACTTACTACACTACTTTGCCCGGTGCCCGGGCCACATGTGATGCCCTCGACCACCTCGACGAGGTGGCCGTGAACCGGCTGCAGGACCTGCATAGGGAGTTGGAAGCGTGACCCGCCGTCCCATTACCGCCCGAGGCGCAGAGCGTCTTCGGGCCGAGCTGAAAAAGCTCAAGAGCGAGGACCGTCCGACGGTCATCAAGGCCATTGCTGAGGCCCGTGGCCACGGCGATCTCTCGGAAAATGCTGAATACCATGCGGCCCGTGAGCAGCAGGGGTTCATCGAAGGCCGCATCGGCGAAATCGAGGGCCGCCTGTCGATGGCGGAGATTATCGATGTGGCCAAGTTGCCGCAGAATGGCAAGGTGTTCTTCGGCGCGACGGTTGAGATTGAAGACTGCGACAGCGGTAAGCGCTTCACCTACCAGGTGGTGGGGGAAGACGAGGCGGATATTCGCCTCAACCTCATCGCCATTACCTCGCCCATCGCCCGTGCGCTGGTCGGCAAGGTGCAGGGCGACGAAGTAGACGTGGACGCGCCTGGTGGCCGCCGCTCCTATGAGATTGTCGGCGTGCGCTACGAGTGAACAGTCCGCTGGTCACCGGGGTGTTGCGGGTGTTGCTCACGGCCTGGGCCGGCGCCACTTGGGCGGTAGTGGCCTGGATAGCACCGGCGGTGTTTAGCGTGGTGGCACCGGAGGCCGGACGCGGTCTGGCCGGTGAAATGGCCGGCCATTTGTTTCGCGGGTTGGCCTTTGGCGGGTTGGCGGCCGGGGTGGTGATCGGCGCCCTGTGGTACCGCGCGCGCGCACTCGACCGGCGCAGCCTGTGGGTGTTGCTGGTCGCCATGGCCGCGCCGCTGATCAGTGAAAACTTCCTGCGGCCCCTGCTGGAAGCGGCCCGTGCTGGAGGCCAGCCAGATGCCAGCTTCGCGCTGCTGCACGCTGCTTCGGCGGCGCTTTACGTGCTGGCCAGTGCTGCGCTCGGCTGGCTGGTGGTGCGGCGCGGGCGGTGACAGCGTTTCAGGTGGCGGGTAGGACGATGCGGGTTAGCTTCGCCTTCGGCCGAAAGAACAGGCCGACATGGCCGATGCGCTGGACGAGCGTGCTCGAGGTGCCCGCTGCCAGTTGCTGCAGGACGGCATCTCGGTCTTCGCGCTCGCCCACCCGGGCGGTCACTTTGATCAGTTCGTGGTGGGTCAGCGCCAGGTCCATTTCGCGAATGACGGCCTCGGTGAGCCCATGCTGGCCTAGCATGACGACGGGCTTCAGCGCGTGGCCAAGGCGGCGCAAGTGTTTTTTCTGGTTTTCAGACAGTTCCATCCTCGTAGTATACGGCAGGGCGGGTTGACCCATGGCGAAACGCAGCAAAAGCAGCGGACGCTGGCTCGATGAACATCACAACGATGAATTCGTGTTGCGCGCTCGCGCTGAAGGCTGGCGTTCCCGAGCGGTTTACAAGCTTGAAGAAATCGCCCGCGCGGAACGGCTGTTCAAGCCCGGCATGGTGGCGGTGGACCTCGGCGCCGCCCCGGGCAGTTGGAGTCAATATCTGGCCCGCTACCTGAAAGGCACGGGCGAGGTGTTCGCGCTCGACATCCTGCCGATGGAGGGTGTGCACGGGGTGACCTTCGTGGAGGGGGATTTCCGTGAAGAGGTCGTTTATCAGCAATTGGTAGACCTGCTAGCCGGGCGGCCGGTAGACCTTGTTTTGTCGGACATGGCCCCCAACATGTCCGGAGTGGACGCCGTGGACCAGCCCCGGGCGATGTATTTAGCAGAACTCGCCCTCGAATTTGCCGCCAAGACCGTAAAACCGGGCGGCGCTTTCCTGTCGAAGGTGTTCCAGGGCGCGGGATTTGAGAGCTACGTCAAGGCGGCGCGGGTACATTTCACGAGTGTGAGGCTAAAAAAGCCAAAGGCGTCACGGCCTCGCAGTCCTGAAGTGTACTTGCTGGCGACTGGCCGGCGTGCGGTGTAGAGTCTTTGCAGTCTGCGCCAAGCGCAGACGACCGGCCGCTAAACGGCCTGAGGAGCTAAGTTGAACGACATGACCAAGAATATCTTCATCTGGGTGGCCATCGCAGCAGCGCTGCTGATGATCGTTCAGACCTTCAACGGCAAGAGTTCGGCTCCTGAGCCCATGGCGTATTCCCAGTTCCTCACCGAAGTGAAGAACAACAACGTGCGCACCGTGCAATTCCGCGGCGACACCATTGAAGGTAAGACCGCCAGCGGCCAGCCGTTTAACACGGTCAGCCCGGAAACCGACAACACCGCCGTTATCGGCGAACTGTCCAAGCACGGCATCACTTTTTCGGCCGCGGCTCCCGAAAAGCCGGGCCTGCTAATGCAGTTGTTCGTGAACTCCTTCCCGGTGCTGCTGCTGATTGGCCTGTGGGTCTACTTCATGCGGCAAATGCAGGGCGGTGGCAACGGCCGCGGCGCCATGAGCTTTGGCAAGAGCCGCGCCCGCATGCTGGGCGAAGACCAAATTTCGGTCACGTTTGCTGACGTCGCCGGCGTGGACGAGGCCAAGGAAGAGGTCAAGGAAATTGTCGACTTCCTGAAGGACCCGGCCAAGTTTCAGAAGCTGGGTGGCAAGATCCCGAAAGGGGTGCTGATGGTCGGTGCCCCGGGTACCGGCAAAACGCTGCTGGCCCGCGCCATTGCCGGTGAAGCCAAGGTGCCGTTTTTCACCATCTCCGGCTCGGACTTTGTCGAGATGTTCGTCGGCGTGGGCGCCTCGCGTGTCCGTGACATGTTCGAACAAGCGAAGAAGCACGCGCCCTGCATCATTTTCATCGACGAGATCGATGCGGTCGGCCGGCACCGTGGCGCTGGCCTTGGCGGTGGCCACGACGAGCGCGAGCAGACGCTGAACCAGTTGCTGGTCGAAATGGATGGCTTTGAGGGTAACGAGGGCATCATTGTCATCGCGGCCACCAACCGTCCGGACGTTCTGGACCCGGCGCTGCTGCGCCCGGGCCGCTTCGACCGCCAGGTCGTGGTGAGCCTGCCAGACGTGCGCGGCCGTGAGCAGATCCTCAAAGTCCACATGCGCAAGGTGCCACTGGGCGACGATGTGAAGCCAGGCGTCATTGCCCGCGGCACACCCGGTTTTTCCGGCGCCGACTTGGCCAACCTGGTCAACGAAGCCGCCTTGTTCGCTGCCCGCGCTAACAAGCGCGTGGTCACCATGGACGAATTCGATCGCGCCAAAGACAAGATCATGATGGGCGCCGAGCGCAAGTCGATGGTCATGAGCGAGGAAGAAAAGAAGCTCACCGCCTTCCACGAGGCTGGACACGCGATCGTTGGTCTCACTGTGCCGGAGCACGACCCCGTCTACAAAGTCACCATCATTCCGCGCGGCCGCGCCCTGGGCGTAACCATGTTCCTGCCGGAACAAGACCGCTACAGCAGCAGCAAACGCAGCCTAGAAAGCCGCATCTCGACCCTGTTTGGTGGACGGGTGGCAGAAGAGCTGGTGTTTGGTCCCGATGCCGTGACCACCGGCGCCTCCAACGACATCGAACGCGCTACCGATCTGGCGCGGAACATGGTGACGCGTTGGGGCCTGTCGGACCGCCTTGGCCCGCTGACCTACACCGAGGAAGAAGGCGAAGTGTTTCTCGGACGCTCCGTCAGCCAGCACAAGCAGGTGTCTGACGGCACAGCGCGCATCATCGACGAAGAAATTCGTCGGCTCATTGATGGCAACTACGAGCGCACCCGCACCATCCTGACGGAACATATGGTGCAGCTGCACAAGATGGCTGAGGCACTGATCAAATACGAAACCATCGACGAGCACCAGATCGCCGACATCATGGCAGGCCGCGATCCGCGTCCGCCGGCGGATTGGGAAGACCTGACGCCGCCGTCGCCGCCAAGTGGTGGCGCGGCTGCCACGGCCACAACCGTGGTCGCTCCGGCGGGCCAGCACTGAGCTCGCTCGTCTGCGGCTCGCGCCGCTTGTCGTTTAGCACTCCCGTGGTGATGGGGGTGCTCAATGTCACCCCCGATTCTTTCTCGGATGGCGGGCGTCACGCCGGCGTCGCTGCGGCGCTCGCGCATGCGCGGCGCATGGTAGAAGAGGGCGCGACTATCGTCGATGTCGGTGGCGAATCCACCCGTCCTGGGGCCACTCCGGTGTCGGTGGAGGAAGAACTGTCCCGGGTGATTCCGGTGGTCGAGGCCCTCGCCCGCGAACTCGATGTGATCATTTCCGTCGACACCAGTCAGCCGGCCGTCATTGTGGCGGCGACCACCGCCGGTGCTCAGCTGATCAACGACGTGCGCGGCCTGCAACGGCCTGGCGCACTGCAGGCTGCTGCCGCGTCGGGGGCGGCGGTGTGCCTCATGCATATGCAGGGTGAGCCTGGCACGATGCAGCAGGCGCCAGCCTACGGCGATGTGGTGGCGGAGGTGCGCCGCTGGCTTGAAGCTCGGCTGGTCGTCTGTCAGGCCGCTGGCATTGCCCCGGAGCGGTGGCTGGTCGACCCGGGCTTTGGGTTTGGTAAAACGCTGGCGCACAACCTCACGCTGCTCGCGCGGTTGGGAGAGACGGCCCCGGCGGGCGTGCCGCTGTTGGTGGGATTGTCACGCAAGTCAATGCTGGGCAGCATCACCGGGCGGGGAGTGGGCGATCGGCTCGCCGCCGGGGTGGCGGCGGCGGCGCTGGCGGTGCGCGCGGGTGCTTTCATCGTGCGCACGCACGATGTGGGCGCTACAGTGGACGCCGTTAAATGGGCGGCGGCCGTGCGGGCTGCCAGCGAGCCTGCGGGCCGACAGGAGTAGACAATGGCACGACGATATTTCGGTACCGATGGCGTGCGTGGGCGAGTAGGCGAACACCCGATGACGGTGGATTTCGCCTTGCGCCTCGCCAGTGCCGCCGCACGCGTGTTGGCCCCACAGGGGGGCGGCACGGTGCTGATTGGCAAGGACACCCGCGTTTCCGGTTACCTGTTTGAGAGTGCACTGGAAGCGGGCTTTGTTGCCGCTGGCGTTAACGTCAAACTCATTGGGCCACTGCCGACGCCTGGCATCGCCTACATGACGCAGCGTCTGGGCTGCAATTTCGGCGTGGTCATCAGTGCCTCGCACAACGCCTTTGAGGACAATGGCATCAAGTTTTTTGACGGCGCCGGCGCCAAGCTGTCCGACGCTATTGAGGAAGCGATCGAAGCGATTATCGATGAGCCGCCAGTGACCCGCGATAGCCGTCAGCTCGGGCGCGCGGTTCGTCTGGAGAAGGCCATCGATGACTATGGGGCTTTTTGCCGCGGCACCTTACCGCCGGGCATGAACCTGGAGGGCATGAAGGTGGTGGTCGATTGCGCCAATGGCGCGGGCTACAAGGTGGCGCCCCGCGTGCTGGCCGACCTGGGTGCCGAAATCATCCCCATCGGCTGTTCACCGAACGGCCGCAACATCAACGCTGGGTGTGGTTCTACCGCGCCGGATTTACTGCAACTCACGGTGTTGGGTACGCAATCGCATGTCGGCATTGCGCTGGATGGCGACGGTGACCGCTTGGTCATGGTGGACCATTTGGGTCGGCTGGTGGACGGCGACCAGCTGCTGTTCATTTTGGCGCGGGCGCGCCACGCGGCCGGGGCGCTGCCTGGGCCCGTGGTCGGTACCCTCATGAGCAATCTGGGTCTGGAGCAGTCACTCACCCGACTTGGCATCCCCTTCCGGCGCGCCGCCGTTGGTGACCGCTACGTGCTGGCCGTGCTGCGCGAGGAGGGCGGCGTACTGGGCGGGGAAACCTCGGGTCATCTGCTGTGTCTTGACCGGACGACTACCGGTGATGGGCTGGTCAGTGCGCTGCAGGTGCTGGCGGTGATGCAGGAAACGGGACAGTCGCTGGCGCAGTTGGCGTCCGACATGCCGAAATATCCGCAGGTGATGATCAACGTGCGAACCCCCCAGCGACTTGACGTTAACGGGAACGCGGCGATCCAAGCGGCGACTGCGGCCGCCGAACGGCGTCTAGCGGCCGCCGGCCGCGTGGTGTTGCGGGCGTCCGGCACGGAACCCGTGATCCGTGTGATGGTGGAAGCCAGTGACCTGGAGACGGCACAACGTGAGGCCGAGACACTGGCTGCAGTGGTGCGCGCGGCCGTCTGAGCCTGAATCTGCCGGCAGCTCCTGCTGCGGTGCGTGGCGGCCGCTAGCAGCGAACCGGTTCGCGATTGCATTCCGCAGCGGTCGGGACTAGCATGCGCGCCGCCTGACCCATCCACGGAGTTGCCCATGAACCGTCGTTCCTTTGTCGCTGGCAACTGGAAAATGCACGGTACCCGTGCCGAGAATAAACGCCTCGTGGAGGCCTTGCTGGAGGGTCTGGAGGCGCCACGTGCCGAGGTGCTGGTCTGCCCCCCGTTTCCCTACCTCGCCGAGATCGTTCGCGCGGTAAAAGGCAGCGCCATGGCGGTTGGCGGCCAGTCGGTGTGTGCGGAGGCTTCCGGTGCCTTTACCGGTGAGGTGGCGGCTGCCATGCTGCGTGACGTGGGCTGCACCCACGTCTTGGTGGGTCATTCCGAAAGACGCGCCTTGTTTGCGGAGGACGACACCTTGGTCGCGCGCAAATTCATGGCCGCTCAGGCAGCGGGCCTGACCCCCATACTCTGCGTGGGTGAAACCCTCGAACAACGCGAGCGTGGTGCCACCACCGACACTATCCTGCGCCAGTTGGATGCGGTGGTAGCGGTGGCGGGTGTTGCGGCCTTCAGTCGTGCGCTGCTGGCCTACGAGCCGGTCTGGGCAATCGGCACCGGCAAGACCGCTTCGCCCGCCCAAGCGCAGGAGGTTCATGCCATCCTGCGTGCACGCATTGTGGCCAAAGATGCTACACTTGGCGGCCAGTTAAGGATTCTGTACGGTGGCAGTGTGAAGGCATCCAATGCCGCAGAACTGTTCTCCATGCCGGATGTCGACGGTGGTCTCGTAGGCGGGGCCTCGTTGCAGGCAGAAGAGTTCCTGCGGGTGGTGGCCGCGGCGTAAGCCGCAGTCTGGCTGGTAACGGAAAGGTAGACCTAAGTCGATGTTGCAGTCTGTCATCGTTTTCATCCATGCAGTGCTCGCCCTCGGTATCATCGGTGTGGTGCTCATGCAGAAGGGTAAGGGCGCCGATGCGGGTGCCGGCTTCGGCTCGGGAGCATCCGGTACGGTGTTTGGCGCGCGTGGTTCTGCCACGTTCTTGTCAAAGACCACCTCGATTCTCGCGGGCCTGTTCTTCGTCACCAGTCTTTCACTGGCTTATTTGGCCGCCCATCGAGAGACCAAGGCGCCAACCAGCGTGCTGGATACCGCCGGCGTGCCGTCGGTTCCCGCGTTGCCAGCGGCTTTGCCGGCCTTGCCGGCGACGGTCCCAGCAGCCCCTGCCGGAGCGCCCGCCGCGCCGGCTCCCTAGTTTTCACTTGTTTCCTCCGACTGCCTTCGTGGCGGAATTGGTAGACGCGCTAGCTTGAGGTGTTAGTGGGGTAACCCGTGCCGGTTCGAGTCCGGCCGAAGGCACCAGTCGCAGGAAATTCAAGTAAAGCGAAAGCCCGGCACTGCCGGGCTTTTTCGTATGCGTACATGCCACGCCGCGGGTGGAAAAATTGTCGGGAGAATGGCCTACACCAAACCGCAAGCATGCTTTAGAATGCGCGCGTTTAGCGAAGACCTTGTTCACGTCGTTTCAGGTTGGACATGCTCGACAATTACCTGCCGATCCTGGTGTTCCTCTTCGTAGCTGGCGGCCTAGCCTTTGTGCTGGTCGGGCTGGGGTTTTTGCTTGGCCCGCGTAAACCGGACAGCCAAAAAGCCTCCACCTACGAGTGCGGTTTCGAGCCCTTCGAAGACACCCGCATGAAATTCGACGTGCGTTACTACCTCGTCGCCATCTTGTTCATCATCTTCGATCTGGAAATCGCCTTCCTGTTTCCCTGGGCTGTGTCATTGGATGCCATCGGCACCTTTGGCCTGGCTTCCATGGGTATCTTTCTAGGTGTGCTGGTCGTGGGCTTTATTTACGAATGGAAGAAGGGAGCCCTGGAATGGGACTGACCGCCACTGCACCGGCTGCGGCCGCGCCGGAAGACTTCGGCACTGAAGAGAGTGGGATGGCCGGTAAGGGCTTCCTGACCACCAGCGTCGATGCCGTCATGAACTGGGCGCGTACCGGTTCGTTGTGGCCGATGACCTTCGGCCTGGCGTGCTGTGCGGTTGAAATGATGCACGCTGGTGCTGCGCGTTATGACCTCGACCGCTTCGGTGTGGTGTTCCGCCCAAGCCCGCGTCAGTCCGACGTCATGATTGTCGCCGGCACCCTGGTCAACAAGATGGCCCCTGCACTGCGCAAGGTCTATGACCAGATGCCCGAGCCGCGGTGGGTGATCAGCATGGGTTCCTGCGCCAATGGCGGCGGGTACTACCACTACTCCTATGCCGTGGTGCGCGGCTGTGACCGCATTGTGCCAGTCGATGTCTATGTGCCGGGGTGCCCGCCTACGGCGGAAGCCCTCCTGTATGGCATCTTGCAGCTGCAGAAAAAGATCCGTCGTACCAGCACCATCGCGCGGCCATAAGCGCCGCCTCCAGGTTGAGCAAGACGCATGAACCCAACTCCTGAAGCTGACGTCGAGGGCACTGCCGTGGAACCCACCACCGCGCTCGGGCGCTTGAGTGCGGCGCTCTCCGCTCGCTTTGGCGATACGGTGCAAGCGCTGCCAGCCGTGGCGGGTGAAGTGGCCATTGAAGTCACTCAGGCGAACTGGCGCACGGTGTGTACTGCTTTGCGCGACGCGCCTGAACTGTGTTTTGAACAGCTGATCGACCTCTCGGGTATCGACTACCTGCACTATGGCCTGGCCGAATGGAAGACGGAGGCGGCGACGCGTTCGGGCTTCTCCCGCGGCGGCAATCGTTTCGTCGGTCTGGGTAACGCCGCACCGGGCGAATCGGCACAGCCAGCCCGGTTTGCGGTGGTCATCCACCTGTTGTCGGTGACGCATAACTGGCGGTTGCGGGTGCAGTGTGCCTGCCTTGGCGAGGACATGCCGCTGGCCGACTCGCTGGTAGAGGTGTGGGCCGCGGCCAATTGGTACGAGCGCGAAGCCTTCGACCTCTACGGCATCTTGTTTAACGGCCACCCGGACCTGCGGCGGTTGCTAACGGATTACGGTTTTATCGGCCACCCATTCCGCAAAGACTTCCCGCTGGCGGGCTATGTGGAAGTGCGTTACGACCCCACCCGGCAGCGGGTGGTGTATGAGCCGGTGTCCATCGAGCCGCGCGTGGTGGTACCGAAAACCCTCCGCGATGACAATCGCTACGCCCCGGGCCTGACGGCTCGGCCGGCCGACCGTGGTTGAGGGGGCCTCCATGAGCGAATTTCGCAATTTCACCCTGAATTTTGGCCCGCAGCATCCAGCGGCGCACGGCGTATTGCGTCTGGTGTTGGAGATGGACGGCGAAGTGATCCAGAAGGCGGACCCGCACGTCGGCCTGCTGCACCGTGGGACGGAAAAGCTCGCCGAAACCAAGCCCTTCAACCAGTCCATCGGCTACATGGACCGGCTCGACTACGTGTCCATGATGTGCAACGAGCACGCCTATGTCATGGCCATCGAAAAGCTGATGGGTGTTGAGGTGCCGCTGCGGGCGCAGTACATCCGCGTCATGTTTGACGAGATTACTCGCGTGCTGAACCACCTGATGTGGCTCGGCGCGCATGGGCTCGACATTGGCGCGATGACCATCTTCCTGTATTGCTTCCGCGAGCGTGAAGACCTGATGGACTGCTATGAGGCGGTGTCGGGCGCGCGCATGCATGCCACCTATTACCGCCCAGGCGGCGTCTACCGCGATCTGCCGGATACCATGCCGCAGTACAAGCCCTCCAAGTTCCGCAGCGCCAAGGACATTGCGCGGCTGAATGATAAGCGCGGTGGCAGCCTGCTGGATTTTCTGCAGGATTTCACCGACCGCTTCCCGGCCTGCGTGGATGAATATGAAACACTGCTGACGGACAACCGTATCTGGAAGCAGCGCACCGTGAATATCGGCGTGGTGTCACCGGAGCGGGCGCTGCAGCTGGGGTTTACCGGTCCCATGCTGCGTGGCTCCGGGCTCGCCTGGGACTTGCGTAAGAAGCAGCCGTACGACGTTTACGACCGCGTCGACTTCGACATTCCGGTAGGCACTAACGGCGACTGCTACGACCGCTACTTGGTGCGCGTCGAGGAAATGCGCCAGTCCAACCACATCATTCGCCAGTGCATTACGTGGCTACGCGCGAACGCAGGCCCGGTGATGGTCGACGACCGCAAGGTGCGCCCGCCGCGCCGCGAAGAAATGAAAGGCGACATGGAGTCGCTCATCCACCACTTTAAGCTGATGACGGAAGGCTATGCGGTGCCGGAAGGGCAGGCGTATGCCGCCGTGGAGGCGCCGAAGGGTGAATTTGGTATCTGGCTGGTGTCCGATGGTGCCAACAAACCTTACCGTGTGAAGTGCCGTGCGCCCGGGTTCCCGCACCTTGCGGCACTCGACGAGATGGTTCGCGGCCATATGCTGGCAGACGTGGTGGCGGTGATTGGGACCGCTGACATCGTGTTCGGGGAGATTGACCGCTGATGGCCATTGATCCGGTAACGCCCGTGGCGGGCAAAGCTGCGCTGCTCTCGGCGCACACGCGCCATGAAATTGACGGCTATCTGGCCAAGTTTCCGCCTGAGCAGCGGCGCTCGGCGGTGCTCGGTGCCTTGCGCGAGGCGCAGCACCAAAACCTCGGCTGGTTGTCGGTGCCCATCATGGATGCCGTGGCAGACTACTTGGGCCTGCCGCCCATTCAAGTCTACGAGGTGGCCAGTTTCTACTCGATGTTCGAGACCAAGCCTTGCGGTCGCGTGCATGTGTCGGTGTGCACCAATATCAGTTGCATGCTCCGCGGATCAGACGCCATCGTGGCGCAGGTGGAGAAGAAGCTGGGTATCAAGACCGGGGAGAGCACGCCCGACGGTAAGTTCTACCTGAAGCAGGAAGAAGAGTGCCTGGCGGCGTGCAACAACGCGCCGATGATGATGGTCGACCACGTCTATTACGAGAACCTGACGCCGGAAACGGTGGACCAGATTCTCGACGCTGTTCAGTGAGGCTGACCGACATGACTGCTGTGACTGCCGGCAAGTACCCGATGAACCAAGTGGTGTTCGAGCCGCTAGCGCTCGAGCGTAGCTGGGAGCTCGCCACCTACCGCCAGATCGGCGGTTACGCGGCTTGGGAAAAAATTCTGCGCGAGAAAATCCCCCCGGAGCAGATCATCGAAGAGCTGAAAGCTTCGGGCTTGCGCGGTCGCGGCGGCGCGGGGTTTCCCACCGGCCTGAAATGGAGCTTCATGCCGCGCAAGTCGCCCGGCCAGAAGTACGCGGTCTGCAACTCGGATGAATCCGAACCGGGCACTTGCCATGACCGCGATATCTTGCGTTACAACCCGCATTCCGTGATTGAAGGCATGGCCATCGGCGGCTACTGCATGGGCGCCACGGTCGGCTATAACTACATTCGCGGTGAATTTCTCGCCGAACCGGTGCCACGCTTCGAGGCGGCCTTGCAGGAAGCCTATGCGGGCGGCTTGCTGGGCAAGGGGTTGCTCGGCACCGACGTCGACTTCGATCTCTACACGGCGGTGGGCGCAGGCGCTTACATCTGCGGCGAGGAAACGGCGTTACTCGAGTCACTCGAGGGCAAGCAGGGTAAGCCCCGCTTCAAGCCGCCGTTCCCGGCCAACTTTGGGCTCTATGGCAAGCCCACCACCATCAACAACACGCAAAGTTACGCCTCGGTGCCCACCATCTTGCGCAAGGGCGCGAAATGGTTTGCCGATCTTGGCACCACCAATGCGGGCGGCACGGTGGTGTTCTCCGTGTCAGGCCATGTGAATAACCCGGGCAACTTTGAGCTGCCGCTCGGCATCCCTTTTAGCGACCTGCTGGAGATTGCCGGTGGGGTGTGGAAAGGGCGCAAGCTGAAAGCGGTCATCCCGGGAGGCTCGTCAGTGCCGGTGATGCCTGCCGCCAATATCCTCGGCGCCAATATGGACTACGACAGCTTGAAAAAAGCCGGTTCGTCGGTGGGTTCTGCGGCGGTGATCGTCATGGACGAGACCACCTGCATGGTGCGCGTGCTGGAGCGCCTGTCACGCTTTTACAAAGCGGAAAGCTGCGGCCAGTGCACGCCTTGCCGTGAAGGGACCGGTTGGATGAACCGCTTGATCTGCCGCATTTTGGCAGGGCAAGGCAAACACGAAGATCTGAACCTGCTGCTGGATGTGGCTGGGCGTATTGAGGGGCACACCATTTGTGCCCTCGGTGACGCGGCAGCCTGGCCGGTGCAGAGCTTCTTGAAACATTTCCGCCATGAGTTCGAGTACATGATCGACCATGGTGGCCGCAGTATCGTCGACGATCCCGCGCAGCGGGCAGCCTGAGGCAGACGGCACCATGAGCCAAGATCTGGTCAACGTCGAAGTCAATGGCGTCGCACGCCAGGCCCGCAAGGGTCAGATGATCATCCACGTCACGGATGCTCACGGCGACTATGTGCCGCGGTTTTGCTACCACGACAAACTGTCGGTGGCGGCGAACTGTCGCATGTGTCTGGTGGAGGTGGAGAAAGCACCCAAGCCGCTGCCTGCCTGCGCCACGCCGGTGATGGAAGGCATGAAAATCTTCACCAAGTCGCCACGCGCCATTGCGGCGCAGAAAGCGACCATGGAGTTTTTGCTGATCAACCATCCACTCGACTGCCCCATCTGCGACCAGGGCGGCGAATGTGAACTCCAAGACTTGGCGATGGGCTATGGCCGCGACATCGCTCGCTACAGCGACCAGAAGCGGGTAGTGAAAGACAAGAATATCGGCCCGCTGGTGTCCACCGACATGACCCGCTGCATTCACTGCACGCGGTGTGTTCGCTTCACCGAAGAAATTGCCGGTCTGCAGACACTGGGTACACTGGGTCGTGGCGAGAACACCGAGATTGGTACCTTTGTCGAGCAGGCGGTCGATCACGAGCTGTCGGGCAATCTGATCGACTTGTGCCCGGTGGGGGCGCTGAACTCTAAACCGTTCCGCTTTCAGGGCCGCAGCTGGGAAATGGCCCAGCATGAGATGGTCTCGCCGCATGACTGTGCCGGCACGAATCTCTACGGTCATGTGCTGCGTGGCAAGCTGATGCGCGTGGTGCCGCGCACCAACGAGGCGATCAACGAAACCTGGATAGCCGACCGCGACCGGTTTTCTTACGAAGGGATCTACGCCGCCGACCGGCTGCAGAAGCCGCAAATCCGCGAAGGAGGGGAGTGGCGCGAGGTGGATTGGGAGACGGCGTTGGAGAAAGCCGTGAACGGTATCAAAGCCGTCGTGGCCCAACATGGCGCGCACCAGCTAGGCGTGCTCAGCTCGCCCAGCGCTACGGTGGAAGAGCTGCATCTGCTGGCGCGCGTGTCGCGTGCGTTGGGCACGGCCAATCTCGATACTCGTCTGCGTCAGCACGACTTCCGTGACCAAAATGCGGACCCGCTGTACCCCTCGTTGGGGGTAGCAGTCGCAGACATTGAAGCGCTGGACGGCGTGCTGGTGGTGGGTGCGGACTTGCGTCGCGAAGCCCCCGTGCTGGCGCATCGTTTGCGGAAAGCAGCCTTGCGCAAGGGCACGCCAGCCCAGGTGGCTTTCCTGAATCCTGCGGCGTTCACTTACCATTTCCCGGTGGCCGCCCAAGTGGTGGCCCCACCGGCCGATTGGGTCGCAACGCTTGGCGCGCTGGTACGCGCCGCGGCGGACCACACTGGCCAACCGGTGCCGGCTGCGCTGCAGGCGCTGGCGGCGGTGGCACAGGTGACCGACACTGACCGCACTGCGGTGGCCGCCTTGCTGAGCGGCGAGCGGCGGGTGGTGTGGCTTGGTGCCTTGGCGCTGCGGCATACCGCTTTCGCCGACCTGCGCGCCGCAGCCGCGGCGCTGGCGGCTTTAACGGGCGCTACCCTCGGTTATCTTTCTGAAGGCAGCAACGCGGCGGGTGCGGCGCTGGTGGGGTTCCTGCCGCATCGCGAGGCTGGCCTGCGCACTTTACCGCGACAGGGGCTGGATGCCCGCGCCATGTTGCAAGCACGGCTGAAGGCCTATGTGCTGTTTGGCGGTGTGGAAGCGGAAGACTGCGCATTTTCCCAGACCGCCACCGTGCTGGAGGCGGCGGATTTTGTCGTCGCCCTAACCCCGTTTGCTCCGCCGTCGGTGCTGGCCATGGCGGACGTATTGCTGCCTATTGGTACCTTCGCGGAAACCTCGGGCACCTACGTCAATGCCGCGGGCAGCTGGCAGAGCTTTGGTGGCGTTGCGCGCCCCGTCGGCGAGGCGCGTCCCGGCTGGAAGGTGCTGCGCGTACTAGGCAATCTGTGTGGGTTGCCGGGATTTGACTACGTCACCTCGGAAGAAGTGCGCGATGAGGCACTCAAGAGCGCTGGCGTTGACCTAACTGCCGTTCCCGCACTACCCACGGCGCCTTATGCCGGTACGCACGTCCCCTTGGCAGATACCGGCTCCACGGTGGACGTGGCGATGTACGGCATGGATGCCGTGCTGCGTCGTGCTACGGCACTGCAACGCACGCCAGAAGCCTTGCGCGGCACGGCCGCGTACTGAGGATGCCCATGGAACTTATCCAGCAACTGCTCATTTCTGTGCTTGGTTTCGACGCCGGCAGTGCCGCGACCACGGCCAACCTGCTGTGGATTCTGCTCCAGATTCTGCTGGTGACCATCTCGGTCATCCTGTGCGTGGCCTACACCACGCTGGCAGAGCGCAAGATCATCGGCTGGATGCAGCTACGCCTTGGACCCAACCGCGTTGGGCCATGGGGGCTGCTACAGCCGTTTGCAGACGTCTTCAAGCTGTTGCTGAAAGAAGTGCTGGTGCCGGCCAATGCCGACAAGCTCTTGTTTCTGCTGGCCCCCATTCTGTCGCTCGCCCCGGCGCTCGCCGCCTGGGCGGTGGTGTCGTTTAACCCCACCTTTACCATCGCCAACATCGACGCGGGCCTGCTGTATATCCTGGCCCTGACCTCCATGGGGGTCTATGGAGTCATCCTCGCCGGCTGGGCAGCCAATTCGAAATACGCTTTTTTGGGCGCCATGCGTTCGGCAGCACAAATTGTCGCTTATGAAATCGCCATGGGTTTTTCGCTCGTTGGGGTGCTGATGGTCAGCGGTTCGCTGAACCTCGGCAAGATCGTTGCCAGCCAGCAGGGGGGGTTATTCCACTGGAACTGGCTGTGGCTGTTTCCCCTGTTCATTGTGTATTTCATCTCCGGCGTCGCCGAAACCAACCGCGCGCCGTTTGACGTGGCCGAAGGCGAGTCGGAAATCGTCGCGGGCTTCCATGTGGAATATTCGGGTGCCACCTTCGCGGTGCTGTTTGCGCTGCCCGAATACGCCAACATGATCCTCATCAGCCTGCTGACGGCCACCATGTTCATGGGTGGCTGGCTGAGCCCCTTCGATGGTCTTTTCTCAGCAAGCGGTATATTCGCCTGGCTCGCTGCGCCAAGCTTCCTCTGGCTCGGCATCAAGACGTCTTGCTTCCTGTTCGTGTTCCTGTGGATTCGTGCCACCTTCCCGCGTTACCGCTATGACCAGATCATGCGGCTGGGCTGGAAAGTGCTCATCCCGGTGACGCTGGTATGGATCGCCGTTGAAGGCGTGATGGTGTGGCTCAAGGTCGGTCCGTGGGCAGTCGCTGCCGCCGCCGCCGTGGCCTCGTAAGCGCGTTCGGCACCGAGGTAAACAAAATGCAATCCATCCGCAATCTTGCCAAGACCTTCTTCCTGTCGGAGCTCCGTGCCGGCATGGCGATAACGTTCAAGGCCATGTTCGCCACCCCGGTCACGGTGCGGTACCCGGAGGAGAAGGCGCCACAGTCGCCGCGTTTCCGTGGCCTGCATGCGCTGCGTCGTTACCCCAACGGCGAGGAACGCTGCATTGCCTGCAAGCTGTGCGAAGCCGTGTGCCCGGCACTGGCGATTACTATTGACAGCGACGTGAGCGCCGATGGTACCCGCCGTACCACGCGCTACGACATCGACCTGTTCAAGTGCATCTTCTGTGGCTTTTGCGAAGAAGCCTGTCCGGTAGATGCCATTGTGGAAACCCGTATCCATGAGTACCACATGGAAAACCGCGGTGAGAACATCATGAACAAAGACAAACTGCTGGCGGTCGGTGACCGCTATGAAGCGATGATCGCCGCCGACAAGGCAGCGGACGCCCGGTACCGCTGAAGCACGACACCCCGGAACAGGCAGACAACCCAAGTGTTCACTACCGTCCTTTTTTATCTCTTTGCTGCGGTCCTCGTGGGGGCAGCTGTGGGGGTTGTGGTGGCGCGCAACCCGGTGCACTCGGCCTTGTTCCTGGTGCTGGCGTTCTTTAACAGCGCCGCGCTGTGGCTGCTGCTGCAGGCGGAGTTTCTGGCCATCGCCTTGGTGCTGGTGTACGTCGGCGCGGTGATGGTGCTGTTCCTGTTCGTGGTGATGATGCTCGACGTTAACGTTGCGGCACTCCGCGAGGGCTTTGCCCGTCACGCCCCACTCGGGCTGGTGGTGGCGGGGTTGATGGTGGTCGAAATGTTCCAGGTGCTGTGGGTGCGCCGCCTCGGCGAGCCGGCACTGCTGGCGCATGCGCAGCCAGCGGCCGTGGAGGCGGGCGTGTCCAACACCAAGGCGCTGGGCACTTTGCTTTATACCCAATATGCCTACCCGTTCCAGCTGGCGGCGGTGGTGCTGCTCATTGCCATTGTGGCCGCCATCGCCCTCACCATGCGCAAGCGCCCCGGCTTGAAACTGCAAGATGTGTCGAAGCAGGTGGCGGTGACCAAGGCCGACCGACTGCGCATCATCAAGGTGGAAGCGGAGAAACGCCCATGAACCTGCAGTTACCTCCGGTGGGCCTTGAGCACTACCTGTTTTTGGCCGGCGTGCTGTTCAGCATCTCGGTGGCGGGCATCTTTCTCAACCGCAAAAATGTCATTTTGCTGCTGATGTGCATCGAACTGATGCTGCTGGCGGTGAACTTTAACTTTGTGGCGTTTTCGCACTGGCTCGGCAATCTCGACGGGCAGGTGTTCGTGTTTTTCATCCTGACCGTGGCCGCGGCTGAAGCCGCTATTGGCCTGGCTATTCTCGTCGTGCTGTTCCGCGAACGCCGGACCATCAACGTCGAGGAACTCGACACCATGCGGGGCTGACCGACCATGCAGGCGACTTACCTCACCATTATTCTCGCGCCGTTGGTGGCCGCAGCCCTCGCCGGTCTTGCCGGTCGGTTGATCGGCCGGATCGGCGCGCACACGGTCACCATACTCGGAGTGGGCCTCAGCTGCGTCTTGTCAGTGGGCGTGCTCAAAGGCTTTGTCGACGGAACGGCCACGCCCTTTAACGGCCCGCTGTATACCTGGCTGGTCACCGACGGCGTGCACATGCAGATCGGCCTGCTGGTGGACCAGCTCACCGCCATGATGATGGTGGTGGTCACCTTCGTGTCGTTGATGGTGCATATCTACACCATCGGCTATATGCACGAAGACCCAGGCTACCAGCGCTTCTTTAGTTACATCTCACTGTTCACTTTCTCCATGCTCATGCTGGTGATGTCGAACAACTTTTTGCAGCTGTTCTTTGGCTGGGAGGCGGTGGGTCTGGTGTCCTACCTGCTGATCGGCTTCTGGTACACCCGGCCCACGGCCATCTTCGCCAACATGAAGGCGTTTTTGGTGAACCGCGTGGGCGACTTTGGCTTCTTGCTGGGCATTGCAGTGTTGTTTCACTTTACCGGCACGCTGGACTACGCCGAGGTGTTCGCCAAGGCCGATTATATTGCCGGGCAGTCGGTGCAGTTCGTCAGTGGTGAAACCTGGAACGCCATGACCGTGGCTTGTATCTTGCTGTTCGTGGGCGCCATGGGTAAGAGCGCCCAGGTGCCGCTGCATGTCTGGCTTCCCGATTCCATGGAAGGCCCCACGCCCATCTCGGCGCTCATTCATGCCGCCACCATGGTGACCGCGGGCATCTTCATGGTGGCGCGCATGTCGCCGCTGTTCGAGCTGTCCACTACCGCGCTGTCGTTTGTGATCGTCATTGGCGCCACCACGGCGCTGTTCATGGGTTTCCTGGGGTTGGTAAACAACGACATCAAGCGGGTGGTGGCGTACTCCACGCTGTCCCAGCTGGGCTACATGACCGTGGCGCTGGGCGCCAGTGCCTATGCGGCCGGGGTGTTCCACCTGATGACGCATGCCTTCTTCAAGGCGCTGCTGTTCCTCGCCGCGGGCTCCGTCATCATGGCCATGCACCACGAGCAGGACATGCGCAACATGGGCGGGCTGCGTAAGTACCTGCCCATCACCTACTGGACTTGCTTGCTCGGGTCGCTGGCGCTCATCGGTTTTCCGGGGTTCTCAGGCTTCTTCTCCAAGGACGCGCTCATCGAGGCGGTTCACTTGGCCGCAGAGAAAGGCCAGGTGGCCGGTGCCGGCTACGCCTACTTCTGTGTCCTGGCGGGGGTGTTCATCACGGCGCTGTACAGCTTCCGTCTGGTGTTCATGACGTTCCATGGTCAAGAGCGCATGGACGAGCATACCCGCGAGCACCTGCATGAAAGCCCGTGGGTGGTCACCGTGCCACTGGTCCTGCTGGCCATTCCGTCGGTGGTGATCGGCTGGTTCACCGTCGGCCCCATGGTGTTCGGCCACTGGTTCGGCGGTTCCCTGCACGTAGCCGAGGCCCATGATGTGCTCGGTGAACTCTCGGGCGAGTTCCACGGCCCTGGCAGTTTCGTGGTTCATGCCTTTAGCGGCCCGGCGGTGTACCTGGCGCTGGCCGGTGTGGCCACGGCCTGGTTCTTATTCTTGAAACGCCCCGACCTGCCGGCGGCGCTGCGCGTCAAGTTGAGCGGGTTGGTGCGGGTGCTGGAAAACAAGTACTACTTTGACTGGTTCAACGAGCATGTCCTGGCCGCTGGTGCCAAGGCCATCGGCCGCATCTTCTGGAAGGGCGGCGATGAAATGCTCATTGACGGCGCGCTGGTGAACGGCTCGGCGCGAACGGTGGGCTGGCTGTCGGGAGTGGCGCGCCACCTGCAGTCTGGTCTGGTGTCTCATTACGCGTTCGCGATGATCATCGGTTTGTCGGCGCTCGTCGCTTACACGCTGCTGCACGGCTGAGCGGAAAGGTAGAGGAAACGCAAGATGTTGCCCGGTGTGCCCCTGCTCAGTTTCATTATCTGGTTACCCGTGTTCGCGGGGCTGGTGTGTTTATTCATTGGTGACAAGAGCCCGCGCGCTGGGCGCTGGGTGGCCATGGTGGCCACACTCACGACGTTTGCGCTCAGCCTGCCGCTGTGGGCAGACTTCGACCGCTCCACAGCGGCCATGCAGTTTGTGGAGCGTCTGCCGTGGATTGGCGCCATCAATGCCTGGTACCACCTGGGTATCGACGGGTTTTCACTGCCGCTGATTGTGCTCACCACGTTCATTACCCCGTTAGTGGTGGTGGCCGGCTGGCGCGTTATCGAAGACCGGCCAGCCCAGTACATGGCCGCATTCTTGATGCTCGAAGGCCTGATGATCGGCGTGTTCGCGGCGCTCGATGGCATGCTGTTCTACGTGTTCTGGGAAGCCATGCTCATTCCCATGTTCCTGATCATCGGCATCTGGGGCGGGGCACGGCGTGTCTACGCCACCATCAAGTTCTTCCTCTACACGTTTTTGGGCTCGGTGCTGATGCTGGTGGCTTTGGTCTACCTGTACCTGAAGACCGGCACCTACGACCTGCAGGACTTCTACGCCGTGCAGCTGACCCACACGGAACAGCTGTGTATCTTCTTGGCGTTCTTTGCCGCGTTTGCGGTCAAGATTCCGATGGTGCCGGTCCACACCTGGTTACCGGACGCGCATGTGGAAGCGCCTACCGGTGGTTCGGTTATTTTGGCGGCGATTATGCTGAAACTGGGCGGCTATGGCTTCATCCGTTTCGCCCTGCCCATCACCCCCGACGCTGCGGCGGAACTCGACTGGCTGGTGATTAGCCTGTCGTTGGTGGCCGTGGCCTACATCGGCTTGGTGGCGCTGGTGCAGCAGGACATGAAGAAGCTCATCGCCTATTCCTCCATCGCTCACATGGGGTTTGTGACCCTCGGGCTGTTCCTCACCTGGGGCATCTTCCGCAATACGGGGTCTCTGGAAGGGGCGGGCACCGCCATCAACGGGGCCATGATCCAAATGGTTTCTCACGGCCTGATTTCGGGCGCCATGTTTCTGTGTGTCGGTGTGATGTACGACCGCTTGCATACCCGCGAGATCTCGGCCTACGGAGGTGTCATTAACACCATGCCGAAGTTCGGGGCGTTCATGGTGCTGTTTGCCATGGCCAATGCCGGCCTGCCGGGTACGTCGGGGTTTGTCGGCGAGTTCCTGGTCATTCTCGCTAGCTACAAGGCCAATTTCTGGTTTGCGTTTGTTGCCGCGCTCACCCTTATTTTCGGCGCTGCCTACACGCTGTGGCTGGTGAAACGCGTCATTTTTGGCGAGGTCGGTAACGACAGCGTCGGCGCCATGAAAGACCTTAGTCCCCGTGAATTTTCGGTGCTCGGCATTCTGGCGGTGGCGGTGTTGGCGCTAGGCGTCTATCCCAAGCCACTGACCGATGTGATGGCCCCCAGCGTCCAGCTGCTGGTGCAGCAAATGACGACGACCAAGCTCCCGACGAGCCTGTCGCCGATGGAGAACGCGGAATGATTCCCACAAGCCTGGCTGACTTCGCCATCGCGGCTCCGGAAGTGACGCTGCTGGGCGTGGCTTGCGTGGTGCTCCTGCTGGATCTGTTCATCGGGGAATCGCGCCGCGGTTGGACGTTTCTGGCGACGCTGCTAGGTTTGGCACTCACGGCGTTCGTGACGCTCTACTGTGCTCCGGCAGACCGTACCGTGGCCCTCGGCGGGCTGTATGTCGCGGATGCCGTAGCGACGGTGATTAAATTTGCGGCCATCGCCACCATGGCGGTGGTGCTGCTGTATTCGCGCGACTATCTGTCGGCGCGCGGCTTGCTGCAGGGCGAATACTTGGTGTTGGCGCTGTTTGTGCTGCTCGGTGTCATGGTGATGGCCTCTGCCAGCAGTCTGCTCAGCATGTATATGGGCATTGAGATCATGGCGCTGTCCGCCTATGGGCTCGTGGCCTTCGACCGCGAAAACCCCATCGCGGCTGAAAGTGCCATGAAATATTTTGTGCTCGGCGCTATCGCCTCCGGGACTTTGCTTTACGGCATTTCCATTCTTTATGGGGTCACGGGTTCCTTTGACCTGAATGCCGTTCAGGCGGGTCTGGAACGCGAAGTCTTTTTCGGCGGCCGGCACATTGGGCTGCTGTTCGGGTTGGCCTTTATTATCGTGGGCGTCGCCTTTAAATTTGGCGCGGTGCCGTTCCATATGTGGGTGCCTGACGTGTATCACGGCGCACCGACCAGCGTGACCTTGATGCTCGGTTCCGTGCCCAAGTTGGCTTCGTTCGCGCTGGCTTGGCGCGTGCTGGCCGAAGGCCTTGGGCCGCTGTCCCATGAATGGCATGACATGCTGGTGGTGCTGTCGGTGCTGTCCATGGTCATCGGCAATATTGTGGCCATCTCACAGACCAATCTGAAACGGATGCTGGCTTACAGCACTATTTCCCATGTCG
Organism: Gammaproteobacteria bacterium; assembly: GCA_947469285.1. Classification (GTDB taxonomy): domain Bacteria; phylum Pseudomonadota; class Gammaproteobacteria; order Steroidobacterales; family Steroidobacteraceae; genus CAIOHZ01. Next base: position 36,184 of record CANIOW010000027.1, read on the forward strand.
GCTTTATTTTGCTGGGCATCCTCACCGCCAACGCCGAGGGATATACCGCTGCGCTGTACTACACGCTCACCTACGTCATCATGGCGGCCGCGTCGTTCGGCATGATCCTGCTGTTGTCCCGACAAGGCTTCGAGGCGGACCGCATCGAAGACTTCAAGGGGCTGGCACAGCGCAGTCCTTGGTTCGCCTGGATGATGCTGATGGTGATGATGAGCACAGCCGGCGTGCCGCCGTTTGTTGGGTTCTTCGCCAAGCTGTATGTCATTCAAGCAGTGCTGAACGCTGGCATGGTGTGGCTGGCGCTGGTGGCCGTGTTGGCGAGCGTGGTAGGGGCGTACTACTACCTGCGCATCGTCAAGGTTATGTTCTTCGACGCCCCGGCAGAGCGAGCGCCCGCGCTTGGTGGCAGCCCGGCGTTTCGCATGGTGCTCAGTGCCAATTCGCTGGCCGTGCTGGGCCTGGGCGTGGTCAACGGGCCGCTGATCGCGCTTTGTCAGCAGGTTATCCCGCACTGAAACGCCGCTGGCCAAATGCCGGGCGAGGGCGCCTGTTCATTGACAGCAGGCGCTCTTGGTCGTATATTGTTCGGATCCGGTGCGGGGTGGAGCAGTCTGGCAGCTCGTCGGGCTCATAACCCGAAGGTCGCAGGTTCAAATCCTGCCCCCGCTACCAACTCCTTCAGGGAGTTACGAAGGCCCGCTTAAGCGGGCGTTTTCGTTTTTGGGGTCCGTGGCATCGGTCTGCGATTAGCGCGGCCGGCTCAATACCTTTCTTAGAGACACCGCCTGCGCTTACCATGCGCCATGGGCTTTCGTTTTCGCCGCTCTGTTCGTTTGTTGCCTGGCATTCGCCTGAACTTCGGTATGCGTGGTGTGAGCACCAGCCTCGGCGGTCGCGGTTTTACCCTGAACTTTGGTAAACGCGGCATTCGCACTACTGTCGGCATTCCCGGTACGGGTATTTCCTACAGCGAGATGCTCACGGGTAATACTGCCAGCGACCTGGGCGTCGCGAAGGCCACGCCGCCCGCCACGGGCAGTTCTGTCGGTTGTGGCACCTTGCTTGTCATCGTGAGCGGCGTCTTCGTGGTGGCGCGGCTGGTAGGCGGGCCCATGGATACCCGCAACAGCGAGGCAGTCGCAAGCAGTGCCCCAGCATCTGGCGTGATGACACTGCCAACGGCCACCGTCACGGCCAAAGCCCTGAAGTGCCGCGCTGCGCCAAATAGCCACGCGCAGGTCCTACGCCGGCTATTGCGCGACACCACCGTGCAACGCCTCAACGAGCAAGCCGGTTGGGTGCAGATTAGTGGCGAGACTGCGGGAGGAACCGCCGCCGAGAGTTGCTGGGTGGCGAAGCGTTTCTTGCATTACACCTAGGTTCATCTGCCGCTCATGTTCCGCGGCAAGTTCATTCCGGGGTGACTCATGAGAACGAGCACTACCTAGTGGATCTCTGCTCGGCCGCGGGCACCAGAGAACTGGACCAGTTAAAGTAGGTCGGTCAAAGGATTGCCATTTCGAGCGAGTTTTGCAAATCCTAGTTAGTCAGAAAGGATGTCAAAATGATTCAAACACGGCCTATCTTTCAAATCACGCTCACCGTTTTATCCGTCACTGATCTAGGGCAAACGCCGATGGGGGGGCGCAAAATTGCGCAGGTCAGTGCTGGTGAATTCTCGGGAGAGCGTTTACGCGGAAAAGTCATGGCTGCCCCTGGAGGAGACTGGTTGCTACTGCGTCCAGATGGCGTGTTGATGCTGGATGTGCGCTTGACTTTAGAAACCGACGATGGTCATCACATTTATATGTCTTACAGAGGGCTGCGCCATGGGCCTAAAGATGTCATTGACCAATTAAACAAAGGTCAGAACGTCGACCCTGCACTCTATTACTTCCGCATGACCACTACATTTGAAACTTCTAGCGAAAAGTATGGGTGGCTCAATCGCATCATCGCGGTTGCTACAGGACGTCGCGAAAGCACAGGTCCTATTTACGACGTGTACGAAGTTTTATAAGTTAATGCCGAGACCGCTACTGCCCTGGCCATTGCGCTAGGTTGGCGCCGCTGCATTCCCGCTGGCTGCTTTGCGGATGCAACGCCTGCCGGTGCGGTGTCCACGGCTTGGGTCACCCAGACCGTGGCAGGTCGCATGACGTTCAAGGATGGAAACGGGTAAGCTGTCAGAGGTGACCTGCTGTGGTTCTTAGGGCCAGCAGATGTTTGGAAGATAGCTCATGGGTTTCGTTGTTGAACCAGTTCCTGTTTGAATTCCAGCGGAGTTTTGTTGCCAAGGCTCGAGTGTGGTCGAACCTCGTTGTAGTGCTTCCGCCAGTC
>CANIOW010000028.1 GCA_947469285.1 Gammaproteobacteria bacterium
GGCTTTGGCAGCTTCACCGGCTTTATGGCACAGTTCCCCGAACTGCTGCGCTTCGTGGACCACGAGGCCGGCGGGCATGTAGCGCTGGTGCGCGAAGAGTGGCGGCCGGCTGCCGCGCCAGTCGCGCCACTACCGGCTGACGAGAGCACGTAGGAGCGAGCTTGCTCGCGACTCCAAGAATCGCGAGCAAGCTCGCTCCCACGGGCGCTCCCACGGGCTCGCGACTCCAAGAATCGCGAGCAAGCTCGCTCCGCGCCATCTCCGCCACCGAACCCGCGGTGATCTTCGGTCGTGACCAGGTCATTACCGAGCCGACGCCGGACAAGGTGGCGCGCTTGCTCGGCCTCAACCGTGACCTCATCGACGATGATGCGTTCGACGTGCGGGCCGGCTCGGTGAAGCGGGTGGCGTCGACCATTCCGTCTTACGCGCTGACGAAAATACCTAAGGATTTACCGCAGACTGGCGATTTTTGGTACATGTTCAGGGCATTCCTTAGTGGGTCTTCCTGCAACCTAGCGGGGTGATCAAGGCTGTAAATCCACTAATCTCTAAAGCGTAGCCATGGATACCATCGTCAAACCGCCTTTGAACCTTCCGCTGCGCTATGTGGTGGCGCTGGCGTTGTTTTCCCTGGCGGTAGTCGTTCGCCTGTGGGCGCTGCCGTCTACCTACGCAAACGCCGCCTATTTTTCCTTCATCCCCGCCACCATCTTGGCTTTTTTTGCCTTGGGTCATGGCCCTGGGCGCTTGGCAGCGGCGCTCAGCCTGTTGACCGGCTATGTATTTTTCTCTGCGCCTTACGGGGTTTTAACCTACAAGCCGCTGTTCATCCCGGGTGCACTGGTGTTCCTCTTCAGTGCGACGCTATTGGACTTGTTGATGACTCGCACCATTCGCAGCCACGATCGCTTGCTGGCTGCCTTGCGTCAGGTGTCGGCCACGGAGCTGCGTTACGCGATCATGGTAGATGAGCACGCGGCAGCTATCGCCCGCGTAGACGTGCTTGGCCGCGTCACCTTCGTCAATAAAGCTTTTTGCCATTTGCTGGACAAGACCGCTGCCGATTTGCTGCAGAGCTGCTGGTTCGACTTTGTCTTGCCGGCGGATATCGCTAGCGCCCGTCTAAAACTGGCACAGTTAACGCCCAGCCACCCGGTGAGCGAATTTGAGCATTGCTTCTATCTAAAGAACGGCGCGTTGCGCTGGGCACACTATTTGAACCGTGGCATTTTTGATGCACATGGCGTGCTGGTGGAAATAGAAAGTAGCGGGCACGATATTACTGCCCGAAAAAATCTGGAGTCACGCTTAAGCGCTACGCGGGAAGAGCTACAAGACCTCTACGACAACGCGCCATGCGCCTATTTTTCGCTCGATGCAGCGGGGCGTTACTTGCATTTGAATGCCAAAGCCTTGGCCTGGCTGGCCTGCACGAGCGAAGCGGTGGTGGGGAAGCTTGGCCCCGCCGATTTCATGTCCGCCGACAGTCGGATGCTGTTCGAGGCCAGTTTTGCACGGCTGATGACGGAAGGTCGGCTGGACGATCTGGCGTTCGACATGGTGAGTCGCCGCGGTGAAACGCGGCGGGTGAGCCTGTCGTCTACGGCGGTGTACGACGGGTTGGGCCAGTATCAGCATAGCCGCAGCGTTATGTACGACATCACTGAAATGAACCGAACACAGCGGCGGTTGCAGATGCTCGCGGCAGAACAGCGCGCTATTTTGGACAACGACGCCATCGGCATTCTCAAGCTGCAAGGTGGGCGCACCGCATGGAAAAACCGCACAGTGGAGCGCATGTTTGGCTACGCTGCCGATGAACTGCGCGGTAATACCTTGCGGCGGCTGTGTCGTACGGAAGAGCAGTTCGCACAGCTGACGGCCGCGGCGCTGGCGGTGCTGGACGCTGGCGAGCGTTACCGCGCCGAAGTGCAGCTGGTGCGCAAGGACGGCAGCTCGCTGTGGGTCGACCTAAGCGCCGCGCGTGTCTCCCGCGAGTCGCAGGAGGTGGTGTGGTCGTTCGTCGATGTCACCTTGCAGATGCGCCGTCACCAGCAGGCGCAGGAACTGGCGCACCGTGACGGGCTCACCGGTTTGCCGAACCGCCGCCAGTTCGAGGCTCTGGTGCCGCAAATGCTGGCCGAGGCGGAGGCCACGGGCGTGCCCTTGGCGATGTGTTTTCTGGACCTTGACGGCTTCAAGGCGGTGAACGATGGTCACGGGCATGCGGCAGGGGACGCGCTGTTATGTGAGATGGCGCGACGCATGACGCAGACGCTGCGCGCAAACGATGCTGTGTACCGCTTCGGTGGCGATGAATTCATGTTGCTGTTGCCCAATGTACGCGACGCCGACAGCTGTCGCGGGGTGCTGGAACGTCTGCTGCTGGCCTTGGAGGCACCAGTGGCGTTGAAGGCGCTGGAGGCCGTGGGGGCCGTAGAGGCAATGGGCGCGCAACGGCAGGTGGTGTTGTCCGCTAGCGTGGGCGTGGCGTTTTTCCCCGGTGACACGCGAACGCTCGAAGCCTTGATGCACCAGGCGGACCAAGCGATGTACCAAGCGAAGCGGCAGCCGGGGAGTGCGCTGTGTTTTGCCGCGCCACAGCCCTATGCAGCAGCGATGTAACGCGGTTTCACGCGCCGGCGCCACGCCGCGGGTGGCCGCCAAGAGCCAACCTGGTTGCCCTTACGGGGCGGGGAAGCGCGGTGGGACGCTGGCCTGCGCGGGTGGTAGTGGGCCATCGAGGCGGGTGGCTACCGCATCGAGGTGCTGCTCGGCGCTGGCGAAGACCGCCCCATAGAGGCGTCGGCACAGCGCATAGGCCGCATGGCCCGCCCATTCCGGTGGCAACAGGGCCCGCGGTAACCGCGGGTCGCGTAGATGGATGCGGCGGTAGTCGTGGATCAGCAGTGTGCGGGTGACGAAGGCGTGCGCAGGGTCTTGTGGCCCGTGGGTCGCAAGGTGGTCGGCAACCGGCTGAAAGGACGCCCCAAAACGCCGGTAACGCGTGTCGAGGGCGGACAAGTCCCAACCGCGAGCGATTAGCGCGGCGGCATTGGCGCCAGCCACAAGGTCCGCGGCAAACACCAACACATTCGTCATGCCGTGTGTCGCCAGCGCCGCGACGGCATCGTCCGGTGCGACAGCAGGATGCACATAGACCCCCGGGTCCAGCTCACCGAAGCCTTCCAGGCGCAGCAATTCGCGTAAGCGTTGCCGGTCACCCAGCGCGGCAGGGGGTAAGACCACAGTGGTCCAGCGTCCATCGCCAACCGGGACCGGGCCACCATAAATGCGGCCTGTGGCTTTTGCGAAGCGTTGTCGGCCGGTGGCGGACAGCGCGTATTCCGACAGGCGCCCCGATCGCCGGTACAGCAACCAGTCATCGTCCACCAAGCGGCTGACGGAGGTGCGCACCAGTCGATCGGTCAAGCCGAAGGGGGCCATGAGACGAATGAGACTGCCGAGGGTGATGGCGCCGCCGCGGGGTGCCAACGAGTCGCCGAACACCGTGACGATCAGCGAGCCGCCTCGCAGGGGCCGTTGCGCCTGAAAGGTATTGCGCAGGGTGAGGACGGGATCGGTCAGGGGCATGGGAGTCATCGTAGTCTGGGGTTAATTGTGACACGTAAAAACTTGTTAAGTCTAATAAGTCGTGTCACGATCGGCGCAAGGGGAATCGCCTCACGCTGAGGTGTGGCCCAAAGTTCGCAACGGGGGGCGGGGATGTATACCCAAGGATTACAGGAGGCCCCCCCGAAGGCGGCCAGTGCGGTGGAGGATAGCGAGCGGATGGCGCGCTTCCAGGCCCGCATTGATGCCGAGGAAAAAATTGAGCCTAAAGATTGGATGCCGGAGGCCTATCGGCAGACCTTGATCCGTCAGATCTCCCAACACGCCCACTCCGAAATCGTCGGCATGCTGCCCGAGGGCCACTGGATCTCGCGCGCGCCCTCGTTGCTACGCAAATCGATCCTGATCGCCAAAGTGCAAGACGAAGGTGGTCATGGCGCTTACCTGTACAGCGCGGCCGAGACGCTCGGCATTGCGCGTAGCGAACTGATTGCGCAGTTGCTGTCCGGGCGCGCCAAGTATTCGTCTATTTTCAATTACCCGACCCCGACCTGGGCGGATGTCGCGGCGATCGGTTGGTTGGTCGATGGCGCAGCGATCATGAATCAGATTCCCTTGTGTCGCTGCTCTTACGGGCCGTATGCGCGCGCCATGGTGCGGGTCTGCAAGGAAGAGAGTTTTCATCAACGGCAGGGGTACCACGCGATGCTGTCGCTAGCGCGTGGCACGCCGGCGCAACAGCGGCTGGCGCAGAACGCACTGAATCGTTGGTGGTGGCCCGCGCTCATGATGTTCGGTCCGCCGGACACCGCCTCGCAGCATACGGCGCTGTCGGTGCGCTGGAAAATCAAGCGCTTTACCAACGACGAACTGCGACAGAAGTTTGTCGACTTCACCGTGCCGCAGGCGCTGTTTTTGGGATTGACGGTCCCGGATGCGCAATTGCGTCAGGCCGAGGATGGCCACTACCAGACCGGGCCACTGGACTGGAGCGAATTCAATGCGGTGCTCAAGGGCAACGGTCCGTGCAATGCCGAGCGCATTGCGGAACGCCGCGAGGCCCATGCCGCGGGCGCTTGGGTTCGTGAGGCGGCCATCGCCCATGCGGCCAAGCGCGCCGCGCGTGCAGTCGCTTAAGGTCTACGGAGCCATTGCCATGACACCTCCCCAAGATTGGGCACTCTATGAAGTCTTTGTCCGTGCCAAGCGCGGGCTCGACCACAAACATGTCGGTAGTCTGCATGCCGCGGACGCGGCCATGGCTCTCGAGCATGCCCGCGATCTCTATACCCGTCGTCAGGAAGGCGTGAGCCTGTGGGTCGTCAAATCGGCCGACATCGTCGCCTCCGCTGCAGAAGATGCGGCGGCGTTCTTCGACCCGGCCGAAGACAAAATCTATCGCCATCCCACCTTCTATGACATTCCCAAAGACGTGGAGACCTTGTGAACGCGGTGACCACTCCCGCCGCTGCCCGTGAGTTAACGACCTACGTGTTGCGCCTCGCCGATACCTCTTTGGTGCTCGCGCAGCGACTCTCGGCGTGGATCGGTCACGGACCGGCGATTGAAGAAGATCTGGGTTGTGCGAATATTTCGCTCGACCTACTCGGACAAGCGCGACTGCTCTACGCCTATGCCGGTGAACTCGAAGGCACCGGGCGCACCGAAGACGACTTCGCGTACTTGCGCGAGGAATGTGACTTTCTCAATGCCACGATGGCAGAACTGCCGAATGGCGATTTTGGCCAGACCATCGTGCGGCAGTGTTTGCTGGACCTGTGGCGGCTCGAACTGTTCGAAAAATTAACGCAGTCCACGGATACGCGTCTGGCGCAGATTGCCGCGAAAGCGGTCAAGGAAATCCGTTACCACAGTCGCTACAGCAGTGGTTGGCTGGTCCGTCTGGGGGATGGCACGGACGAAAGCCACCAGCGGGTGGCCACGGCGCTGGTGACGCTCTGGCCCTATGTCGCTGAGTGGTTCGCTGCCGATGCGCTTGAGCAGGCGCTGGCAGAGCGCGGCGTGGTGCCCTCGGTTGCCGCGGTGCAGGCCGGCTTTGAAGCGCGCTTAGCGCCGATCCTCCGTGAGGCGACTTTGACCCGACCGAGCAACGTGGACTATCGCTGGTTTGGCAAGCGCGCGCAGCACAGCGAACACCTCAGCCATCTCCTGGCGGAGCTGCAGTCCTTGCATCGGGCACACCCCGGGGCGCAGTGGTGACGGCACTGGCCAGTCCCGAGGCATCGGCCGTGTGGGCGGTGCTGCGTACGGTGCCCGATCCGGAGATTCCGGTGCTTTCTTTATTGGACCTCGGCGTGATCCGCGAGGTGTCGGTGCAGGGGCGGCACGTGGTGGTCGGCATTACGCCGACCTATTCGGGTTGCCCGGCGACGGCGGTGATCAAAAGCGATGTGGCCGCGGCGCTGCAGGTGGCCGGCTACGTGGCGCAGGTGCACGACGTGCTGTCGCCGCCGTGGAGCAGTGCGTGGATCACCCTAGAGGGTTGCGAGAAATTGCGCGCCTATGGCATTGCACCGCCCGAGTTCCCCGTCGGCCGCGTCGCCGCCTTGCTCGAGGAGGCCGTAGCGCCGGCCTGCCCGCGCTGCGCCAGTCGCCAGACGGAGTTGCTCTCGGAGTTTGGCTCGACGCCGTGTAAAGCGCTGCATCGCTGCTGCGCCTGCCAAGAACCCTTCGATCGCTTCAAGTGCCTTTGAGAACTGCGGTGCTGACTTACCATCCATTGACACTCATCCGCCGTGAGCCACTCGCTGAGGCTGCTGTGCTGTTGGAGTTCCAACTGCCGGCCGCGCTGGCTCCCTGGTTGCAATTTGAGGGTGGACAACACTTGCCGGTGCGCGCCGTCCTGGCGGGCCAAGACGTGCGACGCACGTACTCGATTGTGGGCCGCGGCCACGACTCGTTGGTCGTGGGCGTGCGTGTGCAAGGGGTAATGTCGCAGCACTTGGCGGCACTACCCGTGGGCGCAACGGTGGAGGTCATGCCCCCGACCGGTCGCTTCCGCGCAGTCATCGATGCCACGCGGCCGCGCTCGCATGTGGCCTTTGCCGCTGGCTCTGGCATCACGCCGGTGTTGGCGGTCATCACCGCTGTCTTGGCGGCGGAGCCGGCGGCGCGGGTGGCGCTCTATTACGGCAACCAAACGCTGTCGCGCACCATGTTTGCTGAGGCATTGCTGGCCTTGAAAAATCGCTATCTGGGCCGCTTCACGTTGCACTTTCTGATGAGCCAGGAGCAGCAAGAGCTGGAACGCCACGAAGGCCGGATCGACGCGGCAATGGTGCGCCGCGTGCTTGCCAGTGATCTGGATGGCGTGACGGTCGATGAATGGTATGTGTGTGGTCCTGACAGCATGCTCGCGGATCTGACCGGCGCCTTGAAAGCAAGCGGCGTGCCGGGGCGCATCCACGCCGAGCGGTTCGGTAGCCGTGCGCGGGCCCGCCCAGCGCCGGCACCTCTGCTCGTGACTGATGCGCAGGTGGTGGCGGTGACGGTCACCATGGACGGGCGCGAGCGGCACTTTTTGATGGACCGACAGCAGTCGGTGCTGGCGGCGGCCGAAGCGGCCGGTCTGCGCCTGCCGTTCTCCTGCCGGGCGGGCATTTGCTCAACCTGTCGTACCCGGGTGGTGGCGGGTGCGGTGGCGATGGAGCGCAATCAGGCGCTGGAGGACTGGGAGGTCGCAGCCGGCTATGTGTTGTGCTGCCAGGCCAGGCCTACGACCGACAAGATTCACCTCACCTACGATGACATTTAAGGCTCTCCGATGACCTACACCTCGATTCTGTACCGCTGTGTCGATGGCATTGCGCGGCTCACACTGCACCGGCCGGACAAACTCAATGCATTTACGGCGCAGATGCACGGCGAGGTGCGTGACGCACTCGCACGCCTCGGCCCGGAGGGGGCGCGGGTGCTGGTGCTGACTGGTAGCGGGCGAGCCTTTTGTGCCGGTCAGGATCTCAGTGATCGTGCGGTGGCGCCGGGCGGCGCACCGGTCGATCTGGGCGAGTCGATAGCGCGTGACTACGCGCCCTTGGTGCGAACGCTACGCGCGCTGCCGCTACCAGTGTTGGCCGCAGTCAACGGGGTGGCCGCTGGTGCGGGCGCCAACTTGGCGCTGGCCTGCGATGTGGTGGTGGCAGCGCGCTCGGCGGTCTTCGTGCAGGGGTTCAATAAACTCGGCCTCGTCCCCGATTGTGGTGGAACCTGGTTGTTGCCCCGACTGGTCGGTAATGCGCGCGCTTTGGGCTTGATGTTGCTCGGTGACCAGGTGAGCGGCGAACAAGCCGCAGCGTGGGGATTGATTTGGCAATGTGTGGATGACGCGCTGCTGGCCGAGACGGTCGATGCTCTCGCGCAACGGTTGGCCCAAGGTCCCACGCGAGGACTGGCGCGCACCAAAGAGGCGATCTACAGCGGCTGGCAACACAGCCTGTCCGAGCAACTCGATGTCGAGCGCGATTTGCAACAAGAACTCGGTCGCTCGGCCGACTATGCGGAAGGCGTTGCCGCGTTCCGTGACAAGCGCAGCGCGCAATTTACTGGCCGTTAACACGGCGCACGACGAGGAGGGGATATGTCAGACGATTCACCAGATCGCGCCCAGCGTGCGGGCGCTCCCAGGTTGATTGGCGCGGTTTGCGCTCTGCACCGACGAGACCGCCGGTGAGCGCGCGCCCACTGGAAAGTTATATCGCGGGCCGCTGGTGGCGCGCGCCTGGCGAGGGCGTGGTGTTGCGCGACGCCAGTACCTTCGAGGGCGTGGCGACGGTCGTGAGTGAGGGCCTCGATACGCAGGCGCTGTTACGGTACGCCCGTCACGTGGGCGGCCCGGCCTTGCGGCGGCTCACCTTCACCGAGCGGGCGGCGGCCTTGCGTAGCGTCGGTAAGCGCCTGCTGGAACTGAAAGAGGCCTTTTACGCGCAGTCTTGGGCGACAGGCGCTACCCGCGCGGATGCGTGGGTCGATATCGAAGGCGGTATAGGAACTTTGCTCACCTACGCGAGCCGTGGTGGGCGCGACTTGCCGAATGCCCGCGTGTTACTCGACGGTGAAGTAGAGCGCTTGTCCAAGCAGGGCACCTTTGTGGCGCAGCACGTGCATTTGCCCTTCGAAGGGGCGGCGATCCACATCAACGCATTCAATTTTCCAGTCTGGGGACTCTTGGAAAAACTGGCGCCGGCAATCTTGGCCGGCATGCCCGTGATTGTGAAGCCGGCCACCGCCACGTCCTATCTGACCGAGGCCGTGGTGCGCCAGATCATTGCGCTGGACATCTTGCCGGCGGGAGCTTTGCAACTCGTGGTGGGCTCGGTGGGAGATTTGTTTTCGCATCTGACCTGCCAGGACGTGGTGTCGTTCACGGGTTCTGCTGCCACGGCTATGCGTTTGCGGACCCATCCACGCGTGGTCTCCGAATCCGTGCGCTTCTTGGCTGAAACCGATTCGTTGAACTGCGCACTGCTCGGGCCGGATGCGCAACCGGGCACACCAGAATTTGAGTTGTTGGTGCGCGAGGTGGTGCGCGAGATGACCGCGAAGGCGGGGCAAAAATGTACCGCCATTCGCAAAGTCATCGTCCCGGAGGCGTTGGCGGAACCGATCGCCGCGGCGATTGCGGCGCGTCTGGCGACGATCACGGTTGGCGACCCGAGAGACGCGGGCGTGCGTATGGGTCCGCTGGCGACACTGGCGCAACGGACAGATGTGCTGGCGGCCCTGCAGGCGCTGCGCGCCGAAGCGGAGGTGGTCGCCGGCGATGTAGAGGCAGAACACGGTGCCACCGGTCAGCGTGCGCTGGGCGCGTTCATGTCGCCCGTGCTGCTGCGCAGCGTTGATGCCGCGCGTGCGCAGGTGGTGCATACCGTGGAGGCCTTCGGCCCAGTCGCGACGCTCTTGCCCTATCGCGACTTGAGCGAAGCGGTGACCTGGGCCCGGCGGGGCGAGGGCAGTTTGGTCAGTTCGGTGTTCACGGCGGATGATGCGGTGGCGGAAGAACTGGTGTTGGGTCTGGCGCCTTACCACGGGCGCTTGTTGGTGGTGAATCGCCACTGTGCGGCGGAGTCCACCGGCCATGGCTCGCCCTTAGCCACCCTCGTGCATGGGGGCCCGGGCCGCGCCGGGGGCTCTGAGGAGATGGGCGGCATGCGCGGCCTCTTGCATTACATGCAGCGCACTGCCATCCAAGGTTCCCCCGAGACCTTGAGTCGTATCGGTGGGCGCTTCATTCGCGGAGCGACCACCCGTTCGCCGCGCGCGCACCCATTCCGCCTCCCGTTCTTTGAACTGGCGTTGGGCGATAGCTTCGAATCCGCAGAACGGGAAATCACGGTGGCCGATATTGAAGCCTTCGCGGCGCTATCGGGAGACCGGTTTTACGCGCATATGTCGGAAACTGAAGCGGCTCGCAATCCGCTGTTCGGTGGCCGAGTGGCGCATGGTTATTTCTTGATTAGCGCCGCGGCAGGCTTGTTTGTCGATCCCGACTACGGCCCGGTGCTGGGTAATTATGGGCTCGAGGCGTTGCGCTTCGTTAAACCCGTGAAGCCCGGCGACCGCATCCGGGTTCGCATCGCGTGTAAACAAAAGTCGCTGCGACCGGAAAAGGGTTGGGGCGAGGTGCGCTGGGATACCGAGATCAGCAATCAGGACGGCGAGACGGTCGCCGCCTACGAGGTGCTGACGATGGTGAGTATCCATTCCATACCCGACCAAGCGGGCGGCACCGACTCCCTAGGCGGTTGACCGAGAAGGGGTATCAGGTAGCGGCAGACCAGAGCTGGCGCATGGCGTGCTGCATGGCGGGTGCGGTCTCGCCGGGTGGTAAGCGTTGTCCGGCCACCCAAGTGCTGACAAAGGGCTGGCTGCCAGCGGCAAAGACGACGGCATCTAGCAAGTGGCTGTCGGGTATCCCTATCAACGCGGCATCGGCGGTGTTCAACACCAGCAGGTCCGCCCGGGCACCCACGGCCAGACCGCTGGCGTTCCAGCCGGCCGCGGCCGCGCCGCCGCTCAACAGGCGCTGGAACAAACGCGCTGCCGTGGCGCTGTGGCCGTCGCTGTCTGCGGCCACGTTGCGCTGGCGCAGGGCCAGGCGCTGGCCGTACTCGAGCCAGCGCAGCTCTTCGGTCCAGTGGCGGGTGACTTGGCTGTCACTGCCCACGGATAGCGGCGTGCTACTGGCCAGCCAGGCGGGCAGGTCGCATAGGCCGTCGCCCAAGTTGGCTTCGGTGCCAGGGCACAGGACCACACCGGCGCCGCTGGCCGCCACCGCCTGAATTTCCTCCGCTGTGGCGTGGGTGGCGTGTACCAGTTGCCAGCGCGCATCCAGTGGCAGCTCGCGGGCCAGCCACTCGATGGGTCGCGCGCCCGTGCTGGCCAGGCAGTCGGTTACTTCGCCGGTTTGCTCGGCGATGTGGATATGGATGGGGCCGGGGTCGCCCTGCAGCAAACGCGTTAGCTCTAGCAGCGACGCCGGCGTGGCCGCACGCAAGGAGTGGATGGCCACGCCGGCGTCCACGTGGGGCAATCGCCAAGAGCGCACCGCGTCGCGCAGGCGCAGCACGCGGGCCACGTCGGTGGCAAAGCGGCGTTGGTCATGGCGCAGTGCTGCTTGAGCAAAGCCGGCACGTTCGTAGAGCACCGGCAGCAAGGTCAAGCCCATGCCGGTGTCCACCGCGGCCTGCGCCAGCGCGCGGCTCATGGTGGCCTCGTCGGCATAGGGCTGGCCGCTTTCGCGGTGGTGCAGGTAGTGGAATTCGCAGGTGTGCGTGTAGCCGCCGGCCAGCAGCTCGGTGTAAAGGTGCACGGCCACGGCGTGCAGCTGTTCGGGTGTGATGCGCAGCGCCACGCCGTACATTTGGTCGCGCCAGCTCCAGAAGTCGTCTGGCGCGCTGTCGCGGCGTTCTGCCAGACCAACAAAGGCACGCTGGAAGGCGTGGCTGTGGGCGTTGACCAACGCGGGCAGGGCAGGGCCCGACAAGCGCTGGGCGTGCGCCGGAGCCGGTGTGTGGGTCTGAATGTTGGACCAACGGCCTGCGCTGTCCACCGTCATCAACACCTCGCTTGCCCAGGCGCCTTGCACCCAGGCCCGTGGTGCCCACAAGGTGTGGCTCATGGTTGCCAGTCCAGCAAGGTCTGCACCATGCGGCGCAGCAGTGGTGAAATCTGTGCAGCACGCGCGTCGTGCCAGCGGTAGGGTGGTGCCTCGTGCATATAGGCGCGCCAGCACAGCTCGAGCTGCACCGCATGTACGCCTTGCTGGGGTTGGCCATAGTGGCGGGTGATGTGGCCGCCCTTGAAGCGCCCGTCCACCACATGGCTGTAGTCGGACTGCGCCGCAAACACCGCGGCCACTGCGTCGCGCAGACTGGGCGCGCAGCTGCTGCTATTAGCGCAGCCCAGGTTCAGGTGCGGCAGCGTGCCGGCAAAGAGCCAGGGCAATTCGCTCTTGATGCTGTGCGCGTCGAACAGCACTGCGTGGCCGTGGAGGGACTGGAGCTGCGCCAGTTGCTCACGCAGCGCGTCGTGGTAGGGCTGCCAATAGGTGGCCACCCGCTGGGCTATCTCGGTGGACGTTGGCGCCATGCCGTCGCGGTAGAGGGGGTCGCCAGTGAAGTGGCGCGTTGGGCACAGCTCGGTGTGGTTCTGCCCGGGGTACAGGGGTGCGTTGTCGCAGGAGCGGTTGAGGTCTACCACATAGCGGCTGTAGCGCGGCACCACGAGGCTGGCGCCCAGCCCTTGCGCAAAGCTGTATAGGCGGTCTAGAAACCAGTCGGTGTCTTCGGCCTGTAGCGCGCGTTCGGTGTAGCGCCCTTGCAGCTCGTCCGGGATGGCACTGCCCACGTGGGGCAGGCTGATCAGCAGCGGTGTGTGGCCACGCTGCAGGGTGTAGACGTGGTGGCGGTTCATGCGGCGGGCCGGGGTGTGCCGGCGAAGACAACGCGTTGGCAGGGATTGTGACCAAAGCGATAGGCCAGTTCGCGTGGGTGTTCAGCGTCCCAGATAACAAAGTCTGCGCGCTGGCCCGCGGCCAGGGTGCCGCGGTCCGTCAAGCCCAAAGCCCGGGCGGCGTGCAGCGTGACGCCGTGCCAGGCTTCTTCGGGCGTCAGGCGAAACAGCGTGCAGGCCATGTTCAGCATCAGCAACAAGCTCAAGGCCGGTGATGAACCCGGGTTGTGGTCGGTGGCGATGGCGATGGGGACACCCGCGTCGCGCAGCGCCTGCACTGGCGGAAGCTGGGTTTCACGCAGGAAGTAGTAGGCGCCCGGCAGCAGCATGGCCACGCTGCCGTGTTGGCGCATGGCAGCGATGCCGCTGGGTGATAAGTGCTCTAGGTGGTCGCAGCTGAGTGCGCCATAGGCGGCGGCCAGTGCCGCGCCGCCCTGGTCGCTGAGTTGTTCGGCATGCAGCTTGACGGGCAGGCCCAAGCTTGTGGCGGCTTGAAAGAGACGCTCGGTTTGGGCTGGGCTGAACCCGATGTGGTCGCAGAAGGCGTCCACCGCATCGACCAGACCGGCGGCGTGTTGTGCCGCCAGCCAAGTGCAGGCGTCTTCGATGTAGGCGTCGGCGCGGCCGGTGTACTCGGGCGGCAGCGCGTGGGCCGCCAAGGACGTGGTGCGAACGCTCACCGGCAACTCGCGCCCGATGCGGCGCGCTACGCCCAGGCAGCGCGCTTCGTGCTCGGCGCTCAGGCCGTAGCCAGACTTAATTTCCAGCGTGGTGACGCCTTCCTTCATCAGTGCCCGGGCGCGCCCGGCGGCGCTGGCAAACAGGCTGTCGTCGCTGGCAGCGCGCGTGGCGGACACGGTGCTGCGAATACCACCGCCTGCACGCGCAATCTCCTCGTAGCTGGCACCCTGCAGGCGCAGCTCGAACTCGGCCGCACGGTCGCCGCTATAGACCAGATGGGTGTGGGCGTCGATCAGGCCCGGCGTAACCAGTGCGCCTTGCAGGTCCTGTTCGGCATGGGGCTGCAGTGTGCGCGGCAGGTCGGCGTCGGCGCCCAGCCACACGATGCGCTCGCCTTGCGTGACCACGGCACCGTCGTCCACCCAGCCCCAGGCGCTGCCGGGTGCCATGGTGGCCAGTCGGGCGTGACGCCACACGACGCTTGCGGTTGCTGGGGTGTTCATGACGGGCGTGCCGTGAATTGCAGCCACCAAGCACCGCGGGCGACCGGTTGGCCAGTGGCGGCCGTGGGCGCAGGCGTCAGACGCCAACGTTGCTGGGCCGCCTGCTCGCTGTAGGCCAAGGTGTGGGCTGGCAGGTTCAAGCCGGCTCCGTCGTCCACTTGCAGCCTGGCCGCAGTGGCGGTGTACACCGCGCGCAGCGCGGCGCTGCTGGCCCAGTCTTTCTGTGCCTTCACCGTGAACATGTCCGCGTGGCCCGCGGCGTTTTGCGCCATCAGGTTGAGGTCTTGCGTAGCGCCGTCCAGCAACTCGCATTGCGGCGCCGATGCACCGTCAAAACGCAGTGGTGCACTGCCCATGCTGAGCCGCACGCGCCGGTTGGCAAAACGCAGCACCATGCCTTCACCTTGCACCACGGCAATCCAGCGTTCGACCCCCGCGTAGGAACTGAACGGTCCGTGGCTTTCGATGCGGGCCACGCTGATACGGCATTGCCAGTCAGCGCCTGGTGGCCAGGCCAGTAACTCGCAGGTGCTGCCGCCGCCGTTGCGCCACGGCTGGGGTGGCACGTCTTGCAGCTGCACGGTGTGGATCATGGTTGGAACTCGCCATGCAAGCTGTAGCGGCTGCCGGGGTGGACCAGTCGTGCGATGGTGATGGGGGCTTCACGGGTGAAGGTGCGTCGCACCAGGATCAGGCAGGCGGTGTCTGCAGCCACGCCCAGCAGCCGCGCCTCTTGTCGCGTGGCCTGGGCCGCTTCGATGCTGTACTGCGCGCGCCACAAAGCGGTGGTCCGGAAGAGTTCGTGCGTGGGCGTGATGCGGGTGAAGTCGGCCTGTAGGTAGCGTGGCGCCACGGCTGGGTTCACATAGCGGTCTTCGCACTGCAAGGGCACGCCGTTTTCTAAGTGCACGATCAAGGTGTGGAAGACTGCGCTGCCCGGTGCCACCTCCAGCTGCGTGGCCAGTTCGGTGCTGGCAGGCTCGCTGCGCTGCAGGTGGACGCGCGACTCGTGGTGGTGGCCGCGACCTACGATCTCTTCGTGCAGGTCGACAATGGTCAAGGTGCTGCTCACCTTGTGCAGCTGTGCCGCAAACGTGCCCACGCCCTGGAGGCGCTCCACCAGACCTTCAGCCTGCAGTTCGCGCAGCGCACGGTTGACCGTCATGCGGCTCACACCAAACTGCGCCACCAGTTCCGCTTCTGAAGGCATTAGCGCGCCAGACGGCCACTGGCCAGCAGCCAGACCGTCTTTCAGGTGCTGCTTGACACGGGTGTAGGGCGCACCCGGGCCCGTGCGGCTGGTGCTGGCAGCGCGCGGGGTGGCCACTGCCCGGGGCGGATGCATACGCGGGGAAACCATGCGCCCATGCTACTTGCATAGGGTTGTCTAGACAAGTAGAGTCAAGCCCTGAAATCCCTGAGAGCGTCTCATGACCGATCACTCCGCCATGCGCCCACTGGCCAAGACGCCGGCCCAGCCGCACCCCGTGCGCGCACCGCGTGGCAGCACCCTCACCTGTGCCAACTGGCTGATCGAAGCGGCCTACCGCATGCTGCAAAACAACCTCGACCCCGAAGTTGCCGAAAACCCCGACGCACTGGTGGTCTACGGCGGCATCGGCAAGGCGGCGCGCAATTGGGAATGTTATGAGGCCATCCTCGAGTCCCTGCGTCGCCTGCGGCCCGACGAGACCTTGCTCATCCAAAGCGGCAAGCCGGTGGGCGTGTTCCGCACCCACGAAGGCGCGCCGCGTGTGCTGCTGGCCAACAGCAACCTGGTGCCCAAGTGGGCCACTTGGGAGCACTTTGACGAGCTCGACCGCAAGGGCCTGATGATGTACGGCCAGATGACGGCCGGCAGCTGGATCTACATCGGCAGCCAGGGCATTGTGCAGGGCACGTTTGAGACCTTGGTCGAAGCCGGCAAGCAGCACTACCACGGCAGCTGGGCGGGGCGCTGGGTGCTCACCGCCGGCTTGGGCGGCATGGGTGGCGCACAGCCCCTGGCTGCCACCTTTGCCGGTGCCTGCAGCCTGAACATCGAGTGCCAGCAAAGCCGCATCGACTTTCGCCTACGCAGCAAGTATGTGGACGAACAAGCCACCGGCCTGGACGACGCCTTGGCCCGCCTTCAGCGTTACACCGCCGACAAACAAGCCATTAGCATCGCGCTGCTGGGCAACGCGGCTGAACTGCTGCCCGAGATGGTACGCCGTGGTGTGCGGCCTGACTTTGTCACCGACCAGACCAGTGCCCACGACCTGGTCAACGGCTACCTGCCCGCTGGCTGGTCCGTGGCGCGTTGGCGTGCGGCGCAGGCCGACACCAGCCAGCACGCGGAACTGCGTCAGGCCGCTGCTCAGAGCTGCGCCGTGCACGTGCAGGCCATGCTCGACTTCCAGGCCGCGGGGGTGCCCACGGTGGACTACGGCAACAACATCCGTCAGGTGGCGTTTGACGCCGGCGTGAAAAACGCCTTCAACTTCCCCGGTTTTGTGCCCGCCTATGTGCGGCCGCTGTTTTGCCGCGGCAAGGGCCCATTCCGCTGGGTGGCACTGAGTGGCGACCCCGAAGACATCCGCAAGACCGACGCCAAGATGAAAGAGCTGTTCCCGGCCGATGCGCCCCTGCACCGCTGGCTCGACATGGCCGGTGAGCGCATCGCCTTCCAAGGCCTGCCTGCACGCATCTGCTGGATCGGCCTGGGCGAGCGCCACCGCGCGGGCCTGGCGTTCAATGCAATGGTCAAGAGCGGCGAGCTCTCGGCCCCCATCGTCATCGGCCGCGACCACCTAGACAGCGGCAGCGTGGCCAGCCCCAACCGCGAAACCGAAAGCATGATGGATGGCAGCGACGCCGTCAGCGACTGGCCCTTGCTCAACGCCTTGCTCAACACTGCCAGCGGCGCCACCTGGGTCAGTTTTCACCACGGCGGTGGTGTGGGCATGGGCTACAGCCAGCACAGCGGCGTGGTGATCGTGTGTGACGGCACCGCTGAGGCCACCCGGCGCATTGAACGTGTGCTGTGGAACGACCCTGGTACTGGCGTGATGCGCCATGCCGATGCCGGCTACGACGTCGCCGTGGCCTGCGCGCAGGAGCAAGGTCTGAACCTGCCCATGATCCACCGCGGCCACGCCGGAAAGATCGCCTGATGCTGCTGCGCCCCGCCCACATCACGCTTGACGAGCTGCACGCCATCCACGCTGGGTGCGAACCTTTGGTGATGGACCCGCAGGCCCTGCGCGGCATCGAGGCCAGTGCCGCCGTGGTACGCCGTGCGGCCGAAGGGTCTGTGCCGGTCTACGGTGTCAACACCGGCTTTGGCAAGCTGGCCAGCACGCGCATCAGTGAAACCGACCTGGCCACGCTGCAGCTCAACCTCATCCGCAGCCACAGCGTGGGCGTGGGTGAGCCTCTGGCACCGGCGGTGGTGCGTTTGATGCTGGCCATCAAGGCCGCCAGCCTGGCGCGTGGTCACAGTGGGGTGCGGCCGGTGGTTATCGACACGCTGCTGGCGGTGCACAACGCCGGGCTCATTCCCTATGTGCCCTCGCAAGGCTCGGTGGGAGCCAGCGGCGACCTGGCACCCTTGTCACACCTGACCTTGGCGCTGCTGGGCGAAGGGGACTTCTTGGTGGACGGCCAACGCCAGCCCGCCGCGGCAGCGCTGCAAGCCCAGCAGATTACGCCGCTGAAGCTGCAAGCCAAAGAAGGCCTGGCGCTGATCAACGGCACGCAGACCAGCACCGCGCTGGCGCTACATGCGCTGTTCAGTTTCGAGCCGGTGCTGGAGTCGGCCTTGGTCATCGGTGCGTTGACGGTGGACGCCGCACGCGGCAGCGACGGCCCGTTTGATCCGCGCATCCACGCGCTGCGTGGCCAGCCAGGTCAGATCGACGTGGCGCAGTACTACCGCGCCTTGCTGCAAGGCAGCGCCATTCGCGCCAGCCACGAAGAAGGCGACGACCGGGTACAAGACCCTTATTGCCTGCGCTGCCAACCGCAGGTGGTGGGCGCCTGCCTGGACCAGATGCGGCACGCCGCGCTGGTGTTGCTACGCGAAGCCAATGCGGTCACCGACAATCCGCTGGTCTTTGCTGAGGACGGCGCCATGATTTCCGGCGGCAACTTCCACGCCGAGCCCGTGGCGCTGGCGGCCGACGCCATGGCCTGCGCCATCGCCGAAGTGGGTGCCATCGCCGAGCGGCGCATTGCGATGCTGATTGACAGCGGCGTTTCGCGCCTGCCGCCCTTCCTGACGCCCAACGCCGGCCTGAACAGCGGTTTCATGATCGCGCACGTGACGGCCGCGGCACTGGCCAGCGAGAACAAAAGCCTGGCACACCCGGCCAGCGTAGACAGCCTGCCCACCAGCGCCAACCAGGAAGACCACGTCAGCATGGCCACCTTTGCCGCGCGTCGGCTGCAGGCCATGATCGCCAACGTGGCCTACATCCTGGGCATTGAACTGCTGGCTGCGGCGCAGGGCATCGACTTCCTGCGGCCGCTGCAAAGCTCACCCGCGCTGGAGCAGGTGCACGCCTTGTTGCGCGCACAGTGCCCCAGCATGCTGCAAGACCGCTATCTGGCGCCGGACATTGAAGCCGCCAGCAGCCTTGTGCGGGGTGGCGAACTGGCCCGCATCTTGCGCACCCTGCCGGCACTGCCGGCGCTGTGGATACCAGTCTGAGCGGCCGGCACCACGTTTTGCCTAGTCGACGTTGCCGGCTCCGCTGCGCTTAAGACTCTACCGTCCCGGCCACCTTGCGCTTTAAGGCCAACAGGGGTGCCGAAGACTGGAGGAAATGAGCGGGAGGGTTTTCGGCGCATAAGGCGCGGTACCAAAGCAACGAGACCACTTCCACTGCGTGCTCGGCAGATCCAGCAAGGCGTTCAAGATCCGACTGACGATGCACCGCTTGGGTCGCGTAGAGCAACTGGTCGAGCATATTGCCGACGAGGTAAATAGTCAGACCGATCAGATCATCGCCCACTTTCTTGGTCTGCAACTCATGTTCGATCATCGCACGCACGTGGTTCGCTAGAAACATGGTGTGGCGCTCCCAGATGGCGGCAACCTCTGGGATGGTGTCCGCGAGTTGCGTCAGGCTGCGTTGCAACCCGATGTTTTCCTGGAATACGGCGGCTACCCATCCAACAAACGTCCGGAGATTTTCGAACAAGTGTTGGTCGCGCTCGATAGCCGGCGCCAGTCGCGCCTGTAAGCTCACGAAATCCGCCAAAATCGCCAGCGTGATCGCTTGTTTAGAATCGAAGTGCAGGTAGAAGGTGCCCTTCGCCAACTTCGCTTTGGTGCAGATTTCCTCAATCGTCATGGCATGAAAGCCGGGACTCTCGAGTAGCGAGATGGCAGCAATTTCGAGCTTGAGTGCAGAGGCTACTGGTCCCGTTGTGCCACGGGCCGTCATTTTGCCTTGCAGGTACCCAGCGAAATTAATAATCAAGGACATGCTAATCAGACTGATGAGTTCTGATCATCTGCTATTCAACAGCAGACGATGCTGGGTGTATCGAGAATCCACTCAATCGACCGCTGCATAATACACCGTCTCGCGCTCGAGCATGGGCCCGGCAATCTGGAAGCTGATGGGCTTGGTCGCGGCGTCGAACTTGAAAGTCACCAGAGTGGTTCCCTGAACGTTCAGGTTCATGGCTGGCCAGGTGAGCTGGAAGCGGTCGTGGTCGAGCAGCCTTAGTGGCATGGCCGGCAATGTACCCAACTGACAAGTCAGTGCGCCATCCGCGGTGCTGCGCACCCTGGCGCTGCCCAGCAGCGGATTGGCGTAGGTTCCCGCGTACTGCGCGAGCGTTCTGGCGGTGCTGCTATCGCTCTGCGCGCTCGCTGCTGCGGGTTGCGGAGAATCTTCGGCGTTAAGTGTCGCTTTCGTGAGCCACGCCGCATAGCGTTTCCCCCAATCCCGATCCGCACGCGACAACACGCGGTCAAAGATAAAATTTCGAATGGCCATACGCGCCATATCCGACTCGACATTCTCGAGGATGGCGATCCCAAATTTCCGATCAGGGATTAAGGCGATGAACGAGGCCATTCCATCAATGCCGCCTGAATGACTGAGGACTTTCTGCCCCTCATAATCACTGATGAACCACCCGAGGCCATAAGTCACGAAATTGGCATTCGGAAACACCAGATCGTCGACCTGGCGTTCGTGCCTGATGAGCGTTTGGGGTCGCATGGCTTCTGCCAGGAAGTCTGCGCTGAGGATTTTTTTGCCATCGATTGCGCCGCCATTCAGCAGAAATCGCATCCAGCGTCCCAGGTCCGCTGCGGAGGAATAAATGCCGCCGGAGGGCGCGGTGTTCTGGTAAGCATAGTGCGGGACCTCCAGCAGGTCTGCGCCGGCGCGGATATAAGGGGTGGCGATGTTACCTTGGCGGTGAAGGTCGTTCAGCTGCACGGACGTGTCGCTCATGCCAATGGGCGCCAGTAATTCGGCGGACACAAACGCTTCCCAGCTCTTGCCCGTCTTCTCCGGGATGATGGCGCCGGCCACGACGTACATCAGGTTGTTGTAGATGAACTGCTCCCGTAGGGGGGCTTCCTGCGGGAGCGCTGCCAGACTAGCGATGAGGGTTGCAGCGCTCGCTTGGGGGTTCGCATACCACAGCAGGTCTTCGGCAGCGGCGCCGGTTCGGTGGGCGAGTGCATCCCGTACGGTGGCGTGGCTCCCAACATAGGAGTCGGCCAGTTGGAATCCTGGCAAGGCCGTTGCTATTGGCTCGTCCAAACGCACGACGCCGCGATCCACGAGGAGTCCAATGGCGGAGGCCGTAAAGGCCTTGGTCATGGAGGCAATGCCGAACAAGGTGTGCGCGTCGACGGGGGAGGGTTCGCCGCTTCGCCGGTTGCCGAAGCCCTTGGCCAGCAGAATCTGGTCGCCCTCGACGATCACGATCGCCAGTCCGGGCACGCTCCCGTCCTTCATCACGGACTCAATAAAAGTATCGAGGTCAGCCAATCGTGGGTCTTGAGCTACAGCCACGGTACTGAGCAGTACGCCGAGCAGTGCCCACAGGCCCACGGACTTCTTCATGGTGATATCTCCTCCACGCGATACGCCTCTAACCGCTGTGCGGTAGCTGCAGGCCTAGCAAGTTGAAGAACGCGGTCGCGTAGATCAGGCCATAGCTGGCCAGCGCCAGGACGGTGAAATGCACCCGTCGCGCCAAGCCCCGCGCGCCCGCCCCCCAATAGCCACGGCACCACGCCACGACGCCGAGAATGCTCATCGCGACGCCGAGCGCTGCAGTGCTGTTGGCTAGCAGAATCGCCCACTGGAACCGTTCAGGATTTCCGCTCAGCAGGGCGTAAGTCAGCCCATCGCCCGCGGCATAGCCGAACAAGAGGGCCGCGGGGATGCCGAGTGTCGTGCAGACGCTCAGGAGGGGTAAGGCCTTGCCGAGTGTTTCACTGCGGCGGGTGGTAGGCCAGAAGAGGGCCAGTAAGCCGCTCAGCTCAATGAGGACGAGGATGGCAGCCAGTTGCGCCACGAGACGGGGATTGGCGTAGCCCTGGGCACGCACGTAGGGGTCAAGCCCCCAAGTGGGTGACGCGGTTTGCGCTACGCCAGACGCATCCGTGGCGAAAGCCCACAGTCCGCTATTCTCAAAGCTCTCGGATAAGTTCGGTTCTGCTGCCGGATTCCAAAACACGCCGGGCGCGATGGCTGCGTAGTGACCAACGCCGTTAATTTTTAAGTGTCGTGGTCCGTCGCGTTCCACCACCAAGAGAGACGAGGGCCCGCCGATGAGCTCCAGTAGCTTTTCGGCGGTGGAGTGATTGCGGGCTTCGTGCCAGTACGTCCCTTCGAATTTGCTCAGATCCACCCCGGCCGGAGCAAGGTCCGGATGGCGAACGCCCCAGAACCGAGTGAGAAATGCCTGCGCGATCCCCACGTTCGTGAGCGGCTCCTCTACCCCTTGCCTTGGATCGGCGTGAAATCGACCCGAACCCGTGAGCTGCTCCAGTAGGCTACCTTGCGGATATTCGCACATGCAGGAAATGAAGAAACCGACCTTCGCTTCCGGCGAAAACAGCAGGATGGAGTGAAAGCCTGGCCAGTCGCCGCCATGGCCAATAAAGTGCATCTGGTTCCAATCCAGCGTGAGAAAGCTCATTCCAAAACCGCTGGTGGCCGGGTGATTACCGGCGATGCGGTGGTGTAACTGCGCGTAGCCAGCGGTGGAAAGCGTGCCTGTTGGCTGACGACCTTCCGCAATATTCGCCAGCAAGTACTGCGACATGTCTTCGGCCGTCGACTCGACCGCACCGGCGGGCTGGTACAACGGGTGCACCGCCAAAAAAGGAATTTCCTGCACGTCTCCGTTCGGAAAGAACGCGTACGGAACCCCCAGGTTTTGGCTTGGCGTCAAACCCTCGTTGAGAACCGTCGATCTCATCTCTAGCGGTAAAAATATATGCTGCTCGAAGTAGGCGCTGGCTGAACCCCTCGTCACTTCTTGGACAACTTGCCCTAGCAGCCCGATCTCGTAGTTGGAATAGACCGACAGCGTTCCGGGCGGCCGCACGAGCGGTCGGGAATAGCGACTCAGTTCGCCGACGGGTAGGGGACTTTGAAACCGCTGTGTCGTACCGAGCCCGAACGCCGAGGAATCGAAGCCGCCACGGTGCGTGAGCAAGTCTCGCAAGGTAATGGCTGCTTTCGCTCCCGGCAATGGCACGCGGCGTAGATAAAGGCTCACCGGATCATCGATCGAGGTAATTTTGCCTGCCTCGATCAGTTGGGCAATGGCCGTGGCGGTGAACGTCTTTGAGATCGAGCCGATACGAAATCGGGTTTTGGCTGGGTCCACTGGTGTCCGCGCCGCGTAATCGGCAAACCCATACCCCTTGGTAAAGAGCACCCGATCGTTCTGTACGACTGAGATCACCAGGCCCGAAAACCGATGGGCGGCAAAGGCTTCGCCGAACGTGGCATCTGACCAGGCTTCGACCTCCTGCGCGTCGAGCGGGTCTGCCCTGGCGGGCGATGGGGGGCAGGTGAGAGCGCCGGCCAGTAACAGGGCAATGA
Source organism: Gammaproteobacteria bacterium (assembly GCA_947469285.1). GTDB lineage: Bacteria > Pseudomonadota > Gammaproteobacteria > Steroidobacterales > Steroidobacteraceae > CAIOHZ01. Next base: position 22,808 of record CANIOW010000028.1, read on the forward strand.
CCGGACCGAACACTTTCGACGAGCGATGGCGCATGGAGACGGTCCGTCCGAGCAGAGCCTGTAATGCCCGGATCATAGGTCAAACTGACTTTTTAGTCATCTACTAGACCAGCGATGCCAGATTGATGGGCTTAAGTAAGCCCGAAAAAGCTTATTTGTAAAGTAACCGAAGTAGGAATAGTATGGCTCAAAATGACCGTACGGTCATTTTGTAACAGCCGCGCGAGAAGACGCAACAAAGTGGCGACCACCGCCTCACCGGTTTAGCAAATTGGGGGAGTAGTCTGTGCAATATTCGAATTCGCTGAAACTGCAAGTGTTTACGGTATTAACCATGGCTGTGGCGTCGGTCGCCAACGCCCAGCGACCTCCAACGGAACTGGAGGAAATCGTCGTGACGGCGACCAAGCGCTCCGTGTCCCTGCAAGATGTGCCGTTATCGATGCAGGCCATCACGGGCGAGTCTTTGGAGGAGATAGGCGCCAGCCAGATCAATGACTACTACCGGCAAGTGCCGAATTTCGCGGTCGTCGATCGCGGTATCGGGATGCGCCAGTATTCCATCCGCGGCATCTCATCAGGCCTGGTGACACAAGGCGCTTCCAGTGTCGGTGTCTATCTCGATGAAATGCCGGTGAGTTTCGGTAACTTCCAGCCGGATCCCCAGCTGTTTGACCTGCAGCGTGTCGAAGTACTGCGTGGCCCGCAGGGAACCCTGTACGGAGAAGGGTCAATCGGCGGCACGCTCAGGATGATTTCCACCCCGCCGGATGTGACGGGCTTCCACGCGAAGGTCGATACGAGTTATTCGGTGACGGAGAATGGGGGCGACGGCCACCAGTTGAACGGGATGCTGAATCTCCCGCTGGTCGAAAATGTCCTCGCGCTGCGCCTGACGGCGCTAAGCCATTCGAGCGCCGGCTATATTGACCGCATTGCGCGTCCTGACGGCGTCAGCCTGGATCTGAATGCGCTCTTTGAACTGCCGGCGGGCACTGTGCCCATTGTCAGCACCGGTCCGCTGGCGGGCCAGAAAGACATTAACGGAGAGGAAGTCACGGCGGGTCGAGCCGCCCTGCGTTGGTTGCCGAACGACCACACGGAGGTTCAGCTCAACCTGCTCACGCAGCAGGCCAAGGCCAACGACCGCAATACCGAAGTGGCTGGCGTCGGCGATCTCATGACGAACCTGATCATTCCAGAGAAAGTGAATGACCAGTTTGACCTAGCGAACCTGACCGTCAAGTTCACCCTCGAGGGCGCCGAGTTGATGTCCTCGTCGTCCTATTACAAGCGAACCCTTCGCCATGTGTTCGACACTAACGATCTAGGCGAGGGTGTCGTACCGGGGCTGCGGCTGCCGGGCAGTTCGACCGAGGACATCGATCGCCAAAACATCGTCAGCCAGGAAATTCGGCTTACGTCGACGAGCCAAGGCAAGCTGGAGTGGATCCTCGGTGGCTTCTATGTGCGTAAAAACAACGGCTTTGATCAGATTCTTCAAGACAAGTACTCCGCGTTTCTAGCGGTCGCCAATTTCTTCGGTGTGCCGGCGACTGATCCGCGGCAACTGCTGGATCAAACTGGCCGCAACGAGGAAACTCAGTATGCGGTTTTCGGTGAAATCAATTATGCCCTGACCGAAAAACTCAAAGCCACGGTCGGGCTGCGATATTTCAATATCAAGCAGAAGGATACCTTGGTCAACAACGGCCCGAACTTTCTCGGCCTTGGTCTGACGGATGGTGTTCGCGAAGCCAGCGAGTCCAATGTCATCCCGAAGTTCAGCCTCAGTTATGCCCCACGCGATCACCTGCTGTTGTGGGCAACGGCCTCTCAAGGGTTTCGCGCAGGCGGCACCAACACCACACCGGGAATCCTCGACAGCGAGATTGCCTACAAGTCCGACACGCTGTGGAACTACGAGTTTGGTACGCGGTTTTCAGCGTTTGAAAACCGACTGAGCGTTACTTCGACGCTGTATTACATCAAATGGTCGGACATCCAGTTGTCTGTGCCCTTAGGCACAGCGCGAGCAACCGTCAACGCTGGCCGTGCGCGGATCCTGGGGGGTGAGCTCGAGTTGCTTGTCCGTCCTGTGCCCGCGCTCGAATTGGGCTTTAATCTCGGCTATAACGATGGCCAATTGACGGAAGACACACCGACCGCGTCCGGTGACACCAACCCCGGGTTCAAGGGCGACCGGCTGCCGGGTGTTCCGGACATCAATCTGTCGGCCTTTGCGCAATATACGGTGCCCTTGTCGATCGCTGATCTAAGCGCATTTGCTCGTGTGGATGTGAGCCATACCGGCGGCAGCACCACGACCTTTAACGCTCTGAGTACGGCGAACGGACTGTCGAGCTACTTCACGCCGCCGGCGTATAGCCTGTTGAATCTGCGGTTCGGTATTGAAAAGGAACAATGGAGCGCGACCTTGTTCGTGGATAACGTGGCGGACAAGCGCGCGATCGTGCTGGTCGACAATGCGGCGGTAACTGAGCGCATTACCCGCAACCGGCCGCGCACCATCGGGATTCAGGTAAGGGTCAACTTCTAATGCCGGATGCGTCGAGCGCCGATGCGTTTCCAGCCATCCCGTTCACGGCCCTGCCCGGGCTCGTGAGCGCCGATGGTGTCTATTTGGTAACGGCAGGCGGGCAGCGGGTTCTTGATGCCGGCGGCCAGGCCTGCGTCTCCAATATCGGTTACGGTCGCGCGGAAGTGGCTGACGTAGCGGCTAAGGCGTTGCTGAGCCTCACCCATGCTCTGCCGCCGGTCCAGACGCCGCAACGCATGCGCCTTGTAAAACGGTTAACCGAGGCATGGCTGCCACCGGAGCTGCACCGTATTCACTTCGTCAATAGCGGGTCAGAGGCAGTGGATGCCGCGATTCGGCTGGCGCGACAGCACCACTTGGCCTCCGGTCGGCCCGGCAAGTGGAAGGTTATCGGCCGTGAGGCGTCCTATCACGGTGTGACCATCGGTGCCCTCGGTGTGTCCGGGCATACACAACGGCGGCGTGGGTTGGAGCCGCTGCTTTCCAGCGTCCCCCTCGCACCGGCCTGTTACCCGCTGCGGTGTCGTCATTGTGCGTCGACCAGGCGCTGTTCCTTGCAATGCGCCGAGGGTCTGGAGGCGCTCATCGAACGGGAGGGGGCCGACAGCATTGCAGCATTTATTGCCGAGCCCATTGTGGGTACCAGTGGTGGTGCTTTGGTGCCACCCGATGATTACTGGCCGCGGGTGCAAGAGATCTGTCGTCGGCATCAGGTGTTGCTGATCGTAGACGAGGTGATTACGGGATTTGGTCGAACGGGGCGTAAGTTCGCCTTTCAGCATTGGGACCTCAAGCCCGACATGGTGTTGGTGGCAAAGGGGTTCACTGGCGGCTATGCCGCGCTGGCGGCTCTCATTACGACGCAACAGGTGATCGAGCCGCTGCTCGCCTCCGATCAGTCGATCATGTTCCATACTTTCGGCGGTCACCCGGCGGCTTGCGCCGTGGCGGATAAGGTACTCGAGATTCTGGAACGCGAAGCTTTGGTAGAGCGAGCAGCACAACTCGGCGTGTACCTCGCCAACAAGCTGAGCCGACTTCAGGCACACCCGCAGGTGGCCGAGGTGCGTGGTCGCGGCCTGCTCTGGGCGGTGGAGATTGTGCGCGACAAAACCACCCTGGAACAGTTTCCAGAGACTGCTGGCGTGACCTTGGACATCATTCGAGCGGGAGTCGAGAGAGGGGTTTTGTTCTACTTTGGTGGTACTGGAGAGCATCGCGATATTATTTGTATCGCGCCGGCGTTCGTCATTACTACCGAAGAAATAGACCACCTCGTTGAGGTGCTAGAGCAATCAATCGATGCGGTCGTCGCCACGGCGATGCGACCGCTCTGAGGGAGTGAACGTGGCAAAGCGAAAGGTTATTATCACCTGTGCTATTACCGGCGCAGCGCACACACCTTGCATGTCGCCGCATTTGCCGATTACGCCAGAGGACATTGCCGCCCAGGCCATCGAGGCGGCCAATGCAGGGGCGGCGATCATTCATCTGCATGCACGGGATCCGAAGGATGGGTTCCCAACGACCGATCCGGATGTCTATGCGAAGTTTCTGCGCCCAATCAAGGACGGCTGCGACGCGATTATCAATATCACCACGGGCCAGCCGGACCGCGAGGCGCTGGTGAATCCAGATCCTGTGGCCATGTTTACCCGGCGCTTATCGGCGCCGATGCGGTTCGCCCCTGAATTGTGCTCGTTCAATATGGGGCCATTTAATCCCGGCCTGTGGGCCTATGCTGACCGCTATGAAGGTCAGTACAAATATGACTGGGAACGGCAGTTCATGGTGGCGACCAAGGGGATCACCATGATTAACAATTACAATAATATGGAGTACATCGCCCGGGAGTTAGGCGATCAACGCGGCGTGCGTTTTGAATTCGAATGCTTTGATATCGGCCATTTGTACACGCTAAAATTTATTATGGATCAGGGTTGGATTAAAGGTCCGGTGCTGATCCAGTCCATTTTCGGATTTCCAGGTGGTCTGGGTGCGAACCCGAAGCATGTGCTGCACGCCAAGCAGACGGCGGACGATCTGTTTGGCGATAACTATGAGTGGTCCTGCTTGGCGGCGGGATCCAACCAAATGGCGATTGTGACGATGGCGGCCATACTGGGTGGCCACGTCCGGGTGGGGCTAGAGGACAGTCTTTGGCTCGGTCCGGGCGAACTGGCCCCTTCTAACGCGGCTCAGGTGGCACGTATCCACCGCATTCTAGATGAACTGTCGCTAGAAGTGGCCACGCCTGCGGAGGCACGCGAGATCCTGCGCACCAAGGGAAGCGAGAACACGCTCATATGAGCGCGGCGCGCTGGTCTGTGATCGTCCGCGCGGCATCGGCAGTCGTTCTGAGCATCGCGGTGTTCTCACTAGCGTCCGTGAGCGCCGCCGAGACTTCGGCTCCACGTCCGGGGTCGGTCTACATCCCCATGCCGGATGGGACGCGGCTGGCGGCCGATCTTTGGTGGCCACCGGAAAGCGCTCTGCAGACCAAGGTGCCGGCCGTTGTGAGTTTCACGCGGTACTGGCGGTCTAGGTCCTTCGACCCTGCGCAGCGCGATGCCGATCCGGTCATCGATGCCATGACTGCTGCCGGTGCTGTGGTGGTGATCGTCGACGCGCGGGGTAGCGGCGCCTCTTTCGGTCGTCGCGACACGGAGTTTTCGACCTGCGAGGTGCGCGACTTCGGTCCGGTTGTTGATTGGATTGCGGCGCAGGCCTGGTCCAATGGGCGGGTGGCCACGTACGGCGAGTCGTACTCTGGAAATACCGCGGAAGCAGCGGCGATTGCTCCCTCATCGGCGTTGGTGGCGGCGGTAGCGCTGTTCACCGATTTTGATGCTTACAGCTCGATCCTGTTCCCAGGTGGGTTGCGCAATGCCTTCATCAGTGGTGTCTGGGGCACGGGGGTTCAGGCGCTGGACCGGAATAAAGTACCGCAGGGAGAGTGGCGTAGCGGCAAGTCGACCGGGCCGCGTTTGCTCGGCGTGCAACCGGTGCAAGGCGACACCGACGGCCAGCAATTAAAGGCTGCCGTGGCGCAGCACCATTCGAACCTTGATGTTTCGCGTTGGCTCATGAAGGCCGAATTTCGTGACGATCTGAAATTTGCGGCGGCTTTGTCTGCTCGCTGCGATCACATGGTGGCGCCCTACCAGTTTCTCCAAAATCCGACGCGAAGATCACTGCCTATGCTGCACTGGGGCAGCTGGATGGACGCGGGTACCGCAGCAGGGGTGCTGGCGCGCTTCGTCGGCGATCCGGGCGCTGGCGAGTATGTGATTGGCGCGTGGTCGCACGGCGCCGCGTTTGATGCGGACATTTTTGCGCCCGCGGACACGCCAGTGGCGCCGAACGTACCGGCGCAGATTCAGGGCGTGATTGACTACCTCCAACCTTTCCTCAACGCCAGCGCAGTGAGCCGATCCAGCCGACCCGTGCTCCGCTATTACACGATGGGTGAGAAACGCTGGAAGCAAACCGAGCAGTGGCCGCCCAAGGGCACTGCCGATCAGGTCTGGTACCTCGGGCCCGAGCAACGTCTGCTGGGCGTTGGGCCGACGCGCGCCGGCGGCACGGACGTCTACAAGGTAGATTACTCGGCGCGGACGGGTCGGAACTCGCGATGGGCTACCCAGGTGGGTGGCCCCGACGTCATTTATGCCGACCGGCGTTTGGCGGATCAGAAGTTGTTGACCTACACCAGCGCGCCCTTGGCGGTCGATACAGAGATCACTGGCCACCCCTCGGTCACGCTCCAAGTTTCCTCGACGCATCCGGATGGCGCCATCATCGTGTATCTGGAAGCCGTGTCTCCGCAAGGCGCCGTGCAGATGATCACGGAGGGAGAACTGCGTTTGATCCACCGACGGGTGTCCCCGGCGCCTAGGCCCTATCCGACCTTTGGGGCGTATCACACCTTTAAGCGGCAGGATGCAATGCCGCTGCACCCTGGCGAGATAGCCGAGATCGCTATTACTTTGCTGCCAACGTCGGTCAGGATTCTGCAGGGATTTTCGCTGCGCCTGGCGATTGCCGGACATGACCAGGACGCGTTTCATCGGTATCCGACGCGCGGATTCCCCACCATCAAGATTCACCGGGAGCAAGCGTTTGTGTCGAGTCTCACGGTGCCGGTGGTCGCGCCGATAGGGGACGACGGAGAGATGAAATGAATGCGGCCGCCCCATTGCAAATTGAAAAGCCCTACCTGTTGTACCTCGGGGACGTTGCGAACGACTTGTATGCGAAGACGGCCTTTGGACTGCGTGATTGGCTGCCCGGCGCCTGCGTGGGGCAGTTTCGTCGTGCCGGTTGTGTGGTGGACGCCCAATTGCCGGATATGACGCCAGCCGAGGCCGTCCTCGTGGGGGCGAAAACCTTGGTGATTGGCGTGGCGTCGGTCGGCGGCGGTTTGCCCGCGGCCTGGATCGACGACTTGGCTGTAGCGATGCGCGCCGGTCTGCATGTGGCGTCGGGCATGCATCAGCGGCTCGTGGATGCTCCCGTCCTGCGCGAACTTTCGCAGGCGCTAGGGTTGCACCTCCACGATGTGCGCCACAACGGACGGACGTATCCAGTCGCCACCGGGAAAAAGCGCTCCGGTCATCGCTTACTGACGGTCGGAACTGACTGCGCATTAGGCAAGAAGTACACCGCCTTGGCGTTGGCGCGCGAGATGCAAGCGCAGGGCTTGGACGCGGACTTTCGTGCGACCGGACAGACGGGGATCTTGATCTCGGGCAGCGGCATACCGCTCGATGCCGTGGTGGTCGACTTTGCTGCTGGGGCCGCGGAGTGCTTGTCGCCGGCCAACGCGCCCAATCACTGGGACGTCATTGAGGGCCAAGGCTCTCTATTCCATCCTGGATATGCGGGGGTGACACTGGCTCTGGTGCATGGATCTCAGCCAGACGCATTAGTGCTCTGTCACGACCCTACGAGGCACGAGATTGGCGGCTATCCTGGCTTTCGTATTCCCTCGCTGGAGGCTGCGATGGCAAGTTATCTGGGCGCCGCGCAGCTCACGAATCCTCAGGCACGGCTCCTTGGCGTGGCATTAAATACCTCCAAGCTCAGTGCGACCGCGTCCCTCGAGGTGTTGGCACAAACCGAGCAGCAACTCGGATTGCCGTGCGTGGACCCCATCAGAACCGGGGTAGCGCGCTTAGTAACGGCGCTGAAGGTGGCTTATGGACATTGAGGTGCGCATGGCCGATTGGGATCTCGCGACGCCGTTGCGGATTTCAAACGCCGTATTTCCCTGTGCGAAAACCCTGGTCGTTGAAGTGCGTGACGGCAACCTCCGCGGTCGCGGTGAGAGTAACGGGATCTTCTATCGCGGGGAAACCGTCGACACGATGGTGAGTGCTATCGAAGCCGTGCGCCCTGCGCTCGAGCGGGGCATCAGTCGCGAGGTCCTCTGCGCATTGCTGCCGGCCGGGGGCGCGCGCAATGCGCTGGATTGCGCGCTGTGGGATCTAGAGTCAAAGCGTACGGACACGCGAGCCTGGGTGTTGGCAGGTCTGCCGACCGTCCGCCCGTTGACGACCGCGTATACGATCGGCGTTGGTACACCCGAGGCCATGGCCACTAGCGCCCGGGCGGCGGCGGTACGCGGGCTCGATTTGCTCAAGCTAAAGTTGGCCGGGACCGGCGATCTGGAGCGTGTCAGTGCGGTTCGGGCGGCGCACCCTCTGGCACGGATTATTGTGGATGCGAATCAGGGGTGGTCAGAGCGTCAGGTGCAGGAGTATCCCAAGGAACTGGCACGCCTCGGAGTGTCCTTGATCGAGCAGCCCTTGCCGGTCGGACAAGATGATGTGCTGCGTGACATCGACAGCCCGATCCCTTTTTGTGCTGACGAGTCCTGTCAGGCCTCCGGCTCCCTCGCCGGGCTGTCAGGGAAATATCAGTGGGTGAATCTCAAGCTCGATAAGACCGGTGGTCTGACAGAAGCGCTGCGTATGGTGTCTATCGCCAGGCGCATGAAGATGGGCGTCATGGTCGGATGCATGCTGGGCACTTCCCTGGCGATAGCCCCAGCGTTTGTTCTCGGCCAGCTTTGTGACCTCGCAGATCTCGATGCGCCGCTGTTATTGGCGAAGGATATTGCAGCGGGCCTTCGCTATGACGGGAATCAGGTCCACAGTCCGCGACCATCACTGTGGGGATAGGCACGTGAACACGGCTTGCCTCACGCTTGTCTTGCCGCGTCGCGGAGCGGGCCCGCGGTGCTGAAACTGTGCGCTAACATCAGTTGGCTCTTCACTGATCTCCCGTTTTTAGACCGGCCACTGGCTGCTCGTCTGGCTGGGTTCGGGGCCATTGAGTTTCATTCAGCGCAGGGGCATTCGCCCGCCGTGATCGCGGCGGTGGCACGGGACGCCGGTGTGGCGGTGGCGCTGTTCAATGCCTGGCCGGGCGATTTGCTCACGGGTGGAGTGGGCCTGATTGGGGTACCCGGACGGCAGAGCGAGTTCGCCGTTGCACTAGACCAGGCTTGCCAACTGGGAGAGGCCTTGCCTGGCGCCTGCGTACAGATCGGCCAGAGCCGTGTGCCGGATGGAACCGAGCGTGAGCAGTGTCTGGAGGTGTTTTACGCCAATCTACGCTTGGCCACACACCGCCTGCGCGACGTGGGATGCCGCCCGCTGGTCGAAGCGGTGAACCGACACGATGCGCCCGGCATGTTGATCGGTAACGTGGCAGAGGCCGTCGACGCCATCGACCATGCAGACGCTCCGGGCCTTGGCCTGCAGTTCGACTGCTATCACGAAGCGATGGCAGGCGGCGACGTAGGTGGCGAGATTGCCCGCTGGGCTGGACGTATCGACCATCTACAGTTCTCCGACGCCCCAGGGCGCGGCGAACCAGGCAGTGGAGTGATCGACTTCACGGCTATTTGGAGCGAATTGGTACGCGTCGAGTACCGGCATTGGATGGCGGCTGAATATAGGCCGAGCACCGACACCCACCATTCACTACGTTGGCTCTCAGAGCTGCCAACCCACCAGGAGTACGGCCAATGAGCAGCGCACCGACCGGAAATCTGAACAGCGACGGGGTTGGCGCGCGCCTGCTCGGCGCATGGGAGCTCTATGCGTTTGCGTTCGGAGCGACGATCGGTGGGAGCTGGATCGTTCTGGTGGGAACTTGGCTGTTACTGGCCGGTCCCGCCGGTGCTGCGGTCGCTTTTGCTATCGGCGGCATTGAGGCGCTGGTAGTGGGCTTTTCCTACGCCGAACTGGCCAGCCTCTATCCAGTGATTGGTGGCGAACTGGTGTTTGCGAAACGCATTTTCGGCGCCTCCACTGCGCACGCAGTTGGCTGGGGATTGGTCCTGTTATATCTGGCGCTCGTTGGTTTCGAAGCCGTCTCTGTGTCCTGGATTATTGGGGCCATGTTTTCTGGACTGTTGGGTCCTACCTTGTACTCGGTGGGGGGCGCTGAGATTCATCTTGGGGCGGTATTGCTGGGGTTGGGATTCAGCATTGCCATTGCGCTGACCAATTACCGGGGGGCGCAATCCGCAGGCCGACTGCAGGATTTTCTGACCATCGGTAAAATTGTCATTGCGGCCGTGTTTATTGGGTTTGGATTAAAGGCGTCGCATCTCGAAAATTTCGCGCCTCTATTCGGCGCAAAAGAGGGAGCGCAATCCCTTGCGGCTTTTTTTGTGTTGCTCGGCTCCACGCCGCTGTACTTTGCAGGTTTCGGCATGATCACCCAGGCAATGGGGGAGGCGAAGCCGCAGGAATATGCTCGTCTGGGACGCATCCTCATCGCCGTTATTCTCTCGGCCATGTTGTTCTATCTCTTGATCATTGTAGTGGTCGCCGGCTTGGTGCCATCAGCGCGTTTAGCCAGCTACGAACTGCCAGCGGTGCAGGCGTTTGACGCGGCGTTCGGGATGCGTGCAATCACCAATGTGGTGCTGATCATGGCGCTCCTCGGGCTGATGACGGTCTGGAATGCGACATTTTTTGCAGGTATTCGCGTTCTCGAGGGAATGGCGAGTGAAGGGCTGATTGATGGGAAATGGATCCTGCGTCGTGACCCTCAGCAGAGTCGGGTGGCGCCAGTGCTGTTGATGTTCTTGGCCTGTATTGTCGGAGCGTTGATCGGTCGTCCCCTCCTGCTGCCCATCGTATCGGTGGCAGGTCTCGTGATAACGCTGCTATTTCTCTTCGTTTGCATCGCCTGCCTCGTACGACGCCGGCGCCAGGACCTGGTGCGGGCGCCCTACGAGGTGCCAGGGGGTACCGCAACGATCTATGGCGGCATCGTGCTCTCGTTGCTGTTGGTGTGCACCTCGCTGTTCGGAATGTTTTCGAATACGGGCGAGTCGTTCCCATCGGAGCTCTACGTCATCCTGTGGTGGAGTGTCCTTGGTTACGTGGTGTGGCGTCGGGGCACTGCCCGACGAGCGCGCGCCGTGGCGGGTTGACGGTTGGGGGGGCAGGGAGTTTTGGAGGGAGGGATTATGCGGACGGTTGCGGTGTTGGGCACTGGGATCATGGGCGGACCGATGGCGAAAAATCTCGCGTCGGCGGGCCTAAATGTCCACGCGTGGAATCGCAGTGCTGAGAAGTCCGCGGCCCTCGTCGGTAGTGGCGTTCGTCCTTTCAGCGATCCACGAGAGGCGGTCAGCAACGCTGATCTGCTCATTGTGATGTTGAGTACCGGTGTGGTGATCGAAGAGGTGCTCTTCGGTGCGTCTGCATCCGGTGACACGGTGGCCTCGAGACTGCCGGCAGGCATCCCGGTCGTGGTGATGAGCTCAATTCCAGTCTCAGTCGCTCGAGACCATGCCCGGCGGCTACACGCGCTGGGGCATGCGTATGTGGATGCCCCGGTGTCCGGCGGAGAACGGGGCGCGATCGCCGGAACGCTGACCATTATGGCCGGAGGGGAGGTGGAGACGATAGCGCTGGTGCAGGAGTACCTGCGTCCGCTGGGACGATTAACGCACGTGGGTCCCTGTGGGTCCGGGCAGTTGGCCAAGTTGGCCAACCAACTTATTGTTGGGATCACCATTGCAGCAGTGGCGGAAGCCCTGTTGCTGGTGGAGGCGGGCGGTGCTGACCCACAAAGCGTGCGCGAGGCCCTGATCGGTGGATTCGCAGATTCCACGATCCTCAGGCAGCACGGTGAACGGATGGTGCACGGCAATTTCGTGCCGGGCGCTCATGCCCATGTGCAACTGAAGGATATGCGTACCGCATTGGACCTGGCAACGGACCTTGGGATTGGACTTCCCACCTCGGCGCTGGTGGGAACGCTCTACGCGGACATGTGCGGAAACGGCCTTGAAGGTCTGGATCACAGTGGCCTGTTTGTCGAGTTGAAACGACGCTCCCGCACCGTAAACGGCGGGTGACTTAACGCCATCCACCGAGTAGTCCCCGACGCCGGCAGCGGACTTCATGCTGGCCGCGCGATATTTCCAAAGCAAACTTCCGGACGCTAGGATATTTACCCTCTATGGTTCTTTCCGACACACAAGTGGCGATCAGGGACGCGGTTCGAACATTTTCGCAACACGAGATTCGTCCGCGAGCGGCGGAGTTCGAGGCAGCTGGAGCTTATCCCCGCAGCCTGTTCCGAGAACTCGCCGGCCTTGGTTTGATGGGCATGACGGCGCCGGAGAAGTGGGGCGGCGCTGGCGCGGACTATGTGTCGTACGCGCTGGCGTTGATGGAGGTGGCGGCCGCCGATGGGGCGCTGTCCACCATTTTGTCGATCCAGAACAGCATCATGGTCTCGGGTCTTTTGAGAGACGGGACTGAAGCGCAAAAAGAACGATTCCTACCAGGATTAACCTCGGGGGATCTCATTGGTGCCTTCGCCCTAACGGAGCCCGATGCTGGGTCGGATGCCGCGGCGATTCGAACGCTGGCGACCCGCGTGGCTGGTGGATGGCAGGTCAATGGCGCCAAGCAATTCATCACCTCGGGCCAGTTGGCCGACGTGGCGATGGTCATTGCGGTATCGGAGCCTGGTGCGGGGAAGCGGGGGATGAGTGCGTTTTTGATTCCAACATCGTCGCCTGGCTATATCGTGGAAAAAATCGAGCGGAAAATGGGTCAACGCGCTTCGGACACCTGCGCGCTGCGATTTGATGCTGTTTTTGTAGAAGACGCGCTGGTGTTTGGCCGGCTTGGAGCCGGCTATAGCGTCGCGCTCTCTAATCTAGAGGCGGGTCGTATCGGTATTGCGGCGCAGGCGGTCGGCATGGCTCAGGCCGCTCTAGAGATCGCCATCGGATTTGCGAAAAGTCGGCGGTCGATGGGCAAGACGATCATGGAACATCAGGCGGTTGGATTCCGACTGGCGGACTCGGCGGCGCGGCTCGAAGCGGCACGGCAGTTGGTACTGCATGCCGCCAGTCTTAAAGACCACGGCCAATCCTGTCTCATCGAGGCCTCTATGGCCAAACTTGTGGCGTCTGAAACCGCTGACGTTGTTTGTTCGGCAGCGCTGCAAACGCTAGGCGGCTACGGGTACGTGGAGGACTTTGGTGTAGAGAAGATTTGCCGTGACGTGCGTGTTTGTCAGGTCTATGAAGGCACGTCGGACATTCAACGGCTGGTGATCTCCCGCGCCCTGTAGGTTTCGCGTGCGCTGCCCGACGGGCCTCTGGCCTGCGCGTGTAGTGTGCTGCGCCGGGCATAGGCGCCAGCCAGCTGGATGTGGCTAAATGAGCCAGATCGATCCTGTTGGTTGATGGGTTGGAGGTGCGCGTGAGCTTCTTTCATTCGCGGCGGCGGCTGTTGCAAGCCACCGCCATGTTGGGTTTGGGCGCAACGGTAGCACCGGCTTTGGCAACGCGTGGCGTAGAGCGGGCCGCATCCAGCGGCCGCGACGCCCACAGTCTGGACCGCACGGCGTTGGAAGACATCCTGGTGGGTTGTGCGGTATTCGGCTGCGGCGGGGGTGGCAAGCTCTCTGAGGGGCTGGCCAAAATAACCGGCGACCTTCAGGCGGGATTACGCTTCAGCTTGTTGCCGGTGGCTGCGCTGGGCGATGACGAGTGGGTCGCCTCACCCTATGGCATTGGTAGCCTTGCGCCACTCGGTGCGGCGGACCGCGCGCGGTTTGCTGGCTTGCCACTGGCGAAAGAGGACAACGTGGAAGCCTCGTTCCGCCGGCTGAGTGGTTTTCTCAAGCGGCCCTTTGTGGCCGCGGTGGCGGGTGAGCTGGGACCATGGAGCACCGCTGCGGCGTTGTCGACAGCAGCGCGACTGGGTATCCCGCTGCTCGATGCCGACCGGGTTGGTCGGGCGACGCCGGAGGCCACCCAAGATTCGGTGCTGGTGGCGGGGCTGTCGAATCTGCCGCTGGCTGCGGTGAGCGCTTTCGGCGATTCGCTCATTCTTGAACGGGTGGCGGCCAATTCCCGGGTGGAGGATTTGCTGCGGGCGCTGTCGGTTGCCAGTGCGGGCGATCTGGGCGTGACCGATGCAGCCTTGTCCGGGCGCGTCATCCGTGGCTCAGGGGCGCTGGTGCTCGGCACCATTTCCAAGGCCCGTGCCTTGGGCCAGGCGGTGCGTCAGGCCGTCGCTGTGGGCGCGGACCCCGTGGAGGCCCTGCTGGCAAGCGGGTCCGGTCGTCGTTTATTCCAAGGCACCGTGGTGGAGTGTCCGTGGCGTGACGAAGCGGGTTTTCTGGTGGGCGAGGTGGTGATTGCAGGCCGCGGACCGTTTGCCTCGAGTCATTACCGCGTGCGCTTTAAGAACGAGAATATTGTCTCGTGGAAGGACGATGTGGTCAGTGTCCTGCCGCCGGATCTTATCTCCGTGGTGGATTCGGCCACGGCGGTAGCCATTGCCAATCCAGAATTTGATATCGGTCAGTCGGTGACCGTATTGGGCTTTGCGGCGCCCGCCTTGTGGCGTACGCCTGCTGGACTGCGCGTCTTTGGACCGGCGCATTTCGGGCTAGCGGAGGCTTATGCCCCGCTTTCAATAGCGGATTGATCTAGAGTCCCGTCACTGAGTACCGATTCAACACACTCGGCGCAAATCCGTCCGAGAAAAATCATCGCCCTTATATAACAACGGTAACCCGCGTACCTTGGCCAGCGCGTAGCTAAATAAATCGCCAAAATTGAGCGCAGCAGGGTGACCTGAACCCTTCCCATAGAGCGCAAATGCCGCATAAGCTGCCGTCATTTCAGCGCTGCTGGGCGCGACTTCTTCAAACGGCGGCAGTCGAATTAAATCGTCAAGCAGCAGCACAGCTCGCGACCCGCGACGACCATGTACCACCATCTGCGCCTCAACCACTGACACCGTTGAAAAAAACCGAGCTCAATCCAACGGCTGACCGTCCCATTCCAGATCTTGGGTGAAGGCGGTGTGCGGGCTGACGTTCCGCGCCTTGGCGAGGCGGGTGACCTCGAGCAGAAAGGGGATTACATTCCAAAGCGATCCATTGGCCGGCCACGTTTTGTCGCAGATCAAAGCCGACCTGTCCGTGCCAACCGGTGGTTTCGATGAAGCGTTGAGTCAAGCGCCGGATTTCGCCATCGTCGAGCACGGGTTCAAAGGCGATGCTCGAGCGGCTTTGTCGTGCTGGGCGGCCAGCCGGGGAAAGGGCGGGGCGAAGAGGGGCAGGTTGGGCAGATGCGTGGCGCGAAGATGGGCCAGGTAAAAAACTTCTTCGTAAGTGGGAATCCAGAGATCCGGTTGTTCTTCGTCGACCAAGCGGAGAACGGCTGCAGCAAAAGCGGCGGGTTCGAGTTGCGGCGGTGGGGTGCGCACAAAGCGGTGGCTGAAACGGGAGGCTCCGGCAGTGGTATGGGCCAAGGAGTCCGTGGTTACGACTCTGAGTCCCTTGGGGGCCAGTGCCTGCACCCATCGGAGAGCTGGTAGGGAACGCGCTGCGGAGATGATAACGGTGTTTATGGACGCGTCAGCTGCAGCGCGTTGAACCGGTAGGCCACCGA
>CANIOW010000029.1 GCA_947469285.1 Gammaproteobacteria bacterium
GCTGAGCGCACCAGGCCCTGGTTTGAATACCGCGCGCGGTTCATCACTCCGCGCCGCATCAATGAAGGCGTGGCTTTCTGGCAGGCACACCGCGAGGAACTCGAACGCATCGCGGCCGAACGCGGCGTGCCGCCTGAGATTATCGTCGGCATTGTCGGCGTGGAAACCTTTTACGGCACGATTACCGGGAAATTCCGGATACTGGATGCTTTGGCGACACTGGCCTTCGATTATCCTGCCCGTGCGCCTTATTTTCGTGCAGAACTCGAGGAGTTCCTCCTGCTGGCCCGGGAACACGGCATGGATCCCCTGACCGTCACCGGCTCTTATGCAGGCGCCATGGGGGCACCGCAATTCATGCCACGCAGCGTGCGCGCCTATGCGCGCGATGGGGATGGCAATGGCCGAATCGACCTCTGGAACACCTGGGCCGATGTCTTTTCCAGTGTCGCCAACTTTCTGTGCGCCCATGGCTGGCAGCCGAATGAGCCCATTCGCGTACCAGCCACCCTGTTTTCCCCTGACGAGGTGCAGATCGAGGGGACAAAACTCGCCACCAACGATACCGTCGACAGCCTACAGCGCAAAGGCGTGGAATTTACCGCTTTGCTCCCCGACAGCGCGCCAGTCATGTTCGTGGCCGTGCGCGGCGAGCTGGGACCCGCCTATTTTGTGGGCTATAAAAACTTATGGGTCATCACCCGCTATAACCGCAGCAGTCTCTATGCCTTGACCGTCACTGAGCTAGGCGAAGCCGTGCGCGCCGCCCTTCAGGCAGCGCCCGCACCTGAGCCTGCCTCGCCATGACGGTGCTGCGTGCGCTGCTCGTCGTCGGCCTGGTCGGCCTGACCGGCTGCGTTGCTGTCCCACCGCCACGAGCGACTCCGATCCCCCCTGCGCGGCCGCTGATCGTCAGGGCGCCCACCGCGCCTGACGCCACACACTCCACGAGCCACGACGCATCGCCGTCGACCGTCCATAGTGCGCCGGGGGAGGCCGCGCCCACCGATAGCGCGCGCGCAGACGTGACGGCAGCCTCCCCATCGCCGCCCTCGAGCGCTGTGCTAGCGGCGTCCAGCGAACCGGTTCCCAAAATAGAACTGCGCACTCGCAAAGGCAACCCACCGGAATACTCCGTGCTTGGCCAGACTTATCGCCTGCTGCCAGGAGTCAGTGGTTACAAGGAACGCGGCGTGGCCAGCTGGTATGGGCCTGACTTCCATGCCAAGTCCACCTCGAATGGTGAAGCCTACGACATGTACGGCATGACCGCCGCCCACCGCACGCTACCGATCCCCGCGTATGTACGAGTCACCAATCTGACCAACGGTCGCGCGGTGATTGTGCGCGTGAATGACCGTGGGCCATTCAAGCACAACCGTATTATTGACCTGTCCTATACCGCGGCCTTGAAGCTCGACATGCTGCGACAAGGCACCGCACTGGTAGAAGTGGAATCGGTGCTGGCCGCAGGCGACGACGGCGTATTGCCAGGGTTTCCTGTTCAGCTCGCCAAGCTGGATGCCGGACGCGAGGCTAGCGGCACCTTATTTGCGCAGCTGGGTGCCTTCGGCGTTGAGCCAAACGCACTCGCCCTTCGCAACCACCTGCTAGCCGCAGGCATGAACGGCGTATTTATCGCGTCAGTACAGCGCACCGGCAAGCCTTTATGGCGGGTGCGTATTGGCCCCATCGACAGCGTCGAGCAATACGACCTGCTGGTGGAACAACTGGAACACCTGGGCCACATGGCCGTGACGCTCGCACGTACCGCCGACTAAGCGCCAGCGCGCACTGCCTGTTCCCAGCCCAATGCCGCCACGCCTTCTACATGGCGCGCAAACTCTTTGGCCCGCTCACTGGCGGCTGTGCCACGCAGCAAGCGCCCACGGATGCCGTGGAAAATAGCCGCAAAACGGAATAGGTTGAAGGCTACGTAGAAATCCAGATGCGGGATACTCTCGCGGCCAGTGCGGCGGCAATAAGCAGCCACATAGTCTTCTTCCGCCGGCAAACCCAAGGCCACGAGATCGCGCCCGCGTAGACCTGGCAGCGCGCTGTCAGGCATGCGGTAGGTCATCAGGTGATAGCCGAAGTCTGCCAGTGGGTGGCCCAGCGTTGACAGCTCCCAGTCGAGCACGGCGATCACCCGTGGCTCCGTTGGATGAAAAATCATGTTGTCACAGCGGAAGTCGCCGTGGACCAGTGACACCTCGTCACCTGGTGGAATGTTCGCCTGCAGCCAGTCGAACAGCCGGTCCATGTCTTCGATGCGCCCAGCGGCCGGGTCATCACGGTACTGGCCGCCCCAACGGATGAGCTGGCGGGTGAAGTAGTTGCCGGCCTTGCCAAAATCACCCAGACCCGCCGCCACATGGTCAACCCGATGCAGTTGCGCGAGCGTGGCGTTCATCGCGTCATAAATACCGGCGCGGTCCTCACGCGGCAGCTCAGGCAGGCTTGGATCCCAAAACACACGACCCTCGACATGCGCCATCAGGTAGAACGCCGTCCCGATGATGGTGGTGTCCTCGCACAACACCACAGCGCGTGCTACCGGAAAACCTACGCGCCCTAAAGCGGCGATGACGCGATATTCACGCTCCACGGCATGGGCACCGGACAGCAACACGCCTGGTGGTTTCTTACGCAATACATAATGCACGCCATCGATCGTGATGGCGTAAGTGGGGTTGGATTGGCCGCCCCGAAACTGGCGTACCGACAAGCTCTTGGCATCTGCGAATTCATCAACTGCGGAGCGTAGCCAGGCCAGTAGTGCCGCCTCATCCATTTCAAAGCCCGGACGCACCGGCGTGGTCACTGCTTCCACTGACATCAAAATCTCCTACAACGTACTGACGGCATGCCCGCCGTCAACGCTTAATACTGCGCCAGTCATGAAGGCGGAAGCGCTGGATGCGAGCAACAATAAGGGGCCGGTCAGGTCAGTCGGTTGCCCGAGACGGCGCTGCGGCACGCGCTTCAGCAGCGCCTGCCCGGGCGGCGTGTCGAAATAATACCGGTTCATATCCGACAAAAAATAACCGGGCGCGATAGCGTTCACACGGATCTCGTGCCTGGCCCATTCCAGCGCCAGTTGGCGCGTCAGCTGAATCAGGCCTGCCTTGGAGATGGCATATGGCGTCACTGCCAGTGACTGTCGCAAGCCCAGCACCGAAGCAATGTTGATGATGCTACCGGAGCGACCCGCCGCAATCAGCCGCAGCGCTACCGCTTGTGACAGGAAAAACGCACCCTTGAGGTTCGTGTCAAGCACTTCATCCCATTGCGCGGCGGTCTGTTCGAGCGCCGCGGCAGAATGATTAGCGCCTGCATTGTTGACCAGAATGTCCACCACCCCAAAACTGGGCGGCACCGCGTCGAGCGCTGCCTCAATGCTGTGTGTTGCGGTGATATCCAGCGGTACCACCGCCACGGCTGCACCAGTAGCAGTCAGACGCTCCGCCAGTACCTGCATGGTCTCAACTCTTCGCGCGGCAAGGACCACGCTGGCCCCGGCGCCTGCCAACACCGTCGCAAAGTGCGTCCCGAAGGTCCCCGAGGCCCCGGTCACCAGCGCGCAATGTCCCTGCAGATCTGCCTGAAGGGTCACCCGCGCCTCAGGGAATGGCGTCAAAGGCTGGCACCAGCGTCGGTGTTGAGGTACCAGTCGCGGTGATGGTCGAGTTACCCAATTGCTTGGCGGCATTATTGCCCCAGGCATAGACCTGCCCATCAGCAGCCAGCGCGAGCGAATGTGAGCGCCCGCCGGCAGTCACACTCAGCGCTGTCGTAACGCCCGTAGCACTGGTGTAAACCGTGCGTGCGGTAGTGGTGGTGTCGCCTACTTCACCGGAGGCATTACCCCCTGCCCCGCGCACCGTTCCGTTGGTACCTGCCAGCAGCAGATGCAGATCCGACGCACTGGCATCCACTGCATCCAAGGCCACGCCTGTGGGGGTAACGACATCGGCGGTAAAGCCTGCACCACGACCCAACTGCCCGGCACTGTTCTCGCCCCAGGCGTAGACCATGCGAGTAGTCGTCAAGGCCATCGAGAGATCGGCACCTGCACGCAAGCGCACGATATGGCGCAGACCCGTGTCAGTGGGCACGCGCTTGAGCGCTAGTGTGCCATCGCCGAGTTGGCCGGCGGCATTGGCGCCCCAAGCATAGACACTGCCATCTGCCAACAGCGCTAGGCTATGCGCATTGCCAGCAGCCACCGCCGCGACACCACTCAGGCCAGTGATCGCCACCGGCGACGACTTCACCACCCGACCGCCAATTCCCAGCTGACCGGCATCGTCGAGCCCGAAAGCACAAATAGAGCCGTCGTCCAGCACCACCAACGAATGATTAAGCCCCGCCGCGATGGCGATGGCCGCATGTGGCAAGGTCACCTTGACGGGCGTGCTCCGCAACAGCAGGTCGCCAACGCCGAGCTGCCCTGCGCTGTTACGACCCCAGACATACACCTCGCCATTCTGTAGCCGCACCAGCGCGTGGTGTCCGCCAACGGCCAGCTCCACCGCCACCGCGGCCGCTGGCAACGTCACTGGGGTGGGCGTGTCGGTGGCTTCGGTCGCTGCGGTGCCATTGCCCCGCTGACCCTCGCCGTTATAGCCCCAGCTCCAGACCGTGCCATTGCTCTTCAACACCACCGTGAAGCTTTCCCCAGCCTGCGGCGCACGTGCAGTATCGACGTAGGCTGGCAACGCCGGCAATGCCACAGCAGCACGCGCGGCAACGCTCAGGGTCGCGGCGGCACTGGTCGCCGTACCCAAACCATTGGTAACAGTCACCGTGTAAGTGGCCGTGTCGTCGGCCAACGCTGCGGCCGCCAGCACATAACGGCGACCAGTGGCCAAGGGGACGGCTACCCCGTTGCGCTTCCACACGTAAGTGAGCGCACCGCCGGTCGCTTGGACGCCGAACAGTACCGACTCGCCCTCCGCCACGACCTGGCTGACTGGACCGTTGACGATTGCCGGCACGCTGGCCACCGACAACAGCACTGGCGCACTAAACACGGCGCCGGCGCCATTGGCGACCGCCACCGAATAACTGGCACCATCATCACCCGCCACCGTGGCAGCAGTGGTGTAACTGGCGCTGGTTGCGCCAGAAATACTGACGTCATCCTTCAGCCATTGGTAGCTGAGTGCGTCCCCCGTAGCCGTCACGGTGAAGGTAGCGGTGGCGCCAACGTTGACCGAGACCGGCACCGGCTGCGTGGTGATAGCTGGCGGTCCCTGCACGGTCAATGTGGCTTCGCTACTGGTCACGCTGCCGGAACCATTGCTGACCGTCACACTGAATTTCGCGCCACTGTCCGCCAACACCAGCACCGGCGTGATGTAACTGGAATTGGTAGCGCTAGCGATATTGACGCCGTTACGTTTCCACTGGAACGTCAGCGGCGCTGAACCCTCGGCACCAAAACTGAAGGTAGCGGTCTGCGTGACAAACGCCGTGACGTCCCCCGGTTGCACGGTGATCTTGGGGGCACCGTAGGATCCCCCCATGCAGCCGGTAAGCAGCGTGGAGAGCACGAGCAGGCCAGCACCAAGGTGGCGTACGCAGTGGGTAAACGGGTTCTGGCGGACAGAGGCGGTCATCGGCTTCCTTTCATCCAGGCAAGAGAGGACCCGGAGCGGTGTGAGGATAGCAAATCGACGCGATCAACGGCGCCAGGCTTCCAGCAACAAGTCGCTGCCGAGCCAACCGAGCAACAATCCGCAGGCACTGTAGGTCGCCACGCGCCAGGTCACCCCGGCGCGGCGGCGGAACGCCTCCACAAACCACGCGCAGAGGAAGGCGGCCGCCACACTACTGGCCATAAACCCACAGAAAAACACCAAAAACTGGTTGGCGGTGGGCGTGGTAACACCCAGCACGCCCATCGCTGCGCCCATCGCCGACCAATAGGCTAAATTTTGTGGATTGGTCAATGACAACACCGCGCCAGCCCCAAACGCCCCCCGGGCAGCTGCGCGCGGGTCCGCCACGGTCGGCAAGGCTGCGCGGCGGGCCTCCCAGGCGTCCGCAAAGCTTAGCCAGGCGAGCCACAACAAATAGAGTCCACTGGCAACGCTAATCGGCAAGCGCACCGCCGGCGACTGCAACAGCAAACCCACGCCGGCGAGGCCAAGGATGGCCCAGGTGGCATCGCCAATCAGGGACCCTACCTGGACGGCAAGCGCCGCCGCATAGCCCTCGTGCAGGCCGCGCCGCAGGGTCTCGGCGAACACCGCACCGGGCGCCAGATTGAACACCATGCCGAGCCCAAAAGCACCCGCAAACAGGACGACCGACGGCGTTACACTAGCCATCACCATTCACTCTCCTAGGTTGCATCACCGATGTCCCTACACCGCTGCATTGTCGCCTGTTTCACCTGCCTGCTGTGGCCCATTCTGCTCGCGAGTGGCGTGGCCACCGCCGCGGAACTTATTCCACCCCCGCCAGCCATGGTCGGCCGCGGCTACATCCTAGTGGACGCCAATAGCGGCGCCGTGATCGCCGCCGCCAACGACACCCAGCGACTCGAACCGGCCAGCCTCACCAAGCTGATGACTGCCTATGTGGTGTTTGATGCGCTGCGCGCCGGCAAGCTGCGCTTGGACCAGAGCGTGAACATCTCGACCACCGCTTGGAAGCAGGAAGGCTCGCGGACCTTTGTGGAACCGGGCATGCAGGTGCGTACCGAAGAGCTGATCAAAGGCATGATCATTCAAAGTGGCAACGATGCCACAGTAGCCTTGGCAGAAGCGGTGGCCGGCACCGAGACGACTTTCGCCCAACTCATGAATCTGCACGCCCAACGCCTGGGGATGCCGGGCTCCCATTGGGAAAACGCTACTGGGCTGCCGGGAGCGCAGCACTACACCACCGCCCGCGATTTAGCGGTACTCGCCAGCGCCATCATTCGCGAATTTCCGCAGTACTACCGCTACTATTCCATCCGCGAATTCACCTTTCATGGCATCACCCAACAAAACCGTAACGGCCTGCTCGGTCGGGACCCCACCGTCGATGGCATCAAGACGGGACATACGGACAGCGCCGGCTACTGTCTTGCCGCCTCGGCGCAGCGAAACGGCATGCGGCTAGTGTCTGTGGTGCTCGGTACCGCCAGTCCCCGCGCCCGTGAAGATGCCAGCCAGGCGCTGCTCAACTGGGGATTTTCCTTCTATGAATCACAGCGTGTGTTCAGTGCCGGCAAAGCGGTACGCACGGCAGAAGTCTTCAAGTCAGGCGGCACCGCAGAATTTGGGGTCGCGCGAGATCTGTGGGTCACGCTGCCCCGCGGTGATTACGCACGCGTACGCGCCAGCATTACTTTGAGCCAGCCACTGGTGGCGCCGCTGACCACGCAGCAAACAGTGGGGCAGGTGAAAGTCTTGCTCGATGGCCGGGTGATCGCGCAGGGGGCACTGCGTCCCCTGCATGCCGTGCCGGCCGGGCAGCTGTTCCGCCGTGCCTGGGACAGCCTGCGCCTGCTGGTGCACTGACCGCCATGGCAGTCACCGCCCCCTGCGCCACCTGCTGGCTGGACGGTGCCTTCAGACCGCTAGCGGACGCGCGCATTTCCCCCCTGGACCGTGGGTTTCTGTTCGGGGATGCTGTCTATGAAGTCCTGCCCTGCCACGGCGGCCGCCCGTTCCTGTTTCACCCGCATTTGGCGCGCCTCGAACGTAGCTTGCGCGAGATCGGCTTGGAGCCGCCGTTAACCCGCCAACGCTGGGCCGAAGTGCTGCGCGGTTTGGTGGCCCACAACCAGCTGCAGGACGCCACGCTGTACCTGCAAGTGTCCCGCGGCGCCGAATGGGGACGCAACCACGCCCCGCCCGCACAGCCGGTCCCCACCGTGTTCGCCTACGCCACCCCGCTGCCGCCCATCGATCCGCAACAGCTCACCGAAGGTGTCAGCGTGTCGACCTACCCCGACGAGCGCTGGGCACGCTGCGACATCAAGAGCACCTCCCTGCTGTCCAACGTTCTGGCCAAAGGCCGCGCGCAAGCGGCTGGTAGCTTCGAGGCCATACTGGTAGCCGACGGCTTGCTGCGAGAAGGCAGTAGCACCACCGTCATGATCGTTCGCGATGGCGTCATCGTCGCGCCTCCCGACAGCCCACACTTGCTGCCCGGGACCACCCGCGACTTTTTGTTCGCGCTGGCGGGGGCCGCGGGTATCCGCGTGGAACGGCGCGACATCCCCCTGACTGAACTGCTGGCGGCCGATGAAATCCTCTTGGCCTTTGCCACGCGGGGAGCACTGCCCGTCACACAGCTCGACGGCCGCCCCGTCGGTAGCGACCTGGCAGCCGGACGCCCAGGGCCAGTGTGGCAGCGCTTGAACAATGCCTTTCACGCCCGCATCAAGGCATGGGCCAACACGCCCTTTGATGCCCCCTGAACGGAGCCGACCCACGTGAATCTCGTCCCCATCCCCACCCCCGACACCAGCTTGCTGCAGTTCCCCTGCGAAGTGGATGTGAAGGTCATGGGTATTGCGGACGACACTTTTCATGTCGCCACGCGCGAAGCCGTAGAGAAACACGCCGGCCCGCTAGCCGATCACTGTATCCGGGTGCGGCCCAGTTCCGGCGGGCGCTATGTCTCGATCACTTATGTCGTAGCGGTGGACAGCCACGACCATCTACAGGCCGTCTACACCGAACTGCATGCCACCGGCGTGGTGCTGTTCAAGCTGTAAGACGGCCGCGGCACCCGGCAACCGCAAGTGGCGCCATAAATGCGGCAACAACGCCCTGGCCACCTCAAACACGTCGCCTGACGCACCGAGGCTCGCCAAGTCTGTCACCGCGAGGCCCGCCTGACCGCAGGGGTTAATGCGCGCATAAGGCGTCAGGTCCATGCAGACATTTAGCGCCAGACCGTGATAGCTACAACCGCGGCGGATACGCAAGCCCAGCGCCGCCAGCTTGGCCCCATCGACGTAGACACCGGGCGCATCGCGCCGGGCAAGTGCCTGAATGCCCAAGGTCGACACGTAGTCGATCACCGCTTGTTCAAGGGCAGTGACTAACTCGCGCACCCCCAGCTCCAGCCGGCGCAGATCCAGCAGGGGATACACCACCAGTTGTCCCGGACCGTGATAAGTCACCTGCCCGCCACGGTCGATGGGCACCACCGGCACCTCGCCTGCACTTAGTACATGCTCAGGCCTGCCCGCCATACCGAGCGTATATACCGGCGGATGTTCAAGACACCACAGTTCATCGGGCGTGGCTGTGGTTCGGGTGTCGGTGAACTGCTGCATACGCCGCCACGTAGGTTCATAGTCCACGCGACCGAACCAGGCAGCGTGCGCCATGCTCACGGAGCGGCCGGCAGCCCGCAGTTATTCTGCTCGAGCACGCGCTCGGCACGGTAACTGGAACGCACCAAGGGTCCGGACACCACCTCACGAAAGCCCAGTGCCAGCCCCTGCTGACGGAACGCATCAAACTGTGCTGGCGTGACGTAACGCTGCACGGCCAGATGGTGCGGCGTCGGGCGCAGATACTGCCCAAGCGTCAGAATATCGACCTGCGCCGCACGACAGTCCTGCATCGTCTCGAGAATTTCCGCGTCGGTTTCCCCAAGCCCGAGCATCAGGCTGGTTTTGGTCAGCACGCTGGCGCGATGCTGTTTGGCATACGCCAATACTTGCAGCGTACGTTCGTAGCCGGCCCGCGCATCGCGTACGGGGTGCGTCAGACGCCGCACCGTTTCCACGTTCTGTGCGAACACCTCGAGCCCGGAATCGACCACCGTCGCTACGTCCGTCAGCACGCCTTGGAAATCCGGGGTCAGCGCCTCAACCGCCGTGGCCGGGGTGCGGCGTTTGATGGCCAGCACCGTAGCAGCGAAATGCTGCGCACCACCATCCGGCAGGTCATCGCGGTTCACCGAGGTGAGCACCACATACTTCAGACCCATCAGTTCAACGGTGCGCGCCGTATTGTCGGGTTCCTCGGCATCCAGCCAACCGCGCGGATTGCCGGTATCGACGCTGCAGAAGCGGCAAGCGCGCGTGCACACCGCGCCCATGAGCATGATGGTGGCGGTCCCGTGGTTCCAACATTCGCCAATATTCGGGCACTTGGCCTCTTCACAGACAGTCGCCAGGCGGTGCTCGCGCACGATGCCACGCACGGCATTGAACACCTCGCCGTCCGGCATCTTGGCGCGCAGCCATAAAGGTTTCACGCCCAGCGGCGTGGAAACTGCCTCGCCCTGCTGCTTGATCCCGTCACGGATGGCGCTGAACCCCTGCGGGGTCTGGTATTTTTCGCCGCTGCGCACCGGGCGCGTGGCGATGGGGATGCCCTTGAACTCGGCCATGGGAAAGAATCCAAAGAAGACCATTGAGTGCTGATTCTACTCGCGAAGAGCCGCATCCAGTGCCGCCAGACGCTCGGGCGTTCCCACATCAGTCCAGCGCCCGTGCCAGTGGCTGCCAGTGACCTGCAGCGCGGCAATCCCAGCATCGAGCAAGGGTTTCAGCGGCCGGCGCCCCGGCGCGAGGCCGGCGAAAAAAGCCGGATGGTAGGTCGCCAGACCGGAGAACGTGAGGTTCAGGCCGCCTTCAACCCGCGGTTGCACCAGACACGCTCCCGCGGCAGGCGTGCCGGCGAGCGTGAAATCGCCCCGCGGATGCTGCGCCGGGTTATCCACCAGCACCAGATGGGCTAGCGCATGGCCCGCCGGGGCCGGCGGGGGCAGGGGCGCGTCGGTCCAGACATCCCCATTCACCACCGCAAAGGCTGCCACCGGCCCCGCTGACGGTGCCAGCCAGGGCAAGGCCTGACGAATACCGCCGGCCGTCTCCAGCGGTTCGGGCCCTTCATCGCTGTAATACAAGGCCAAACCGAAGCGTTCCCCGGTACCGAGCGCGCGCGGTAACTGTTCGCCCAGCCAGCTGAGGTTCACCACCACATCCGTGACGCCAGCCGCCGCCAGCTTCAGCAGGTGCCACTCGATCAGCGAACGTCCGCCGACTTCCAGCAACGGCTTCGGTGTGGTGAGGGTCAGCGGCCGCATGCGTTCGCCGCGACCGGCGGCCAGCACCATCGCCCGGCGAATGACCGTCTGCCCCTCGGTAGCAGGCCCAGGGCGGGGCGCCGGGCCGGGCGCACGGCCAGGCACGGCGTTCAAGCGCTCACCGCCCCTAGCGCCCGCGCCTGGGCAGCGGCGAACGCGGGGACCACCCTGTCTGCCAACAGTGTCTGCAATGGCTGCAGCTCCGGGTACCACGGCAGCACCTCCAGCACATAGTCAAGCACGCGCGGCAGGTCGTGCAGATAACCCGGCTTGCCATCGCGCCACCACAGGCGCGCAAAGATGCCCAGCACCTTCAGATGCCGCTGCGCCCCCATCAAGTCGAAGTGCCGCCGGAACGCTGCCGCGTCCTCAGCCGCCGGCAGCAGGCCTGCCGCCAGCGCCGCGACTCGGTAGCTTTCCACCCACGCCAGTACCTGCTCACGCGGCCAGCGGAGGTAACAATCTTTGTAGAGCGAGGCCAGGTCATAGGTCACCGGGCCACGCACCGCGTCTTGGAAATCCAGCACCCCCGGATAGCCTGGAGTGCACACCATCAGATTGCGCGAATGGTAGTCGCGGTGGACTAGCACCTGCGGCTGTTCAAGGGCAGCCGTAATGAGTTGCGCGAACGCGCGTTCCAACCCGTCCCGCTCCGCGGCGCTCAAAGAGAGCTGCAAATGCCGCTCCAAAAACCACTCAGGGAACAGTTCCAGTTCCCGCGCGAGCAAGGCCACCGAATACGCCGGCAGCTGCTCGGCCGCGGTGGCGCCGCGCACCTGTAGCTGCAGCAAGGTCTGCGCAGCGTCCGCGTACAGCTGGTCGCGTGTGGCCAGGTCTGCCGTGGCCAGCACCGTCTGATACTGGGTACTGCCAAGATCGCCGAGCAGCAAAAACCCGGCCGCCGGATGCTCCGCCACAACCTGCGGCACGTTGATGCCAGTAGCCGCCAGCAGCGCGGCCACCTGCAGGAACGGCCGCACATCCTCGAGCGCGGGCGGAGCATCCATGGCAATGAAGGTCTGCTCGCCGTGCCAAACCCGAAAATAACGCCGGAAACTGGCGTCCGCGGAGGCCGGCGCGCAGCGCGCACCAGCCAGTGCCAAAGGCCCCCGCAGCCAGTCTTGCAACTGGCGCAGGCGTTCATCCGCGGGGGTACCGCAATCGGCGTGGGGAGACTGCATACGGTGAGTATAATGACGGACCGACAGGAACATGCGTTTGCCACTCCCTTTCCGCGCTGCCGCCCATTTTTACCCCCACCCCCGGTTCGCCTCGGGCGTGCTCTGCGTGGCTGCGCTCGGTGGGTGGGTAGGCGTCCGTGCAGCGACGCCGACCACGGCCACTCCGTTGCCGATCGAAGTGACCTCCGATGGCGCCGAGGTCTCCAAGCTGGGAGATGCGCTGTTAAAAGGCCAGGTCCGTCTCAAACAAGGCGACCGCTTGCTGACTGCTGAGAACGCCCGCTATCAGGCCAAGGGGGGAGATTTCAGCGTCTCCGGTAATGTTGAATACACCGACCCGCAGGTGAAGGTTTCAGGACAAACAGCCACCTGGGATCCGCTCAGTGGAGCGCGTTTCGGCGACGCCAAATTCGAACTGCCGGCCCGCCCTGCACGGGGCCAGGCCGCCGCCATTGCGGTGGCGCCGGATGGAAAACTTACTCTGACCACCGTGCAATACACCGGCTGCCCCGTGGGCAACAACAGCTGGGTGTTGCAGGCTGGCGAGTTGCGGATCGACCAGGCCACGCAGCAAGGCGTCGGCCGCAATGTCCGTCTGGACTTCCAGGGCGTGCCCATCCTGTACACCCCGTTCATCAGCTTTCCGGTGAGCGACGCTCGCAAGAGCGGCTTCCTCTTCCCCGGTTTTGGTAATTCGAACAAGAGCGGTTTTGAACTGGCGGCGCCGTACTATTTTAATCTCGCACCCAACTACGATGCCACGCTCACTCCGCGGATATTCACCCGCCGTGGCGGCCAGCTCGGAGCAGAACTGCGTTACCTCGGGCAGCACTTTCGCAGCCAACTCGAAGGCGACTGGCTGCCACACGACTCGCTGGCGCGCCGTGATCGTAGTTGGGTCCACCTGCAGCATCAGCAGGACCTCAGCGGACGGCTACGCCTGTCTATCGACGCCGCCAACGCCAGCGATGTGGGCTATTTCGAGGATTTTGGACTCGGCCCGGAAGGCACCAGCATCAGCTATGTGGAACGCAGTGCGCGTCTGACTTATCTGGACCGTCACTGGACCGCGATCGGGCTACTGCAGGACTTCCAAACCATCGACCGTTCCGTCCCGGAAGCCCTTCGCCCGTATTCGCGCGTCCCCCAAGTGGCATTCCGCGGTCGCTGGCATTCCAATGCGCTCGACTACGCGCTGCGCGGCGAATTCGTCAACTTCACGCGTCGTGACGGCGTCACGGGTGCGCGCATCGACCTCGAACCAACGCTGCAGCTGCCGCTGCGCTCCGCAGGCCGTTTTCTGGTCCCGTCACTGGCTTTGCGGCACACCCAATACTTCCTGAGCGACACCGCTCCGGGCAGCAACCGCTCTCCTACACGCACCGCGCCCGTGGCCACCCTTGACGGCGGCCTTGTGTTCGAGCGCACCACGCCCAGTGGCCGGGTACAAACTCTGGAACCCCGCGCCCTCTATACCTATGTGCCCTACCGGGATCAGGAGGCCCTGCCGTTGTTCGATACCGGTCTGCCGGACCTGCGCCTCGAGCGCCTGTTCGACCCGCAGCGGTATGTCGGTGGTGACCGTCTCGCTGATGCCAACCAGATCGCGCTCGGCGTTACCAGTCGCCTCATCGACCCGCACACGGGGCGGCAACTGCTGCAGGCGACTTTCGGTCAGGTACGCTATTTCAAGGCCCCGCGGGTCGGACTGCCAGGCGAAGCTGCGCCGCGCGCCAGCGCATCGGACCTGATTGGCGAACTGTCCATCGCCGCATACGGACGGTGGAGCGTGGACCTCGGTCTGCAGTGGGATCCTTCGACCCAACAAGCCGTCCGCCGCGAGCTGGCACTGCAATACCGTGCCGATGGCGGACGCGTCGCCAATCTCAGCTATCGCTACCGCGAGGGCCGACTGGAACAACTGGATGCCTCGGCGGCCTGGCCGGTCAGCCGCGCCTGGAACGTGTTTGCCCGGCAGGTTTATTCCTTACGCGACCACGCAGCCATCGAAAGCTTCGCCGGTTTCGAGTACAAAGACTGTTGCTGGAAATTACGACTCGTGGCCCGTCGGTACGTCAGTACCCGCACTGGCGAACGAGACACCGCCATCGGGTTACAACTTGAACTGAACGGCCTGTCGAGTGTCGGAGTCCCTACGGGGGCTTTCCTCGAACGTTCCATCCGCGGCTACACCGCGGAGGAGCGGCGGCCATGATCGCCTCACCACGGACATCCCTTATGCATATGCGCCTGCGTCCCCTGGTTTTACTCCTCGCCGCCCTGCTACCCACGGGGTTGGCCTACGCGCAGTCGCGTGACATCGGCGCCCGTGGCGAGCTACTGGACCGCATCGCTGCAGTGGTCAATGAGGGGGTCGTCCTACAAAGCCAGGTAGAAGAACAGATGGGCACCATCGCGCGACGCCTGCGCGAACAGGGCCAACAGGTACCGCCCGCCTCGGTAATGCGTCAGCAAGTACTCGATCGTCTGGTGTTGCAGGAAATTCAGATGCAGCGCGCTGAAAAACTGGGCATTCAAGTCTCCGATGAAATGCTGAACAACGCGCTGCAAAATGTTGCGAAGCAAAACAAGATTGAGTTTGAGAAACTGCCAGAAGCGTTGCAGGCGGAAGGCATCGACTATGGCGCCTACCGCACCCAGGTGCGCCGCGAAATGTCGCTGCAATTTCTACGGCAGCGCGACGTCTACGCCCGTATCTACATCAGCCCGCGCGAAATCGATCAGTTCATCACCAAGCAAACCGGCAATGCTTCAGCGAACACCGAGTACGAGGTGGCCCACATTCTGGTGACCTTGCCGGAAGCTGCCACGCCAGAGCAACTAACGCAGGCCGAAGAACGCGCGAAGGACCTCTACGAGCGCGCGGTCAAAGGCGAAGACTTTGGACAATTGGCGCTGCAATACTCGCAGGCACAATCCGCGCTTGAGCGTGGCAACCTGGGCTGGCGCAAGGGCAGCGAACTGCCACAGTTCATGGCGGACACGGTCGCCGGTATGAAGCCCGGCGAGATCGCGCCACCGGTTCGCACCCCTTCTGGTTTTCACGTCATCCGTCTCGGTGGCGCCCGGGGTGGCAACCAGCCGCTCATCGTGGAGCAAACACATGCGCGACATATCCTGTTGCGCACCAACGAACTGCAGGATGACGCCACCGTACGTGGCAAGCTCGACGATATCCGCAAGAAAGTGCTGGCAGGTGACGACTTCGGCGCCATCGCCTCGGCCGTCTCTGAAGATCCGGGCTCAGGCAAAGAAGGCGGCGACTTGGGCTGGGCTGGACCCGGCAGTTTTGTGCCGGAATTCGAAACCGCGATGGCGCAATTGAAGGACAACGAGATCAGTCCGCCCTTCCAAAGCCCTTATGGCTGGCACATTATTCAGGTCTTAGGCCGTCGGAGTCAGGACACGAGCACCGAGGAAAAGCGTCGGCAGGCCGTAGAGCAACTCCGCGCCGGCAAGTCGGAAGAAGAGACTGAACTCTGGCTGCGTCGCTTGCGCGACGAAGCCTACGTCGAAACCCGTCTCTGATCCGGTGAGCGGTGCTGCACGCCAACCGCCGCTGATTCTCACCACCGGCGAACCGGCGGGCATCGGCCCCGACCTGTGCCTGCTGCTGGCCAGTACAGAAGCGCCCACCGCAGGCGCCCCGTGGCTGCTGGCCGGTTGCCCAGAGACTCTGCGCGCTCGCGCAACCTGTCTCGGCCTAGACCTGGATCTGCAGCTGGCAACACCCACCACCGCACGGCTGGTACCAGCCAAGGTCGTGCAATGTTGGCCTTTTCCCGTCGCCGTGCCCGTCATCCCGGGACAACTGGATGCGCGCAATGCCGCCATGGTCCTCCATTCACTGCGCGCCACGGCCCTCGCCGTGGCTAGCGGCGATGCCAGCGCCATGGTGACTGCCCCAGTGCAGAAGTCGATCATTGCGGCAGCCGGTCTGCCCTTCACAGGCCACACCGAATTTCTGGCGGAGCTTTTCAGTCAACCAACGGCTCCCTGCCAGGTGGTGATGTTGCTCGTCGCTGGCAGCTTGCGCGTTGCGCTGGCCACCACCCATCTGCCGCTGCGCGCCGTGCCCGACGCCATCACCACCGCCGGCCTGCTCCGCACCCTCCAGGTCCTCCATGGCGATCTGCAACGACGCTTTCACATTGCTGCACCACGCATCGCCGTCCTCGGGTTGAATCCGCATGCTGGCGAAGCTGGCCATCTCGGTAGCGAAGAAGCGACCATCATCGCGCCGGCCATTGCAGCAGCACAGGCCGCCGGCATCGACGCTTTTGGGCCGCTGCCAGCCGACACCGCCTTCACGCCACAGGCGCTGGTGCATGCCGACGCGGTGCTCGCGATGTACCACGACCAAGGCCTGCCGGTGCTCAAGCATGTCGGTTTTGGTGCGGGGGTGAATGTGACCTTGGGGCTGCCTATCATTCGCACTTCGGTAGACCATGGCACCGCCCTCGATCTGGCCGGCACTGGCCGTGCAGAGGCCGGCAGCCTACGGGCAGCCATCGCGCTGGCCACGGCGCTGGTCACAACGGCGAGAGCGGCATGAGCACACATTCACACCGCGCCCGGAAGCGCTTTGGCCAGCATTTTCTGCACGATGCCCATGTCATCGCGCAGATCATTGATGCCATCGACCCGCAGCCCGGCCAGCCACTGGTAGAAGTTGGACCAGGACTTGGTGCGTTGACGCTACCCTTGCTGGCGCAATGCCGTACGCTGCATGTCGTCGAACTTGACCGGGACGTCATCCCTCGCCTGGAAGCATCTGCCGCCGGTCATGGTGAACTGACAGTGCATCAAGGCGATGCCCTGGCCTTCGACTTCAGCGCACTCGCCGTCACGCTCGGCGGGCCGCTGCGGCTGATCGGCAACCTGCCCTACAACATCTCTACGCCACTGCTGTTCCATTTTTTGGAAGCCAGCGAGGCAGTATGCGATATGCACTTCATGCTGCAGAAGGAAGTGGTGGACCGCATGGCGGCCCAACCAGGCGGCAAGGACTATGGCCGTTTGACCGTGATGCTGGCGACCAAAGTGCGTGTTGAAAAACTGTTCAACGTCGGCCCCGGTTCCTTTCGACCGCCACCACAGGTCGACAGTGCCATCGTGCGTCTGGTGCCACACGCAGCACCGCCGTTTCCGCTGCCGGACCCGGCGCGTTTTGCGGAACTCGTGGTGCGCTGCTTTTCCCAGCGCCGCAAGACCCTGCGCAATGCCGTGCAGGGGGTGGTGCCACCGGAAGCTTTCACCGGTACCGGCATCGACCCACAACGCCGCCCGGAGACCCTCTCCCCGGCGGAATTCGGCGCACTCGCCGCTTGGACCCCCTGAGTGACGCAGGCTTCTGCTACCCGCCTCAGGCCGCTACACTTCGTCGTCATCAGTACCGGAATCGTCATGCCAGCCGTGCCCCCCATTCGCATCGAAGTCGTCACCACCTTTCTGGAGGACCAATCTGCGCCACAAGAGGGGCGCTACGCCTTCGGCTACACCATCACGGTGCTCAATGACGGCGTGCAATCCGCTCAACTGCTGTCGCGACACTGGATCATCACCGATGCTAACGGCAAGGTGCAGGAAGTACGCGGTGACGGCGTGGTCGGGGAACAACCAGAACTGAACCCCGGACAAGGTTTTCGCTACAGCAGCGGTGCGCTACTGGAAACTCCGGTAGGCGCCATGTACGGCAGCTACCACCTGCGCGCTGCAGACGGGCAGCAGTTCGATGCGCCCATTCCAGTGTTCCGGCTCGCCGTCCCCGGCGTGCTGCACTAACGGATGGCTGTCTGGGCCGTCGGTGACCTGCAAGGGTGCCATGCGGCCTTTGTCCGGCTGCTCGCCGCCCTACGGTTCTCCCCCGACCGTGACCAACTGTGGTTGACTGGCGATCTGGTGAATCGTGGACCGGACTCACTTGGCACCTTGCGGCAAGTGATGGCCTTGGGTGCTGGGGTGACGACCGTGCTCGGCAATCACGACCTGCATCTACTGGCTTTGGCACTGGCGCCAGCAGCCGGTCGCGGACTGCGGGCCGGTGACACGCTCGAAGCCATTCTCACCGCACCTGACCGCGACCACTTGCTTGAATGGCTGTTGTATCGCCCGTTATTACACCAAGAGCCCAGTCTCCGCTGGACCTTGGTACATGCCGGCTTACCACCGCAATGGAACGTGTCAGAGGCCGCCGTGCTGGCCAGCGAAGTTGCCTACCAGCTGCGCGCACATCCCGAGACGTTTCTGGCCAGCATGTATGGCGACCGACCCGAGGTATGGACCAACGACTTGCAGGGAGCCGACCGCTGGCGCTTTGTGGTCAATTGCCTGACGCGCCTGCGCTACTGCACGCTCGACGGACGTCTGCTGCCAAAACTGAAAGGCCCACCGGCCCTGGCGCCGCCCGACGCTCTGCCGTGGTTCGAAGTCCCAGAGCGCCGCAGCGCCGGTGAACCACTGGTCTTTGGACACTGGTCCGCCCTCGGCTTGCACCGTGCACCAGCCGTGTTGGGACTGGACACCGGTTGTGTCTGGGGTGGTGCCCTGTCAGCCGTACGGCTGGATGTCGATGAGCCCCCAGAACGCTGGCCGCTGGTGCAGGTCAGCGCGACCTAACGCGGGACATCCGCGGTGGGTGGCGCTGCAAACACCTCGGCTTCCAGCGCAATGCGCGTGCCTAATAACTGGTGTGGGATGCAGCGGGTCTCGTCCTTGAGTTCGCGCGTCGTGAACAGCGGCACCACCTTGTCGCGAAATTGTTCCAACAGCTCGCAATCGCCCGGATCCAGCGTTCGTGGCCGGCCCCGGGCGAGCTTCACGTGACGCCAGACACCCGCCACCGGTTCGCCCGGTGCCACATCGCCCGGTGCCACATCGCCCGCGGCACTGCCACGGGCGACAGCGCCCGGGGCAACCAGCTGCGGCGCCTCGCGCCCGATCACGCGGCCGTACGCGGCCTCCTTGCCCGGAGACTGGACGGCATTAGGGACCCACGGCTCAAGCACTGCGAACTGCAACCGCACCCGCGGAAACTCCGTGGGGAAGCCGTAAGGGGCGGCGCAGGCGTAAGAGGAGACTTTGGCGCCATCCCGTACGCCGAAGGTCTGCAGTAACAACTGCACCTTGTCAGCGAGGCCTTCGCAGGAATATTTCGAGGTAAACCCGCTGTAAGTAAAGGTGAGCTCGTGTTCACGCCACTGGCCCTGTTGGACGGCAACCACCGGCTCAGCCGCCACCACGGGCTCACCAGCGGCCGCTGGCGCACAGACCACCAACAGGTTCAGGGACAGCAGCAGTGCGACGAAGTTACGCATGGCATCTCGATAGACCGTGGCAGAGATCGGCAGTTCCCTAGGGTGATAGCTGGAGGCCTATCATGGGGCAGCCTAACGCAGAACGAAACCCATCACGGGCCTTACAGGAACGGCAACTCAGTCAGGTAGCCGGGCTGCCGCTCGCCGCCAACCAACGACTCGACCCGGTCGCCGACCACACAGTCCACCCCGATCAAGGCGAACCCGATATTTTTCTGCAGGCGGATCGAAAAGATACAGTTCGTCAGCTGCCCGACCTGGCGATCCCCCTTGAAGATGGGGTTCCACTGAAAACCAGGCAGTACCGGAGCACCTGCATCGAGCACAATCCCCAATGAGTGGCGGCGTGGACCTTCGGCTTTGATCCGACGCAGGGCCTGGATGCCAATGGTGTCATCGGGTGCATGCAGGTCGATGTACTTACCCATGCGCACTTCAAAAGGGTTGGTCGTCGCATCGGTGTCACCACCGTAGGAGATCAGACCACTCTCCACCCGTTCACACCAATTCGGGTTTCCCGGACCAATGTCCCAGGCTGCGCCCGCCTCCCGAAAAATATCCCACAAGGCCGAGCCTTTTGTCCCGTCGCGCAGATAGATTTCATAGCCGCCCTGCTTCGACCAACCGGAGCGCGCCACCACTACCGGGATGCCAGCGATCTGCGTTTCACGAAACCAAAAATATTTGAGGTCACGCACCCAGTCACCACAGACATGCGCCACCACCTCTACTGCTTTTGGCCCCTGCAGCGCCATGGGCGAAACATCGGGCTCCGACACCACCACATTCAAGCGGCGTTCAGCGGCTATCGCTCGCGCCCAAAACCAGATATTGCTATCCGCAATCGACAGCCAATACAGATCATCTGCCAGTTTCAACAGAATGGGGTCATTGATGAGTATGCCCTCGTGGTTGCACAGGGGCACATATTTGCCCTGCCCCACCTGACACTTGGTCAGATCGCGCGGGGCCAGAATCTGCGCCAAGCGCCCAGCATCGGGACCTTGCAACTGCACCTGCCGCTCCACCGCCACATCCCATTGGCTAACTCCGCGAATTAACCGCCAGTATTCTGCTTCCGGCTGACCGTAACTGGTCGGCATCAGCATGTGGTTATAGGTAGTGAAGGCACAAACGCCTTCCTTTAAGGTCGCCTCGAAAAAGGGCGACGGGCGCAAACGCGCGGAGGGAGTAATGCCAAACACCGTGTGATGATCCTCTGAATGATGGCTGCCAATGATCGCTCAGCATGGCGGCCGGTTGCTTCAGGCGTAGGTGACCCGCATCGCCTTTTTATCAAGCTTACCAACGCTGGTCTTAGGGAGTGCCGACGCAAAAAATAGCTGATTAGGTGCAGCCCATTTTGACAACTGCCCCGCCACAATACGCGCATCAATCGCGGCGCGGATCGCCTTCTCCATCGCCGCTTCCGTACCCGACGCCACACAGGCCACCACTAACGCCGGCCGCTCACCCCATTTAGCATCCGGCAGCCCAATCGCCGCCACCTCACGCACCCCGGCCACAGCGCTGACGATGTCTTCGAGTTCCAAAGACGAGATCCATTCACCCCCCGACTTGATGACATCCTTGAACCTATCGGTGATTCGCAAGGTGCCCGTTGCATCCAGCGTACCGACATCCCCGGTGTGCAGGTAACCCCCGGCCCACAGCGCATCCGTAGCAGCAGGATTGTTTAAGTAAGCCTGCACCAGCCAAGGAGCACGCGCCACCACTTCACCCGGTGTTTTTCCATCGCGTGGCACGTCAAGCATGTGTGGGTCTACCACCCGCAACTCCACCAGCGGCGCTGGCCTTCCGGCCACGGTACGGATACCCACCGTATCCCCTGCACCACGTGAGGCCAGCATATCGGCGGAGGTCAGAAACGGACAGGTTTCCGACAAGCCATAGGCTGCATGAATATCAATCCCATGCGCCACCGCGAGCCGCGCCAGACCCTCGGGCAGGGCCGAACCCCCGATGATCACCTTCCAGCGGCTTAAATCGGTGGTAGCAGCCTCGGCCGACGCCAGGATCATGCTCAAGATGGTCGGCACGCAATGCGAGAAGGTAACGTCATGAGTCGCAATCAAGCGCAGCAGTTTTTCCGGTTCATAACGCCCAGGATAGATCTGCTTGAGCCCCAGTAATGTGGCCACATACGGGATACCCCATCCATGCGCGTGAAATAACGGCGTAATCGGCATATAAACATCGGCTCGATGCAGCCCGCCATTGCCAGGAACTCCGCCAAGCCCGGTGGCCACCGCCAGGGTATGCAGCACCAACTGGCGATGTGAATAGCTGACGCCTTTTGGATCCCCCGTAGTACCCGTGGTGTAAAACAGGGTGGCGCGCGTGTTTTCATCGAAATCGGCAAAGGCATAAGCCGGCGCAGCGTCAGCCAGCAGCGTTTCATACTCGCCGACAAAGCCCAACGCGTCGGAGGGTCCACGAGAGCCACCGGCAACCGCCGCGTCCCGCATCACAATCATGGTCACTGGACGCGTAATACGGCTCGCAATCTGCCCGAGCAACTCCGCAAAATCCTCGTGCACCAGAATGAAATCATCCGCGGCATGGTTGATGGTGAAGAGAATTTGTTCGGCGGACAGACGGATATTGACCGTGTGCAAGGTGGCGCCGAGCATCGGCACGGCGAAAAAACATTCAAGATACCGGTGGCTATCCCAGTCCATCACCGCGATCACTGATCCGGGACCTGCCCCCCTCTGGGTCAGGGCATTGGCAAGCTGCGCGATACGCCGCCCGAAATCCCGGTAGGTGTAGCGTGACACCTGCGCATGAATAATCTCCTGCTCCGCCGCCACTGCCATGGGTGTATGCAATAACTGCTTAATCAGCAAGGGATACGCATAGGCGCTCGTCATGGTGGCACTCCTTCCATTCGGCAAAGCGTGGCGCCCTTATCGGGGCAGCCTGAGTCCGGTCGCAGCGACATCTCGCTGGCGTCTAGCCAGCGCTCCGCCGTTCCAAGCGGAGAAAAGTATAAGGGTACGCGTGGCGCTCATCGGCAGCATGAGATTCACGCGCCACTTCCCGCCAGTCTGCGGCGTTGAAAGCTGGGAAAAAAGCCTCCCCCGCCACCTCCGCCTCGACCTGGGTCAACTCCAGTACCGCTGCACGCTCAAGCAGCTGCGCGTACAACTCCCCTCCGCCGATGACCATGACTTCTTCCACCGCACCACAAGTGCTCAGTGCCGACTCGACCGTTGCGAACACCTCCGCCCCGCTAGCGACAAAGCCAGCTTGACGCGTCACCACGAGATTGCGCCGTCCAGGTAAGGGCCGCCCCAAGCTGTCCCAGGTACGCCGACCCATCAGCATCGGCTTGCCCAGCGTCAGCGCCTTGAAATGCTGCAAATCTGCCGGCAGACGCCAGGGTAAGCCGCCCGCCGTGCCAATGACACCATTGCGCGCCACCGCCGCGATGAGCGTCAAGCAAACCATTCGTAAAACCTCAACGTCGCGACGGCTTGCCAGCCGACACCTTCGTTTTCACTTTGGCCTTGGCCTTGGCCTTAGTCTTGGTCTTAGCCTTGGTCTTGGCCTTGGCCTTGGCCTTAGTTTTGGTCTTAGTCTTAGCCTTGGTCTTGCTCTTAGCCTTAGC
The DNA here is from genome assembly GCA_947469285.1 of Gammaproteobacteria bacterium. Taxonomy (GTDB): domain Bacteria; phylum Pseudomonadota; class Gammaproteobacteria; order Steroidobacterales; family Steroidobacteraceae; genus CAIOHZ01. The sequence goes on from CANIOW010000029.1 coordinate 23,211, forward strand.
CTTACGCGCCGGCGGTGCTGGATCCACGAGCATCGTGCCACGGCAGTTGGCAGCGCCGCAGCGGCAGCCAAACACCTGGTCCATGCCCGGTGGGTCATTCGGATCGCGCTCGATCATGTAGTCATAGCAGAGCTCTTCCCCCTTGGGGATATCGCGCACTGCTTCGACGAAAACGCGCGATTTCTCGATAACGCTCTCGCAGTTGGGGTCACAGCTATGGTTGATCCAACGGGCGTCGTTGCCACCGTTACCGCCATCGATGACGCTACGCGAGGTCACGGTGAACAGAAAGGTGTGATTGTCGTCATCGGCTTTCCCGCCATGGCGACGATCCGCTTCCGCGTGGGAGATGCGCTCGCCGACGTATTCGGTGACTCGCGTACCCTTAGCGATATTCTTGGCGGCGAAGACACCGCGGCCATGAATACGCGAGTTGCGCACGAAAAAGTAGGGCTTGTTTGAGAGGCTGGGGCGCATGGGGGACCGTTAGGAATGAGGTGGAAGGAATTCAGACAGCGATCGGCGCCTTGATGGCCGGGTGAGGGTCGTAACCCGTCACCACGAGATCATCGTAGGCATAGTCAAACACGGTAGGCGGACGGCGCTGCAGCGCCAATCGCGGCAAAGGGCGTGGCGTCCGCTGCAGCTGCTCGTCTGCCTGCGCCAGATGATTTAAGTACAGGTGACAATCGCCGCCCGTCCAGACCAAATCTCCGGGCACCAGATCGCATTGCGCAGCCACCAAGTGGAGCAGCATGGCGTAAGAGGCGATATTGAAGGGCACACCCAGAAAAATATCGGCGCTGCGCTGGTAGAGCTGGCAACTAAGACGGCCACCGGCGACATAGAACTGGAACAGAGCGTGACAGGGCATGAGCGCCATCTGTTCAAGCTCACCCACATTCCACGCGCTCACCAGAATGCGACGCGAATCGGGCTGTGTCCGTAGCAACTGGATCGCCGCCGTCATCTGATCGAGATGGCGGCCGTCAGCGGCCACCCAGTCCCGCCACTGCTTGCCATACACAGGCCCGAGCTCGCCAGCCGCATCGGCCCATTCGTCCCAAATGGTGACGCCTGCCTCGCGCAATGACTGGACGTTGGTTTCACCACGTAAGAACCAGAGCAGTTCGTGAATGATGCTGCGCGTATGCAGTTTCTTCGTGGTCAGCAGGGGAAAGCCCGCTGCCAGATCAAAGCGCATCTGCCAGCCAAACACGCTGAGCGTTCCGGTCCCGGTACGGTCTTCCTTGCGGTCACCATGTTCGCGCACGTGGCGCATCAGATCGAGATATTGCTGCATGCTGTGCCCTGCTCAGCGCGCCGCAAGATTGCCGGTAGGTTCATCGCGCCGGTAAGCCAGCCACAGCAATACCAGACCCATGAGGATCATCGGTGCCGTGAGTAGCTGGCCCATGGTGAACCATCCAGAAGCCAGATAGCCCAGCTGCGCATCAGGGACGCGCACAAATTCAATGAGAAAACGAAACACCCCGTAGGCCAGCAAAAACACGCCGGAAGGTGCCCAGCGTGGACGGGGACTCGCGGTATAGGCCCACAGCAACACGAACAGCACCAACCCCTCGAGGGTGGCCTCGTACAACTGGGATGCGTGCAACACCTGGGCGCCACCGGGTGTCTGCACCAAAAACCCATAGGCGGCGTCCGTGGGTTTACCCCACAACTCTCCATTGATGAAGTTACCCAGGCGCCCGGCGCCCAGTCCCACCGCGGGCAGCGGCGCCATGAAATCGAACACATCACCCACCCGCTTGCCGGTGGTTCGCGCAAACAGGGCGATGGCCACCAAGACCCCGATCAGGCCGCCATGGAACGACATCCCGCCTTCCCACAGACGGTAGATATAGCGCCAGTCCTCGGCGATACGGTCTTGCCCGTAAAACACGAGGTAACCCACCCGACCACCCAACACCACGCCCAGCATCGCGTGGAAAATCAGGTCGTCCACCTGCTCGTAGGTCCACGTCGACCCGGGCTGCGCCACTCGCCGGCGGGCCAACCACCAGGCGGCCAAAAACCCTGCCAGATACATCAGACCATACCAGTGCACGCGCAGCGGACCGATGGCCACGGCGATAGGATCGATGTCAGGGTAGGTGAACATGGATCAAGTATCGCCGATGAATCAACCGTGCGTCACGCGAACTGCAAAAGCTTTCAGGTAGCGCGTCTCCGGGATGGCCGGATGGAGCGGATGATCCGGCCCCTGCCCGCCCGTCTGCACAATCTGCGCCTGGCGGCCAAGATGCCGCGCCGCCTTTTGCACGGCATCAATCAGCATGCCGGACTCCAAGTGCCATGAGCAGGAGCAGCTCACCAGCAGTCCATCCCGGGGCAACAGCTGCATGGCCAGCTGATTAATGCGGCGGTAAGCCGCCTGGGCTTTGGGTAGGTCCTTGCGACGCTTGGCGAAGGCGGGCGGGTCCACCACCACCACGTCATAACGTTCCTTGGCCTCGACCCGTGCCTCGAGGGCATCGAAGGCATCGGCCTTCTCGATCCCGATGGTGACGGCGTTCAACGCCGCATTTTTCTGCACCATCGCCAACGCGGGCGCACTGCTGTCAATGCAGGTGACCTCCGCCGCCCCGCCCAGCGCCGCTTGCACACCCCAAGCGCCAACGTAGCTAAAGACGTCGAGCACCCGGGCGCCCTTGACCCAGGGCCCGAGCAGCGGCCGGTTATAGGCCTGGTCGTAAAACCAGCCGGTTTTCTGTCCATGTCGCACAGGGGCAAGAAACCGGCCGCCCGCCTCAAGGACTTCGAGTTCATCGGGTACCGTGCCGAGGGCTTCCTCGACATAGCTCGGCAAACCTTCCAGCGTTCGCGCACTGCTGTCATTCTTCCACAGCACCGCGCGGGGCTTGACCACCTTCACCAACGCGGCGAGCAAATCGTCGCGCATCGCCTCCATCCCGGCGGTGGCTAGCTGCACCACGCAGGTATCACCAAAACGATCGATGACGCAGCCTGGCAAACCATCCGACTCGCCATAACAAAGCCGATAATGCGGCGTCGGGTAGTAACGCTCGCGCAGAGCCAGCGCTACCCGCAGCCGATGCACAAACAGCGAACGCCCCGGACGAAACCCGGTGTCGCGCGACAGCAGCCGGGCGCAAATCAGCGAGGCCGGATTAACCGTCGCATAACCGAGAAACTTGTCGCGATTCGAGCGGACTTCCACCGCCTGCCCGGGCGTAAAACCGGTCAGCGGCGTCGCGGCCACGTCCACCTCGTTACTGAACACCCACAGGTGGCCTGCGGAGAGGCGACGGTCCTCATCATGGCGCAGGCGTAGAATTGGCAGCGCCTCAGCGGGCTCGTCGGGCAACAGGTCAGCAAACGCATCGTCGATCATTGGGGACATCTCAGGACGCCCGGGTTGTCCACGGGCAAGGAACCCCGCATTCTACGCTCCCATGCCTACCCTTCCTCCCTCTTTACACGCCCCGGTCGTCTGGCACCGCTGGAATCCGGCGACCTTGCAGCAGGCCTGCCGGCTGAACCGCCCGGTACTGGTGTCCATGGGCTACGCCACCTGCCCTGGCTGGGCGTTTATGCACGCCGAGGCATTCACCGACCCCGGCATCGTGGCCCAACTGAATACTGCCTATGTGAGCGTCCGCGTGGACCGCGATCAACACCCAGAGCTTGAGCACCTATTTCAACTCTGCCACCAATTACTGCTTGGCCGCCCTGGTGGCTGGCCACTCACACTATTCATCGATCCTGAAGCTGGCCTGCCATTTTTCGTCGGCGGCTATTTCCCGACAGAGCGCCGCCAGGATGCGCCGGGATTTGCCGACTTGCTGGGGGATGCGACGACGCATTTCAGAGACCAACGTGACGCCATACGCGCTCAGGCCGCACGGCTCAGGCAGGTGCTGCTGGCACTGACTCCACTGCCGCTGGATGCGGCCGCATCACTCGACCAGACGCCCCTGCTCGCGGCTCGCCAGCAATTAGCGCAACACTTTGCTCGAGCGGCGGGTGGCTTTGACCTGACGCCCTCTTTCCCTGTCCCCGCGGTCGCCAGTTTCCTGCTGCGTCACTGGAATGCCACCGCTGCCACCAGCGAGCCGGATCTGCAGGCCCTGTACATGGCCACGCTCACACTCACGCAGGCTGCCGACTCACCCACTACCGCCTTGGATGGGGAACAGACCCTGCTCGACCAGGCGCGCCAACTGCGCGCCTATGCACGGGCAGCTGCCGCCACCGGCGAGCCGCTGTTCCGGCTAGCCGCTGAGCGCAGTGTCAGCTTCGTTTTAGACCAATTAAAAAGTCCTGACTGCCGGTATTTCACTGCCTTAGTGCGTGAGGGCAGCACGGTACTGCACGACCCACAATGCCTCACTGCCCCCAATGCCCTCTGGCTACAGGCCTGGGCGGAGGCTGCCCGCTGGCTGGACCGGCCTGACTGGGCCCAAGGCGCACAGGACCTGCTCCAAGCGCTACTGAACACCGTTGAGCTTGATGACACCACTGGACTGGCCGCACGGGCCCAGCTCTTGGCGAGCCTGTTATCGAGCCTGACCTTGGACTGGCGCAGCGAATGGCTGACGCTCGCGATTAAGCTGGCCGACAGCTTACTGCAGGACTATGCAGACCCAGAATGCGGCGGCTTCTACTCCACCGCGGCCTCGCTACCCGGGCCATTACCACGCCTCAAACCGTTCGCGGATGGCACGCTGCCCGCCGCCAACGGCGTGGCGGCACAGGCTTTGCTTCGCCTCGGCCAGTTAATCGACGAGCCACGCTATCGGCAGGCGGCGCTGCAAACGCTACGTGCGGCTTGGCCGGCGCTGAGCGCAGCGCCTTTGATGCACCTGGCCTTGCTCGACGCGCTGGCAGACCAGACCGAGGGACTGGAGACCATTATCATTCGCGGACCCGCCGCCGAGTGCCAACCCTGGAGCGCTGCGCTCGCCCGCTGGGTTGCACCGGCGCGGCAGGTGTTTGCCATCCCCACCACGGCAGTCGGGCTACCACCGTTTCTGGCGAACCTGGGTAACGCCACCAACACGCCTTTCACGGCTACCACCGCCTATATCGTAGCGGCAGTGGAAGCGGGCTCAACTGCACTAGTGGCGCAGACCGTCGTCCAGGTCCCTACTCTCGAACAACTAGCGCATCAGCTACGCGACCGTTTACGACGCTGAACCGGTATTCTGTGCCGCTGCTCCTGCAAGGAAACCCCATGCCCGCGACCCCCGCCACACCCACAGTGCACCTTCGTCAGGCCTACGCCAAAGGCGTCACCACGCTGACCATCGACCGCCCTGACAAGCGCAATGCCATCACGGGTGCCATGTATACCGCCCTGGCAGAGGCCTTCGAAGCCGCCGATGCGGATGCAGCTGTGCACGTGATCGTCCTGACAGGAGGGCCAACGCTATTTACGGCCGGTAACGATCTGGCAGATTTTCTCGACCGGCCGCCCACGACCGAGGAAGCGCCTGGGTACCGGTTTATGCAGGCGTTAAGTGGCTGCCGCAAGCCGGTGGTAGCCGCCGTCTGCGGCCCCGCGATCGGCATCGGTACGACCCTGCTGCTGCATTGCGATTTGGTCTATGTGGCGGCGGATGCGCGTTTATCCACACCCTTCGTACCACTCGGACTGGTGGCGGAATTCGCTTCCAGTCTGCTGATGCCGCTACGCCTAGGCCACGCACAGGCCGCCGAATGGCTACTCCAAGCACGCACCTTTAGCGGTACCGAGGCCGCGGCACAGGGCTTGGCCAACGCCGCACTACCCGCCGCGGACGTCCTGCCCACCGCACAGGCCGCCGCCGCCCGCCTCGCTGCACTGCCTCCAGGCGCACTGCAGGACACCAAGGCATTAATGCGCCGCCCAACGCAGGCAGCGGTTCGCGAAGCCCTACTGGCCGAGGCCGTCCTGTTCGCGCAACGTCTGCAAAGCGCAGAAGCCAAAGCGGCATTCGGCGCTTTTCTCAGTAAGGGATAAAGGCGCGGTTTAGAGCATCGCCGCATACGCCGCTGGTGGCAGCGCCGGGTCCATCAGATAGCCCTGCAGGTAATCGCAGCCTTCCGCCTTGAGCAAGTCGAGCTGGCGGTAGGTCTCCACGCCTTCGGCGACCACCGACATGTCCAGCGAATGCGCGATCTGAATGACTGCGCGAATTAACGCGCAGGCATCCCGTTCATCCGGCGCCCCCGCTACGAAACTACGGTCGATCTTAAGCGTATGCACCGGAAAAGACCGCAGGTACTGTAACGACGAATACCCCGTACCAAAATCATCAATGGCCAGTGTAAAACCGGCATCACGCAACTGAGTCAATAAAGTGCGCGCCAGATCCACATCCCGCACCAACGCATTTTCCGTGATCTCCAGTTCAATCATGCCGTGCGGTATTGCGGCGAGTTCAGTGGCCGTGGTGAGCATTTGCACCACCGTCCGGTTCAAAAATTCATGCGCCGACAGGTTGACCGCTACCGGCAACAGACGCTTCCCGAGCGCGCGCCAGGCGGAGAGATCCTCGCAGACCTTATTTACCACCCAGCGGTCAATCTCCACGATAAAACCAGTCTCCTCAGCGATCCCAATAAATTCAACCGGTGAAATTGCACCAAGCTTCGGGTGTTTCCAACGCAAGAGCGCCTCAGCGCCGACCAGCGCGAGATCAGCCACCCGGTACTTGGGCTGGTAGTGCACCTCGAGTCCGCCATAAACCAGCGCATGCCGCAGATCCGCCTCGAGTTCCAACCGCCCGCGCACGCGACTGTTCATCTCGGCGCGATAGACCACCACACGATTCCGTCCGGCGCCCTTAGCATGCTGTGCAGCCGCATCGACATTGCGCACCAGCGTCGCCAAATCACTGCCATGAACGCCCGAGAGGGCGATACCAATGCTGGCCGTCACCCGTACATCCAGATCAATCAGACTGCAGGCAAACGGCGGCTCGAATGCTTCACGCAACGACTCGCCGATCGCTGCAATGGCGGGCATTCCGGCAGTCGCCGGCAACCACACCAGGAATTCATCGGCACCGAGACGCGCCAGTGGGAGCTCCTCGGCGGGCTCCGTATGCAGCGACGACATCACCCGCCGTAGCCTATCTGCCACCTCCAGCAACACTGCATCACCGGCACGCTGACCGAGCGTATCGTTGACGCGACGAAATTGGTCCATATCGATGAATAACAGTGCCAGTTGGCTGCCGGCACTTTCCGCCGCCAATAGGGCCGTCGTCAGCTGTTCTTCCATCCACTCGCGGTTAGGCAGGTCAGTCAAGTTATCGAAATACGCGAGCCGTCGAATGCGTTGCTCCGCGAACTTTCGCTCGGAAACATCACGCACGATGGTCAATACCTGCCGATTCTGATGCGGCAACAAACGCAACTCAAGATACTGTGCCACTGCAAAATGGAGGCGCTGAAACTCGAGAATGACGGAGCTACCGGTCGTGACTACCTGCCCAAGCTGGGTCGTAAATTCTCCGACGAACTCAGGCGGTAGCAGCGGCAACAAATTGACCGGGCAATCTTGACGGGGGGCGTCGCCTGGCAACCCGCCATCACCAGCAAAACAGCCGTCAACACTACCGAGTTCGCTTAATAAAAAAATACTATCAGGCATAGCCCGCAGCAGTGCACTGTTTTTCTCTTCACTTTCCTGCAAGGCGCCTAGCACCGCAGCGCCGCGCAACACGTACTGCACTCGATGCACCAGCAAGGCCCAATTAATCGGCTTGGTAATGAAGTCGGTGGCTCCTGCAGAAAACGCCCGCTCGATGGAAGCGGGGTCATCCATGCTAGTCACCACCACAATGGGGAGCGCAGCACCACCAGGCAATTGCCGGATCTGGCGGCAGGCTTCGTAGCCATCGACCTCGGGCATTTCCAAATCGAGCAAAAGAATATCGGGCATGCGCTCCAGAACACAGCGCACCGCCTCGGCACCATTACGCACCGCGAGCACAGAAAATCCCGCACTCTCAAGCACCGAATGCGACAGCAAGCGTGTCGAGCTGTCATCGTCAGCCAGCAGCACATGGCCCGCGAGTAAGTTCATGGCGCAGCCGCCTCCACTAGCAACTCCGCAAGCGCCTCAGCAAATAATAGCTGGAGTGACGGCAATAATGCCGCGCAGGCCACCGTGTATTCGACCTTGGCCACTGCCTCAAGCGACTTCAGATGAATCATCAGGGCCGTAGCACCAATATTTCCCGCGTAGGACTTTAGCGCGTGCGCAGCACGCCCGAGCGCCGGTAAATCTCGAGCCGCAAACGCCGCCTCCATCTGCAACAGAAGCGGCGGTGCGTCACGAAAATAGAGGTCAGCGACTGCTGACAACATATGGCATCCGCCTACCGAAGGAAGACGACGCAATGCGTTCAGCGCTACCGCATCCAAAACAGGCAGTGAACTAGTCATACCGAAATGCTCGTAATTTTCAACGCGCCGGGCACCATATTGCAAGCTTTTCGGCCAGCTCTTCTCGCGCAAATGGCTTTTCCATGAAGTCATCCATGCCAGCAGCCAGGCAGCGCGCTCTTGATTCACTGGTAGCATCGGCAGTCAGAGCGATGATAGGAATTCGCACCACGCCTCCCACTTCAAACAAGCGCAGCGCCTGCGCCGTCGCGTAGCCGTCCATCTCCGGCATCTGACAGTCCATGAGTACCAAATCGAAATGGCCCTGTGCGACTGCCTCCAACGCCTCACGACCACTGGCCACAGCATGTGCACGGTGGCCGAGGGCTGCGAGCTTACCCACGGCAATGGTCCGATTGAGTGCATGATCGTCTACCACCAGCACGGTCAAAGATACCACCAAAACCGCATCTATCGCCTTCGGCTCAATCATTGCGCGCACCGTTTCACGGCCGTCACTGAAGCGACTGAGCGCCTGCTGCAGCTCACGCCAACGCAAGGGTTTGACCAGATGGGCACTGAACAAGGCCGCATTCAAAGCCGAAGGTGGCATTCCCTTTCGATGACCAAAGCCGGACAACAGTACGCAACGCGGGCGAGCATCAAGCGGTCGATGGCGCCAGCTTTCCACCACCGTCCCGGTCCCAGCCAACCAAGTGGACTCACCGCCCAAGAACACGTCTTCACGCGTGGTAGCTGCCAGCCGCTCGGCAGAGATTTCTGCCCAACTTGCTGCACCGGTGGCCCGGACACCCCAGTTACTCAACCACTGCAACACCGATTCCCGCGCCGATCGATTCGGCTCGATGATAAACACCTCCCGCAAACCGTCTAGTGGCGGCAGCGGCGCCGGCTCCCACTCCGGCGCCACTCGCGAAAGCTTCAGCATGACACTGAAGCACGAGCCCTCGCCGTGACGACTTACAACGCTCAGGCGACCCCCCATCAACTCCACCAACTGGCGCGCAATGGTCAAGCCCAGGCCGGAGCCGCCAAAGCGGCGTGTGGTTGAATTGTCTTCTTGCTGGAAGGCATCAAAAATATGCGCGAGGTTGGCTTCCCGAATACCAACGCCCGTGTCGTCGATGCGCAGCATGACGTGCATGTAGTCGTCATCACCTGACAGACCCACCGTCAAACTGACCTGCACATGCCCAGCGTCGGTGAATTTCACCGCGTTTCCGACCAAATTGATCACTATCTGGCGAAACCGCACTTCATCTACGAACACCTCTGGCAGGCTGACCGCTGGCGAGGCACAGACTAACTCCAGCCCCTTTTCTGCCGCCGTCCCGGCGAACAACTCCACTACCTGCTCAACCAGCAAGTTGAGTGATGCGGGGACCGGGTCCAGCCTTACGCCATCGGCTTCCATCTTTGAAAAATCAAGGATATTACTGACGATCTTCACCAGGGAATCGGCGGACTGCTGAATCGACTTGGTAAATCGGCGTTGAGTGTCATCCAGTGGCGTATCGAGTAGCAAGTCAGCAATCCCGATCACCCCATTCATAGGGGTCCGTAATTCGTGGCTCATCCTAGCCACAAACGCACTACGGGTAGCGGTCAACTGCTGGAGCGCCCGGTTACGTTCTTCGAGTTCGTCTGTCCGTTCGTACACAGTGCGTTCCAGCCGGCGGTTATATTGCAGTTCACGTTCGCGCTTGCGGCGGAACAGCCACACAGCGTAACCCCAGCCGCCCAGCATCAGCAGCGCATACACGGCATAGGCCATCGGCGACGCCCAAGGCGCTGGCTGCACGGTCAGCGGCAGCGTTAAAGGATGTGTGGTCAGGACGCCATCTGCGCTACGTGCGCGGACATGGAAGACATAATCTCCAGCAGCGAGATTCGTGTAGCTGACGCGATGGCGCCGGTCGGAACTAATCCAGTCGGCATCGAATCCCTCCAGTCGGTAGTCATAGCGATTTTCCTGCGGCGACACATAATCGAGCGCGGCGAATTCAAAACTCACTACTACATCACGATAACCTAACACGGCTTTTTTCAGCAGATAGGGCGGCACCTCCATGTGCGCCGGCTTATTCAGCACCTCGAACGCGGTCAACACCACCGGGGGCGGACGGTTGCCCGGCTTCACTTGACTGGGCTGGAAGTGATTCAAGCCCCCCAAGCCACCAAAGGCCAGCACCCCATCAGCAAAGCGATGATGCGCACCGAAATTAAAGTCCGCGCCCTGCAGACCTTGCGCTTCGTTGTAACGCTCCTGCAAGCCGCGCGAACGAGAAAACCGCACGAGGCCATTGGCCGTGCTCAGCCACAGCTCATCACCATCGCCAGGTTCAATCCCATAGATCACGTTGCTGGGCAAACCATCGGCCACCCCATAACTATGCACACTGAGCGGGGAATGAGAACCCTTCGCGGGCGGCACCACCCGCATCAACCCACCGGCAGCGGAACCTACCCAAAGAATGCCAGCGGCATCAACCTGCAAGGCATAGATGCGGTCATCGCTCAGTCCAGCGCGCTCTTCGCCAAGACCGTTACGACGAAAAATATGCACCTGCCCGGTCAGGCTATCGAAACAATTCAACCCACCACCGGGCGTCCCGATCCACAAGCGTCCACTCGAGTCTTGCGCAATGGCCGTCACCCGGGCGTCGCTCAAGCGGTGGCCGTTGACGCCCTGATCGCTGACGCAAGCGAAACCTTGCGACTCGGGTAGGTAGCGACACAAGCCACCGCCAAAGGTGCCGGCCCAAACCTGGCCGTCCCGGTCTTCGAACAGTGACATCACACCATCTACCGGCAACCCGTCACGGCGGCCACTGCCGGCATGGAATAACGCTAAGCGGCCCGTGTGCCCATTCTGACGGACCAATCCACCCGCCAAGGTGCCAATCCACAGATCACCACGGCGATCGCGCAGCAAGGCCATGACCCGGTTATCCGGCAGACCGCTGCGGGTATCCAGTACCGTGCGTTCCACGCCACTGTTCAAGTCGATACCCAGCAAGCCCCCACCGACCGTGCCTACCAGTGTTTCATGCGGGTCTGTGCCACCCGCAAAGGACGTAATAGGCAGACCACTGGCCAACCGTGGACGAAAATGTCCCATTTGCCAGCTACGCGGGTTCCAGCGACTGACGCCCGCGCTACGCGTACCGATCCACAACAAGCCGGCCGGATCTTCGTAGAGCGACATAACGAAGCTGTCGGGCAACCCGCGTATATCGTCGGCGCGGTGCGCATAATGCTGGAACGTACCATCCGCTCGCAGCAGGTCGAGGCCCAGCGACGTGCCGATCCATAGGCGGCCGCCGCGGTCACGCACGATTGCGCGAACGTTGTCGCTGGCCAAAGCGGTCGGAACCGCAGCGTTCGGCCGAAAGCGCTGGGTCCGCGTGCCGTCGGCCGACAGCAAAGCCAGTCCGCCACGAAAGGTACCGATCCAGAGGCTGCCGTCCGCTTCGCGGTAAAGAGACCTGATCTGTACATCGGGCAGCGCCGGACGAGTGGTGTCGTCATAGCGGCGCAGCACTCGGCCGGTACTGAGCTCGAACAAAGCCAACCCGTGGTCAGTTCCCACCCACAACTGGCCACGCGCTGCCGGCACGGTGACAAACACGCCGTCGTCAGGCAGAGCCGCGAGGTTCGCGGATGCTGCGCGAAAGTGCTGGGCTTGCCCACTGCGCGGATCGAAGTGCTCAAGGCCCTGCGATTCCGTACCCACCCACAAGGTGCCATCAGGGGCAGACCACACGGTCTGCAGGGCGTCACTGGCGATGGAATTCGCCTGCATCGGGTTGTGACGGAAAGCGGTAAACCGGTCGGTGCGCCGGTCCCAACGCACCAGGCCGCCCCCTGCCGTCGCCAGCCACAGGTCGCCGGCAGGGTCTTCCGCCAGTGCGTTAATGAAGTCGGCATCCAGGCCTTCACTGCCGGGCGCCCCGCGGCGATAGATTTTGACCTGTTGCCCGTCGTAGCGATTCAGGCCACTCTCGGTGGCCACCCAGATAAAGCCTTGGCGGTCCTGCAGCACCGCCAGCGCATCGCCGTGGGACAGGCCATCCGCCATTTGTAGGTGGCTCAGAAACAGCGGTTGTGCGGCTCCTGCACGGACCACCGACGGCATAAAACCCAGGCACAGCCAAACCGCCACGCACGTCCACACGCCGTGACGACCAGCCCACCGAGAACCCACCCTACCCCCCATGTGTGGTGTTCTTTTTAACGGTTAGCGATCAGCACTCAAGGCGCTGGGGGCGCCAACGGGGCTTCACCCATCCCGTTGTTCCACAAGTAACCGTTGTTCCACAGGTAACCGTTATTCCAGAGGTAACCGTTGTTCCACAAGTAACCGTTATTCCAGAGGTAACCGTTGTTCCACAAGTAACCGTTATTCCAGAGGTAACCGTTGTTCCACAAGTAACCGTTATTCCAGAGGTAACCGTTGTTCCA
>CANIOW010000030.1 GCA_947469285.1 Gammaproteobacteria bacterium
GGGCAGCGGGTCCATGAACGGCTCGGTGTAAGGACTGATGCGAGCCCCTGCCGCGTGGGCGGCGGCGGCATTGAAGTTGAGCAAAGCCGCCCCTGAACCCAGCGCGCTGAACTTCATCAAATCACGTCGCGACAACTTCGCACGGGTTAATTCCCGGCGGAAGTCCATCGCCCACTTGATCTCTCGTTCGCGCTTGGTCGTCATGATCGTCTGCTCCTGCAAAGTATTCGCTACGAACCTCTCTATCCACGGTTCGTGCCACAGGAGCTTTAAGCTTTTAGATCAATCGGTTGTGAATTTCCCGGTGGCCGCTCACAGGCGACCAGTAAAGCTTACCGACAGCACCCAGTAGGGGTTTCCAAGTAGGGGGCGCGTACCGGTGACGTGGACCGCGTGGGCCCGTTACCAGCGATATTCGTGACGCAATTACCGGCGCGCGCCGGCGAGTTACTGCAAAGTCATGCCACAGCCGGCGGCATCGCACAGGAGATGGCGCTGCTCGTTAGTGGGCCCTCGCGCGGGCGAGGCCATGGAAACTGTGCAGCAAGTCCGGTTTAGCGTGTCGGGGCTTTATACAGCGCCACCACCCACGGCCTTAGGATTCGACGCAAGTCATTGGTTTTAAACAATTCATCTTTACCGGCACGGTCTTTGCACATTTCATTGCAAACCCGCCAGGGCACGGCGGCAAACAAGAGGCGATGGTCATGAAAACGACGAACATCAAAAAGACGGGCTGGCTCGCCGGTCTGGTGTTGGCAGGCATGTCCCTGCAAGCGCAGGCCGCACCGGTCAACTACATTCTTGGTTTGGTTAACGCCACCCTGTCATGGGAAAGCGGACCCAACCTGCGCGACTCCTATACCCATGAAGTGGTTCCGGCCTACGGCATCGATACCATCAACGACTACGCCAATGGCGGCGGTCTGGCCGATGGCATCGAGTCCATCCTCGACCCCAGCAACCTGACCTCCTTCTGGTTGAATGACGGCTCGACCTATGGCTCAAACAGCCTCACCTACACACTGGACAACACCCCGGGCAGCCGCAGCTACGTCAACCCGATGCTGAGCGTCTACATCGGCGTGCTGTACATGCTGCCAAGCGAGACGGGATCTTTGCTCAGCGCCTACACGGTCGGCTCTTGGGACATCCTGCTGCAGGACCTGCTCCCGGGCAGCAGCCAGTCGGGCTTTTCCACGACTTTCACTTTCGACGAGGCGCCAACCGCCGACTCGCTGTACCTCGGTAGTTCCTACGGTCCTGGCGTGTATGTTTCGGCCCGCTTCGCTGGGGGCGGCAACAATGTGGCGCTGCGCAATGGCACCGGTGGCGGGCTAACGCCCTTCGCCGAAGGCTTGGCCAATGGCGATGTCACCCTCGGTGCCACTTCAACCAACATCCCTGAGCCCGGCAGCCTCGCGCTGATGGCCTTGGGTCTGGCCGCCCTCGGCGCTTTCGGCCTGGGTCGTCGCCAAGTGGCGCTCGCCGCCTGATCCGTTCCAGGTAGTCCGCCGCTCTTTCAGAGAGGCGCATTCCAAGCCATGCCGTTACACTCACGGCATGGCTTTTTCTTTGCGTCTGCGTCGGCAATCCCGGCTACTGGAAGTGGTATTCGACACGGCTGAAGGCTATGCCTTCACCTGCGAGTATCTGCGGGTTATGTCCCCCTCCGCAGAAGTGCGGGGGCACGGCCCCGGCCAGGAGGTGCTGCAGGTGCGTAAGGAAAAAGTCCACATTACGCAGGTGGAGCCCGTAGGCCACTACGCCGTGCGGCTGCATTTCGACGACGGCCACAACTCGGGCCTCTACAGCTGGCCGTTCCTACTCGACCTTGGCCGGCAGATGGACCGGCACTGGACGCAGTATCTGGACCGCCTGGCGCGGTTTTCCGTAGAGCGCGTCGCGGACGCGCCCCACGCCGGCCCCGGGCACCGGCTACCGGCAGCGTCAGACCTCGTCTGACCCTTCGTTGATCCCTTCGAACAGAATGGTCGACAGATAACGTTCGCCCGTGTCTGGCAACAGCGCCAGAATGACCGACCCCGGTGCCGCCTTCGCCGCCAACTTCAGGGCCGCGGCGAAAGTGCCACCCGAGGAAATACCGACGAAGAGGCCTTCCTGCTGTGCCAGCAGCCGGGCGGTCTGGACACTTTCCTCGTCCGTCACCGGAATGTTGTCATCAAAAATCGTGCGATCGAGCACGGCCGGAATGAAGTCCGGCGTCCAGCCTTGGATCTTGTGTGGCTTGAATTCGCCGCCCGCCAGCAACGGCGCGTTTGCCGGCTCCGTGGTGACCACTTTGAGCTCCGGACGGGCTTTCTTGAGGACCTGCCCGGCGCCGGTCATGGTGCCACCGGTGCCCCAACCCGCCACGAAATAGTCGAGCCGCTTGCCGGCGAAATCCAGCAGGATTTCTGGACCCGTGGTCTGGCGGTGGTAGTCGGGGTTGGCCGGATTGGTGAACTGGCTGGTGAGGAACCAGCCATGCTGCTCGGCCAGCTCCTTGGCCTTACGGACCATGCCACTGCCGCGTTCGGCAGCCGGTGTCAGCACCACCTTGGCACCGAAGGCACGCATGATCTTGCGGCGCTCGACCGAGAAGGTTTCCACCATCACGGCCACGAACGGGTAACCCTTGGCTGCACACACCATGGCCAGCGCCACGCCGGTATTGCCGGACGTGGCTTCCACCACGGTCTGGCCGGGCCGCAGCACGCCGCGACGTTCGGCATCTTCAATGATGCCGATGGCCAGGCGGTCTTTCACTGAACCACCGGGGTTGAAATACTCCACCTTCACGTACATCGTCACGTGGTCAGGCGCGAGGCGATTGATCTTCACCACCGGCGTACGGCCAATGGTTTCGAGGATATGGTTGTAAATCATGGGTGCGTCCTTGAAGGAGGGCCGATAAGGGACAGGCAGCCGCAGCAGCGCCACCTTCATGCACCAAAGGATAGGCCGCGTCCCGCCGCAAAGCACTACCCAGTGGTGATGCAATCATAACCAACCCGTCTTGCAGCGACAGCTGCCCGGCCTGAACGGCATGGGACACTGCGCCCATGAGCTCCGCGAGCCCCTTTCAGCCCACCTCCACGCTAGCCATCGGCGAGCAGCGCAGCTTTGTGCTGCCCTCACCGTTTGCTCTCCAAGGCGGCGGCCAGCTGCACGGCGCGGTCGTGGCCGCGGAAAGCTGGGGCCAGCTCAATACGGCACGCGACAACGCAGTGCTGGTATTCACCGGACTGTCCGTGGGCGCGCATGCGGCCAGCCACAGCGCCGACCCCACGCCCGGCTGGTGGGAAAAGCAGATCGGCCCGGGGCGTGCGCTGGATACCGACCAGCTATTCGTTCTGTGCGTGAACTCGCTCGGCAGCTGCTTTGGCAGCACCGGACCTGCCTCCACGGACCCGGCCACCGGCCAGCCCTATGGCCCCACGTTTCCGCTGCTGCACGTCGCCGACATCGCCCGTGCCGGTCAGGCCGTGGTGCAACAGCTCGGCATCCAGCGCCTGCTGGCGGTAGTCGGCCCCTCGCTCGGCGGCATGACCGTGCTGGCGCATGCCGCCCAGTTCCCCGACGCTGCCTGCGGGCTGGTGCACCTCTCAGGTGCCGCCGCGCCCAACGCTTACGCCATCGCCACCCGCAGCCTGCAGCGTGAAATTGTCGGCCAGACCTGGCGCGACCCCACCTCCACGCCAGCTGCACGCTCATTGGCCATGCGCCACGCCCGCAAAGTCGGCGTGCTCAGCTATATCGGCGGCAGCCTGCTCGAGAGTCGTTTTGGCCGCGCCCCAGCACAGGCGCCGGCAGACACGCTCAGCGGCACGCGGTTTGAAGTCGAAAGCTGGCTGGAATATCAGGCCGCGAAATTCGAAAAAGTCTTCGACCCGGGCGCTTACTGGGTGATTTCACGGGCCATGGACCTGTTCGAATTCGGCGCACTACAGCCAGTCACCGACGTGGCGCACCCTGCGGCCTTCCGTCAGCTCGACACGGGCAACACCACGGAAGTGGCCACCGCCCGTGCCACCGTGGCCGCGCGTCTCGGACACGAACGGGCACTGGTCATTGGCGTACAGGAAGACCATCTGTTTCCGCCCGAGCAGCAGCGCGAAGTGGCTAGCCTGCTCGCTACCGGCGGCACCAGCACTACCTGCATTGAGCTGAGCTCGCCGCATGGGCACGATGCGTTCTTGGTGGAGCACGAAGCGTTCAGCCAGGCGCTGCGACGCTTTCTCGCTGGACTGCCCCGCGGCGCTCAGGACACCGCCGCCGCCTGAAAACGGCGAGGCAACCGGCTTTAGGGCAGCCAGCGCTCCATGCCGGCCGCAGCAGCGACGCCCGTGGCAAAACACGCCGTGAGCAGATAGCCGCCCGTCGGGGCTTCCCAATCCAGCATTTCGCCGGCCACAAACACCCCGGGACGAGCGGTGAGCATGCCGTTGGCGTCCACCGACGACCAGGCGACGCCACCTGCAGAAGAAATAGCCTCGGCTAGCGGCCGCGGGCGCACCACGGTGATCGGCAGCGCTTTGAGCATGCGCGCCAGCTCGTCGGGACTGGCGGCAGCGGCCTCGGGGAACACTTCACGCACCAGCGCGGCCTTAACGCCTTCAAGCCCCGCCACCTTGCGCAAACGGTTCGCGAGACTGACCTTGCTCCCCTGCCGCAGCAAATCGTGTTCCAGTCGTTCCATCGAGCGTTGCGGCGCCAGATCCAGCACCAAGTACGCCACGCCCTCCGCGGCTAGCTGGTCGCGCAAACAAGCCGCATGCGCATAGACCAAGCCACCCTCCATCCCGGTTTGGGTAATCACGAATTCCCCGGGCACCACACCCACCGCGCTTTCCGCGGTGACCGCTTTCACCGCACCGCCGGCAAAGCGCTCGCGAAACACCGGCGACCAGTCGACGTCAAAGCCACAGTTGGCCGGTCGGAAGTCGTGCACCTGTACGCCCGCCTCGCGCAGCCACGGGATCCAGCTGCCATCCGCGCCAAGCCGCGGCCAGCTGGCGCCACCCAGCGCCAACAACACCGCGTCATGGCCCGCAGTGACCCTGCCGGACGGCGTGTCGAAAACCAGCTCCTGACCGGCAAAGCCGCAGCAGCGGTGCCGGGTTTTAAACCTCACCCCCTGGTCCTGCAAGCGCGCGAGCCAGGCGCGCAGCAAGGGCGAGGTTTTCATGACGCGCGGAAACACTCGGCCCGAGGTGCCGACAAAGGTCTCGATGCCAAGCCCCTCCGCCCAGCGACCCACGGCAGCGGCGTCGAAAGCGTCCAGCGCCACGCCCAACGCGCCTTCCGCCTCCCCGAACCGTGACCGCAACTGCGCGTGCTCCTCCACATGCGTCAGGTTGAGACCCGACTTCCCGGCGAGCAGGAACTTGCGCCCAAGACTCGGCATGGCGTCATAGACCGTCACCGCATGACCCGCGGCCGACAGCACCTCGGCGGCCATCAGGCCGGCCGGACCACCGCCTACGATCGCCAGCTGCGCTTTATCCATGAACAGGTCCACTCCCCATCAGTCGCTCAGTGCCGGTCTTCGGCCACCGACCATCATGACACCGCGCCGGGGTTCATGCTCCGCTGCCGCGCCCGCCGCACAGACCCTGCAGGCGACTCAGGCCATGCAGGTCATATAGGCCGCCGTAAGCTAGAATCAGCCATGGACACCCCGCCACCCTCGCCTTCGGCCACCCCCGCCGCCGGTGACACCATCGACTTCGGCTACGCGCAGGTACCCCGCCACGAAAAAGCGCAACGCGTGCGCGGAGTCTTCGATTCGGTGGCTGACCAATATGACGTGATGAATGACCTGATGTCTTTCGGTATCCACCGCCTGTGGAAGCGCTTCCTGTTCAGTCAAACCGGCCTGCGCCCTGGGCAGTGGGCGCTCGATGTGGCCGGCGGCACGGGCGACATCGCCATTGGCTTGGCGAAACAGGTCGGGCCCAGCGGTAGGGTAGTGCTGTCCGACATCAACCCGGCCATGCTCGCCAATGGCCGCGACCGCGTGATTGATGCAGGGCTGGTGGGGAGCATCGCCTGCGTCGTTGCCAATGCCGAACGGCTGCCTTTCCCCGACCAAAGCTTCCACGCGGTGACCATCGCCTTCGGGCTGCGTAATGTCACCGACAAACTCGCCGCGCTGCGCGACATGCGCCGCGTGCTCAAGCCTGGTGGACAACTGTTGGTGTTGGAATTCTCCAAGCCCACTGTGCCCGGCCTGAAGCCGCTGTATGACGCCTATTCGTTCAAGGTATTGCCACAGCTGGGCCAATGGGTGGCTAACGATGCCGCCAGCTACCAATACCTCGCCGAATCCATTCGCATGCATCCAGACCAAGAGACGTTGCTCGGTTTGTTCCGCGCTGCCGGCCTTGATGGCTGCCGTTATCACAACCTGAGCGGCGGCATCGTCGCGCTCCATCGTGGCTGGCGGTACTGAATTCATGGAAACCCCCGACCCCACCACCCGCACCACAGCGCCGGGCCGTTTGAGCGCCCGCCTGCTCGCCTCGTTCGAAGCCCTGCTCAATCGCACCACGCAGGCCAGCACTCCGGCACGCCGCCAGCTCGACCGACTCGAGGGTCGAGCCTTCGCGGTGCGAATCAACGGGCCCGACCTGCGCCTGGTCCTGCGCGCCGAGCAGGGGGCGCTGCGACTACTCAGCGATGACTCCGTGGTCGACACCACCGTCTCCGGCACGCCCTTCGCCTTGTTGGCCATGCTGGCGCCACGCGCCAACTTGCGCCTGCGCAGCAGCGGCGTGCGTATCGAAGGCGACGCCGAGATTGCTCAAGCCTTTCGTGATCTGCTGCAGCATGCCCGCCCGGATCTGGAAGCCGAAGTAGCACGCTATCTTGGCGACGCCCCCGCCCACCACGCCTTGCGCTTCGCCCGTGGCCTGTGGGATTTTGGTCGCCGCGTGAGCGGCTCTTTCGCCGCCAACACGGCGGAGTACCTCACCGAAGAAGCGGCTTATCTGCCGCCCCGTGCACAAGCCGAGGGATTCATGGACGAAGTAGACCGCCTGCGGGATGACGTCGACCGCTTCGAAGCGCGTTTACGGATACTCGAGTCACGTGGCGACGCCACGCGACGCGCCTCGTGAGCGCACACTCCGCAGCGCAGGCCACCGACCCTGCTGCTGGCAAGGTGTCTCGCTGGCGGGTGCTGCGTCGCTTGATCGAAATCCAACGCATCACCGCGGAGTACGGCCTGCAGGAGTTCGTCGCGGGCGGCAGACTCGAGCGCCGTCTCGCGTGGCTGCGGTGGGTCTCGCCATGGACCTGGTGGGTGCAGCCACACGCCGGTCCGCGCGCCGAGCGGCTGCGGCTCGCGCTCGAAACGCTCGGCCCCATCTTCATCAAGTTCGGCCAGGCCTTATCCACCCGGCGCGATCTGCTCCCGGAAGATCTCGCCGACGAACTGGCCAAGTTGCAAGACCGGGTTCCCCCCTTTCCGGCAGCGCTGGCGCGGCAACGGATCGAAGCGGCGCTCGGTGCGCCCGTCGGCGAGCTGTTTGCCACCTTTGAAGTCGAGCCACTCGCAGCCGCCTCGCTCGCACAGGTACACGGTGCCGTTTTAAAAAGCGGCGAAGCGGTGGTGGTCAAAGTGCTGCGCCCCGGCATGCGGGAGCGTCTGGTCCGCGATCTTGAACTGATGTACGCCATTGCCGGACTGGTGGCCAATGGGTCCGCCGACGGGCGCCGACTGCGGCCACTCGAAGTGGTGGCTGAATACGAAAAGACCGTCCTCGACGAACTGGACCTGATGCGCGAAGCCGGCAATGCCGCGCAACTGCGCCGTCAATTTCTGGGCTCGCCCCTGATCCACGTGCCGGCCGTGTATTGGGACCTGTGTCGTGTGGATGTGATGGTGATGGAGCGCGTCAGCGGTGTGCAGATTAGCGATCTGGCCAAGCTGCGTGAACTGGGTACCGACTTCAAAAAACTGGGTGAATATGGCGTGGAGATTTTCTTCACCCAAGTGTTCAAACACAATTTTTTCCATGCCGACATGCACCCCGGCAATATTTTTGTGGATGTCACGGACCCGCAGAACCCACGCTATGCCGCCGTCGATTTCGGCATCGTCGGGACGCTCGATACCCGTGACCAGCACTATCTGGCGGCCAACTTTCTCGCGTTCTTCGACCGCGATTACCGCCGCGTGGCGCAACTGCATGTAGACAGCGGCTGGGTACCACCAGATACCCGCGTCGATGAACTGGAAAGCGCCGTACGCACCGTGTGCGAACCCATCTTCAACAAGCCCTTGTCGGAAATTTCGTTCGGCCAGGTGCTGCTGCGGCTATTTGAGACAGCGCGACGCTTTCGCATGGAAGTCCAGCCACAACTGATCCTGCTGCAGAAAACCCTGCTGAACATCGAAGGTCTCGGCCGTCAGCTTTACCCGGAACTGGATCTGTGGAAAACCGCGCAGCCTATTTTGCGTGAATGGATGAAAGACCATCTCTCGCCACGCGCCGTACTCCGCAGCTGGCGCCAGCAAGGACCCGACGTGCTGGAAGCACTGAAAGGCGCCCCCGCGGTGCTGCAGCGCGGCCTGCATGATTTACATCAGGGCAAGCTGACGCTGCAATTTGCGCCAGCACGCCTCGCGGCGCTACAGGCCGCCAGCGAAGCCGCAGCGCGCCGCCGCGATGCCACGGTGGTGGCCTGTGCGGGGTTCCTGGGTGGCATCTTGTGGACCGGTCTGGGGGCAGAGCCCGCAGCGGCGGGCTACGCCATGATCGTCGCCGCGGCGCTGTACCTGCTGCTGCGCCGCCGGTAATTCAAGGGTGGTGCGCTATGATCCACCCATGAACCGCCCGCCCGTGACGCAAACGATGGCGACTGTGCGCCGGCTGGCCAGCGAGCTGCTGGCCACGGCGCTCTTGCTGGGTGCCAGCCTAGCCAGCGCCGCCACACCACCGGCCGCGCCCTTGCCTTTGCCCGAGTCGGAAATTCGCCAATTACTGGCCCAGGTCGAGGCGCATCGCGCGGCGGACCGCGATACCGCTCTCGCCATCTGGAATTTTGCTGAAGTGGGCTTTCAGGAGCAACAATCCTCAGCGCTGCTGCAGCAACGCCTGGCCGCGGCGGGCTTCACTATCACCGCTGGCGTGGCTGGCATGCCCACGGCGTTTATCGCCGAGTACACGCAAGGAACGGGCGGGCGCATCATTGGTCTCCTCGGAGAATTCGACGCCCTCCCCGGTTTCAGCCAAGCGGCAGTGCCCGAACGCACGCCGTTAAAAAGCCGCCTCAGCGGACACGCCTGTGGTCACCATCTATTCGGCACTGCCAGCGCCAGCGCCGCCATCGCCATTGCGCAGTGGCTGCACAGCAGCGCTCGCGCGGGCACGGTGCGCTTCTACGGCACGCCAGCCGAGGAGGGCGGCGCCGGCAAGGTGTACATGGCACGCGCGGGGTTATTCAAAGACCTGGATGTGGTGCTGCACTGGCACCCAGGCGACACCAACACCGCCACGCAAAATAAAAGCCTCGCCAATAAAAGCGCGAAGTTCCGCTTTCACGGCGTGGCCAGTCATGCGGCGGTGGCGCCGGAACGTGGCCGTTCGGCGTTGGATGGCGTCGAGGCCATGGACTACATGGTCAACCTGATGCGAGAGCACATGCCCGCCGACGCACGGATCCATTACGTCATCACCAACGGTGGAGCGGCCCCCAACGTCGTCCCTGAATTCGCCGAGGTGTACTACTACGTGCGCCACGAAGACCCCCGCATCATGCTGGCACTGTTCGATCGCGTGGTTAAAGCCGCAGCAGCCGGTGCGCTAGGCACCGGCACCACCATGGACTACGAAGTGATCCACGGGGTTTACAGTCTGCTGCCGAATGACGCCTTGGGCGCCGTTGCCGACACCTTGCTGCGCCGCGTGGGCGGCGTGTACTACAACGCCGCAGAACGCGCCTTTGCAGATCGTCTGGCCACGTCGCTGACCAAGGTACCACCGGCTGGGACCGAGCAAGTGGTGCAGCCTTACGGTACGGAACGCGATGGCTATGGCAGCACCGATGTCGGCGACATCAGTTGGCTGGTGCCTACGGTCGGCATTCGCACCGCCACCTGGGTGCCCGGTACCGCCCCGCATAGCTGGCAGGCCGTGGCCGCAGGCGGCACGAGCATCGGCCTGAAGGGCATGGAGGTGGCCGCCAAGACTTTGGCCCTGACCGGCGCCGCCCTGCTCCGCAATCCGCATTTAATCGACCTGGCCCGCGCCGAATTCGACCGCCGCCGTGGCCCGGACTTCCACTACGAGCCTGTCATCGGCAACCGCGCACCCCCCATCGACTATCGGAACTGAGCATGGCGATGCACCCACAGGTAAGAACGCCTTGGCTGGCGGTGTTTGCGTGCTAACCCCGGCGCACTGGCAGGCGGCCGTCGCCACCGCCATTGCCGTACTGATGTGCGTGCTGTTGCACTATGAAACGCTGAACCTGCTCGACCTGGCCATGCAGCGTTTCCGTTCGCACTGGCGCCGGCCCCGCATCTTGGTGCTGATGTTCAGCCTGATTCTGCTGCACATCGTGGAGATTTGGGTCTTCGGCATGGGCTACTGGTGGCTGGCACAAGATGCCGCACGCGGTTCGCTGCAAGCGGCCAATGCCACGACCATCGCAGGTCTTTTAGATTACGTTTATTTCAGTGCCGTGGTCTACACCACGCTGGGCTTGGGCGATCTGGTGCCACACGGCGCGTTGCGCTTCATGGTTGGCACCCAAGCGCTGGTGGGTTTTCTACTGGTCACGTGGTCGGCGTCATTCACCTTCGTGGAGATGTCGCGCTGGTGGCGCCGGCGGCCGTGAGCCACCGGCGGCCACCAGCGCATAGAGTTCAGCGCAAGCTAGCGAGGAACGCCGCCGGGTCTTCACCGCGTTCCAGCACTTCAACCAAGGCGCTACCGACCACCACACCATCCACATGGCCGGCCAGCAGATCGATCTGGTCTTTGGCGCGAATACCAAACCCCGCGCACACTGGCACCTTCGACGCTGCGCGTACACGGTCCAGATAGTCCATCACGTCGAGTGGCACGGCCACGCTCTTGCCAGTGGTACCGGTCATGGTCACCGCGTAGACAAAGCCCTGCGCCGCACCACACAGCCGCTCGAGACGCGCCTGCGGAGTCACCGGGGTAACCATCTGAATGAGCGCGAGGCCTTCACTGGCCAAGGCCGCCTCCAGCTCGCCGGCTTCCTCATGCGGCAGGTCCGGCACGATGCAACCACTGATGCCGGCCGCGCGTGCTGCCGCTGGTAGTTTGTCGAGACCATAAGACAGCAATGGGTTGAGGTAACTCATCAGCAGCAGCGGCGCTTTGGGGCGCTCACGCAGCCCCCCCACCATCTCCAAAATCCAGGCCATCGACACCCCTTGGGCGAGTGCGGCGCGACTGGCCCGCTGGATGGTCATGCCATCCGCCATGGGGTCGGTGAACGGCACACCAATCTCCACCACGTCGGCCTGCGCTGCCACCGTCAATAGCGTTTCAGCAAACCGGTGCTTGTCTGGAAACCCAGCGGTGACAAAGGCCACGAGCGCCGTGCGTCCGGCTTCGTGCGCGGTGCGAATGGCGTGGCTAATACTTGCGGCGGGGGTGGTCATCACAGCTTTCCTTTCAGCAGCGTTTTCTGCAGCGTCGGCATGTCTTTGTCGCCACGACCGGACAGGCAAATGAGAATGCGCTCTCCCGGATGACTGGCCGCATAGCGACGCGCACCGAAAAACGCATGCGCCGTCTCGATCGCCGGCAAGATGCCTTCCGACTGACAGCACTCCGATAGCGCTTCAAGTGCCTCATCATCCGTCACACTTTCGTAGCTGACCCGGCCAGCCGCCTGTAACAAGGCGTGCTCCGGGCCGACGCCTGGGTAATCGAGGCCAGCCGACACGGAGTGGGTCTCCTGGATCTGACCATCGCTGTCTTGCAGCAACATCGAATAGCAGCCCTGCAGCACTCCCGGGCGGCCGAAGGTGAGCGTCGCCGAATTATCACCCAGCCCCGCCCCACGACCACCGGCTTCAATGCCGAGAATCTTGACCGCGGCATCATGAATGAACGGATGGAACATGCCGATGCTGTTGCTGCCACCGCCCACGCAGGCCACGACCAGATCGGGCAGCGCGCCGGCCTGTTGCAGCATCTGCGCCCGGGCTTCACGTCCGATGACGCTTTGCAATTCACGCACGATATACGGGTAAGGATGCGGACCAATGGCAGAGCCCAACAGGTAGTAGGTGCCTTCCGGGTGGGTCACCCAGTCACGCAGCGCCTCGTCCACCGCCGCACGCAGCGTCTGGTCGCCGGAGGTCACCGGGACCACCGTGGCGCCAAGCAGCTTCATGCGCCCCACGTTGGGCGCCTGACGCTCAATGTCGACCGCCCCCATGTAAACCGTGCACGGCAAGCCTAGGCGCGCGCAAGCCGCGGCGCTGGCCACGCCGTGCTGCCCCGCCCCGGTCTCCGCCACAATGCGGGTGGCGCCGAGCCGCTTGGCCAGCAAGGCCTGACCGATAGCGTTATTGATCTTGTGCGCGCCCGTGTGCGCCAGGTCTTCGCGCTTCAGCCACACCTCGGCGCCCCACCGCTGCGACAGGGTGGGCGCAAACGTCAGCGCCGTCGGTCGGCCGACAAAGGTATTGAGTTCGCGGTGAAAGTCCGCCAGATAGTCTGGATCGGTCAGCCAGCGCTTAACGCCAGCGGCGAGTTTTTCCAAGGACGGAATGAGCGTCTCTGGAACATACGCGCCGCCATACGGACCAAAGCGGCCGCGCGCGTCAGGGAAATCACCCTGCAGTTCCTGTTTCAGCCACTGTGCGGCCTGCGCCGCGTCTGTTGCCACTGCCATCGTCTTCCCCTTTACGTCAACCTAATCCATTCACCGGCAAGGCGGTCAGTACCACCGACCTTGC
The DNA here is from genome assembly GCA_947469285.1 of Gammaproteobacteria bacterium. Lineage (GTDB taxonomy): Bacteria > Pseudomonadota > Gammaproteobacteria > Steroidobacterales > Steroidobacteraceae > CAIOHZ01. The sequence continues at coordinate 12,959 of CANIOW010000030.1, forward strand.
ACCCGTTACAAAGGCCTGCATACGTGCCGCGTCTTTCACGCCGGGCGCGCATTCCACCCCACTGGAAACATCCACGCCCCAAGGGCGCACTGCTGCCACCGCCGCCGCGATATTCTGCGGGTTCAGCCCGCCGGCCAGCACCACCTGCGTGCGTGCGGCCAGCGCAGCAGCGGCCGGCCAGTCAGCCACTTCACCGCGGCCACTGCGTGGGCTTTCCACCAGACAACGTGCCGGCAAAGCCGTCAGCTCCGGTGGCCAGGCTTCATGGCGCAGCGCCGTCTGGCCATCCCTCTGGTGCACACGCACCACCGGCAACTGGCCCAGCGTTGGGGGCAAGCGCAGCGCGGCGAAGTCCGCCAGATCCAGCTGCACCAGATCCGGCGTGAATTCGGCCAGCACCGCATCCACCTCCGCCTGCGTCGGATGCAAAAATACCGCCACTCGAGCGATGCCCGCCGGTGCGGCAGCGGCTGCCGCCGCCGCCGCTGCGGGAGTGATGCGCCGCACGGAGCTCGCAAACACAAAGCCGATCGCGTCCACGCCAGCAGCGACGGCCATCGCCACCTCCGCTGCGCTGCGCAGACCACAGACCTTGACCCACAGGCTCATGGCGGTGTCGCCGACAGAGCAGGCGCCGCGATCTGCCGCGCCTGACTTAACATCTGTTGCAGCAACCGCGTTGCTTCGCGAACGTCCTGTGCCCCCGCCGCCATCAACGCGGTGCCCACCAGACCAACGGTCCAGCCGGCTTGCGCCAGCGCTGCGGCTTGGGCCGCGCTGCCCACGCCGCTCTCGGCCACCCGCGGCCACTGGGCCGGCAACCCGTGCGCCATCGTCAGTAAGCGATCTGGCACCACTTGCAGCGTTTGTAAGTCACGGCTGTTGACGCCCAGTAACAACGTGGCCGCCGCGCTACCCTGCTGGCCGCGCCAAGCGGCGTGCGCTGCGGCTATCTCGTTCATCACCAGGATATCGGCCTCGTCGAAGGCTTCGAGCAAGACCCACAGCCCCAACGCCGCGGCCACCGCCAACATCTGCTCGAGCACCGCCCGCGGCAACATGCGCACGATCAGCAACACGCCTCCCGCACCGGCGGCACGCGCCTCGTAGAGTTGGTACGGCGCCACCAGGAAATCTTTGCGCATGGCCGGCACACCCAGCGGGTCCAGTACCGCGACAGCGCGCTGCAAATGCACCAGGCTGCCATCGAAGCGGTCGGGCTCGGTGAGCACCGAGACGGCCACCGCACCTCCCTGCGCGTAGGCCACCACACGTTGCTCCAAGGCATCGGCTTGCGGCAAGTCGCCCAGCTTGCCCAGCGCCGGTGAGCGCAGCTTCAGCTCGGCAATGACATCGAAGCGCCCCTCCAGCTGCAGGGGCGGAGCAGGCGCACGCGCCAGTGCTGCCGCACGCACCTCGGCCAACGGGCGCAGCGCGGCCGCAGCAGTACAACGCACTGCGCTGGAGGCGGCCATTTGGTCGAGGAAACCGCTCATCTATTAGCGCCATGGGGAGTGGGTGCCGCCGCGCCCCGTAGCTGATCGCCGAAGGCGCGCAGCCGCGTGACCAAACGCAACGCCGCACCGCTGTCGATGGCGGCGGTGGCCACGGCAATCCCCTCCGCCGGCGTGGCCACGCGGCCAGTCAATTCCAACACCAGCGCCGTGCCCAGCAACAAAGCATGGCGGTGTGCGCCACGGTCTTCACCGCGCAACACCTGCAACAAGCGTTCGGCATTATGGGCGCCGTCGCCACCCGCCAGTTCCTCGGGGGTACAGCGCGGCAGGCCGTAGTCGGTGAGGGGGTCGCGCAGAGTGTGGGTGACCGTGGCAAGCGTGCCCGCTTCTCTGGCCGCCGCAGCAGGCGGCGACTGGACATCAAACAGATTAAACGGCGCACAGGGCGTCGGCTCATCCCAACCGCGCGTACATTGCACCACAAACACGCGCTGCACCGGCATGCCGGCAAAGGCCTCGGCCAGCAACCGCGCGGTGGGGAAATCAAAGGTGCCGATTAAGCCAAAGGGCGGCGCGGCCGGGTTGGTCAGCGGCCCCAATAAATTGAACACCGTGCGAATGCCCAGCGCACCGCGCACCGGCGCCACCGCCTTCATCGCCGGATGGTGGTGCGGCGCGAACAAAAAGGTAAACCCGGTGGCCGACAAACACTCACCGATAGCCGCCCCTTGCAGGGGCAAGGGCAAACCCAAGGCCTCGAGCAAATCGGCGCTCCCCGAGCGACTGCTAATACTGCGGTTGCCATGCTTCACCACCGGCACTCCCGCCGCCGCCACCACCAAGGCCGTGCCGGTAGACAGGTTGACGCTGCCAGAGCCGTCACCCCCCGTCCCCACCACATCAACCGCGGCGGTGGTGTCGGGCAAGTCGGGCCGGCGCGCTAAGGCACGCATGCCTTTGGCAAAACCACGCAACTCATTGGCGACCACACCCTTGGCCCGCAAGGCCACCAACAGCGCACCCACCATGGCCGGCGACAAGGCTTCATCTGTCAACTGCACCAGCAGTTGCTGCGCGTCCACCTCGCTGAGCGATTCGCCCGCGAGCAGTCGTTCCAGCACTTCACGCAATACCAACGGTGCACGCTCAAGCGGCATGATCAACGCCTCCCGCCCTGCATCGCCAGAAAATTTCCCAGCAGCTGCGGGCCCTCTGGGGTGAGCACACTCTCCGGGTGAAACTGCACACCTTCCACCATCAGCTCGCGATGGCGCAGACCCATAATCTCACCCTCCGCGGTGGTGGCCGTCACTTGCAAGCAAGCAGGAATGGAGGCCGGCAGCGCTACCAGCGAGTGATAACGACCCACCAGCATCGGCTGGGGCAACCCGGCAAACACACCAGCGCCGTCATGGTTCACGGGCGAGGTCTTGCCATGCATGAGCCGCGAATTACGCACCACCTTGCCGCCGAACACTTGGGTGATGGACTGGTGACCCAGGCACACGCCCAGCACCGGGACCTGACCGGCAAAAGCGCGAATCATGTCCATGGACACACCAGCATCACTAGGTGTGCCCGGTCCCGGAGAAATACATACATGCGTCGGCGCGGTGGCGAGCGCTTCGGCGACGGTGATCTCGTCGTTGCGGCGCACTTCCACCGTAGCGCCCAACACCAGAAAGGCCTGCATCAGGTTATAGGTGAACGAGTCGTAGTTGTCGATCAGTAGCAGGCGTACGCTCACAGTCCTTCCTCCGCCAGTTGCAGCGCACGCCGCAAAGCCGCGCTTTTCGCCAACACTTCTGCATGCTCAGCCTCCGGGTCACTGTCCGCGACAATCCCGGCACCGGCCTGGTAGGTGTATTCATCCCCTTGGAAGACGAGGGTGCGGATAGTGATTGCCTGGTCCATGTCACCTCCGGCGCCAAAGTAACCCACGGTACCGCCATAGAGCCCGCGCCGTACCGGCTCGAGCTGATCGATAATCTCCATCGCCTTCACCTTCGGTGCGCCTACGAGCGTGCCTGCCGGGAAGGTCGCCGCAAACAAGTCAAACGCATCCTTGTCGGGCGCCAGTTGGCCGTTCACGCCGCTGACAATATGCATCACGTGGCTGTAACGTTCGATAACACGGTACGGATCCACGCCCACCGTGCCCGCCGCCGCGACCCGACCCAGGTCATTGCGCGCCAGATCCACCAGCATCACGTGCTCGGCGTTTTCTTTGCTGTCGGCCAGCAACCCAGTGGCCAGCTCGAGGTCGGCAGCGGCGGTGCTGCCACGCGGCCGCGTGCCGGCGATAGGACGCAGCTGCGCGCGTCGTCCCTGCAGCTTGACCAGTGCTTCAGGCGAAGACCCCACCACCTGCAAGCCGGCGATATCCAGAAAGAACATATACGGCGAAGGGTTGATCAGGCGCAAGGCACGATAGGTTTCAAACGGGTCTAGCTGACAACGCCCACCGAAGCGCACGGCGAGCACCAGCTGGTAGACATCCCCCGCTGCAATCCGTTCTTTGACGGCGCCCACGCCGCCCAAAAAGGCTGCATGCGACAAGCTGGCCGTGGCGGGACTGACCTTCGCCGGCAGCCGCGTGGCTGGCAGCCCGCCACGCAGCGCTTGAATAATTTCCTTGCGCAGCGCTTGTCGTTCCGCTTCCGTCCCCGCATGCAGCAAAGCCATGCCGCGCGTCACATGGTCGAACACCAAGAACGATTGCGGGGCCACCCAACAACCCTCGGGCACGGTCATCGGGTCGCTGCGCGTGGGCAGCCGTTCAAAGCGCCGCACCAGATCGTAAGCGGAAAAGCCCACCAGCCCCCCCGCCAAGGGCACGCCGGGCACTTCGGGCAGCGGTCGCGGCGCCTGACTAAGCGCCGCGCGCAGGGCATCCAACAAGGCTGCTTTGGTGGCCGGTGCCGGCCGGGTCACGCCGTCGACCGTCAGGCCACGCGCATCCAAACGCACCTCGAGGCAGTCACCAAAACCAATAAAGGAGTAGCGGGCCAGACGTTCGCCGCCCTCCACACTCTCCAGCAGGAACCGCGGGCGAAACGAGCGCAGCTTCAGGTACGCCGACACCGGGGTGTCGAGGTCGGCGGTAATGTCAAAGGCAGTGCTGGTCATCATGGGCTCCTCGGCGGGTCCTGGCGGCACCGGGGGAGCGGACAACAAAAAACCCACCCCCGGATTGGCGGAGATGGGTTCCGGTGTTCGGTAACGGTGACGTTACGCGGCGCCGGCTGCCCACTCCGTGAGAGGGCGCCACCACCAACGGCCGGCCACAGCGGTGGCGGCGATATCGTGCTGCGTAAACATGCGCAGAGTATGGCGGCGAGCGGCAGGCCGGTCAAGGTGGCGGCAGGTCACGGGCTGCGCCACTGACGCTAATCAGGGTAAAGTTTCCCCATGCGTCGCAACCCTCCCCGCCATCCTCCCGCCGCCCCAGGCGCCCCCAAACCTTCCGCGCTGAAAAAAGGGCTGACCGAGGTCTTCGCCCACATGGGCGAGGCCTTGCGCCTGGTCTGGGGCACCCATCGCGGACTGACCCTGGCCTTGGGCGCGCTTTCGGTAGTGGCCGGCCTATTGCCCGCCGGCATCGCTTGGGTGGGGGCGCAGATTGTCGACAGCGTGGTTGGTGCGATGGCTGCCTATCCACAGCAGGGCCGGGCCGTGTTTCAGCCAGTGCTCGAATGGGTGGCGCTGGAAGCCGCCTTGATGGCCGCGCTGGCCGCCACCAGCCGCACGCTCGCCACCTGCCAGTCGCTGTTGCGGGCGCTGCTGGGTCAGCGCGTGAATGTGATGATCTTGGAGAAGGCGTTAACGCTGTCGCTGGCACAGTTCGAGGACAGTGCTTTCTACGATCGCCTGACGCGCGCCCGCCGCGAGGCGTCGTCGCGACCCCTGTCCATGGTGATGCGCACCTTCGGGCTGGCCCGCGACACCGTGCAACTGGTCAGCTTCGGTGGCCTGCTGTGGCAGTTCTCGCCCTGGGCAATGGCCGTGCTGTTCATCGCCGGCGTGCCTGCGTTCGTCGCTGAGACGAAATTCAGCGGCGACGCCTTCCGTCTGTTTCGCTGGCGTTCACCTGAAGCACGCATGCAGATGTACCTAGAGTCGGTGCTGGCACGCGAAGACCATGCCAAGGAAGTGCAACTGTACGGGCTCGGCGAATTGTTCCTCGGCCGCTATCGCGAGATTTTCCACAAACTCTATGCCGCGGACCGCGCACTGACTTTACGCCGTGATGGCTGGGGCCTTGGGCTGGGCTTGCTGGGCACGGCGGCGCTCTATGGTGCCTATGGCTGGGTGGCTGTCAGCACCATCATCGGACGACTCACGCTGGGCCAAATGACCCTCTATGTGCTGTTGTTCCGCCAAGGTCAGGCGGCTCTCAGCGGTGTGCTCTCGGCCATCGGTGGTCTCTATGAAGACAACCTCTACCTGTCAACGCTGACGGAATACTTGGCGCAGCCCACACCAGCGCGCGGCGGCGCAGCCACCGTCGGTCCAGATCCCAGCGACGGCGTGCGCTTTGAGAATGTCAGCTTCAGCTACCCCGGCGCCAACGAACCGGCGCTGCAGAATTTGACGCTGCATATTCGCCCCGGCCAGGCACTGGCCATCGTCGGTGAAAACGGCAGTGGTAAAACCACGCTCATCAAGCTGCTCACGCGGCTCTACGTTCCCAGCAGTGGCCGCATCCTGCTGGATGGCCTGGACTTGCAGCAGTGGAATGAACGGCGTCTGCGCGAACGTATTGGCGTCATTTTTCAGGACTTTGCGCGCTATCAGCTGCCGGTGGGAGAAAACGTCGGCGTGGGCGATGTGAATGCCTTCGCGGATGAGCCGCGCTGGCGCGAAGCCGCCGCTGCGGGTCTTGCCTTGCCGTTCATCGAAGAGCTGCCACAGAAATTTCACACCCGGCTTGGCAAGTGGTTCGACGATGGCCGTGAACTGTCGGGCGGGCAGTGGCAGAAAATCGCCCTGTCGCGCGCCTTCATGCGCACCGGCGCCGACATCGTGGTGCTCGACGAACCCACGGCGGCCATGGATGCCGGTGCAGAAGCGGAGGTGTTTGCACACTTTAGAGAACTGACGGCCGGGCGGATTGCCGTGCTCATCTCCCACCGTTTCAGCACCGTGCGCATGGCCGACCAAATTGCGGTGCTTGAACACGGACGGCTGCAGGAGCTGGGCAGCCACGCCGAGCTGTTAGCGAAAGACGGCCGCTATGCCGCCTTGTTTAAATTGCAGGCCCGCGGCTACACCTGAGGCGCGCCGCAGGCAGCGTGCGAGTCGCGCCACTATTGACTTGTTACTGACAAGCAAGCACCCTCAAGTTATCTACCGAGGAGCTGTTCATGCGGGTTATTCACCGGCCATTTCTCAGCCTGACGCTGCTGGCATTCAGCGCACTGCTGGCCACCGCGGCCAAGGCCGACGCTCCCGCGGCTGGCAATGCGGCCTATCAAAGCTACTGCGCGGAATGCCACCATGCCAGCCTGGTGGGTGGTGCTCATGGTGCCGCCTTGGTCAGCGAGCGGTTCCGCACCCGCTGGGGCAGCGGCGGTGTGCCGCCCTTGGCCACCTTCATCCGCAGCATGATGGCCATGAACCTGCCGGCTGGTGCGCCGCCCTCCGTCGTCAACAGCATCGCCGCCTTCGTGCTGCGCAGCAACGGCCTGACGGTGAGCGAACCGGAAGCCGATGAAAACAGCTGGCAGGGGGCGGCCGGTATCATGGAGGCCGCCCAACGTGCTGGCGGCTGGGTGAACCGCGAAACGCCGCCGGTGTCACCGGTCACCGATGCACTGCTGCAAAACCCACCCGCCGCGGACTGGCTGCAATGGCGCCGCACAGAAGATGGGCAGGGCTTTAGCCCGCTGTCGAACATCAATACCCACTCAGTGCGTCGCCTGCGGCTCGCCTGGGCGCTGACGATGAAAGACGGCAGCAATCAGCCCACGCCGCTCATCCATGACGGCGTCATGTACCTCACCCATCCGGGCAATGTGGTGCAGGCACTCGACGCCGCCAGCGGCAGTCTGCTGTGGGAGTATGCCTATCCGCACCCTGAAGATTCCCGCACGCTCGGTGGCCCCACCCGCAATATCGCGCTGTATCAAGACAAAGTGTTTCTGGCCACTTACGACGCCGCCATTGTGGCGCTGGAGGCACGCACCGGAAAGCTACTGTGGCGCGCAGTGCAGGCGGACTACCATCAAGGCTACACGCACACCGCCGGGCCATTCATCGCCGGCGGCGTCGTGGTGAGCGGCATCAACGGCTGCGAACGCTACAAGAAATCTGGCTGCTTTATCACCGGCCACGACCCGAACACCGGCAAAGAACTGTGGCGCACCTCCACCATCGCGCTCCCGGGCGACCCCAATGATGCCAGCTGGGCAGGCCAGCCCCTTGAGCTGCGCGGCGGTGGCGACAACTGGATTGCTGGTAGCTATGACCCGCAGCTGAACCTGTATTACTTCGGTACCGCGCAGGCGAAGCCTTGGGTGGCGGCCAGCCGCGGCATGACGGCGGCGGACGCCGCGCTCTACACCAATTCGACACTGGCACTCGACCCGCGCACTGGCAAGCTGCAGTGGCACTTTCAGCACGTGCCGGGTGAAACACTGGACATGGAAACCGGCTTCGAACGCGTGCTGGTAGATATCGGGCCGGACAAATTCGTGCTCACCGCCGGCAAGGATGGCCTGTTGTGGAAACTCGACCGGCATAACGGCAAGTTTGTCGCCGTCACCGAAACGCTGTATCAGAATGTCTTCAAGTCCATCGACCATGCCACCGGTCGCGTGGAATACCGCGATGACATCATGCAGGCAAAGCTGGGTGACCAGGTGTCGGTGTGCCCGAGCATCTATGGCGGCCATAACTGGCAGGCCAGTGCCTATGACCCGGCCAGCCACTTACTGTTGTTGCCGTTGCACCAATTGTGCGTCGACATGACCGGCCGTGCCGTGGAGCGCAAGGAAGGCGGCGGCGGTTACGGCGGTGAATCCACCATCCACCCCATGCCCGGAACCGACGGCATGCTGGGCCGTCTGAGTGCCATCGATGTCACTACCTTAAAGCCGCGCTGGTCCCACACGCAGCGCGCCATGTTCATGACCTCCGCACTCACCACGGGTGGCGGCCTGGCGTTCATCGGTGACCTGGACCGTTACTTCAAGGCCTTCAACGTGAAGACTGGCAAGGTGGTCTGGCAAACGCGCCTCGGTTCAGCGCCGCACGGCTACCCGGTCACCTACGCGGTCGATGGCAAGCAGTATGTCGCCGTGGCCACGGGCATGGGCGTGTTCAAGCTGATGACCGCGCAGCAAAGCCCGGACATCTACCAGCCGAGCGGCGGCAACATGCTGTACGTGTTTGAGCTGGCCGACTAGCGAGCCGGCCAGCAGTTACCCGGTGGTCGGTCAGGGACCGACAAGACGGATGCCGGCGCCGTCTTCGACACCGTAGTGTTTATTGATAAAAATCAGCACCGAGGTGAGCGCCTCGGCCGCGGCAGAGTTGGCCAAAGCGCCGGCATGAAAGCCGCGCATACCCGCCGCTGCTGCCAGCTCGACCACCTGCTGGCGCTCTTCTTTCTTGTCGCCGAACACCAGCACATCACAGTCGCCGCCAGCGCCCTTGGCAATCTTGTGCGCCGCCACGTTGTGAAAGGCCGAGACCACCGCCACACCCTCGCCCAAGAACTGCTGCGCCCGCAACGCCGCAGCACCCTCAGGCGGCAGCTGCACGCGCATGACTTTCGGCGGCACCAGCGGCACGGTGGTGTCCACCACCAGCTTACCGAGCACGTGGGGACGAATGGCGTTGCAGACCTCCTCTTGTGAGGCAAAGGGCACGGCCATCACCACTAGCGATGCCGCCGCCGCCGCCTCGGCATAGCTGGCGCCGCTGACCCGACCACCGGTGGCCGCAGCCATCGCCGTGGCCGCTGCCGCGGCGCGGGCCGCATCGCGTGAGCCCAGCACCACTTCCATGCCGGCCTTGGCCCAACAAGCCGCCAGCGCACCACCCAGTTTTCCGGTGCCGCCAATTACTGCTACTACCATCGTCATGCTGCGGTTCCTGCCTTGTGTAGAGATGACCACTCGCTAACTGCGGCGGTCGAAGATTCAACGGGATGATACAGCGTGCTGCGCTGCCAGTAGCGGCGGCCCAGCGAGTGCGCGAGATCGGCGAAGGCCGTTGGCGTGACCCCCTGGCCATGAGCACCACCTGCAGAACGGGTGATGGACTCGTCCATGAGCGTGCCGCCCATATCGTCGGCGCCCGCTTGCAGGCACAGGCCTAAGCCTTCAAGCCCCAGCTTGACCCATGAGGCCTGAATATGCTCAATGGCACCCTGCAGCACCAGACGCGCAATGGCATGCATGGCCACTGCCTCACGCAGCGTGGGTCCGCAGCGAGTGCGGCCTTTGCGGCCCAGCGGCGCTTCCATGTGCACGAACGGCAAGGGCACAAATTCCGTGAAGCCACCCGTCTGCAGTTGCAGTTCGCGCAGATGCAGCAAATGCCGTGCCCAGTCGCGCGTCGTCTCGACATGACCAAACATGATGGTCGAAGTGGTCCGCAGTCCCACCCGATGCGCCGTCCCCACCACCTCCAACCATTCGGCCGTGGTCAGCTTGTCCGGACAGATGATGGCCCGCACCTGATCGTCGAGAATTTCCGCAGCGGTCCCCGGCAGCGAGCCCAAGCCGGCCGCCTGCAGCTGGCGCAGGTAGTCTTCCAGTGACAAGCCGAGCGTGCGCGCACCGTGCATCACTTCCAACGGTGAGAAGGCATGCACATGCAGCGACGGCACCGCGGTTTTGATGGCGCGCACGATCGCTAGGTAAGTATGCCCATCGAAGGACGGATGGATGCCGCCCTGCAGACAAACTTCCGTCGCGCCGCGTTCATGGGCCTCGACAGACCGTCGCACCACTTCGTCAATCTCGAGCAGGTAACCGGGACCGCGCAGATCGCGCGAGGAGCGCCCCTTGGAAAAAGCACAGAAGCCACAGTGGTAAGTGCAGATGTTGGTGTAATTAATGTTGCGGTTGATCACGTGACCGACCGCCTCGCCGACGCGTTCGCGGCGAACTTCATCCGCGGCGCGCACCAGCGCCACAAACTCATCGCCCCGTGCCGCAAACAGCCGCGGAATCTCGGTTTCACTGGCCACGCCGCCCTGCCGCAGACGTTGCAGCAGCTGCCGATAGGAGGGCGCCAGCGTCGACAACGCGACCGGCGTCACCCAACGGCGAGCCGCATCGGGCAGGGCATCTCCCCGACCCGCGACCCAGCTGTCTTCGCGAACCAAACCGTGCGTATCGACGGCCTGCCGCACCCGCGTCACCAGCGCCGGGTCGACCCAGCGTTCGGCTTCGCGGGCATAGGCCGGCGCAATGGCCAGTCGCTCCACCAGGGTCTTGCCAGCGGCATGCGTGGCTACGCGCAGTGTTTCCAGCGCCGGCCAGGGCGACTCGGGGTTGACATGGTCGGGGGTGACCGGCGACACGCCACCCCAATCATTGATACCACTGCAGGCGATGGCCGCCAGCTGAGCGGAGCGCAGATTGGGGGGCGCCTGAATCGACAGACTGGACCCGAACAGCAACCGCGCCACCGCGTTGGTCCACAACTGCTCTTCCAGTGCCGCATCCGGATGTGCGGCCATCCGGGTGTCGGTCTTGGCAACGAAGTTTTGAATGATCAGATCGTGCAAATGACCGTAGCGGTCGTGCAGCTGACGCAAGGCCAGCAGCGCTTCGATGCGCTCCACACGGGTTTCCCCAATGCCGATGAGCAAACCCGTGGTAAACGGAATGGACAGCCGACCCGCGGCCTCAATGACGGCCAGGCGACGTGCGGGCTGTTTATCGGGCGAGCCAAAGTGCGGTCCGCCACGCTCGCACAAGCGTTCACTCGTCGACTCCAGCATCAAGCCCATCGACACCGCATGGGGTCGCAAGGCCCGCAGGTCATCTTCCGCCATCAGGCCAGGATTCAGATGCGGCAACAGCCCGGTTTCACGCACCACGGCGGCCGCACAGCGCTGCAGATAATCGAGCGTGCTGGTGGCTCCCAGCACCGACAAGGCCTCACGTGCCACGGCGTAGCGTGCCTCGGGTCGGTCGCCCAGCGTGAACAGCGCCTCGCGACAACCCGCGGCTTCACCGGCACGCGCGATCGCCAGTACTTCGTCTACCGACATATACGGCTGCCCGGCGGCACGCGGCACTTCGGCAAAGGTGCAGTAAGCGCAGACATCGCGGCACAAGCGGGTGAGCGGAATGAACACCTTGCGGCTATAGCTCACGCTACTGCCGTGAAAGCCTTCAGTGAGCGCTTCAGCAGTCCCCAGGAGTGCGTGTGCCGGCAAGGTCGGCAGCCAGGCAAGCGCCTCCGCGTCGCTCGGCCGAGCGCCGTTCAGGCTATCGCGCAGCCACTGCTCGTAAGACCGCTTCATCGCGTGGCGGCTAGCGGTGAGGCTGCTGGCCAACGCGGCGCGGCGCGGCGTTGCAACCACTCCAGATCGGCGCCGGTGTCGATATCGAATTGCAAGCCGGCGGCAGCGACGCGGCGCACCCGCAGCCCTCTGCGGGCCGCTTCTGCTGCATGGCGCGCGGCGCTGCCCGCGCCGAAAGCAAACACAAACGGCAGCAGCGCGTCGAGGCACACAGCATTGGTCCCCGGGCCGTGGCGGTCACAGGCCAGCGCCATCTCCCCCGCCGCCGCGGCCCCCACCAGGGTGCCAATATCGGCGGCCGTCAGCCAAGGCAGATCGGCGGCCAGCACGGCCAGTTGGGTGGCACCCGCGGCGCGGGCATACCCACGGGCCAGCTCGAGGGCCTCATTCAGTCCACAGCCAATGTCTTGCAGCTGCACCACGCCCGGCGGCAGAGCATGCTGTTCGGGACTGACCACCAGCACGCGTTCGATAGCGGGTGCGGCCAGTGCGGCCTCCACCACCTGCACCAGCATGCGTCGCGCCAGCCCCTCGCGACGGTCGGGACCGAGCACGTGCGCTAGGCGGGTTTTACAGGCCGCGGCGGCTTTGATCGGGACGATCGCCCAACACCCCACGACGTTAACTCCTGTGCCCCATAGCGTGCTGACAGTAGACTTTTTGCTTGTTACAAGCAAGTAGATGAAAGGGCGCTGGCGGCACGTTCACCGATACCGGAGAATCGCTGACCGGAGGGATCTTATGCAACCGTTGGTACTGCTGCCACTGACCGGCATTGGCGAAATTGGCGCTGCCACTTCCGCGGGGGCCTGCGGCGCTAGCGCGCTGGCCGGGATTCTCCATGCGGCCTTGCGCCGTGGCGGACACGGCTTGGAAAGCGGCGACGTGCTCGTCATCGCGCAGAAGGCGGTCTCCAAGTCGGAGGGGCGCACCCTCGACCTCAACACGCTCATTCCCAGCCCACGCGCGCTGGAGCTGGCCGCCATCACGCACAAAGACCCGCAATTGGTCGAAGCCATCTTGCGCGAGTCGACCACCGTGGTGCGTGCCAAGCCCGGTGTGCTCATCGTGCGCCATCGGCTGGGCTATGTAATGGCGCAGGCGGGCATTGACCGCTCCAATCTGCCAGCCACGCGCGACGGCACCGCGCCAGTGCTGCTGCTCCCGGCGGACCCAGACGCTTCAGCCGCAGCATTGCGCGCGGCACTGGCGACATTGGCCGGAGTGGAGGTCGGCATCATCATCAGCGACAGCTTTGGTCGGCCGTGGCGAGTGGGCACCACCAATGTGGCCATCGGCAGCGCTGGCGTGGCCGCCGTGTGGGACCGCCGCGGCGAAACCGACCGCGCCGGCAGGCCGTTGGAAGCCACGGTCATTGCCAACGCCGACGCGTTGGCCGCCGCGGCCGGCGTGGTGATGGGCGAAACCACGGAAGGAATTCCGGCGGTGCTCATTCGCGGCTACACCTGCCCGGCGCCGCATCGCACTGCCCGCGAGCTCATTCGGCCCTTGGAAGAGGACATGTTTCAGTGAACCCTTTGCGCGTGCTCGCCCTGACCGGCGGCGTGGGCGGCGCCAAGCTGGGCCTTGGGCTCTACCGCGTGCTTGAAACAGGCGCGGTGGGTTTTATCGTGAATACGGGCGATGACTTCCAGCATCTGGGCCTGCACATCTCCCCCGATATCGACACGCTGCTGTACACCCTGGCGGGTTGTAACAATGAAGCCCTCGGCTGGGGCCGACGCGATGAAACCTGGCAGTGCATGACCCTGCTGGAGCGCTTGGGTGGCCCCACCTGGTTCCGGTTGGGAGATGGCGACCTCGCGCTACATCTGGAGCGCACCCGGCGCTTGGCGGCGGGTGAAACCCTCACCGCCATCACGGCACAGCTCGCCAGCGCCCTGGGCATCGAAGCCGCGGTGCTGCCCATGAGCGACAGCGCCGTGGCCACGCGGGTGCACACCGCAGACGGGCCGCTCGATTTCCAAGACTATTTTGTCGCACGCCGCGCCATGCCGGTCGTCACCAGCATCGAGTTTTGTGGTGCAGCGACTGCCACCCTCTCCAGCGCTGTGGCCAGCGCCTTCGCTGCCCCCCGCCTGGAGTGCGTGGTGCTGTGCCCCTCCAACCCCTATCTCAGTGTCGATCCCTTACTGGCCATCCCGGGTTTGCGGCAGCAACTGACTGCGGCACGCGTGCCGGTGGTGGCGGTGTGTCCGGTGGTGGGCGGCAGCGCCATCAAAGGCCCGACCACCAAGATTATGGCGGAACTGGGCCTGTCACCCAACCCGGCCACCATCGCGCGGCACTATGCGGGTTTGATCGACGGGCTGGTCATCGACGCAGCCGATGCCGCGTGGGCCGGGCGTTGCGGCGTCCCCACCTGCGTCACTCAGACCGTCATGCACTCCCTGCAAGACCGGGAGCAGTTGGCGCAGACCACGCTTGCCTTCGCCGCCACGCTGTAGCGCCCGGCGGCTTTAGCTACGCGCGCGCACTGGCTTTTGTTTGGCCGGTTTCGCGGCCGCCATAACGCGGCTGGCGGGCTTGGCGAGCGCCGGCTTCGCGGCAGTCCCTAGGCGCACCAGCAGGTCCGACTTGAGCTGGCGGAACATGGCCTGCAGTGGCATGCGCGGGTTCACCAGCCACTGGTAGGCAATACCGGCCATCGACGCGGCGTATTGCTCCGCGACGCGGGCGGGGTCGAGCGCTTTGTCGATCGCGCCGGTTTTCTGTGCGGCACGAATCCAGCTCGCCGCATCGCGCCGCTGGGCGTTGTGCACGTTCGCGAGATTCGCCTTGTAGTCGGCGCTCGGGTCGATGCTGAGAAACCACAGCAGGTACATGGCGCGCACTTCGTCGGGACGCTCGATAAAGAAGCGTTCGGCAGCGTCGGTGGCGGCGCAAAGAGCATCCACCCCCACGCGGGTTCCCACCGCCTCCTGCATCCGCCCGAGCCAATCCGCACTGGCCACTTCCAGCACTTTACCGAACAGACCGGCCTTCGAACCGAAGCGGTGCGTGGCCAAGCCACGGCTGTAGCCGGCTTTTTCACCGACCGCCTGCAAGGTGGTGCCCTGAATGCCGTGCTGCACCATCAGCCCAATAGCCGCTTCGGTGAGCTTCATGTCAGACAGTGCCGTACGCTCTGCCTGACGTCGGCGCAGGGGCGCTTCGCCGGCCGTCGTTTTAGTGTTATTCCCCATGAGCACAGTATGTATTACTTGTTTGAGACAAACAAATAGGGACTAGCCGAGAGCAGCCACCTTGGCAAACTTGCCGCAGTGAAACAGCAATGGCACGGCCTCCGCCGTATGGGTTTCCAACACACGACCCACGATGATGGTGTGGTCGCCACCGTCATACAGCGCATGCGTGGCGCATTCGAAGTGCGCATGCGACCCGCTGATGATCGGCACCTCGCCCTGCCCGTTGGACACCGACACACCGGCAAAACGGTCCGCGTCCTTGACCGCGAACTGCCCGGCGAGCGCTTGCTGTTCCTCACCCAGCACATGCACACAGAAGTTCGGTGCGGCCACAAAGGCCGCGTAGTTTGACGAAGTCTTGGCCAGGCTCCACAACACCAGCGGCGGGTCAAGGGACAACGACGAAAAGCTGTTGGCTGTCATGCCCACCGGCACACCCGCGGCGTCACGGCAGGTGATGACCGTGACACCGGTGGCGAAATGACCGAAAGCGTGGCGTAATTTTCTGGACACCGTGATTAATACCCCGTGATTCCAAGATTGGCGCGTACCCGCGGCAGCACATTCTTGGCGATGTATTCTACACGGCGCTGCCCGGAGGCTACCGGCTCACCCGGGAACTGCGCCCACAGATGCAGGTCTTTGATCTGCGGATATTTCAGCAGCAACTCGGTGAGCTTGGTAACGGCCGTGTCGCCATCCCACAGGTCGTAGAGCCCCTGCGCGATCGCCGTCTTCGCATCCGGGAACATCGGCACCTGGTCCGGCGGGCCGAACACGCCCCATTCAATGTATTGGTTACTTTGGTAGAGCACATGCGGCCCCACCAGCGCCGCTTCGCGCTCCGGGTCTTCGGCAATGATGGCCCAATGTCCGAAGATGACCGTAGCGGACTCACGCGACTTGCCGTGTTGCTCGAGGCTGTCGAGATAGATGTCAATGCCCATGCCGCCGCTGCACAGAAAGCCATCGGAAATGCGTGCGGCGCGGTCGATGGCCGGCGGCACCAGACCACCCAGATACAGCTGTGGCACATGCTCCGGGATGGGCGTCACCCGCACATCACCCACCTTGAAGCGTTTACCCTCAAAGTTAATAGGCTCGCCGGTCCAGGCCTTACGGATAATCTGGAACGACTCTTCCACCAAGCTCGGGCGGTGTTTCATGTCGCGACCGAACTCCGCGAATTCCACCTCGCGATAACCAATGCCAGCGCCGAGATCGAAGCGGCCGCCGGTGAGCAGCGACACGGTAGCCGCGTCTTCCGCAATGCGCACCGGGTTGTAGAGCGGCAGGATGATCAGGTTGGTGCCAATGCGCATGCGGCGCGTACGTGCGCCAATGGCTGCCGCGATCACCAGCGGCGAAGGGGTGTAGCCATCGTTGGTGAAATGGTGCTCGGTGAGCCAGACCGAATCGAAACCGAGCTTTTCGGCCTCAGCGATCTGGTCCAGGCAATCTGCGTAGAGATTTTCGAACGGCACCGACCAGAGCGGAGGGTTGCGAAAGTCGTACCAGAGACCAAAATTGACGTGTCGGGACATGGAAAAACGCTCCGGATTCAGGGCAAGGTCTTAAGGAAATCGAGCAGGACTTGGCGGTAGCGGGGGCCATCCTCGAGGAACGGTGCGTGGCCACAGTCGGCGAACTCCACCACGGTGCCATGACGAGCGCACAGACCCGCCTGACGACCGATCTCTGGCGCCACCACCACATCTAGGCCGCCGACGATCGACAACAACGGCACCGCCAGCGCCGCCAGCGCCGCACGCTGCTCCACCTGGTCCAGCTCGGCCAGCGCCGCATCCGCCGCTGGCCCGGTTTGCATGGCGATGGACCAGAGCCACGCCTGCATCGCGGTCGACACGGGCTTGGCGCAGACCGCCTTGTAAAGCCCGTCGAGGAAGGTGGCGCGGTCTTGCTGCAGCACGGCCACTGTC
Organism: Gammaproteobacteria bacterium; assembly: GCA_947469285.1. Classification (GTDB taxonomy): domain Bacteria; phylum Pseudomonadota; class Gammaproteobacteria; order Steroidobacterales; family Steroidobacteraceae; genus CAIOHZ01. The sequence continues at coordinate 30,054 of CANIOW010000030.1, forward strand.
TGCGTAGCAGTGCCCGCCGGCGGTCCGTAGGGGAAATCGGCCGCCTGCACGTAACGTGGACTGGCGCCCGCCGTTAGCACCACCGCCGCACAGTTAGCGCCGAGCAAGCCGGCAGCGTCCACCGCCACGGCGCCACCCAACGACCAGCCGTTCACCACCACCTTCCCGATGCCCAAATGCTTCAGCAAGGCCACCGCATCACGGGCCGAGGCCGCAATGGTGTTCTCGCGAAAATCCTTGTCGGACTGGCCGCACCCACGCTGGTCGAAAGCCACCACCGAGTGCCCGGCCGCCAGCAGCGCTGGTACCGTGGTGTCCCACACGCGGGTGCTCATGCCCCAGCCATGCAGCAGCAACACCGGCAGGCGGCGCTGCGCGCCTTGGCCCAGGTGGTGTTCGAAGTAAATCTGTCGCTGGTCGTCAGTGATCAGGTAAGGCATGTGAACTCCCTGCGCTCGAAAACGGGATAGTGCGTGCGAACGGCTCCAGAGCCGACAGCGTTCAGCCCACCGGCTTGGTCATGACCGCGCCCGGGATGGGGTTAAAGTAATGGATAACCACATCGCGTTGCAGAATTTTCCAGACGCCATTGCGGCGCACGAAACGGTCGGTGTAGGTAGCGCTGATCATCTGCACCGAGTCGTCGTTCAGCGCGCCCATGCAGTCGACATCACACTCGCCCACCGCCACATCCGGCCCTTCAAACCGCACCACCAGGTTACTGGTCAGGTGATGGCTTTCGCGCCAGACCGGCCAGAGCACGCCCTTGACCGCCTGGGTGATGCCGGCATGGCCGGCAAACTTACCGAAAGGCGGACCAATGTCCCACACGCAGTCCTCCCACCAGATGGCGAGAAAGCGTTCCCAGTTGCGTTTGTCAAAACCGATGCAGTAGTCGCTCACCAGATCGCGCAGCGCGGCGCGCGATTCAAGCTCATCCACACGCCGCAGTAGAGCTGCCAGTTGCTGTGCAGTATCCATGACCGTTCCCCCTCGTTTTTTTGACGTGATTCAGTGATCAGTGGCTGGCGGTATCGAGCGCGATGGCCCAGGCCAACTTCGCGCGTGCTGCCACCACGGTGTCTGGCAAGAAAGCGCTCGGCCACGGCCCCGGAGCGGGCTGGCGACCGCGCAGCACTGCCTTGGCGACAGCGACCTTGTGCACTTCCGTTGGTCCGTCGACGATGCCCATTTCCGGCACCGCGGCCCACATGGCCATGAGCGGCATTTCATTCGACATGCCCAGCGACCCGTGGATATGCAGCGCGCGGTAGACCACATCGCGCAGCACGCCCGGCATGGCGGCCTTGACGGCGGCGATCTCGCGGCGCACCTCGCGGTTGTAGGCCTTGTGTTTGTCGATCAGCCAGGCGGCATACAGCACGTGCAGGCGAAACTGCGTAATCTGCGTGTACGAATCGGCAATCTTTTCCTGGGTCAGCTGCTTTTCAGACAGCAGCTCGCCCTTTGTGGAGCGGCTCAAGGCGCGCTCGCAAAGCATGTCGAGGGCCCGCTTGAGCACGCCCACGGTACGCATGGCATGGTGGATGCGGCCACCGCCAAGGCGCGACTGGGCCACGGCGAAACCCTGCCCCGGCTGGCCCAGCATGTGGCTGGCCGGTACGCGGCAGTTGGTGAAGCGCAGGTAGGCGTGCACGCCGCTGCCAATCTCTTCGCGGATACCGACCGCGACATTACGCACCACCTCAAGTCCTGGCGTCTGGCGGTCGACAATGAGAATGGAGGCGCCCTCATGCACCGGCACCGTGGTGTCCGTCACCACCATCAGCAGCAAGAAGCGGGCGAAGTCGGCGTGGGAGGCGAACCATTTTTCGCCATTGACCACCCAGGCGTCGCCATCGAGTACCGCGCGGCAGGTGAACTGCCCCGGGTCGGAGCCCGCCTGCGGCTCGGTCATGGAGTAGCAAGAGGCGATCTCGCCGTTGACCAACGGCTCAAGGTAGCAGCGCTTCTGCTCCGGGGTGCCAAAGCGCGCCAGAATTTCCGCATTGCCGGTATCGGGGGCCTGCGTCCCGAACACCGTCGGCGCAAAGCGGCTGCGCCCGAGAATTTCGTTCATCAGGCCCAGCTTCACCTGCCCGTAGCCCTGTCCGCCCAGTTCCGGCCCAAGGTGGCAGGCCCATAGGCCACGCTCCCGCACGCGCGCCTTCAGCGGCGCCATGGCAGCGGCCGGACCGCGCCGTGCCGGGTCAAAAGGGTCCGCGGGGCCGGTAAACACCAGATCGAGCGGTTCGCACTCGCGGGTGACAAAGTCGTCCATCCAGTCCAGCTGCGCCTGGAAGTCTGCATCTGTCTCAAAATCCCATGCCATCTGCTGCCCGCTCCTGGTGGTTCCGAAAGGCTACCGTACCGCGGGACAGCGGATGCTGCGACGCAAAAACCGTGGCGTCCGACAGACGGCCTTCCACGGGGTAGTTCAAACTGAGTGTAGGACGATACTTGCTAGTTGACAACAAGCGGATTATCTTGTGTCCCAAGCGCGTCGGATCGACGTGCCCGAAATGCATGACGGACAGCAGTAGCGCAATTGAGGGGGAACACATGATCATGAAGCCAAAAGGCCGCCAGCTAGCGCTGGCCATATCGCTCGCCATGGGCGCCACCGGTCACACCGGCGTAGCGTTGGCGCAACAGGCCGATGCTCTGGAAGAAGTGGTCGTCACCGCGCGTAAGCGCTCCGAAAACCTCCAGGACGTCGGCGGCGCCGTCAGCGCCCTGTCGGCCGCCGACCTGGCGCGTCGCTTCGACGTGGACCTGCAGAGCTTTGCCAATGCAGCGCCCAACGTCATCATCGACGACCTGCAGCAAGGACCGGGCAGCCCGGCCGCCATCTCCATCCGCGGCATCGGCACCACCGACGTGGAAAAGAGCTTCGACCCGACGGCGGGCGTGGTGCTCGACGGCGTGTTCATCGGCGCGAATTCCGGCGCCATGCTGAAAGCACTCGACCTGCAGGGCATGGAAATCCTGCGCGGCCCACAGGGCACCCTGTTCGGCCGTAACTCCATCGCCGGTGTCATCAATGTCACGCGGCGCAAGCCGGGCAATGAGCTGGGCGGCGAAGTGCGCCTGGGCTATGGCAACTACAACGACGTGCAGGCGGACGGCTACCTCAACGTGCCCGTGTCGGACCAGTTCGCCTTCAAGGTGGGCGGCGCCAAGCGCCAGCGCGATGGCTGGTTCAAGAATGCCACCCTCGGCAAGGACGTCGGCAATCTCGACTACTGGAACATCAGCCCAAGCTTCTTGTGGAAGCCCGCCGATGGGATCGAGGTGTACTACCGCTTCGACCAGAGCAAGCAGACCCAGGACGCCAATACCGTCCAGAACATGGCGCAGCCCGACCAGCTGTTTTGTATCGTCTATGAGCAGTGCGCCCAGAGCGTCAGCTCGCCGCAGTCCGGCGACCGGCTTACGGTGCTGCAGAACGGCGACGGCGGCAGCTCTTTCTTCAAGACCCAGATGCACGTGCTGCAGGCGAAGTGGGAATTTGCGCCGGACTACCAGTTCGACTACATCTTCGGTTCGTTCAA
>CANIOW010000031.1 GCA_947469285.1 Gammaproteobacteria bacterium
CCACCACCACCAGCGGATACTCCAGCTGCTGCGCGGCGGTGGCGTAGACCACCGACACCTCCAAGGAGGTCTCCGGCGCCGGCGTGGCCGGCATCTCAGCGGGGGCCATAGACCTGCCGCGCCCGCTGTACGAAGGCATCCACCAAGGTGTTGCAACTGGCTTCAAACACCGGGGAAAGCGCCATGCCGAGCAGCCCGGACTTGAATTCAAAGCGCACTAGCAACTCCACCTTGCAACCCTGCGGAGCCTCTGGAGCGCCCAACGGCGTGAACACCCAGGTGCCTTCCAGCATGCGGAATGGCCCATCGAGCAGCCGCATCTCCAGCCGCTCCCCCGGGATGCGGGTATTGCGGGTGGTAAAACTGGAGCCCACCGGGCCACGCGCAATCTGGATGAGCGCTTCGACCACCCCCCCTTCGTCCTTGAGCACACGGGCGCCCGGGCACCACGGCAGGAACTCCGGGTACCGCGAAACGTCGTTCACGAGGACGTCCATCTCGGTCGGTGTATACGGCACCAACGCCTGCCTTCGTACTTCGCGCATGCAGAGAGTGTAAATTACCCGGCTGAACACCACGAGCAGGAACATGGCCGCGAAGCCGAATACCACCGCGAAACCGCCGGGCAAGGGCAAACCCCCGGCCGGGACCACCGCCAAAAAGGAGCGCACCGGCCAAAGCGGCTCCATTGCGCTCAATCGCCGCGCACGCCACGATTTCTTCATCGAGGAAAAGTATGAAGCCGGCCTGATGCTGATGGGCTGGGAGGTCAAAAGCCTGCGCGCTGGCCGGGTGCAGCTGGTGGAAGGCTATGTGGTTATTAAGAACAACGAGGCTTGGCTGCTCGGCGCCCACTTAACGCCGCTCAATAGCGCCTCCACACACGTCATTGCCGACCCCAGCCGCAGCCGCAAGCTCCTGCTGAAGCGCAAGGAACTGGACCACTTGGTGGGGGCCGTGGACCGCAAGGGCTATACGCTGGTACCGCTGAGCCTTTACTGGAAAGACGGCCGCGCCAAACTGGAAATGGGGCTGGCCAAGGGCAAGCAAGACCACGATAAACGCGCCGCGGAGAAAGACAAGGACTGGGCCCGGGAAAAATCCCGCGTCATGAAAGACCGCCAACGCTGAACGCCGGCGGCCAGCCCGTCACTCGTCTTCGACGTATTCGCGTGGCAACAGGTGCGCAATGCCCTTGTGGCAATCAATGCACGTCTTGCCTGCTGCCACTGCCGTGGCATGGTTCTTCTGTGCACGCGGCGACTGCTTAGCCGGGTTCATCGCCACGAAATCATGGCAGTTCCGGCATTCGCGTGAATTCGTCGACTTCATAGTCTGCCAGACGCTCTGGGCCAGCTGCATGCGGTGCGCCTCGAATTTCGCCGGCGTGTCCACGGTGCCTTTCAACCAGTGGTACACCTCGTTACTCGCCTGAATCTTCCGCGCCACCTTGTGGATCCAGTCCTTTGGCACATGGCAGTCCGAACAAATCGCGCGTACCCCGCTGCGGTTGATGTCGTGCACCGTTTCTTTGTACTCCTGATACACGTTGTCGTGCATCTCATGGCACCCGGTGCAAAACGCGATGGTGTTCGTCTGCTCCATGGCGGTGTTGAAACCACCCCAGAAAATGATGCCCGAGAAAAAGCCCACCACCAGCAAGGCCAACACAGACCATCGCGTACTAGGCAGACGGACCGCGCGCCAGCAGCGCCGAATGAGACCCGGGTTGGGGCTACGGGTAGGGTTAGTCATGAGCCGTCCTTTGAACCATAAAAAACAACCACTGATGCAGCCTTGGCTGCATCAGAAGCGATGCGCGTAAGACACCACCACCACATTCACCACATAGCGCGGTGCGCTCTCGAGCGAAGGCAACACGCCGGACAAACCGCCGAGCTGCATGCCGTCGTAGGCGTAATCGGTCGATTTGAAATTGCCGTAAATCCAGGCTAGACGCACTGTCGAAGCGGCGTTCAGGGCATAAAGGGCATTTAAGCGCAGCTCCACCGCCGCGGATTTCACCGTAGGCAAAGCCGAAGCTGGCAGATAGAACGCCGCGATGGTGCCCACAGCCGCACCGCTCACCGCCAGCGGATTGTTGGCATAGTTGCCACCCGACACCGCGTTGTCGGTACGCGCCTGGGTGTACGTGAGCTCACCACCCAGCGTCAGCTTGCCCGCCCAAAGCTGGCGCCGCTCCAGCGTCAGCCCCAGCGCTTCCACCTTATCGCGCAGGTCCGTGGCCCAATCGAGGCAAGGGTCAATTTTGTTACTGGCATTGCGCAAGGCAAGGGTGGCAAAGCAGCCACCGGAAATGGCGGTAAAGCCACTGACGGACGAGGTCGCACTGTTAGCGGTGTAAGTATTGCCGGCGCTATGCGCACGCTGGTCGCCATGCGTGTAAAACAGCGTGGCATTTAATAACTCGCTCGGCGTCCAGCTGCCCTCCACATTCGCCGACCAGTCACGAGCACTGACCAAACCGTAACGGGATTTGGTGTAGCCATCCTTGTTGAAATCGACGGACGCCTGCAGACCCAGAGTTTCTACCGGCTGCCAATCGGTTGTCCAACGCACCCGGTCACGCTGACGATCGGCCAGGTTATAACGCCGCATGCCCGACAATTCACTGATGCGGTTCTGATTGGAGTAGCTGGCGTTCGCCAGCGCGTTGTTCAGCGGAAAGAATAGATTCGCATTGCCCGTGTTGAGCGTATACCCGGCCGCAGGACCGTAGCCGGTCAGTTGGTTGGCCAGCATATAAGCGTAGGCACTCATGCCACCGGTAGCCGTTGACGGGCTAACGTTGGCCATCGGCACCAGCGCCAGGAACGCGTCTTCGTTGTACGGACCCACCTTGCGCAGCCCGTGGGTGTAGGCCAGCCGCGAATTCAGCCGCGAGTCCAGATAGCTGGCGCGCCACTCCAGCCCGCTTTTCAGCTCGCGCACCTTGTCCGCATCGACGCAGGCGATCCAGCTGCCGTCACACCAGCGTTCAATGCGTTGCCAGTCCAGTGTCGCCTTGACCGCCTGTGCCGCCGTGAGGTGGTAGTCCGCTTCTGCCGTGAACTGGTTCAGCTGACGACTGAAAGGACGGTTGGCGTTCACGTTGGCATTGCTAGCCAGTAAACCCACCGCCGTTCCCAGTGCCGTACTGAAAGCCGCATTGATATTAGCGCCACCGGCCGCTTCATTGGCGTCGTAGAACGCGTAGACATTCACCGGCGTTCGGTTACGACGTTCGTCAAATTTATACCCTAGGGAGAGATTCAACGCGCGTTGCGGACGACTGGTGAGCTTCAAGCCCCAAGTCTTGGTAATCACTTCGCCATTCAGTGAAGCCACCGGCACCAGCACGGTACTGGTATCGGTGAGAAAGGCCTCATTTTGCGTGTTACGGGTATAAGCAGCGTTAGCCACCACCCGCGTGTTCTTGCTGAACTCGTGACCCGCCGTCAGCGAAAACTGGTGCGCCTGGTTACTGGGCGCGCTGCTCATGGTCATCGAGGTGCCAGGCGCCGCCCAGTTGCTCCAGGTGAGCGCAGCCACATGATTGTCAAACTTTGAACCATAGTAAACGGCTTGCAGGAAGTTCCCTTGATGACGATAGGCCGCCGCCAGATTGAACTGGTCTGTCGTCTGATCAATGGGGTCGGCTAAAATCGCGGAGATATCACCGGCTGTGGTGCGGGTGACGGTTCCCATTGGCTTGGCGCCTTGCTTGTTTTCGCGCCGGGTGCTGGCCGTGAAGGTCCATTTCGGTGTGGCTTGGTAAGCCAGTGCCAGCTCGTAACGTTCACGCTCCGTCGACAGGTCGTAGCCGTTGAACAACGGCAGGTCGGCCGCTTGCAATGCCGCAGACGTGGCGAGCTGCAACAGAGTCGGCGCCACCAGCACGCCGCTAACGAGCGCGCTAGAAGCACTGACCGCCGATGACAAGCCGCGGGCATTGGCCGCACTGCTGCTCACCCGCGGCACCAACGGCACCGTCCAGCCGGAAGCCAGGCTCTGCACCGTAGTGCCCGCGCCGCTGTAGGGCGTGCTGTAGCTGTCGGACTGGTTGCGGCGCAAGCCGTCGTAGCTCACGGTGACCCGGTAAGTGCCCTGCGACCCATACTCTGCGAGCACACTGCGCGTCGCCAGCCCCAAGTCCGTGCCCTTCAGACGCCAGCGTGTGGCGTCGTCACTGTCATAGCGACCTCCGCCAAGAAGATCCAACGACCCCACCCCGAAGACCCCCTGCTTCTCCAGCCCGTTGTATTCGCCAAACTTATAGGACGCTGACGAAACATTGCCTATCCCCAGTTCCAGCGAGCTTTTGGGTACGGTCAACTCGGCCACGGCAGGGTCCAGCGTCGTTTCTTCAGCAGCTGCAGTGGGTGCTGCTACGGCAGCCATAGCCACCATGGCGGCCACCAGAATTTCAGAGCGACGCAGGTCAGTCGTATACATGACAGTTCTCCTCAGTTTCCGGCGCTTCAACGCTGGAACTTCGCACCGGCGGGATGGTTGGACCCGTGGACCAGCACATGGCAATTCAGGCAGGCCCGCGCCGACACTTGAGCCCGCGCTGCGGCATTGGCCAGCGGATTGATCCCGTTCACCGAAGTGACCATGCCGCCACCTAAGTTCGCACCGCTGTTCACCTGCGCACCGTGGTCGCCGCTGTGGCACTCCTGACACAGCCACGGCGCCCGTGCTTTCAGCAACGGCCGGTTGGTGGACCCGTGCGGCGTGTGACAGGTGGTGCAGTCGTCTGCCACCGGTGCGTGTTCCCACAAGAATGGGCCGCGTTTTTCCGCATGGCAGGTGTAGCAAGTTTCGTTCACCGAGTTGCGCACCAGCAAGTTCGGGCCAGTAGACCCGTGCGGGTTATGGCAGTCCGAGCAACCCACCTTGCCGGCCGCTAGTGGATGCACGCTGATGAGATGCGACTGGGCGCGTTGGGTTTTATGGCAACCGAAGCAAACCTCCTGTTGCGTGGCGCGGGTAAGCACCCGGTCTTGAGCTGCATGCACCGTATGACACGCGGCACAGGGCACATCCCGCCCTGCGTGCTGACTGCCATGCCACAGACTGCGCTTCCCGCCGTCGTGACAACCCAGGCAGACCTCGGCCTGCGCCTTGGGGTCGCTCTTGCCATGCAGGCCGAAGAGCGTGTTGGGCGAGGCGCGTTTTTCCGCGGTACCGCCGATATTTTTCACATGCGCCGCGCTGGCACCATGACAAGACTGGCAGCCCGGCGTTCTACTGTCGGCCTTCACGCCATGGCGCGTCTTGTACATCGCGAGAATCGGTTGGGTTTCAGATTCGTCATGGCACCGCGTGCAGACCACATCACCCTGCAGACTGCGATCGACTACCGACACCGCCGCCGCCACACCAACCGTGGGCAGGCCCGCGGCGAGTGCCATTCCAAGAATCCAAGGCGCAAGTTTCCCCAACACGTTCATGCTGTGCTCCCCGTTAGTCGATCAATCTGGAAAACGGTGCTAGCAAGCACCGACACACCGCGCTACTTTGGGGCGGTGCCACCAGGCAACGAGAGAATCCAATCCACTAGGTTGCGGATTTGGGCCGGGTCTTTGCTCTTGACCACCTTGTGGTCTTCCTCGTGGCCATCTTCAAACTTCACCCGTTCGCCACTGGTGATGTGGTGGTAAAGCTTGGCCGGCGCCTCGCTGTTACCCTTGTATTTGGCGGCGATATCGCGGTATGCAGGCGCCTCTTTCTTCTTGTCCACCGCGTGGCACTTAAGGCAACCGCTCTGACGGGCCAGCATGAGGGCGCCGTCCGCGTCGACCGCCTGCGCGGCCGGACTGGCAGCCAAGGCCGAAAGCGACAGGCCGGCCACGGCGACAAGGCGCAGCAGACGTAGATCGAGCATGGGTACTCCTTTAAGGGCACTGCACCAACTGGTGTAGCGTAAGGGCACCTTAACGCGAACGACGCGCGTTATCGTCTGCAGTTACCGCCAATAACTACGTAAAACCCCTGTCAATAACGCCCTAGGCGCGTGCCTTACCGGCACCCGCCGTTTCAGGCGAACAGAAACTTTCCGGCAGCCACCAGCAGCACCGCGGCCAGGCACCGCCGAAGGGCCCGCCCATCGAACCGGGCCAGACCCAGCTGGCTACCCACCAACGCCCCCAGCAATACGGCTGCGCCATAAACGGGCAGCTCGGCAGGCAGCGAACGCACCGAACTGACGTTGCCGAGCAGACCCGCAGTAGAGTTCGCCAAGATAAACACCGCCGCGGTGCCCGAGGCCTGCTTGAGTGTTGTCCAGCGACGAAACACCAACAACGGCGACAGGAAGATGCCCCCCCCGGTCCCGGTGAGCCCGGACAACAGGCCGATGACGGCCCCCGCCGACACCCCCACCGCCGTGCCGGGTGGCGTGGCCGTGGCGTAGGTCTCGGTCTTTGGGACCGTGAGCAAGCGCAAGGCCGCCAGCAACAGCACCACACCGACCAGCGGCTTGTAGTAGTGGCCCGGCAGCTGAATGTAGCCCCCCACAAACGCCGCCGGGATCGCCCCTGCCAACACCAGCAGCGCCACCTGACGGTTGAAATAGCCCCGCCGAACGTAGCGGAAGGCGATCAAGCCGGACACCAGAATGTTCAGCGCCAGCGCCGTCGGCTTGATGACCCCCGCCGACACCCCGAACAGCGTCATGACGGCGATGTACGCCGAGGCACCTGCATGGCCCACCGCGGTGTACAGCACCGCGCCGGCAAACAGCGCCAACGGCAACAGGAGCGCGGAATGCTCCACCATGGCGCAGTCTTACCGCGCCGCGACCACTTGGATTTCCACCTTATAAACCGCGGCGGCCAAATTGGCCTCCACCGTCGCACGGGCCGGTAAGTGGCCCTGGGGCACCCAGCTATCCCAGACCACGTTCATCTCGGGAAAGGTCGCAATATCGGTCAGGTAAATGGTGGCCGACAAAATCCGTGTCTTGTCCGTGCCGGCCAAGGCCAGCAGACGGTCAATCTCGCCGAGAATTTGGCGGGTCTGGCCCGCCACGTCGGGCGTGGGGTCCGGGGCCACCTGGCCGGCCAAAAAGACCAGCGAGCCGTGGGCCACGGCCTGGCTCATGCGCTTGCCGGATTCGATGCGGGTGATGCTCATCTTGAAACTTCCTTAAAGAGACCCATACAGGGGGAGTGCCGGGGCGCTATAATGCCACGGACAACTGGGGGCGACCGGGTTCGACATGGACTGCGAAACTCCAAGTGCATGCCGAGGTGCAAGATACCTCGTAAAACTACTTGCAAAAACTCTAGCTGCGAACGACAACAGCTACGCACTGGCGGCTTAAGCCCCGCCAACTCCATCCTCGCCCGTGCCTATGCGGAGGGGAATGGGGTCGCAACCATAGGATCGTGAACCGCGCGTGTTTCGGGTAGCGGCAAACTAAAAAGGACGAAGCTGGATGAGGGTGCTCCCTGCCCATCGGGTAGCCCACATTGAAAACAGTTGGTGGGACAAGCATGTAGATCTTGTAGCGTAGGGTTCGTGGACGGGGGTTCAATTCCCCCCGCCTCCACCAATGAAGGCTCCACATGGGGCCGCATGAGGAGAACGACCTAACAAAATCAATGAGTTAGGTTATTCTCCTCAGCACATAGGGCCGCATAGGACCCCTTGTGTCGGGCTGCAGTGAGGGTAACATTGAGGGTAACTCGGGTTTTCCAGTTACCCTCAACAGAAAGTTACCCTCATGGCAGGCACCAACCTCCTCTCCGACAAAGCCGTCAAAGCCGCCCTCAAAAGCGCCGCCAGCACCGGCAAAGCCCTGCGCATCAGCGACGGCGCCGGCATGCTGCTGGAGGCTAGGCCGTCGGGCGTGGGCTGGTGGCGCCTGCGCTTCCGTAGCGCCGGCAAGGAGGGCATGGTGTCACTAGGCACCTACCCCGCCGTGTCCTTGGCGGACGCCCGTAGCCGCCGCGAGGACGCTCGTAGAACACACGCCAATGGCGTCAGCCCCAGCGAGCAACGCAAGCTCAATAAAGCCCTCCAAACGGCCAAGGCCGAAGCCACCCATTTGGCCGCTACCGGCCGCCCCCAACCAGGCACATTTGAATACGTCGCCAGGCAGTGGCTCACCACCGTCCACGCGGCCAAAGTATCTCCCGGCCACTCCGAACGGACCCGCCTACGGTTGGAGCAAATGATCTTCCCCACCCTGGGCGCCCGCCCCCTGACCGAAATCGACGCCCCCGAGCTGCTGGCGGTCCTGCGCAAGATCGAGGCTCGGGGGGCATTCGAGACCACCCACCGCACCAAAGACGCCTGTGGTCAGGTGTTCCGGTTTGGGATCGCCTCCGGCGTCTGCCAACGCAACCCCGCTGCCGACCTGCGTGACGCGCTACGCCCCGTCCCCACCCGACACTTTGCCGCCATCGTCGACCCCGGGCAGGCCGGCGGCCTGCTGCGCGCCATTGACGCCTATAGCGGCCACCCCGCCACCGTCGCCGCCCTGAAACTCTCCGCCCTGCTCTTGCTGCGCCCCGGCGAACTACGCCAGCTGGAATGGGCGTGGGTCGATCTTGCCACTGCCACCCTCACCCTGCCGCCAGAAATCATGAAACGCCGTAAAGCCGAAAAGGGCAACGGCATCCCCCATCTAGTCCCGTTGGCCAGCCAGGCCGTGGACATCTTCCAACAGCTGGCGCCCCTCACCGGGGGAGGACGGTACGTATTCCCCTCGCTGTCGAGCGCGGTCCGTTGCATGAGCGAGAACACAGTACGTACGGCGCTGCGCCGCATGGGTTATGCCAACGACGAGATGACCGCCCACGGCTTTCGCGCCATGGCACGCACGATGGCTGCAGAGCGAGTCGGCATCGCCCCCGAAGTGATCGAGGCGCAGTTGGCACATGCAGTCCCGGATGCCTTGGGGAGGTCGTACAACCGCACCCAGTACCTCGCTCAACGAAGGGAACTGATGTCCAAGTGGGCGAACTTTGTCGACCAGCTCAGGAACGATCAATTCATCTCGGCAAATGGGGGTCGCAAGTGAAACCTTCTGCTGCAGAGCGGGAAAAATTCAAGACCGCGGTGATGGATATGGCAAAGAAAATATTCATATTGGAAAAAACAGAACGACCGAACACTACCCCAAAAGAATTAAGAGCCAAATTACTGCGCATCGCGAACAGCGCAACATCTCTACTGCAAAATTTACAAGACCTTAGTCGAATCGAAAACGAAGATCTAGAAAAAACGCAAACCAATTGGCGACTTGGTCAAGAACTACAGGAGGGACGAGACTATTTGCCTTGGGAAAATAATAAATACAAGCCAACTGAAGACAAGCAGTACCCCTCGAAAACCATTGACGCCATCGAGGAGCTTATCGCTGTTGCAAAACTTCAGCGCAGTAGGACGCAACAAAACCGGGGCAATAGTTGGAACCGAACGCCAGAAATGCGCCTCTTAGACAGTCTCTTAAAGAACTTCATTGGCGTCTATCGCCAACACTTTGGCTATTTGCCACCGACGTCAAAAACCGGATGGGTGGTCGACGTCGCCGCGGAACTGCTTACCCACTGTGGAATACAAAAAGATGCCGGTGACGTACTCCCCGGCGCCATCGTAAAGGCCCAGCAGGCCCTTACTCCATCTTGACCGTCAATACAACCGAACAAATGAATAAACGGAAGGGTATTTGCCTGGGTTAACAGTGATAACGATATAAATAGGATCGCCTCTTAGTAACCATATGAGGTGATCCATGGATATCAAGCGATATGAACTCCGATGCGACCTAGCCAGCGTTGCATTAATAGATGCAGCCACCTGTGCTGCAACAGGGTCCGTCTCCGAGAGCTGGTGGCACAACGCCGTCCGCACGGGTCTTGCCCCCCAACCCGCTTTCCGTCGGACCCGCTGCACTCGGTGGCGTATCAAGGAAGTGGCTGAATTCTGGCATAGGCAATCCACCACCGAAAACCCGACCGCCTCCTCAGCCGTCCTTGATAAAGCCAGCAAGGCATCTGCAGCAGCTGCCAAAAGCCGTCGCGGCGGAAAGACATCCGATGCAGGCGTAGCCGGGGGTCAGTCCACCGGCCAAGTCCAGGCGAAAGGAGGTGCGCTATGAACGGGAAACACACTATTCCGGGGTCTGCAACCGACCTCATACCCAACAGCCCGACGGGGGACACCTTGGCAAACTCTACAAGTCAATCCAACGCCGACATCCGGGCATTGCGCCTACCTCCCAGCTATGGAGAAACGCAGGGCGTCAAGAAATTACTAACCAAGGTCACGGTTGGTAAGCCTAAGCAGGGCCATTTTTATCGCACACACCCATCTGATGCCATGGTCTTCAACGCTATTTTATACGCGGACAAAACCGCCCAGGAAAACTATCTAGTTTCGCCGGAGATTGGGCAGGTGCTCAGTGCATTGGTCCAACCGTGCAGTTTCTACGTCGCTATCGACCGCCAGAACAACCTATACCTAATCCCTGTCCGGCTACCCGGAGAATCTGGCACACGAAACTCTTGGCCCGAATCCCTATTGGCAGCCATTGACCATGCGAAGTCCCACTGGATACGGACTACCGCCAATATGAGTGCGGGGGCATATGACATTTATGAAGCCACGGGTAGGCTGCCGGACCCCGAGTGGCCTACACACTCGATCGAGTTCCTCATTGAGGTAGCCTTCCGCAACAAGATCATTAACAGTCTCGACCACCCAATTGTGCAAAAACTCTTAGGGGAAATATGATGTCCCCACTTAATTTTCCGGATGGAATCTATCTGGTAGATTTTGAGTTCCATCAGGGGGGGAAGAGCGAGGGCAATCCACCAGTTCCAGTCTGCATGGTGGTACGTGAGTGGCCTTCGGGGCGTACCTGCCGCCACTGGCAGGTCGATCTGCAGCGAATGACTAGCGCCCCCTTCCCCACGGGGAAGGAGGCGCTATTCGTCGCCTATTACGCCTCTGCGGAGTTGGACTGTTTCCATGCATTAGGGTGGCCGCCTCCAGCCAATGTACTTGACCTCTTCGTCGAATTCCGCTGGCTGACCAATGGGATGCGCCTGGCACACGGCAGCGGGCTGCTCGGTGCGCTGATGCATTACGGTCTGCGTAGCATCGGTGGCGAGCAAAAGGATGCCATGCGCGATCTGATCCTGACCGGCGGCCCGTGGAGTCCAGCAGAGGAATTGGCGATTCTGGACTATTGCGCGGCCGATGTGGTGGCGCTCGACAACCTGCTCACGGCCATGCAAGACCAGATCGACTGGCCGCGTGCGCTGCTTCGTGGCCGCTACATGCAGGCGGTGTCGCGCATCCAGATGGTTGGCGTCCCAATCGACACTGAAGCGTTGGGGAAACTCCAAACCCATTGGCTTGCGATTCAGGATCAGTTGATTGCGGATATCGACAGTGAATATGGCGTCTATGACGGGCGTAGCTTCAAGATTAAGCGGTGGGAATCGTATTTGGTGGCCAATGGCATTCCCTGGCCGCGACTGGAAAGCGGACAGCTCGACATGTGCGATGGCACATTTCGCGAAATGGCACGCACCTATGTCGAGGTAGCACCAATCCGCGAACTGCGGTCCGCTTTGTCTGGAATGCGCCTGGCCAATCTGCAGGTAGGCGACGACGAGCGCAACCGTTGTTTGCTGTCACCCTTTCGGGCGCGTACCGGGCGCAATCAGCCGTCGAACTCCAAATTTATCTTTGGCCCGTCGGTCTGGCTGCGCGGGCTAATTCAACCACCTCCCGGTTGGGGTCTAGCTTACGTAGATTGGAGCCAACAGGAGTTTGGCATCGCCGCAGCCTTGTCGGGTGACGAGGCCATGCAGGAAGCCTACCGCTCCGGAGACCCCTATCTAGCCTTTGCCATGCAGGCGGGCGCAGTACCGAGCACCGCAACGAAACAGACCCACGCGAACGAACGCGAACAATTCAAGGCCTGCGTCCTTGCGGTGCAGTATGGAATGGGTGAGGATAGTCTGGCGGCCCGGGTTAACCAGCCGGTGGCTCGAGCCCGCCAACTTCTCGACCTGCATCGACGAGCCTACCGCCGATTTTGGGAATGGTCGGACAAGGTGGTGGACGAAGCGGTACTCGGAGGCAGGCTGTGGGCCGCGCTTGGTTGGCAGATCGATACCCGCAGGGAGCTTAACATTCGAAGCCTCCGCAACTTTCCAATGCAAGCCAACGGCGCGGAGATGTTGCGGGTTGCCTGCATCCTCCTGACTGAAGCAGGCGTGAGAGTCTGTGCGCCTATACATGATGCCGTGCTGATTGAAGCCACGTTAAACGAACTGGACCAGGCAGTTGCCACGACCCAATCGCTGATGCAGGAGGCCAGTGAGATAGTTCTCAATGGGTTTACCCTTCGCAGCGACGTCAAAAAAGTGCACTACCCCGACCGTTATATGGACCCCCGTGGCGACATCATGTGGCAAAAAGTTATGCGCCTCGTCGGGGTGTCCCACTAAGGGTACCTGCGGCGACACGCCACACCTACCTGCATCGTGCTACCCCACCCGTCTATTCTCTTATATCTATCTCTATGTATACCTCCTATATTCCCGATAAGAACGTGCCTGTAAAACGACTGCAGCTAAATGCTGTGGTAGGTGGATTGGTTGAGGCCCCACCAAAGGACTTATTCGTTCGGGGGCCTATTCCGATGGAGTGGCTTAGTATGGCTGCCGCAATGCCTGGGAAAACGCTCAACGTTGCTGTCGCGTTGTGGTGGCTGCACGGGATGCAAGAAGGAAAACCCTTCAAACTCACGAAAAAGGCTGCAGCGCTATTGAACATCGGACGTGACGCAGCAAGTGGCGGACTGGCCCAGCTAGCCCAAGGGGGATTAATTACGCTTCATAAGAGGTCCGGTAAACGTCCCGAAATCACAATCATTAAAAGTCTTCGCAGACCAGCCTGAAGCCAGGGGAGGAGCGGCCATGGGTACGGCCAAAATACAGCCTAAGCATCTGCTGGTCGGAATGCTCGATACCACAGCTTATGGCTCGCTGCTGCCGGCACCCACCCCCGGATGGGCTGTTCAAGAAAGATGGACAAGGTTTGTATGGACACTCCCCTGCCCGACCTACTGAACGCGATCACCACGGCTGCGGCTGAGCTCACCCCTGCGGCGGAGATTGGTTCAGCTATTGGTCTTTCAGACGACGAGTGGCGGGAGCTAGCCAGACAGCACAGGGAGCCCGTACAGCTGTCTATCGCAAAGGGGAGGACGCAGGCGCAGATCAAGGCTAGCGAGGCGCTAATCGCCTGTGCGAAGTTCGGCAAAATCGAGGCCGCGCTCTACGCCCTCAAGCACTACCACGGGTGGGGCGGCAAACCGACTTCAGCCAAGCAGCGTCGTTAGCCCACAGCCGTGCCAAGTGACGCAGCGCCTTCAAAGTAGCCCGAGGGTACCCGCGGTAGGCGTTCTGTCCGACCCTGGCTTTGCCTTCGACCGTCTTGGGGCCAGTGGTGGTCACCCACGGCTTCCAGTGCTGTATTGCCAACGATTGTTGTACACGCTGTTCAAGAGTCCAAATTCGCGCTGGCATGGGGGCCACCTGTAATTTTTTGACCTGCTGTATTTTACTCGCCAAGCGCGGTGACCGCTGGTTTTTCAGGCTCTCAACTCCCTTTCTTCGAAATCATCCGCGGGCTACGGGAGACAGTGTAACCAGATCGCCCGGGCAGTGAATCGAGGGGAAGCTCCGAATGGTCCCAGTCGGGGCGACCTTCAGGCCTTGCTGCGAGCGCTCACCGGACTTCGCGATCATATGAAAGCTCTGGTTGCCGCAAACCTGGTCAGTTGGAAGGAAGGCCATGAAAAAGCGCGTCGTTGACCTGCGCCGACAAATCCCGATTTTGGATATTGTTTCCTATGGGCAGGGGCCAAGGGAAATTCACGCCGGCGCAGATTGACCGGATAGCCCGAACTGTAGGTCGGACGCCGGAGGTCATTGTGAACGTGTACGTGAGCGCGCATACCATGCGGGGCGTTGCAACCCACCTCGCTTATATTGGGCGTGACGGGGACCTTGGGATGGAGACTGACATGGGCGACCGCATCCAATAGAAGGGGTTCCAGAAAGCACTGATCGAGGACTGGGACCTGAACCTTGAATCGCCCTGGCATGCAACGGCGCGGGATATACGCGGGCAGCGCAGAACGCCCAAGCTTGTCCACAACATCATCTTTTCGACGCCGCCGGGTACACCATCGCAAAAGGTACTGAAGGCCGTCAAGAAACTGGCGACCGAAGAATGGGTGTTGGCGCGGGCCACGGTGCAGTCCCGTCTGCTTTGAGCGTGAAGATGACGGGGACGTTCCTGCTGGCGCAAGAGGCGGCGGACTGGGTCGGCGCGTGGCGAGGATTCAGGTCGGGGCAGGGAGGGGGGGTTCAGTCCGCCGACAGGGTGCATCTGCGCTCCGCTGGCGGTGCAGTGGGGATCGTTGCCGCCGGGGTGCCGGTGAAGGCCTGCCGAGGCCAGTTTCGGGCTCACCCTATGGCCCGTTCGGCGAATCAGACTGCGCCGCAGGAGCGGTTTGAACTTCCTATCCGCCCCGGCCGATCACAGCTGCAATTCCGCTCGAACTATTAACCCCATCCCGCGACGGTATCCTACGCGCTACACTTGTCAACCTCGGTGCGGTGCCAGCGCACAACCGGCGCATCGTGGCCGCCCAAACGGATCTGCCAATTCCAAGGCAGCGGCCGGCGCGTCAATGGTTCGAATATTCGTCGCGCAATCAATCCCCCGGCTGTATGCGCACGATCATGTTATTCGCGCTTTCAACACCAAACACTTTTGGATCACGCTTGCCGACCGGCAGAGCTGCGTAACTCGTCCAGACGTCGTTGGTCACCGGGTCGAGCTCAATCATGCGGATGTAGCTTTCGCGACGCGGAAGCGGGTAGTGACGCCACTTCTTCTGTGCAATGTCGAATCGGTAGATGCGGTCGGAATTCGACGTGGCTGCCCAGATCGCGTTGCGACGCTTGTCATACGTGATGCCGTAGGGGCCTGCACCCCGATCCGGAATCGTGTAGCGACCAAGTTCGACGCCTGTTTCACCGTCGATCTTCACCAGCTGCCCCGCACCGAACAGCGGCACCCACAGCGTGCCGTCCTCCTGAAGCGCGAGGCGCCGCGGGCCAGCGCCTTTGGGAAACTGAATCAGGCGCTCCGCCACGTCGCGCTCCGTGTCGATCGATCCGACGTTTCCGAGCAGTTGAGCCCACCAGACGCGCTTATGTTTCGTGTCAATCGCGGCGCCGTACATCAGGGAATGAAAGTGCGATTCGCCGACGGGCAATGGCATGCGATAGGTCTTGATGTCACCTGACTCGATGTTGATGCCCCACAGTTCGTTCTTGCCCATGTCCGTGATCCAGATGCGACCCTTCGAGTCCGCCTCGACATGACGATCCGAGTTGTAGGCGAAGTCGTGGGTGACGCCAAACACCGTGCCCTCGGGCGGCGGATACAGACGCCACTTTTCCGTGTTGGTGTCGAACCGGCCGATGTTGAAACTGTCCTCCAACCCCAACCAGATGTTGCCGTTCGCATCCGAATTCATGGTGTGTGGACCCTGCCGCCCCTTTCCCGGAATCGGGTACCAGGTCACACCACCCGTCGCCACATCGAGGGCGCCC
Source organism: Gammaproteobacteria bacterium (assembly GCA_947469285.1). GTDB lineage: Bacteria > Pseudomonadota > Gammaproteobacteria > Steroidobacterales > Steroidobacteraceae > CAIOHZ01. The sequence goes on from CANIOW010000031.1 coordinate 15,666, forward strand.
AGCCGGTCCTTGTCCGTCTCCAGGACGTACACTTTTTTCGCCGCCGGTGTGATGGCAATCTCTCGCGTCCAACCGAAAGTCGGCAGGACGAATTCGTCGATGACGGTCTTTTTGTTGACACCGTATTCACCGAGTCGTTCGAGATCGTCGTAGTCGGTCAAGCTGTCGAACGCGACCGGGAAATTGCGGGCGAGGTTCGGCACAACGATGGACATGTCTTGGGGAATGAACAGGCTGGTCGCCGGTACCAACAAGGCGTTGTAGAAGACGCTGTCTTTCTTGAGATTCCAGCGAAGTTCCGGCGGGTCGCCCACGTACATCGTGACGTATCTCATATACTGAACGATGGCTTCCCAACCGGCCACGCGGCCATGGGCGGGAACATCGGAAGGATTCCTTTTGTCCTGGGCAAGATCATCGGCTGCTTGCGTGACCCACGCTTCTGAACGGTCACCGATCGGTTGATTCGCCAAGGTGCGCGAGAAATTGCGGACGCGGGTCGAGCCCAGTTGGTGGCAGTTGGAACACTGCAGTGTGGTCAGTTGATAGGCCTGCGAATCCGGGTCTCCCTTCAGCCATGCCGACGGCGGCACCTGATCAGCGACATTGGCCTCGCGGCGCACCTCGAGTTGGACGACCACTCCGTCGGCCGTGGTCGACACCTTTCGCTTGCTTTCGCGCCAGCCGATGCGAAACACGTCGATCTTCAACTTGGAGGCCGTGACCTTTTCGTAGTGAGCCGAGAAAGTTCCATCGGCATCGGTGAATACGGATCGGGAGAAGGGTACGGCACCGGCGCCCGCCAGCCGCAGACGCACAAACGGAACCGGTTTGCCGCCATCGTCGACCACGCGGCCCGACACCTCGATTGCGGAAGCCGCAGTGCTGACAAGCGCCGCGCCTGCCAGTAACAATTGATAGATGCTGATTCGATTCATGTTAACTCTCCGCAAGTTTCGTACGCGTAGGCGCGCTCACCGAATGCGCCTGGTAATAATCCTACTCAACCTTTTGGTCCGCCGGCCACATACAGGACTTGGCCGCTGACGTAGCTCGATCGGCGATCCACAAAAAAAGCGACCGCATGGGCGATGTCCTCGGGATGCCCCACCCTGCCGACCGGCACATCCTTGACGATGCTCTGCTGCATCTCTTCGAAGGACACTCCGACCCGCTCGGCAACACCGGCCGTCATGGCGCTCGCGACGAACCCCGGCGCAACGGCATTGACCGTCGTGCCGTATCGTCCCAGTTCGATGGCCAGCGTCTTCGTCAACCCTTGCAGGCCGGCCTTCGCCGCTGAGTAGGCCGCCAATCCGACGGCGCCAAGCGCGCCAGTGCTCGACAGATTCACGATCCGTCCATGCTGCGCCTGTCGCTGGTGCGGCGCCACGGCCCGGCTCATGAGAAACGCGCCGCGCAGATTCACATTCAGCATCAAGTCCCAGTCTTCGAGCGCGGTCTTCGCCAAGGTGCGCTCCCGCAGCAGCCCGGCGTTGTTGACGAGCACGGTCGGCGGACCCAGTCGCTCCGCCACCTGTTTGACGGCATCATGGATCGCCGCTTCATTGGCAACGTCGACAGCGACTGCAATCGCTCGTGAACCCAGAAACTCGATTGCGGCCACCGTTTCTGCGCAGGAAGATTCATTCAGATCGAGGACGGCCACGTGCAGGCCGTCGGCCGCAAGCCGCAACGCGACAGCGGCGCCAATTCCGCGTGCAGCGCCGGTCACGATCGCAACGCGTGGTGCAACTTCTCGCTCTGCGTTCATTGCAACCCCAGCGTGCGTATCGCCATTTCCGTCAACATGAACTTTCGCGCTCGCCCTGACGCCGTGGTTGGCAGCGCTTCTGCAGTGATCGGGATGACGTATTTTGGAATCTTGAACCTGGCGAGACGTGGTTTGCAGTAGTCGATGAGTTCATCGCCTTGCAACTCGGCGCCGGGGCGCAGCACCACGAAAGCGGCGCCGACCTCCCCCATCTTGAGGTCGGGCACCGGCACCACATGCGCCTGTAGCACTTTAGGATGCAGCACCAACTGGTCTTCCGCCTCGGTCGGCAGAACGGTCTCCCCACCGCATCGGTAAGATTCCTTCAGGCGGCCCGCGAGCGAGAGGTAGCCGTCCGCATCGATGCGAGCCAGGTCTCCCGTGCGCAGCCATCCGTCGGCCGTGAAGACAGCTGCCGTCTCCTCCGCTTTGCGATAGTACCCTTTCGTGACCCCGACACCCTTCGCGACCAATTCTCCGACTTCGCCCGGCGCAACGTCTGTGCCGGTCAACGGGTCAATGGTCCGATAGTCGACGAGCCGGTTGCCGCTCGCGCGGTTGCCCGCGGCACCCACATCGCGCAATCGACCGTTGGTCGTCAACAATCTCTCCGGCGGATCATCCGGACGCGTCACAGTGGTCGACGCCGTGCATTCGGTCATGCCGTAACCGGTCGTGATCTCCGCCACGCCCAACCACGTTCGAATGTCGTCCCACAAATAGGCCGGCGCACGGCCTCCCGACGAGATGACGGAGCGCAACGAGGAAATATCGTGGCGATGCTGCTTTTGTTCCTCGATGAGGGCGAGTGTCATGGTTGGGATGAGCAACACATCGCTAGCGCGATGCCGACTGACGGCACGCAGCGTTGCGGCAGCGTCAAACTTCAGCTGCAGTATGATCGAACCCGCGACGAACAGGGCGGCGAGCAGGCCTTCCACGTAACCGTAGACGTGATACAGCGGCAACGAGCAGAGAATTCGTCGGCCATCCTCGAACGCTCGAGCGTAGGCACTGCCGTAACCCGATCGCAGCATCATGTCGTGGGTCAGCATGACGCCCTTCGGCGGGCCCGTCGTTCCGGAGGTGTAGATGATGTCGGAGAGCGACGCGGGGTCGCCGCCGGCCGGCGCTCCCTCCGGCTTTTCCAACGCACTGAACGGCTTCGCGCCGGTTCGAACGCTGTGATTGCCGGTGGCAAACACGACCACATGCCGCAGACTCGGCAAGGCCTCACCGCCACCCTTGACTTCCCAACCGGGAGCCAACTGATCCAGAGCCTCGAGGTAATCCAGATCGCGAAAGCGGTCCATCGTGATCAAAACTGTGGCGTCGGACTGACGCAGGACATACCCCAGCTCATCGCGGCGATTGAGAAAATTCACCGGCACCATGACCGCGCCGGCTCGGGCGATCGCAAACTTTACGGCAACGAATTCCGGATAGTTGGCCAGCACGACGGCCACGTGGTCACCGGGTCGCACTCCCAGAGCCGACAAGCCTGCGGCGATCCGACCAGCCCATTGCGACATCGCGCGATAGCTGAAGCTACGATCGTCCGTCACCACAAAGTCGCGATCCGGATGAAGTCGCGCGACGTGATCAAGCATCTGATCCAGCGTGCGCGGCCGCCACGGCGCATACGCAGCCTCCAACGCTTGCTGTCGAGACTTCACCGAGGGCAGCGGCGACCGGGTTTCGCTCATTGGCATGACTGCCGCCTCATCTTCAAAAGGCCCGGCCAAGCGCGCGACCGACCCACTCGGTCGCCGCGGCGGCGTGAGGGGTCACCTGGGGCATTCCCGCAAACCCATGAATCATGCCGGCACATCGATGAACGGCAACAGGCACGAGCGCCGTTCGCAGGTGCGCGGCGAAGGACTCGCCCTCATCTCGCAAAGGATCGAATTCGGCAGTGAGGACCGTCGTCGACGGAAACGCTCGCAGATCTGCAGTCAAGGCATTCGCTCGTGGATCGAGCCGTGACGGCGCTGGCAGGTAGCACTCCCAAAACCACTGCATTGCCGCGCGCGTCAGCAAATAACCCCCCTTGCCCAACACGGTCATTGAGGCAGAGTCGCAACCCGGATCGATGACCGGATAGAAAAGCGCAACATGCCGCACAGGAGCGCCTCGATCTCGCAGGGTCAGCGCCGTGCCGATGGCAATGTGCGCGCCTGCGCTATCACCGGCGAGCGCCACGGCGGATGCCCTCAATCCAAGCGCTGCCGATTGTGCGTTCACCCACGCTATCGCGGCCAAGCAGTCATCGATCGGCGCAGGAAATGTGTGCTCAGGCGCGCGACGATAGTCGACTGCGACGATCACGCATCCGGATTCGACGGCGAGTCCACGGCACAACGCATCGTGAGTATCCAGGTCGCCGAAAACGAAGCCACCCCCATGACAAAAAATGACCGCCGGCAGATCCGGATCCAAAGAGGGTCGATAGAGGCGCAAACGCAAACCGGCGTCGCCCGGGCCGTCGATCGTCACCTCGTCCACCCTTGCCACTCCAGGTCCGGAGGCAAGGCGCATGAACGCCGCGGCCGCGGCGCGAATATCGCTCAGCGATACGGAGGCGGGCGGACGTCGCATCTCGTTGCGTCGATCCGCCAGCATTTCCGCGAAGCAAGAGTCGGGCGGCACGCGATCACCTCAACCGAAATCCGGCATAGCCCTCGGCGGCGCATTGGTTCAACAAGCGCCGATAACCGCGCACGCCGCCGGAATACGGCATGAACACGCGCGGCTTCCCGGCGATCTCCGCACCGTTGTAATAGGAGGACGTGCTCAGGTACAGCGTTTCCCCCGCGCGCGCCTGGACCTGATCGGTCCACGACTGCTCCGCCTCCTCGGTGGCTTCGAACTCGGTCAATGAGCCCGCGTTCATCTTGTCCAACAAATTGGCAAACCAATCCAGCTGTTCTTCGGTCGACACCAGGACATTGCTCAGCAGCGACGGACTGCCGGGACCGACAACGACGAAGAGGTTTGGAAAACCTGCAACCGCCACCCCAAATTGCGTGACTGGCCCTTTCTCCCATTTATCTTTGAGCGTGACACCGCCACGGCCGATGATTTCAGGTTTCAGCAAGGAGCCGGTGAAGGCATCGAAGCCGGTCGCGAATATCACGACGTCAAACTCGTGCTCCGCCGCCGTGGTGCGAATTCCGCGCTCGGTGAACGCAACGATCGGCGTCTGCCGCAAATCCACCAACTCGACATTGTCCCGGTTGAAGGTTTGGAAATACCCGCTGTCCACCGAGGGACGTCGTGTTCCAAACGGAAAGTCCGCAGGCATCAACGCCGCCCTCAGCTTCGGATCGGTGACGAGTTGACCGATCTTTCGACGCACGAATTCGACTGCGGTGTCGTTGGCCGGCTTGGACAACAAGATATCGTGATAGGTCAATGCGAAGCCGAATCCAAGGCGATTCCAAGCGGCTTCATAAACCGCTTCGCGTTCTTCGGGCGTTGCATCGAGCGCGGATTTCTTGTTCGGGACAAATCCCAGACCGCTTGGCGAGTTTGCCGCCTGCTCGCGTCGGGCGCGATAATTCGCTTTGACCGCACGATCCTCCGCGTCGGAGACGGGTGCGTTAGCGGCGGGAATGCTGTAATTCGGCGTTCGCTGGAATACGGCCAGGTGTTTGCACAACGGCGCAATCACCGGCGTCATCTGCATCCCCGAAGAGCCGGTACCGATGATGGCAACGCGTTTGCCGGTGAAGTCGACCGCGTGGTGAGGCCATTCACCGCTATGATAAATCTCGCCACCAAACGTGTTTTGGCCCGGATAGTCCGGCCGCTTGGTCGTCGAGAGTTGTCCGACGCACAACATCAAAAAGCGTGCGCTCCACACCCCGGAGTTCGCCGATTTTACGGTCCAGCGCCGTGACTGTTCGTCATAGCGGGCACTCGTCATGCGCGTGTTGAACTGAATATGCGGACGAAGTGCAAACCGATCGGCGACGTGGCGAATGTAGCTCAAGATCTCAGGTCGCTGCGCGTAACGCTCGGACCAGCGCCACTCCTGCTCGAGTTCCTCGGAGAATCGATAGGAATAGTCGTAGCTCTCGACATCGCAGCGAGCGCCAGGGTAGCCGTTGTGGTACCAAACACCACCCAGATCGGCACTCGCCTCCAATACGACGGCGCTCATGCCTTTGGAGCGCACGGTATGCAGGGCCCTGAGGCCTGCGAAACCCGCCCCGACAATCAACACGTCGACCTCATTCATCTAATTCGCCTCCGCTGAGCTGGCAGCGCATGTAGTCGATGACCCATCTGCGTCAGGTCTTCAGGACAATCGACGCCCCGTTTGCACCCAAGCCCAAAATCGCCGACATGCCAACCCGGGCATCGGGTACCTGGCGCCCCTGCGCTTGTTGCCGCAGTTGCCACACCAATTCGCACACCTGCAATACGCCCTGCGCAGTGGTCGCCTCACCGAAGGAGAGAAAACCGCCGCTGGGGTTGATCGGTAGCCGGCCGCCGATGCCCATCTCGCCATGCTCCAACATCCAGTCCGACTGCCCGGGTTCGAAGAACCCAAATAACTCGGGCCATGCCAAAACCTGCCACGCAGAATTGTCTGCAAGCTCGATGAGATCGACGTCCTTCGGCCCCATGCCGGCGAGTTCGAGCGCCCGACTGACGGCGCACGCTACTTCGCTCGTGTGCGGCACGGACTTTTGTGGATTGGCGGATACGGTCGGGATGCGCGAAGCAGGATCGCCGAAACGACCTGTCGCGATCGCGGATCCCGCCACTTGCACCCGCGGACCGTGCAGGCGCTGCGCATATTCTTCCGAACCCAGGATCACCGCCGCGGCGCCATCACTGACCGCACAGATTTCGAGCAGGCGCAAAGGATCAGCGACCGTCGGTGAATTCAGCACCTGCTCGACGGTACATTCGCTTCTGTAGCGCGCCAGCGGATTACCGACTGCGTTGTGATGCATCAGCACCGACACTTGCGCCAAGGTTTGTTCGGTCGTGCCGAAGTCGTGCATCCGGCGTCGAGCTTCCAGCGCCCAGTAGGCAGGATTGGTGGCTCCCATCGTCACCCACCGCAGATAGTCACTGTCGGTGATGTCGTCGGGGCATCCGGGCGGTCGAGGGATGAATCCTTTGGGCATACGCTCGGCGCCGACGACCGCGACGGTATCGCAGTGGCCACTGGCAACCATCATCGAGGCGGTATGCACCGCGATCGCACCCGCCGCACATCCGCCGCCGACGTTGATCGCCGGGATGCCCTGTTCCGACACGGCTTGCAGCAATTCGTTGGCATGCAGGCCCCAGCCCAGCCCGCCTTCGAACCGTGAGCTGGCTGCAACGAGCCCCCGCAGATCGCGCCAATCCAGACCCGCATCGCGCACTGCGGCCGTCATCGCATCGATCGCGAGTTGCAGCTGCGGCTTATCCGGGAATTTTCCCCACGGATGCGCCGCCACGCCGAGGACATAAACCGGCCTCATGCCGCACCCGCGCCACTGGCGACCGGTTTGAACTTGTAGGTCATCACATCGCGACCCAGTTCGTCGCGATACAGCGGTTCGGCCGTGAGTTCCATCGGCATGTCGATCACGATGTCCTCGAGCGCCGAACCGGTCAGCATCCCCATCACCCGAACTCCTTCGGGCAGATCGATGAGGCCGATGGCATAGGGTGTCCACGGTTCCATCTTGAACAGAGCCGGAGGCCGGTAACCTTGGACCGTGTAGCTGTAGAGCCGCCCTTGACGGCTCAGCGCCACCTCGGCCAGTTCCTTGTCCTTGCAGTCCGGGTTGGAACAGCTCAATCGCTTGGGAAAGTAGTGCGTGCCGCATGCCTTGCAGCGCGACCCGATGAGCTCCACGGACCCGTGCGACCAACGGAACAGATCTTCGGCGACGGGAATTCTCTCAGCGGTTGTCATAGCGACATGATGTCCCGGAGTTCTTTGAAGTAGGGCTTGCCAGTCGCGACGTCGGTCACCGTGACTTCGTGACGCACATAGCGTCGCTCTCGACGGATGAATTTATCGACCGCCTTGGTGTGAATGCGAACGGTGGCGCCAACAGGGATCGGCGCGATGATCTCCGAGTCATGGAAAGTATGGATCGAACCAATGGCGAACGGTTTGGTGTGGTCGAATTGCACCGACAGCACGAAGTGCGACACGAGCAGCGGCGGCACGATCGCCCCACCGAAGGGTGAGCTGCCCTCCATATTCCAGGTATTCATCAACCAGCCTTCGTACCAGGGGTTGTAGTCTTCGACGCTGTCGGCGTACAGAATCACGAGCTCGGGCGTTATGTGCAGATCTCGCGACAGCTCATCGCCGACTGTCACCATGTCCCAATAGGTCTGCGATACGGAGTTCAGCCCTCTCACGAACTCGCGCGTCTGCTGAATCTGAATTTCCGTCATCGGCCGCAGAGAATCCGTAGTCGGTTCCAACGGGGCATTCTCCGGTTTCGTGGTCTTCATACGCCGACGTCCACTTCCACCCAGCCGACGGTTTTCATTTCTTTGTGCTCGTTGTCCGCCCAGATCTCCACTTTGAAACGAAAGCCGTTCCCTTTTGGCGTCTTCTCGCGCACCACACCGTGGGTTGTGATGACTTCGTTGGCAAAGGTTGAGGCGACGTACTTGCAAACCACTCGGGCGTTGCAAAAAAAGTTGCGGCCGAAGTAGTTGACGCACATCTCTGCCAGATACGCCGAGGACATTTCCCCGGTCTGGATGGGCGCCTTCAATCCTGTCTCGGCGGCATAGACGGGGTCCCAATGATTGGGATTGAATCGCCCCCATAGCCGCGAGCCCATCAACTGGATGGCCGCTTTCTTTTTGACGCCGATCAGTTCAAAACCCACGGGGGTTTCTGCCGTGATCAGTCCCTGCACATTGGGAGCACCGAAACTCGACTGCTTCACGACTGCATTCCTTTGCGCGGAGGGTTCTTCATCCGACCACGCCTTGAAAATCAATCTGGATCATTTCGCGAGTGGCCTTCTGAAACGACGGACGCCTTTCCAACCCCGCCACATAATCGGACAGGCACGGATGCAGTGACCGCCAGCCACCGTCAACCAGCAAAGAGCTGGCCAGCGGCGGAATCTCTTTGATCAGGAAATCCAGATGCCCCAACACCGATCCGACTTCGAGATCCGCATGCGTCAGTGCTCCACCGACAGCGAACGGTTTGCCGTCGATCAGTCGCCCTATTTCGCGGATTCCCCCGGACACTTTACGTTGATTGCGTGCCAGCCACTTCTGGCTGTGCTGCTCCGGCGGGCGCGCCAGCTCGAAGTTGATGCGTACGATCGCGTCCATCACGCCGACCGCCAGCACACGGAATCGACCCATCGTCAGCCGGGATTCCGCGTCACGCGGCACCAACGGCAAGGCCGGATATCGGACTTCCAGCCAGTCGAGAATATAGGACGACTCGTAGACGACCTCGCCATCATCGGCGATCAAGATCGGCAGCTGCTGCAGCGGATTCCATTCGCCCACACAGGTGTCTGCGTGCCACGGAATGTCCCACTGCAGTTCGAACGGAATCTGCTTCTCGTGCAGCGCAATCACGACCTTTCTGCCGAAGGGACTGGGCTTTGCGTTGATGAGCTTCATTGCCGCTAGCCTTCCGTCAGAGTGCCGTGTAACCGCCATCGATGAGGATTTCGGCGCCGGTGATAAAGGCTGCTTCGTCACTGGCGAGAAACAAGGCAAGATCGGCGATCTCGCGCGGCAATCCGACGCGTTTGACAGGATTGGCCTGGATTACGGCATCCACATATTCCTGTGGCATGCCGTCGAGCATTCCGGTCTTGATCGACCCGGGGCAAAAGCAGTTGACGCGGATTTTCTGTTCCGCATATTCGACCGCCGCGGTCTTGGTCATCATCAGAACCGCGCCCTTCGACGCGTTGTATGCGACCAGCTGCGGAAAGGCGACCACACTGGCCATGGACGCCGTGTTGACGATGTTGCCACCGCCGCTCTCCAGCATGATCGGTATCGCATATTTCATGCCCAGAAATACACCGCGGGCATTGACTGCAACGACGCGATCGAACGCAGCCTCGTCGTAATCGGCCGTCTTTTGCAAGGGACCTTGAATGCCGGCGTTGTTGCACAGGATGTTGAGCCCGCCGAAGGTCGTCTTGGCGGCAGCCATCATGTCGCGCACATCCTCGGCTTTCGAAACATCTGCCTGAAACGGCAGACACTTCTTGCCCAGACGCTTGGCGACCTCGTTCTGCTTACCCGAGATATCCACCGCGACGACAAAAGCACCCTCCTCGACAAAGCGCTCCGCGATCGCCGCGCCCATGCCGTAGCCTGCGCCGGTCACCACCGCAATCTTGCCTTCGATTCTTCCAGCCATCTGAAGCTCCCGATCGGAAAGATGTATCAGAATTTATAGCGTGCTTCGACTGCGAAGGTCCGCGGCATGCCCGGCACGGCAAGATTGTAGGTAAAGAGACTGCCGAATCCGATGCCACCGACGTAATACACCTTGTTCGCCAGATTCTTGCCAACGGCGGCGACAGACCAGCCGGAGTTTTGACTCTCCAGAGACAAGCGGGCATTGATCAGACCATAGCCTGGCAGCGTCGAACCGGGGTTGACCGAGTCGCCGGTCGAACTGAAAGTCGATTGTGACTGGCCGTAGGCTTCGAGCCGCAGCGCCAGTCGCGTCTGATCCATGACGTTGCCACCGAACTCAGCATAGGCCGCTCCCGACCTGCGCGGTGTGTCCGGAACCGGACCAAACCCGACCGGGTCGCCGCCCAGAACGCTCACTTGATTATCCGTGAACTTCGCATCCGTCAGGCTGAAGCTCCCGCCCAACTGCAACCAGGAAACCGGGTTGATGCTGCCATCCAGTTCCAGACCCGTTACCCGAGTCTTCGGCACGTTGACCGTGATCGCGGCCAGATTGCCGAACAGCACTGCATAAGTGACGCGCTGCGAATCTTTGACTTTCAGGTTGTAGACCGCGACATTGAGGCGAACCGGCATATCTGCCACACGACCTTTGAATTTCGCGCCCAACTCCACGTCGGTCGCCGTTTCAGTGCCATATTCACTGCCACCGTCGCCGCCGAGGCCTGGGATCGGGGGTGAGAAGAAATTGAAGCCGCCGTTTCGAGTGCTGCTGCGCGAGGTCAGATACAACATCGTGCTGTCCAAGACCTGCCATTGCACGCCGACGTGCCAGGATGGCTTCTTGAAAGTATCCGACAGCGGGGTGACGTAAGCAGGATTCGGGTTCGTCACAAACGAATCGTCGGCCAGGTGTTCGAACGTCACCTTCTCGTGCGTATATCGCGCGCCCAATGTGAAGCTGAGCCCCTCGACGCCCGTCGCCTGGCTGAGATCGTAGGTTCCCTCGCCGTACAGAGCATACGACTTGCGCTTCGTGAGACCATGGTTGACCTGGTCGTTGGCCGGGGCGAACGGCGCGAAGTCGAAGATGAAGCTGTTGGTTCGTTCGTCGGTTTTCTCATCGTTGAGATACAGACCGGTCACATAGGACAGCTTGTCGGAGAATGCCTTCCCGAGAAGCTGCAGTTCCTCGGAAAACTGTTCGGTGCGCCGGCGTCCGCCGAGCGTGCCGCGCTCATCGACCACGAACGGCGAGCCGTCGTATTCGGCGCCGTCGAAATTGCGAAGATTCGTATAGCCCAATACGTTCTTCAGTTGCAAGCCCGGGGCAATTTCGAAGCTCGAAATATTGGACACGATCAAGTTATTGGCCTGATGGAATGGAAGCGAGCTGACGCTGACCGTGTACGGTCCGCGAGCGGCCTGCACACCCGCAAAATGTACGATGCCAAGCGGGTCGACGCCCGGGTGCGCAGCGACATAGGCATCCCAGGCGTTAGGTACCGGAATCGCCGCGTTGAATCCGGCAGGCGTGAACAGGAAATTCGCTGGCGCCGGCGCATTGGTGCTGCCGGTCGGATAGATGTCGTACAGGATGTTGCTCATGCTATAGCCGTCGGCATGCGCGTAGTCGACGACCAGATCGTTCTTGAAGGAATCAGTCGGCTTGATGGTCAGGCTGGCGCGTGCAGCGTAGCGTTCGATGCCGCCGAGCTTTTGCTGGTGGACCGTGTCGTACTGGTAGCCATCGCTGTCGGCAGAGTAAAGAGCAATGCGGCCCAGGACTTTGTCGTCCACGATGGGCACGTTGAGCGCGCCTTCGGCACGTTTTTGACCGAAGTTTCCGCCTGAGACGGCCACAAAGCCGCCGAGTGTGTTCTCCGGCTTCGCGGACGTGTAGAGGACCGTACCGCCGGTGGAGTTACGACCGAACAACGTTCCCTGCGGCCCCTTGAGCACCTGCACTGATTGCAGGTCGTACAGCGGTGTCGAGTCGCCTGAGTTGAACTGCACTTCGTCGAAATACGGCAACACGCCCGGAAGGACACCGCTGTAGGCGTCCAACGATTGGCCGCGAATGGCGAAGTTCAGCGAGTCTGAATTTTGGCCAGCCTTGACCGTCAACCCGGGGATAGCCGACTGAAGGTCAGCCTCGGTGGCGATCGAGCTCTTTTGCAGCGCTTCGCTGCCCAGGGCCGTGACGGCAACCGGTGTTCGCTCCAGGGTTTGTTCACGGCGCTGCGCCGTGACTACGATGACTTCAAGTTCATCCGCCCCCGCCGTGGTGGTGGCGGCAGCGTCGGTAGCCGGGCTTTCTTCCGCAGCGCGAACGCCCTGCAGTGTCATCAAAGATAGTGCTGCCACCGCTGTGGCCAGAGTATGCCAGCGCATCATGAACCCCCTAAGTTCGTGGTCGAAAACTGCGGACGTACCGAGCGTGATTCCAACTTCCGGCCAATCTTGCAACGAGTCCGGAGGGCTCTGATCGTGCGTCGAGGCGGATTAAGCACTATTTTTGTCCGCCCGTCTACTATAGTGTTGATTTTTTTCTTGAAGCGCACGAATTTGAAATTCTGGTGGTCGTTTGTGGTGATGCGCCGAGGCAAATCTTCGCAATGGCGCGATTGTATACTATCAACTAATTGTTTTTATTGATTTTTATACGACTTTCGAATCTACGCCCGCGTAGTTTTATTCTATAGAGAGCAGCCGAAATTCAAGAATTTTGGACTTGTGGGAAGACACCCGGGTGGCGCATAAAGAGACAATCCGAGTCCACTTATCAACGGTACTGTAGATTTTTTACCGATCTCAGCGGACGTGTTCCTCTCACTCTCCATTCATTCATTGACGCCGTCGCAACCCAAAGATCAACTACGCTTGTCGAAATCGACAGTTCCGGGGGAATGGGTAGAGACATGACTTCACCAAGCGGGATCAAGAAACGACGAACAGCGGCAAAGGAAGACTCCACCGCGTCCTACGACAGACGCCGCAAGGAAATTGGAGAAGCCGCCGTGCGCGTATTCAACAGACTCGGCTATACAGGCGCCAGCATCAGCGCGGTAGCCGCTGAATTGAAGATCGATCGGGCGAGTCTTTACTACTACATCGGGTCGAAGGAAGAATTGTTCGACACGATTCTTCGCGAAGTCATCGAAAACAACGCGGCGATGGCCAGCCGGATCCAGGCCAGCAAGTTGAGTCCGCGACGAAAGATGCGCGACATGATAACGGCTCTGATGTCCTCGTACGGAGCGAGCTATCCACTTATTTATCTCTACATACGAGAGAATCTGAGCCATGTGAGCGACAACCGGTCGCAATGGTCGAAAAAAATGCGCGCGCTGAATCGCGAAATCGAGAACGCGATCATCGCGATCGTCGAAGAAGGGTACGCCGACAAGAGCTTCCGCAACGTGGGCGCCTCACAAGTGGTCGCCTATGGCGTCCTGGGAATCATCGGATGGACGCATCGGTGGTTTCGACCCGAGAAATCATCGGAGAGCGCAGAGGAAATCGGCAAGGTCTACGCAGAGATGATCTTGTCCGGCCTTGAAAGCCCGTATTGAACCGGCCTGAATTAGCAGATATTTACGGCGTCGTCTTCAAAAACCGATCAAACCACCCCACCACCCGCGTCATCACATCCGCCGGATTTTCGGGTTCTTTTGCATCTGGGGATATTGAGCCCGCAAAACGACATCTTGAGGAATTGGCCATTCAATAGGCGAGCGCGCGCCTCTCGGCGGGCGTGTTCACCAATGATGTGACGCGTGCGCACCGTGTGATCGCGAAATTGGAGGCGGGCACCTGCTGGATCAATCACTACAACGTCACGCCGATTGAGCTTCCGTTCGGCGGCATGAAAATGTCCGGGCTGGGACGTGAGAACGGCCGGGCCGCCATCGAGCATTACACCCATCTGAAGAGCGTGTACGTCGCCCTCGGCGATGTCGACGCCCCATATTGATACCTAGGGAGCGCAGCGCTTGAGCGACGAAATCTTCGATTACGTGATCGTCGGCGCCGAATCGGCGGGCTGCGTGGCAAGGTCGTCGGTTTAGTGGTTTTGGTCATATTGCGCAGCAAGTGGCATTGCGCGTTCGTGCGTTTGGCGCCTCGTTGCTGTACACGAAGCCCACTCGGGTCGCACCTGAGATGGAACAGTCGTTTGGGGTAGCGTACCGTACCCTCGACGAGTTGCTGGCGCAGAGCGACATTGTGAGCCTGCATGCGCCCTTGCAACCGCGGACGCGCGGCATGATCGATGCCGATAAGTTGGCGCGAATGCACGCGGGGAGTTTCTTGATCAACACGGCACGCGGCGTGCTCGTGGACGAAACCGCGCTGGTCGACGCCCTGCGGAGCGGGCATCTTGCAGGCGCCGGGCTGGACGTGTTTGCGCACGAACCGATAGTACCTGATTAGATTTTACTGAGATTGCCGAATGTCGTACTGAATCTGCATGTGGGTGGCGCGACGCGTGACACGTGGACACATCGAATGTCGGTTGCTTGGGGCAATGTGCGGATTGTTGAGGCGGGAAACACTCCGCTGTCGCTGGTTGGGTGATGGTTATTCGTCTCATCATTCAACACGATTCCTCTGGTTAAACACGGTGGCGTCAAGGCCTGGCGGACATAGACGACTATGTGCGCCAGGCCCTCGCTGCGCACTTTGCGCACCACTTCGTCGAATCTGGACTTCGCGTCTTGAAGAACTTCCGCGGCAAGCGGCCTAGTGATTTTCAGTTCGGCAGCGTAATCGCCACGGGCGCTAGCAGCCGAAGCATCCTGCATGGCATCGGCAAATGCAGGTGCCGACAGCATCATCGCGGCCATGGCTATTGTGATGAGCGTGTACTTTACTTTCTGCATGGTATCTATCCCTGGCGGAATCTCTGATGCAACGACCGACGCTACCTAGTGTGCGCCACGAACAGGGTGAGCAGTAGAGCCGGGGCTTTTATCACCGCAGACAACGTATTTACGCAGGAAAACCCCCTTTTAGAGCCCAGAGAAGGCCCTTTCAGGCTCGATCTAAGCCGATGTGATTCGCGCATCCAGTCCGCAGGCGGCGCGGATCTCGTGGTGGTCGACACGCTGGGGCAAGTCCCGCCCGGCAGAAATAAGTATGGCTGGGGGGATGTCTGCAAGGCTCTCGCGTACTGCCGGCAGTTCCACACGCACAACGGCTCCACGGCGCTGCTCGCGGACCACCCCCGGCTGCACCCCCAACAACCCCAACAACCCCAACTTCCAGCATCGGCGGGTGTACTTGTTGTACTGGACGTGTTTAATACGCTCCTTGGGCCAAAGCCGGCCGCTCTGCTTTAAGGATATAAAAATTGAAAAAGACGACCTTAGGCAGTATTGCCCTGTCCTTAGTGGCCTGTGGCGCCTTTGCCCTGCTCACCGCCTGTGGCGGCGGCGCGGCCTCCCAGGAGGCTGCGGGCACGATGACCTCCACCAAACCCACCGCCGACCAAACCGCGACCACCGCCCCCCCCAGCGCGGCAGAAACCGCAGCCGCGGCCGCCGCGGAAGGCAGCGCCGATGGCAGTGCCTCCAGTGCGAAAGCCACGTCCGAAGCAGGGGGCACGGTAAAAAATGGCAAGGCATGTAATCCCATTAGGTGGGCTCGTCATGAATGCTAGAACTGCCGCTGGGCAGATCTGCGAGCAGTGGGGCAGCTACTGCTCACTGCCTAACCACCTCTGGCCTGTTACCCTTCAAAAAAAATTGTTCACGGCACCTACGCTAGCGTGACCGGAACAGCTCAGGCCCTACCCGGGGGCCTAATAGCAACGGAGTAGACTGCGAGGTCTAGCGGTTGCGCCCCCCTCAAACATCTCGCCGCTAGGCTGCTGGCCACGGCGACTGCCGTCACCCTCCCCGTACTGCGGGTAACATTACGGGTAACTCCGCCTAAGTAAATATTTAATAACCAATTAAATCAATTGGTTACTAGGCCATTGTGTGTGACCCCGCCTCCACCAATATCAAAACCCCAACGGGTCACCGTTGGGGTTTTTTATTGTCCGGAGCGCCAGTGTTGAGGCGGTGCCGTGGTTCGAGGGACCATCTTGACCTGCGGTATTTTACTCGCCAAGCGCGGTGACAGCGGGGTTTTAACGCCCTCCACGTATGTTGCAGGGGCACTAATGAGCCAATCGGATTAACGTGGTCCCGCTGGTGAGGGTGACCTAGAAAACCGCGTGAATAGGGAAGACTAGGTCAGTTTCTTTTCCAGCCATTTCGTCACGCCGAGGCCAACGCCGAGGCCGACGCCAAATAAAAACCCCGTCAGTAACCATGTCCCTAAATTAATCATGTCAGTACTCCAGATTGATAACGCCTAAGAG
>CANIOW010000032.1 GCA_947469285.1 Gammaproteobacteria bacterium
GGCACTTCGCTGTTGATCATCGTGGTGGTGGTCATGGATTTCATGGCGCAGCTTCAGGCGCACCTGATGTCTCACCAGTACGAGGGCCTGATGAAGAAGGCCAGCTTGAGGGGGCAGCCGCGTGTCGGCGGCCCAAACCGCTGACCGCGGCCAGTTTTTGAGGAGACATTTGTGAAAGTCCGTCCATCAGTTAAGAAAATCTGCAAGAACTGTAAGGTGGTCCGCCGTCGCGGAATCGTCTTCATTATCTGCTCAGAGCCGCGCCACAAGCAGCGGCAGGGCTGATTGCAGCTAAAGCGTTGAACCCGTAGGGATTTTTCGATATACTGCCGCGCTTTTCCCGCGGCATAGGCATCCGGAGCAGACATGGCACGTATCGCCGGGATTAATATCCCGATGAATAAGCACATCGTGATCGGACTGACGCACGTTTTCGGCATTGGCCGCCCGACGTCACGCAAGATCTGTGCTTCCGCCGGGGTAGCCCCGACGACCAAGACCAAGGACCTCACTGAGGCCGAGGTTGGGAGCCTTCGCGCGCAAATCGCGAAGATTACGGTGGAGGGTGACCTCCGGCGCGAAGTTTCGATGAACATCAAACGTTTGATGGACCTCGGCTGCTATCGCGGCATGCGGCACCGTCGTGGATTGCCGCTACGCGGCCAGCGTACGCGTACCAATGCACGTTCGCGCAAGGGCCCGCGTAAGCAGGCCGTCAAGCTCAACAGCCAGGTCGGCAAATAACGCCGGCGCTGGGAACAGGAAAGGGTAGGCAATGGCTGAGCAGAAGCAGGGCAATAAGCCACAGCGCAAGAAAGTTCGTCGCCAGGTGAGCGACGGCATTGCGCATGTGCACGCGTCCTTCAACAACACGGTGATCACCATCACCGACCGGCAGGGTAATACCCTTGCTTGGGCGACCTCCGGTGGCTGCGGCTTCCGGGGTTCGCGCAAGAGCACCCCGTTTGCGGCGCAAGTCGCTGCGGAAAAAGCGGGTGTGGCATCGCAGGAATACGGTCTCCGTACGGTGGAAGTTCGCGTCAAGGGCCCAGGCCCTGGTCGCGAGTCCGCTGTCCGCGCCCTGAATGCTGCCGGCCTGAAAGTTACGTCCATTAGTGACGTGACCCCCATCCCGCACAACGGTTGTCGCCCGTCCAAGAAGCGGCGCGTTTAAGGAATACGTACGATGGCTCGTTACCTAGGCCCCAAGTGCAAACTCTCGCGTCGCGAGGGCACAGACCTTTTCCTCAAGAGTGGCGTCAAGTCGCTCGAGTCCAAGTGCAAACTCGAGGTGCCGCCTGGCGGCATCAAGGGTGAGCGACGCCAGCGCGTCTCGGACTACGGCTTGCAACTGCGTGAAAAGCAGAAGCTGCGCCGCATGTATGGTGTGCTGGAGACCCAGTTCCGCAACTACTACCACAAAGCCGCGGGTCGCCCGGGCGCAACAGGCGAAAACCTGCTGCAGTTCCTCGAGCGCCGTCTGGACAACGTGGTGTATCGCATGGGTTTTGCCTGCACGCGTGCTGAAGCTCGTCAGCTGGTCAGCCACAAGGGCGTGCTCGTCAACGGCAAACCCGTCAACGTGGCTAGCTACCAGTGCAGCGCCGGCGACATGGTCGAAATCCGTGAGAAGTCGAAGGCTCAGGTGCGCATACAAAGCGCTCTGCAGATTTCGTCGCAGATCGGTCGCCCAGACTGGGTGGAGGTCGACGAGAAGAAGCTTTCCGGCCTGCTGAAAAGCGTGCCTGAGCGCAGTGAGATCCTGCCGGACATCAACGAGAACCTGGTCGTCGAGCTGTACTCGAAGTAATCGAGCCAGTCTACGCCCGAGTCGTCGAATCTAAAGGGACACACCCCATGCATGGATCCGTCAGCGAATTTCTGAAGCCCCGTTCACCACAATTGGTGGCACAGGGAGCCAATGAGGCGAAAGTGACCATTGAGCCGCTTGAGCGCGGGTTTGGCCATACGCTCGGTAATGCGCTTCGTCGCGTGTTGCTGTCGTCGATGCCTGGCTGCGCTATCACTGAAGCGCACATTGATGGCGTACTCCATGAGTACACGTCCATCGATGGCGTGCAGGAAGATGTGGTCGATGTATTGCTGAACCTCAAGCAGGTTGCCATCCGCATGACTGCGCGTGACACCGCCGAGGTGCGCTTGCGCAAGAAGGGCCCTGGCCCGGTGACTGCCGGCGATATCGAGCGCGACCATGACATCGAGATCCTTAACCCGGATCTGGTCATCGCCACCCTGACCAAGACTTCCGAGATCAGCATGGTGCTGAAGGTTGAGCGTGGTCGCGGGTATCGGCCAGCAACAGCGCCGGTGTTCGAGGAGCAGACCCGCCCTATCGGCAGCTTGAAGCTGGACGCTTCTTTCAGCCCGGTTCGTCGCGTCACCTACGCGGTGGAAGCCGCGCGCGTTGAGCAGCGTACGGACCTCGACCGCCTCGTGATTACCGTTGAGACCAACGGCACCATCGATGCTGAAGACGCCATCCGTCGCGCCGGTTCTATCCTGAAGGACCAGTTGTCGGTGTTTGCGGACTTCGACAGTGGTTCGTCGCCTGGCGACGGTAGCGGTTCCTCGTCTTCCACCCCGCATATCGACCCGGTGCTGCTGCGCCCGGTGGATGAGCTGGAACTCACGGTGCGTAGCGCTAATTGCCTCAAGGCAGAAAACATCCACTACATCGGCGATCTCGTGCAGCGCACGGAAGTCGAGCTGTTGCGGACGCCGAACCTTGGTAAGAAGTCGCTCACTGAGATCAAGGAAGTGCTCGAGAGCCGCGGGCTGACGCTCGGCATGCGGCTGGAAGGCTGGCCGCCGTCGCAGCTGCGTCGCGAAGACGAATTCAAGGCGCTCTGAGCCTCTCTGGAATTTTGAAACCACGGTCGGTCCGCAGTGCTAGCCATTCAGGCTTGACTCGCGGCCCGGCCCGCTACGGAACGTCATACCATGCGTCACCAACTCTCCGGTCGCCAACTGTCGCGCAACAGTTCTCACCGCAACGCGCTGATGCGCAATCTGTGCATTGCACTGCTGCGCTTCGAGACCATTCGCACCACGGTGCCGAAGGCTAAAGAACTGCGCCGGGTCGTGGAGCCGATCATCACGCTCGGCAAGGAAGACACCCCCGCGGCCCGTCGTCGGGCCTTCGCCAAGTTGCGGGACGACGCGCTCGTGGTGAAGTTGTTTGAGGAGCTCGGTCCGCGGTTCAAAACCCGGCAGGGCGGCTACACGCGCATTCTGCGCATGGAAGACCGCGCTGGTGACTCGGCGCCGATGGCGTTGATGTTGTTGACCGACTCGGCTCCGGCCGTGGCGGTGGAGCCTGAGGCGCCGGCTAAAAAGCCGCGGGCCAGAAAGCCTAAGTCCGAAGTTCAGGCGCCGGCTGCTGGGCCGAAGCGCAAGCGCGCCGCGGCCTAACCGCTAGGCGCAGAGTTCGCTCTGCGCTTTGTAACCGCCAGCGGGGCGGGCTACCCACGGGTCGGCAATTAGCCGGCCCGTTTGCGTTTTGGGCCCTCTCCGCTGGGCTAGGTGCGCTGCCGACTTGCACCCGTGCCCGCGATCACGGCATGCTTCGAGCAGGGCATTTACTGGAGCTTCCTGATGCGCGTTATCAATGAATTCAAAGCGTTCGCTATGCGTGGCAGCGTGGTCGATCTTGCCGTCGGCGTGGTGATCGGCGCGGCGTTTGGCAGAATCGTGTCAGCGCTGGTAGATACCATCGTCATGCCGGTATTGGGCATGGTGACCAGCGGACAGAATTTTAGTGATCTGTCGCTAACGCTTGGCCACACCTTGAGCGGCGCGCCGGTGTTGGTGAAATACGGCATCTTTATTCAATCGGTGGTCGATTTCCTGCTGGTGGCCTTGGTGGTATTCATGGCGCTGAAGGCACTCAACCGGCTGTTGACACCAGTGCCGGGCGTGGCGGTGGCGCCACCGCCACCGGCCCGCGCGGAGGTGCTGCTGGAAGAGATTCGCGATTTGCTGAAATCGCGCGTTTAGTGCCTCGCTGGCGCTGGGGAGAGCGCGGCGAAGGCGGCGCGGGTGAGATTGACCGCACCGGCCACGGTAGCGACAACGTTGTCTTCGATGCGTATACCCCCATAGGGGCGTAGGGCGTCAACGGCCGTCCAGACGATATCTTTACCGCGGCCATCCGTTTTGGCTGCATTGAGCAGCAGGTCGATGAAGTACAGCCCCGGCTCGATGGTGACGACCGCACCTGCCACCAGCGTACGCGTCAGGCGCAGATAGCGATGGCCGGCTGGCCGCTCGAGACTGCCGCCCGCGGGCGTGGCTTGTAAGCCAGCCACGTCATGCGTCTGCAGTCCTAGGAGATGGCCGATGCCATGGGGAAAAAACACCCCAGACAAGCCCGTAGCCACGGCGGCTTCAGCGGAACCGCGAATGAGGCCTGCTTCGCGGAGCAGGGCGGCAATGCGCAGGTGCGCCTCCAGATGGATGGCTGGGTAGGAGCGACCGGGAGTGACCAGTGCACACAGGGCCAGCTCAATGGTGTCCATGGCCTCCACCAGATCGGCAAAGGTCCCTGGGCGCCCGGCGGTGGTACGAGTGATGTCACAGCCGTAGCCGCGGCACTGGGCGCCGGCATCGATCAGCAGGGAGTGGTGTTCGGCTGGAGTCTCCGTCGATAGGTCGGTGTAGTGCAATATTGCCCCGCCCTCGTTGAGCGCGATGATATTGGTATAGGGAAGCTCCTCCTCACGGTGGCCGGTGGCGGCGAGGTAGGCGAGGTGGATGGCGTATTCGCTGGCACCCGCCCTGAAGGCCTCCGCGGCCGCGTGGTGCGCCCGCGCCCCGCGGGCGTTGGCCACGCGCAGGCAGGCCAGCTCGTACGGGGTCTTCGCCATACGCTCGAAATTCAGGCGACTCACCAGTGCTTCTGGATTCAGGGTCATCCCCCAGGACTCCAGGCTGGCATAGATCTCCCCGAGGTAGGCGATGCGACCTGTCTGCGGTAAGTGCTGGCGGGCTTGCTCGGGTTCGCGAATGACAGCGACTTCAAAAGACTGTAGCCAGGCGCCCGTGGGCAGGGCAGGCGGCTTATGCCAGTAATCTTCCGGCTGCAGAAATACCAGCAAGGGGCGCTGGCCCGGCTGGAAAATCAGGCAAGATCCCGGTGCATTCAGAATAGGGGCCCAATGCTTGAATGCTGGGTTGACCTTGAACGGGTAGGACGCGTCGTCTTGGAACTGGATATGGAGCACGCCGGCCCCGATCACTAGCGCATCAAAGGCCGTTGCGGCCATCGATGCAGCGGTGGTGGCCATTAAAGCGGCCAGATGCGCCGGAAAAAGCGCATCCAGTTCGGCTTCCGAAACAGCGATTTCAAATGCGGCCATGAGCTGCTCCGGTTCAGGGAAAAGGCTAATATACAGCCTGAAAGCGCCGCAGCCGTCCTCGAATGTGCCCCTGGCGCCGCCTGCTCAAGCCGGGTGCCTCGCAGGCCCCGCCAGAATATATACGTAGAAAAACATCGGCGGTTGTTTCCTAACCCGAAAAAAACCTCTACAATCCGCGCCCGTGAGGGGAAGAATTTGACGAAAGTCAGTTTCCGAACCGATCTGTAAAGATCCTTCCTACACCTGAAACGTTTTGGGGTACATCGATGAACGCGAAGATCGCACTGAGCGCTGCTGCGCTTGCGCTGGTTCTCGCCGCTTGCGGCGCGAAGCAGGAAGAGACTCCGGCTGCTGAGGCCCCTGTGGCCGAGGCTCCTGCGGCTCCGGTTGATGCTGCTGCTGCACCGGCTGACGCCGCTGCTGCACCGGCTGACGCCGCTGCTGCACCGGATGCGGCAACTGCTGCACCGGCTGAAGCGCCGAAGCCGTAATCAACGCCTAGTGCGTTGATTACAAGAGGGCCGGGCAGGGAAACTTGCTCGGCCTTTTTATTGTCCGGCATTTGAGCGTGGAAGGACCCACCGGTGACCGTCTCCCTCCGTGATGCGCGCCATTCTCCGACAGAGCGGGCCTGGATTGCCCGCGTGTACCCGGAATATCTAGACGAATTGGCGGTGTTGACGGCTGCCACCACCGGCTTGTTCCCGGTCAATGGGGATTACGGGTTACGTACCCCTGAACTCCTCGTGCGCTGGTTCCGCGATGAGCGCACTCACCCACTGGTCATCCTGCAAGGTGGCCAACCCGTCGGATTTGCGCTGGTAGCGTGGCCATTGACGGCCACTCCGACGAGCCAGCCGTCGAGCTACGAGTTAGCGGAGTTCTTCATTCGTCGCGCTTATCGTCGTCGCGGCGTGGGTGCGCTGGCAGCGGCGCTCATTTTCCGGCGCTTTGCCGGGGACTGGCGGGTGCAGGAGGCGCAGCGCAACCAGTCAGCGGTGGCCTTCTGGCGGCGCGTTATTGCCGAATACACACAAGGCCATTACACCGAGCGTCTGGTTGACGGTGAGGTGCGTCATACCTTCCGTACTCCCGAGCGCACTTAGTCCGCAGGCTCAGTGGCGAGCGGCGGCGCGCTGCAGCAGGGTCTGCAAATAGTGCCCGGTATGCGATCCGGCGTGCGCAGCCACCTCTTCGGGCGTCCCTTCCACCAGCAGGCGGCCACCCCCTTCGCCCCCTTCCGGTCCGAGATCGATCACCCAGTCGGCGGTTTTGATGACATCGAGGTTGTGCTCGATGACGACCACGGTGTTGCCCTCGTCACGCAGGCGGTGTAACACCTTCAGCAGTTGCGCAATGTCATGGAAATGCAGGCCGGTGGTGGGTTCGTCGAGGATATAGAGCGTCCGTCCGGTGGAGCGTTTGGACAGCTCCTTCGCTAGTTTTACCCGCTGGGCTTCGCCCCCTGAGAGCGTGGTGGCATTCTGGCCCAGGCGTACGTACGACAAGCCGACATCCAGCAGTGTTTGCAGCTTGTGCGCCACCACCGGCACGACGCTGAAGAACACCGCGGCATCCTCAATGGTCATGTCGAGGACTTCGTGGATGTTCTTGCCTTTGTAGCGCACCTCTAAGGTTTCGCGGTTGTAGCGCCGCCCTTGGCAGATATCGCACGGCACGTAGACGTCCGGTAGGAAGTGCATTTCCACCTTGATGACACCGTCGCCCTGACAGGCCTCACAGCGTCCGCCTTTGACGTTGAAACTAAAACGACCCGGTTCATAACCGCGTGCCCGAGCTTCGGGGACGCTGGAGAATAACTCCCGGATTGGAGTGAACAGGCCGGTGTAAGTGGCCGGATTTGAGCGCGGCGTGCGCCCAATGGGCGACTGGTCGATGTCGATCACGCGATCGATGTGCTCAATGCCCTCCAGGCGGTCACAGGGAGCGGGGTCATGAGTGCTCTCATTCAGTTTCACCGCCACTTGGCGAAACAGCGTGTCGTTCACCAGCGTGCTCTTGCCAGAGCCGGACACGCCCGTGACGCAAGTCATGAGTCCCACCGGGAAGTCGATGCTGACTCCCTTGAGGTTATTGCCGGTGGCGTTGACCAGCCGCAGCTGTCGCTTGGCGTCGCGGTGGGCCCGTTTGTTGGGCACGGCAATCGCCATGCGTCCGGACAGATACTGACCGGTGAGGGAGTCGGGGTGTGCGGCCACTTCGGCAGGCGTTCCCTCAGCGACGATGCGTCCACCGTGGATGCCAGCGCCGGGGCCGAGGTCCACGACATAGTCGCTCTGGCGGATAGCGTCCTCGTCGTGTTCCACCATGATGACAGTGTTGCCAAGATCGCGCAGTCGGGTGAGAGTGTCGAGCAAGCGCTGGTTATCCCGCTGGTGCAGGCCGATGCTCGGCTCGTCGAGGATGTACAACACGCCGACCAGCCCGGAGCCTACCTGCGAGGCGAGCCGGATGCGTTGTGCTTCGCCGCCCGACAGGGTCTCGGCGCTGCGGTCCAGTGACAGATAATCGAGCCCGACGTCGACCAAAAAGCCCAGCCGGTCGCCCACTTCTTTGACAACCTTGGCGGCAATTTCACCCCGCCAGCCGTCCAGATGTAAATCGCGAAAGAACTGCAACGCCTTGCCCACCGCCATGCGTGAGATCTCGGGCAGGGGCCGACCCGCGACGAACACGTGCCTGGCGGCACGGTTGAGCCGGGTGCCGTTACATTCAGGGCAAGGCTTGCTGCCAATGTACTTCGACAACTCTTCGCGCACGGTTTGGGATTCGGTTTCGCGGTAGCGCCGTTCTAGATTCGGCAGGATGCCTTCGAAGGGATGGCGTCGGCGCTGGGTGCCACCCCGACCATCGAAGTAACGGAACTCAAGGACTTCTTCGCCGCTGCCGTGGAGCAGCACCTGCTGGTGGGCATCGGTCAATTCGCGCCACGCAGTTTCGACATCAAACTGGTAGTGCCGCGCCAGGCTCTGCACTAACTGGAAGTAGTAGGCGTTGCGTCGGTCCCAGCCGCGGATGGCGCCACCCGCCAACGACAGTGAGGCATTGGCGATGAGGCGCACGGGGTCAAAGAATTGCTTCACCCCAAGACCATCGCAGCCCTGGCAGGCTCCAACGGGGTTGTTGAAGGAAAATAACCGGGGCTCTAGCTCGGGTAGCGAATAGCCGCACTGGGCACAGGCAAATTTGTCAGAGAAAGTGAGCTCCGGCTGGCTGTCGTCCATCCAAGCAAGCTTGGCCACGCCTTCGCCGAGCTTGAGCGCCGTTTCAAATGATTCCGCCAGCCGTTGCCCCAGGTCGCTGCGTACCTTGAAACGATCCACTACCGCATCGATGCTGTGTTTGCGACGCAAATCCAGCTTCGGTGGGTCGTCCAATTCCACCACTTTGCCGTCAACGCGCGCGCGTACAAAGCCGCGGCTGCGCAGTTCTTCGATCACGTCGCGGTGCTCGCCTTTCCGTTCTTTCACGACCGGCGCGACCAGCAGCAGTGCGGTGCCTTCGGGCAGCGCCAGCGCCTGATCGACCATTTGGCTGACGGTCTGGGCAGCCAGATCGACGTGGTGGTCGGGGCAACGGGGCGTGCCGGCACGCGCGTACAGCAGGCGCAGATAGTCGTGGATTTCGGTGACGGTGCCGACGGTTGAGCGCGGGTTGTGGCTGGTGCTCTTCTGTTCGATGGAAATGGCCGGAGACAAGCCCTCGATGCTGTCCACGTCCGGCTTTTCCATCATCGACAGGAACTGCCGCGCGTAGGCGGACAGACTTTCCACGTAGCGCCGCTGACCTTCCGCATACAGCGTGTCAAAGGCGAGCGAACTCTTGCCTGAGCCGGACAGGCCGGTGAACACGATGATCTTGTCCCGTGGGAGGGTCAGGTCGATGTTGCGCAGATTGTGCGTGCGCGCGCCGCGGATGCGGAGGGTATGCATGAGTCGGGTGCTCGGAGTCGAATCCGCTAAGATACCCAGTTCCAGTCCCTTGTCGCAAACGTCCTTATGACCGCTCGTGCTCCTGTCCAACTGTTGCCTGCCGAACGGCATGCCGTTCTGGCGCTGGGCGCCATCTATTCCACCCGGATGCTGGCCTTGTTTGGTGCCTTGCCGGTCATGGCGCTGTTCGCTTCAGGGCTGCCCGGAGCCACGCCGCTACTGGTGGGGCTGGCGTTGGGGGCCTACGGCCTGACCCAGGCGCTGCTGCAGATTCCCTTTGGCCGCTGGTCAGACCGCGTCGGGCGCCACCCCGTGATCGCGGTCGGTTTGGTGGTGTTTGCCCTAGGTTCGGTGCTGGGCGCGCTGGCGCCTGGTTTTCGCCATCCGCTGGTGTGGGTGGTGGTGGCCCGGGCCATTCAGGGCGCTGGCGCCATCTCCGGCCCCGTGACGGCCCTGTTGGCGGACCTGACCCGCACTGAGGTGCGCACCCGCGCGATGGCGTTTATCGGCATCTCCATCGGCGCCTGTTTCATTGTGTCGTTGCTGGGGGCGCCGGTGCTGGCCGCCCATGTGGGGGTGCCCGGCCTGTTCTGGGGCATGGCGCTGATGGCGCTCACCGGGCTGGTGGTGCTGCAGTTCGCGGTCCCGCGGCCGCAGGCCATCACCCGCGCCCTGAACCCTAAGGCCCCCACTAACGAAGCCCTGTGGCCTTGGTATCTGGGGATATTCCTGTTGCACGCGCTGCTGACGGCTACGTTTGTGGGTGTGCCGCTGGCACTGCGCGACGTACTTGGCCTACCGCAGGGCGAGCATTGGCAGGTTTACCTGCCGGTGTTCGTGGTGTCGTTGCTGGGAACGGCTCCATTGGTGGTGTGGGCTGAACGCTCCAGCCAGCCGGATGGCGTGATGCGCTATGGCATTGCGCTGTTGGTGTTTGCGCAGGGAGCGCTGGCCATCAATCACGGTAGTCGCTGGGCGCTGGGGGCGGGGCTGACGCTGTTTTTTGCCGCCTTCAACTTCCTCGAGGCGCGCTTGCCAGCCCGCCTCACCCAGGCCGCCGGGCCGGAGCGGCGCGGACAGGCGCTCGGGGTCTTTGCGACCTGCCAGTTTCTGGGCGCCTTCGCCGGCGGTTTGGGCGGTGGCTTGCTCTCGGGTACGCCCCTTGGCCTTACCGGTATTTTTACTGGGTTATGCGTGGCAGCACTAGCCTGGCTCCTTGCTTTCCGGCCCCGTTTGTCTAACTAGCGGCCTGCGCGAGCGCGGGACCGTGCTTTTTTCGGCCTAGGCGTCCGTTAGGGCAGGCCACACTGGCACTGGACCCGACTACAATGCCGTCCACTACCTCAGGAGTCCCCCCATGGCATCGCGTGGCATCAACAAAGTCATCCTCATCGGCAATCTAGGCCAAGACCCCGAGTCGCGGGCCATGCCCAGCGGCAAGGCGGTGACCAATCTGCGCATCGCCACCAGTGAAAGCTGGCGCGACAAGCAGAGCGGTGAGATGAAAGAAGCCACCGAGTGGCACACCGTAGTGATTTTCGAGCGGCTCGCCGAAATCGCCAAGGATTACCTGCGCAAGGGCTCCAAGGTCTACATCGAAGGTCGTTTGCGCACCCGCAAGTGGCAGGACAAGGCCGGCCAGGACCGCTATTCCACTGAAATTGTCGCCAATGAGCTGCAGATGCTCGACACCAAGGGAGCGGGCGGCGGTATGGGTGGTGGCGCGGAAGGCGGCCGGCGTGGCGCTGGGGCGCCCAGTGCCAGCACCAGCGGTGGCGGTTTCGACGACGACTACAATCAGGCTCCTGCCGGTGGAGCTGGCCGGAGTGGCTCTGGCGCCCCCGATCTGGACGACGACATCCCGTTCTGAGGTCGCAGGCTGCGCTTCGCGCTGGGGGCCCCCAGCACGAAGCGGCGCCGGAGCGGCGGAAGGCAGGCAGGGTGCGGCTATACTAGCGGCCCAAGGCTTCACTGATCCTCCCATGCCCGGCCACGTTTACGTTCAAACCTTCGGCTGCCAGATGAATGAGTACGACTCCGCCCGCATGGTGGACGTGCTGCGTGAATCCGCAGGCCTAACGCCGACGAACGACCCCGAGCAGGCGGACGTGGTGCTGCTCAATACCTGTTCGGTGCGTGAGAAGGCCGAGGACAAGGTGTTTTCCCACCTCGGGGTGTGGCGCGAAATGAAATTGCGCAAACCCTCGCTGGTGATCGGCGTGGGCGGCTGCGTGGCCAGTCAGGAAGGCGCCAATATCCTGCGCCGTGCGCCGTTCGTGGATGTCGTCTTCGGTCCGCAAACCTTGCACCGCCTGCCGGAGCTCATCGCCGAGCGCCGCCGCACGGCGCTGCCGCAGGTGGACATTAGTTTTCCGGAGATCGAAAAATTTGATGCCCTGCCGCCACCGCGGGCCGAGGGCGCCACGGCGTTCATTTCCATCATGGAAGGCTGCAGCAAGTACTGCAGCTTCTGTGTCGTGCCGTATACGCGTGGTGAAGAAGTCAGTCGGCCGTTTGCGCAGGTGATGACGGAAGTGCACGGGCTGGCGGCCCAAGGAGTGCGGGAGATCTACCTGCTCGGACAAAACGTGAATGCTTATCGCGGCGCTTTCACCGACCCCGACGACGCGGAGGGGGAGGCCGATCTGGCATTGCTGATCGAAGCTGTGGCGCAGGTGCCTAGCGTGGAACGGATCCGTTTCACCACCTCCCATCCGCTGGAATTTACGGACCGGTTGGCGAATGTGTTTGCCACGGTACCGAAGCTGGCCAATGCCCTGCACTTGCCGGTGCAATCCGGTTCAGATCGGATCCTGGCAGCCATGAAACGCGGCTACACCACGTTGGAGTTCAAAGCCAAGGTACGGCGCCTGCGGGTGGCGCGTCCGGATATCTGCCTCACTTCTGATTTCATCATCGGTTTCCCCGGCGAGACGGAGCGCGATTTCGCGGCGACCTTGCAGCTGGTGCGCGATGTTGGTTTTGACCAAAGCTTTAGTTTCATCTACAGCCGGCGCCCGGGAACGCCCGCGGCGGCGCTGGAAGACGACGTGCCCTTGTCCGTGAAGCACGAACGACTCGAGCGCCTGCAAGCCCTGCTGGAGTCGAATGCGCGCGCGATCTCGCTGGCCATGGTGGGTTCCACCCAGCGGGTGCTGGTCGAGCGGCCATCGAAGAAAGACCCGACGATGCTGGCCGGGCGCACCGAGAACATGCGCTGGGTAAACTTCCACGGGCCCGCGGCACTCATCGGGCAGTTTGCGGAGGTGGTGGTGACCGAAGCCATGCCCAACAGCCTGCGCGGACGGTGGCTAGCGTCGCCGGCCACGGGGACTGCATGAGCGCCGTACCCTCGTTGCAATGCACCTTTGCGCCGGCAGAAAACGCGCGGTTGGCGCACCTGTGTGGCCCGCTGGATGCGCACTTGCGGCTCATCGAAGACCGCTTGGGGGTGGATATCCGTCGGCAGGGTGCCGACTTCAGTGTCAGCGGCGCTGGCGCTGCATTGGCGATCGAAGTGCTACGTGCGCTGTATGACCGCGCTGGCAGTGGTTTAGGTGCTGAAGATGTCCACCTGGCACTGGTGGAAGGCACGGCCGGTGGCACCGATGAACTGAAAGTGCAAACGCTACGCGGCCAGATTCGTGGCCGAGGCGCGAATCAAGTGCAGTACTTGCGCCAGATTCGCCAGCATGACCTCACCTTCGGCGTGGGTCCGGCAGGCACTGGCAAGACCTATCTCGCCGTGGCTTGCGCCGTGGAGGCGCTACAGGCCGATCGGGTGCGGCGTATTGTTTTGGTGCGACCGGCAGTGGAAGCGGGCGAGCGGCTGGGGTTCCTGCCGGGCGACCTGACCCAGAAAGTGGACCCTTACCTACGCCCGATGTACGACGCGCTCTACGAGATGGTGGGCTTTGACCGCGTGCCTAAGCTGATCGAACGCAACGTGATCGAAATTGCGCCGCTCGCCTTCATGCGCGGGCGCACCTTGAACGACGCCTTCATTATTTTGGATGAAGCGCAGAACACTACCGTTGAGCAGATGAAAATGTTCCTCACCCGTATCGGCTTTGGCTCCAAAGCCGTGGTGACGGGCGATGTAACGCAGATTGACCTGCCGACCAGTCGCCCCTCAGGGCTGCGTCAGGTCATCGATTTGCTGCCGGGGGTGAACGGCGTGGCGTTTACCTTTTTCCGCAGCCGCGACGTGGTGCGCCACCCGCTGGTGCAGCGCATCGTGCAGGCCTACGAAGCGGCAGATCCCGCGGGGGCTTCGCCCACAGGCCCTACCGGTGGGCGCCCGTCATGAACCCACGAAGTCGAGGCCCACGCGCAGTCTGTCCGTTGACGGTCGATGTGGCGCTGGCCGACCGGCGGCCCTGGGCGCCCTCGGCCGCGCGACTCGCGCAGTGGGCAACGCTCGCGGCTGGACCCCACGGCCGTGCGGCTGAGCTGGCGGTGCGCGTGGTGGGACGTCGCGAGTCACGGCGCCTCAACCGCACCTGGCGTGGTCAAGACCACGCGACCAACGTCCTGTCTTTTCCTGCTGACAGCCAGCCCGCGGCGGTGCGCCCACGCCCGCTAGGCGATCTGGTCATCTGTGCGGCGGTGGTGGCAGACGAGGCCCGCCTGCAGGGCAAGACGCTGGCGGCCCACTGGGCCCACATGGTGGTACATGGCGTGTTGCACCTGCTGGGGTATGACCATGAGCTGGAGCCTGCGGCCCAGCGCATGGAACGGCGTGAACGGCGCCTGTTAGCGACTCTCGGTTTTCCCGATCCCTATCTGGCGGACACAACACATGAGGCAACGCCATGAGCACGGATGAGCACCGGTCGGCCCATCCAGCGCCGCGCAGGCATGGAAAGAATGAAGGGCGTCATGGTTGGTTCGCGCGTTTGCTGCACGCACTGTCAGGCGAGCCCCGTGACCGCGAAGACCTGTTGGAAGACTTGCGTGTCGCAGGCGCCACGGGTCTGATTGACGCTGAAGCCGCTGCGATGGTCGAGGGCGTGATGGCGGTGGCCGACCAGCAGGTGCGCGACATCATGGTGCCGCGTTCTGGCATGGTGGTGGTTGAACGTGATGCGCCACTGCACGACATCATTCCAATGCTGGTGGAATCGGGACATTCGCGTTTTCCAGTGATTGGCGAAGACCGCGACCAGGTACTGGGTATTTTGCTGGCCAAGGACTTGTTGCGCCATGTGGGTGACGAGGCAGCTTTTGACCTACGGGAAGTGCTGCGGCACGCCGTCTTTGTCCCGGAAAGTAAACGACTGAATGTGTTATTGCGTGAATTTCGCGCCAGCCGCAACCACATGGCGATCGTCGTTGATGAATATGGCGGTGTGGCTGGGCTGGTCACTATCGAGGATGTGATCGAGCAGATCATCGGCGACATCGATGACGAATACGATGTCGAGGAAGACACGCAAATCCGTCGCGAGGGCGCGTGTCAGTTCACCGTTAATGCGTTAACTCGCATCGAAGATTTCAACGAGGCTTTCAGTCTGCGCTTGCCAGAAGATGAGTTCGATACGGTGGGCGGGCTGGTGGCTCATGCTTTCGGGCGCGTCCCACGCCGTGGCGATCAGACCCTCATCGAAGGGCTGGAGTTTCGCGTGTTGCGCGCAGACCGGCGCCGGATCGAACTGTTACGGCTGGTGACCCCACAAGAAGTGCTGCTGCCTGACGAGCGGACCGCAGCGCCTTGAAGCTGGCTGCGCGGTTCACGGAAGTATTGCGGCACGGGGTTGCTTTGGCGCGGCGCTATCCGGCGAGCACGGCGCTGCTGCTAGGTGTCGTTCAGGTGTTCGCGTTTGCGCCTGCAGCCGTGTTGACGCTGGGGGTGGTCACGCTGGCGGGCCTGTTTCTGTTGTTCGACGAAGGCACGCCTGGCAGGGCGGCACGCGTCGGATTTGCGTTTGGTGTCGGTCTGTTTGCGGGTGGCACCTATTGGCTGTACACCGCGCTCCACGACTTCGGCCAGACGCCACCGTGGCTGGCGTTGTTACTCATGGCGGGCCTGGTGGCGTTGATGGCCGCTTGGTATGCGCTGCTGGGTTATGGGTCCCGCCGTTGGTTGCTCCACGCGGGGCCGCGGCGGTGGCTGCTGGCATTGCCTGGAGGCTGGGTGCTGGTGGAATGGGCGCGCAGCCATGCGTTCACTGGCTTCCCTTGGTTGGCGCTAGGCTACGCGCAGGTGGATACCTGGTTGGCAGGTTATGCGCCCGTGGGCGGTGTTTATCTCGTGAGCCTGGCGGCGGCAGTTTGTGCCGGTGC
Source organism: Gammaproteobacteria bacterium (assembly GCA_947469285.1). Classification (GTDB taxonomy): domain Bacteria; phylum Pseudomonadota; class Gammaproteobacteria; order Steroidobacterales; family Steroidobacteraceae; genus CAIOHZ01. The sequence continues at coordinate 15,617 of CANIOW010000032.1, forward strand.
GCTGGTGACGTGGGTGCGCGGCGACCGCCGCCATTTCCAGCTGGGCCTGCTGGTATTGGTCAGCGTGGTGTTAGGCGGCGCGGCGCTGGGTCGTGTGGCCTGGACCCAGCCCGACGGCGCACCGTTTGGCGTAGCGGTAGTGCAGGGCGCCGTGCCGCAAGATTTGAAATGGTCGCCCGCGCAGCGCGATGCCACCTTTGCGCTGTATCGGCGATTGTCGGTGCCGGTGTGGGGAACACCGTTAGTGGTGTGGCCCGAAGCCGCCTTGCCGGTGCTGGCTGAGCAGGCGACGCCATTCTTGCGCGAGGAATGGGCCACGGCGCGGGCGCACGGTTCGGCTTGGATGCTGGGCCTGCTGAGCTACGACGGGCAGCTCGATGCCGTGCGTAACGGGCTGCTCGTGCTCGATACGCAGCGTTCCCCACAGTGGTACTTCAAACGGCACCTGGTGCCTTTTGGCGAATATTTTCCGGTGCCTGCGCAGGTGCGCCAATGGATGCGCTTGGCCAGTCTGGCCTTTGTGGACCTAGCCCCTGGGGCAGAGCAACAGCCCGTGCCGGAGGTGCTCGGCCTGCCTTTGGCCGCCACCATTTGCTATGAGGATGCGTATGGCAGCGACCAGTTGGCCGCGCTGAGCACCGCGCGCCTGTTGGTCAACGTGACCAACAACGCCTGGTATGGCGACTCGACCGCCCCGCACCAGCATTTACAGATTTCACGCCTGCGGGCCTTGGAGGCGGGTCGCTTTCTGGTGCGCGCTACCAGTAATGGCATCAGTGCCATCATCGGCCCGAAGGGAGAGCTGCTCGCCGCAGCGCCGCAGTTTGTGCCGGCGGTTTTGCGGGGTGAAATACGGCCTTACCGTGGACTGACCCCCTACGCACGATTGGGTGGCGACTGGCTGGTGTTGCTCATGGCCGGGCTCGCCGTGCTGGTCGGTGGGTGGCGCCGCTAATTCAGGCGGCGTCCAGTGCGCTCGGCACTCTACCCGTGAGTCCGCCCCAGTGAGGCATTCAGCGCAGTGGGCGAAACAGTTCGCGGACGTCGGCGATGATCGTTTCCGGCACTTCGGCTGGAGCGAAGTGTCCGCCCCGGTCGTGGTGGCGTTCCCAGACCAAATTGAACTGGGACTGTAAGCCGCTCCCGAGCCCACCAGTGCCGTCGAAAGTGAACTGGCTCAAGCCGGTGGGCGCCTCGACGAGGGGTGTCCGCTCATGGCTGGGTTGCCAGCGATGTCTGGCGGCTTCGGCATAAAAACGCGCAGAGGTCACGAAGCTGTCCGTTAGCCAGTAGAGGCTGGCGGTGGTGAGCAGAAAATCGCGATCAAAGGCCTGCTCAAGACCGTTGCGACAGTCGCCCCAAGAACGTCGCCGCTCGATCAGCCAGGCCAACAGCCCTACCGGTGAGTCGTGCATGGCATAGGCGAGCGTCTGCGGGTCGAGTATCTGCACGGCGACATGCGCCGCAATGCGTTCTTGCCAGGCGAGAAATGCGCTGCGTTCGGACTCGCTAAGGTTGGCGGGTGCCAAAGTGCCTGCCGTGACGTCCCAGGGGCGCTCATGGTTGAACAAGCTCAGCGGGGCTACTGTTGACAGGTGAATACCATACAGCGAGCTGGCGTATTTGTGGCCAAGTTGGGTGGTGGTGAGGGCGCCCCAATCGCCGCCTTGCGCCGCGTACCGCGGGAAGCCCAGTACGTCGGTCATTAACCGGTGCCAGAGGTCGGCGGTCGTCCAGAAATTCACGCCGGTGCGAGCGAGTGGCGTGGAAAAACCAAAGCCCGGCATCGACGGCACGATGACCTCGAAAGCATCCGCCGGGTCGCCGCCATAGGCGGCGGGGTCTGACAGCGGGCCGATCACGGCATGCAGATCCCAGAACGTCCAAGGCCACCCGTGGGACAGGATCAGTGGCATGGGCTTCGGGCCACGGCCCGGGGCGCGGATGAAATGGATGGGCAGCCCGTCGATGGCTACACGGTAGTGATCAAAACGGTTGATCTTGGCTTCTTGTGCCCGCCAGTCAAAGCCATCAGCCCAGTAGGCAGCCAGTTCCCGCAGGTAGCCACCCTCCGTGCCGTACGACCAATCAGCGTTAGCATAGTCGTGTGGGAAGCGCGTTCGTCGTATGCGCTCACGCAGGTCGGTTAATCGCGCTTCGTCCATGGCGACGAGCAGTTTTTCCGGCGGCATTTGCTGGGTCATTTCATTGTCCCCGGTGCATTATCAGGCTGCCTGCGCGGCGCCAGGCTCAGTGCGCGGCAACAGCAAGATGGTGTAACGGCGTAGCAGCCACACGGCACGCTCGAACAGGCTGATGGTGTTGAAGACGGTCTCGCGAACCCCGGAATCCATTGCGCTCCCGGCGAGTAGACGGCGGCGAATCGTCAGCATGAGCTCCGACCGGTCGCCGGTGAGTCCCTGCAGCATCGCGATGACATCGGCGTCGCTGTCACGGGCCGCATCCGTCAGCGTTTCCAGCATCAGGTGCAGCGTTTCCACCATGTTTTCGGCCAATACCCGGGGCTCATTGCCGGGTGCGGCTTTCAGTTGCACCTGCTCCACACCAGCCACCAGATCGTTTAAGGTCTCTTGCAGCGCCGCCAGCAACTGGTTGCGGTTGCGGAGGGTGAGCGCTTGTTCCAGTGGCTCTCCGGTGGGCGAGTCGGCCAGTAGGCTTTCCAGAAAGCGCTCGCAGGCTTCAGTAATCTGGCTGGCCCCTTGGTGCAGCATGAGGCGTTGGTGCGTGACCACCGGAGCGTCTTCGCGGACCGTGTCGAGGTACGCCGGCAGCAAGGCCAACAACCGGAGTTGTTCCTGCTCGGTCAGCACTAGCGCGCTGGGGGGGTCCTGCTGGGCGCCAGGGTAGATGAACTGCAGCTTGCCCAGTGTCTCCGCTGGGGTTGGTGGGGCCAGCCGTTCCAACCAGTGGTGCACGTGATGATGCAGCGGATGAATCATCACGTCGCAGGCGACTTGGTAGAGCAGGTAAGCGAAGGCGATCTGCATGTTTAGGCGGACCGGGAGGGAACCCAGCCAGGCGGCCACCAGCGGCACATGCCCGAGAAACTCGATGCAGGCCAGAGGCAACAGCAACGCCAGTCCCATGGCTTTAAGCGTGAACTGGTACAGCACCAACTGCCGGGCCATGCCTGACAGGCCGGAACCCAGTACGAGCGTGCTAATGCCACTGCCGATACTGGCGCCATAAACCAGTAGCAGGGAATGGTCGAGGTCAATAATGCCACTGGAGGACAGCGCCATGACGACCAGCGTCACGCTCGACGCCGAATGCACGGCCACGGCTACCACCGCGCCCATCAAGAACGAAACGATGAGCGACTGCTCTGAGGCATTCAACAGACCTGTCATCCAAGACAGGCTCGAGAGCTGACTGCCGGAGTTTTTGATCATCACCAGGCCAAGACCCAGCAGCCCGAAGCCGAGTAAGGCGCGAATGAGCTGCCGCGTACGCGCCGGACGGTGATGATCCGCATAGAACAGGATGCCGGACAGGCTGACGGCCAGCAGGAACAGCAGGTGCGGATTAAAGGCCGCTAGAATCACCAGCACTGAAGAGCCAAGATTGGCGAAATTGATGACGGGGTGTGCCCGCCGCAGCTCCATTACGCGGGCCGTCACTAGCGAAATGAGGACAAACACCACGGCGTTCATGCTCTGCATGATGGCCCCGCCGACAAACCCCAACACCGCGGCAGAGCGGTCGCTGCGCGTGGCTTTGGCGATCAGGGCGCGAAACTGGTGGTTTGCCAGCTGCCGCAGGTTGTCCCCCAGAAAGCGGATACCGGCAAAGAACAGCCCCAGCCCCGCTAGGACCGAGCCAAAAATATCGATGTTGTTGAGCCATTCCGGGTGCATCTGGTAAGTTTAACTCAATCTGACTTCGCACCTACCCGCCTGGATGCTGAGCTGTCCGGGCCCGATCAAAAACCCCCTATGTCCTTAAGATTTCCTCACGCTAGACGCGCTCTGCTAGGCAGTTGGGTCGTCGTCATCACCCTGTCGATGGCCTGTTCGCCGCGGGTGGTGGCCAGCGAGCTCGACGAGGTGGTGGTAACTGCGCAGCGACGCGAACAGCGTGCCCAAGAGGTGGGTATTGCCATGACGGTCATCAGCGGCCGGCAGCTGGCGGCGCTCGGGAAGTCCGACAGCGTGCAAATCGCGGCGCTCATTCCCGGGGTCACCCTCTCTGGTAGCAGCGGCAATCAATCGGCGCAGTTTTCTATTCGCGGGGTCACCCAAAACGACTTTTCAGATCACGTGGAAGCCCCGAATGCGGTTTACGTTGACGAGGGCTATATTGGCTTCTCGCAGGGGCAGCAACTGGGCCTGTTTGACCTTGAGCGGGTGGAACTATTGAAAGGGCCGCAAGGCACCTTGTTCGGACGGAATGCCACTGGTGGACTGGTGCATTTCATTACGCACCAACCCGCTGCTGAGCGCTCGGCGTATGCGGCATTGGCTTACGGGTCGTTTAACCAGGTTCGTGTCGAGGGAGCTGTCGGCGGAGCTGTTTCGCCCAGCATCAACGGTCGCTTGTCGTTCCTGCACGATCAACACCAGCCAATTCTTCACAATGACTATGCGGCCCGCTTTGCTCCGGCAGGCGAAGCGGCTCACTCGGCAGCGTCGGATCTGTGGAACGACCATCAACACGCCTTACGTGGACAGCTGGAGTTTGTCGGCGATGGGGTGACGAATGTGCTGGTCTCGGCCTATCTGTCACGCAAAAAAATCTCTTCCGCGAACTGGCAGCAAGTGGCCACGACTGCCGTGACCACTGCCGCCGGCGCGCAGTACGACGCGGTCTTGGCCAAGGATAACCCGGCGAACTGCATGATTATCGTCGGCGCCACCGGCGCCTGCAGCGGCGGGGTGCGTCCGGTGGCCGGCGGCGATTACTTCGGCTACGTCTCCCCAGACCCGAAGACATTGCGGGTAGCAGAAAGCTATGCGCGCCTCGACTCGAATCGGTACGGGACTTACGGGACGACCGTGAAGTTGACGTCCGAATTGGCTGGCGCGGAATTGGCCGCTATTAGCCACTATATGCACTTTACCAAGCAACAAGCGCAGGACGTTGACGAAAGTCCCGTTCGGCAACTGCTGGCAATGACCAATTCTCACAACGACACTTTTTCGCAGGAGTGGCGACTCAGCAACGACTGGCGTCGTCTGCATTGGTTGGCCGGTATTTACTATCTGGACTTGCTAACGGTTTACAACCAAGCCTTGGCCGATGAAGCCGGTGATGGTAGCGGCCAAATACGCATCTTCGGCGAGAGTCCCGGCGAGCCGTCGCTGGAAGGAGCGTTCCGTGCCACGCTGCGCACTCGTTCTCTCTCTGCCTTCGGTCAAGTGGACTTTCCACTCGCTACTCGCTGGTCTGTAATCGCTGGTCTGCGGTTGATTCAAGAGCGCAAGCGTTACCGCTACACCAGTGGCTTGTACGTGAACACGAACGATAATGTGGTGGCGAACAATGGCCCTGCGGTGGGCGCTTTTCTGCCGGCCTTTTCTGCTAGCACCGGCAATGGGTTGTGGGCCGGAAAGCTGCAACTAGAGTACCGCCCCCGGCCACATTGGCTGTTTTATGGCGGCATGAATCGTGGCGTCAAAGCGGGTAGTTTTAATGCGCCGCTGTCTTCGGTGTTGACTCCGGCAGAATATGCGTACCAGCCAGAAGTACTGAATTCGCTTGAAACCGGGCTGAAAGCCGGGTTTTTCAGCGGCCGGCTGGAGTTCGATGGCAGCGTTTATTATTACGCTTACCAAGATTATCAGGCGTTTGTATTGAAGCAGGTGTCTGGCGCCATTTCAAATGTGCGCGCACGCTACCGCGGCTTCGAGTTGCAGCTGAACGCTGCGCCGAATGACGACTGGTTGCTGTCTACGTCTTGGGCCTATTCGGCGGCCCGGGTGCCGCATTACCTGCTGGCCCCCGGCGTGGTGCGCGACGTGGTGCCTGCCTTTACGCCGCGCAACAAGTTGGTTGTGCAACTGCGTTACCTGGTACCGCATTTGATCGGCGCTGGGCGCGTCTCCCTGCAGTTCGATGCTACCCGCACCTCTGCTTATTTTCAGAACCTCCAAAACTACCGCTCGATGCGCGCCGAAGGCTCGCTGCTGGGTAACTTCCGGGCCGATTGGCGGCCCGAGGGGACTCTTTTGGATTGGGAGATTGGCGTGTTTGTCCGTAATATCGGCAACTTGCGCAACAAGACCACGGGGGTCGACCTCTCGGGTTTGTGTGGCTGTACCGAGCAAGCCTATGGTGACCCTCGATGGTTTGGCGTGGAGCTGCGCGTGGGACTGTGACAATGGTTTGTGTTTGAACTTTTTCTATCCTCCGCGTCTTATGTGCTGATCGTTCGATAATTAAACTCAAAAAGGTGTTCTATGAAAACAGCGATAGTCTGGAGCCTGCTGGGCACAGCAGTGGTAGCCGCATTGGCAGCGGTTATGCCGGTGCAGGCGGCAGAGCACCCGGTGCCTGCGGCGGTGGCTGGCGCCATGGCCACCGTCACACTGGCGGACCACGTGAAGTTCGTGCCGTTGGATTCGACAGACACCACGGGACATGGCCCGAAGGTGGCGGTGTTGTTTGGCGATCTGAAGCAGAAAGGCCCAGTGGCGTTTCTAGCCTTGCTGCCGGCCGGCTTCAGCGCGGGCCCGCATACCCATGCTTCCGGGTCTTATATCGTGTCCATCAAGGGCAACTATCATGAGTTCCGCCCCGGCGAGGCGCACGGTAAGCCGCTAGGTGCGGGTGGGCATCTGTTCTGGCCCGCTAATTCGGCTCACAACAATCTGTGTGAGCAAGCGGGCGGCCCTTGCCTGAACTATGCCTACTTCCCGAACGGCTTTGACGTCAAGAAGTAAGAGCAGGCGGGAGGGTGTCGCCTTGCAACGGCACCCTCCAAGTATCACGGTCCCGGATTAGGGTTGTCCGGCAGCGCAGGAATGGAACGTAGATATTCGTAGATGGCGCGCAAGTCGCGTTCTGCAAGCTTGCCGTAGACGTTCCATGGCATGACTTGCAGCAGTTTGGGGTGGCCGGCAGGGGCGCCTGTTTGGTCTGGGTCCTCGCCGGTGCGCAGTGCGTGCAGGAACTGCTCCCAAGTAAGCCCCGCCGGCAGGCGCTGGGCGCCCTGTGGCGTAATATTGGGCGATGTCGTGGGTCCAAACTCGCGGCCGCCACGCATATAACCTGCGACGTTGATGGCCTCGGGTTCGCCGGCAAAAGGGTCGCCGCCCGGCGCGAAATTCGGGTGGGTGTGGCAGTCGTTGCAACCTCCGGCGGCATTCATGAGGTAACTGCCTTGTCCGACCAGCGACTTATTCAGTCGGCGAAGATCGAGTGGCACGGGCGCGATGCGAAAACCGATGGCGGCGCGTTCAACATCAGAATTACTTTGATCTGCGTGGCTGGCACCTGCAGCAAGTGTCAGCATGGCGGCCGCGATGGCGAGCCGTCCAATGGGAGTCTGCATGAATTTATCCCCGTTATTGGCACGTGCCATTGATTATGTTAGAGGCATAAAAATGCCTTGTTGTTACCGTACCATCTTTTCTCAGTCTGACCAGTGCTGATGCAGCCTGCGTGGCCCGCGCTGTTCAATCGTTGCTTAACTGTAAGGTTCCTTATGCGCCTGTCTTCTCCAATCGCTGTCCTAACCGTGTTGCTGACTTTGGCGGTGCCGGTCTGTGCTGCCGCTACCCTACATCCACCTAGCCAGCCAGGCGTCGATGCGCCTGAACTCGCGCGTCTGGGGCCGGTGGGTGTCGGCCACCGTGTGCTGCATCTAGTCCATGGCCAGCAGCTGAACCTGTGGGCGGTGGATGCGGTGACCGGCGTGGTGCCGCGCCAAGACCGTTCGCTGGCAGTTGACCTGTGGTACCCGGCGCGCGTGACCAGTGCGCTGCGCCGCGAGGTGTATCACGGCACGCTGTCCTCGGAGCCGCCGCTGCCGCCGGCCGCCTTTACCGTGCCGGGGGTCGCCGTACGCAACGCCAAAGCCATCCTCGGTCGCTATCCGTTGGTGGTGGTGTCGCACGGTTACGGCAACGACACGGCCGCCTTCAGTTGGCTGGGTGAGAACCTAGCGTCCAAGGGCTACGTGGTGGCGGCCATTCGTCATGTCGATCCAGAGTATTCCGACCGTAAACACTTTGCCTGGCCCGTGCTCCGCCGCCCACTGGATATAGCGTTTGTCGCCGGCGCACTTCAGGAACAGCTCGGTGCAGAAGGGTTGATCGATGCCTCACGCACCGCGCTCTTTGGTTATTCCATGGGGGGTTATGGCGTGCTGACCGGCGCCGGCGCCACATTGGATGCTGCCAGCCCAATGGTGAGCGTCATTCCCGGAAAAGCGTTAACCCCCTACGCGCGTGACGGAGCAGAGCGGGACTTCGTGCGGGTGAAACATCTGCAGGCGGTCGTCGCCATGGCGCCGGCGGGAGGCGGCGCCTCCAACGCTTGGGGCGAGCAGGGCGTCGCCGAGATCAGCGCGCCGCTGCTGTTGATTGCCGGCAACCAAGACCGCACGGTGGATTACGCCACCGGTGCGCGTCGTTTCTTCGAGACCGCGGTGCATGTTCCGCGGTACCTGCTCACTTATCGCGAGGGTGGGCACTCCATCGGATTGGCCGGCTCCCCGCCCGAGATGCAGTCGCGCTTATGGAACCTCGACTGGTTCGAAGACCCGGTGTGGCGCAAGGAGCGGGTCGTGGCCATTAACCTGCATTTCATTACCGCGTTTCTCGATCTCTATGTGAAGGGTGATGAAACGCGCCGCGCTTACCTTGAAGGTCTGCCCACAGACGCTAATCCAGGTCGTTGGCCAGACAAGCCCGCGGCGCCTTACGATGCCTTCAGTCCCGGTAGCGTGGTCGGCAACAACCCGGGTATTACCCTCTGGAAGGGTTTTCAGGACCGGCACGCCGTGGGCCTGACGCTCGAGGTGCACGCTCCACAGTCACGCTAACGCCAGCTCCTGTACGCCGCCGTACATACCCGCCCGTGGGTTTGCAGCAGGATGAATTCCTGTTCTTCCCCGGAGCGGGGCATTCATCTGCGTCGCAAGATGGACCCCGAGCCGCATCACTCGCTCGAGGAGAGTCTCATGGGCTGGAAATGGATCCGCAAGCTACTAACCACCACGTCTCTTGCCCTAGCAATAGCCAGTGGTTTCGTCCTCCCTGTCAACGCGGCTGGTTATTTCGTTCAATCCGGGCGCATCTATGACGATGCGCAGCGTGAAATACAGCTCCGTGGCATCAATCACTTTGGCTTTAACACGCCGATTCTTCAGCCGCAGTATCTGTGGTCAATGGGCTGGAAAGAACAGATCGCCCAGATGAAATCCCTAGGGTTCAACGCCATTCGTGTGCCCTATGCTCCGGATACTCTTTATGTCACCACTCCGGTCAATTCGCTGAGCTACGTCGACGCGAGCAAAAACGCTGACTTAATCGGTAAGACTCCACTACAAGTGCTCGACCTGTGGATGGCCGAAGCTAACCGTCAAGGCATGTACGTTTTACTCGACTTCCATAGCGTATCGGCCAAGCGCCAGTACCCGACCTGGTTCGTCTCCAACCCCGCCGATTTCAATCTCATCTATAACAATGCTGCCTATACCCAGCAGAACTGGATTCGCGACCTGTCCTTCGTGGCGGGGCGGTACGCTGCCTTGCCCTATTTCATGGGCATTGATCTTTATAACGAACCGAACGGCGTCGTGCGCTGGGCCGAAGGTGACAAGAACATGACCAACGCGGCCAACTACTGGAAGCCAGCAGTAGAAGCTGCGGCGGCCTCCGTATTGGCAGTAAACCCGCGCTTACTGATCTTCGTCGAGGGAATCAACGGTAATTGGGACGGCCGCGAGATTTCCAGCATGCCGATGAACTGGGGTGAGGACTTACAGCCGCAGGCGTACCAACCCCTGAACATTCCAAACAACAAGCTGGTTTTGGCTCCACACACTTATGGGCCAGATGTGTTCGTTAAATCGTCCTTTAACGCCACCGACTATCCACTTAATCTCCCGGCGCACTGGGAAATTCTCTTCGGGCAGTTTTCAGCAATTCACCCGGTTGTTCTTGGCGAGTGGGGCGGGAAATATGGCACGGGCACTTCCGGAAATGCCGACATTGTCTGGCAGAATGCCTTGGTCAACTACCTCATTGGCAAAGGCATGCGCAGCACTTTTTACTGGTGCTATACGCCAAACAGTGGTGACACGGGCGGTATTCTGGACGATAAATTGGCGGTGCGTACCGACAAACTGGCGTTATTAAAAACACTCTGGGGCGGCGCTGGCTCTGGTGTCCCGGTGCCGCCTCCGCCTGCTCCAACCCCAACCCCAACCCCAACCCCAACCCCAACCCCAACCCCGACGCCAACCCCGACGCCAACCCCAACCCCGACGCCTAATCCGACCATTCCTGGTTCCTATCCGAACCCATACATTCAAAGCTTTACACCGCCCTCCGGTGCGGTCGGCTCCATCGTCACGCTAACCGGCAAAGGGTTCACCGGGCTGAATAACGCGTGGGTGGGGCTGGCACGCACCGCGACCGTCAAAGTACTGAGCGACAGTCAGGTGCAAATCACCGTGCCACCAGGCGCCACTACCGGCTCCATCGGCATCTTCAATCCGGACCATGTCGCCTTTACCGCGACTTCCTTTGTCGTCTACGGGGCCGTTGCGCCGCTGGCCATTACCGAGTTCGGTCCGACCTCCGGGCATGTCGGCGTCCGCATCACGCTGACGGGCCGGAGCATGCGGGGTGTCTTGTCGGCCTCTATCGGTAATGCAAAAAATATACCGGTGCAGGTCGTCAGCGACACCCGCGTGACCATCGTCGTGCCTGCTGGAGCGACCTCTGGCGTTATTGGAATATTTACCGCAAAGGAATTGGCTTACACAAAAACGGCCTTCAAAGTGCGCTGAAGAACTCGTGCAGCCTGATGATGCCCCTGGTGGTGTCGTCAGGCTGCTGCTAACTCGGGGCAGGCCATGGCGGTGAATTATCGATGCGGTGTCAGCTCGTTCCTAAGCTGGATTCCCGTTTTTTTAATTTCCAGCTGCATGGCAGGGGGCGCGTTGCGAGAAAGCGCGCGCCAGGTCCCTCCCTCATCAACGCCAACCTCGGAGCAGCCTTCAACACTGGCGCCCTCCACAGCCCCCGATACGCCGTCCGTGGCCGCGGCGCTAACCAGCGAAGCCACTGCGCAAGCAACGAGCGGCGGCAGTCTAAGTATCAAACATTCAACGGTGAACCCAGAGCAGAGAAGTTGGCGGAACACGTTGAACGGGAAGAAGGTGACGCTGCGCATGAATGGCGTGCCATTGAAAGAAGTCCTAGACGAAATCACCCTGCAGACAGGCATAAATTTCGTTCTCGATGAAACTGTTGATCCACGTCACTTAACCACGGTAATGGGGCTCGAGTTCCCGTTAGATACGGCGCTGGAAATTGTGGTGATGCAAAACCGGCTTGCCCGCCAAGTTGTTGCCGCTGGAACAGTCGTGTTGTATCCGAACACCATGAATAAGCAACGTGAATACCAGCAGCAAATGATCAAAACATTTCAGCTCACCAACATCGACCCGAATAAAGCCGCCGATATGCTGCGCATGATGTTAAACGCCAGAACAATCTACGTCGATATTCCGTCGTGGTCGATCATGGTCAGAGACACGCCAGAGCTCATCGACATGGCGGAGCGCTTATTAGCCACCATCGATCTGCCAGACGCCGAGGTGATGATGGAGGTTGAAGTGCTCGAGGTGTCCAAAGACCGAATCGAGCAGCTGGGAATTCGCTACCCAGACAGTTTCACGGTGACGCCTAGCCCGTTGGTCGGCGACACCTTGGTGTTGGGAGACCTACGCTACCAAAACTCCACTACGTGGAAATTAAGCAATATCGCAGCATCGGCGGAGTTCAAGCGGACGCTAAGTAGTAGCAATATTCTTGCTAGCCCACGAATCCGCGCGCGCAACCATGAAAAAGCCAGAATATTGATTGGTCAGCGTGTACCGGTGATTACCAACACGGTGACTCCAACCAACACCGTACCGGTGGTCACGGGAAGTGTTCAGTATGTTGATGTTGGATTAACGCTGGAAGTTGAACCTACCATCTACCGTGATAATGATGTGGCTATTCGAGTGAATCTCGAAGTCAGTTCGATCATTAAGGAGGTGTTGTCCGCGGTTTCCGGCACGCTGGCCTACCAGATGGGGTCGAGAATGGCTTCAACGATGCTACGGCTTAAAGATGGCGAAACGCAGATCCTGGCTGGGCTGATTAACGACGAAGAGCGCCGAACAGCGGACCGACTGCCGGGTCTTGGTGGGCTACCGTTGATCGGCCGTCTATTCGGCACCAAAAAAAAAGATGGGGGGAAGACTGAAATTATCCTGTCAATTACTCCGCATATTATTCGCCCGCAAGCTCGTTCGTCAGAAGACGCTATTCGGTTTTGGTATGGGACGGAAAATTCACTGAGCTCTGCTAATCCTAGCGTTGCTCCAGAGGTGGCGCGGGAGCCAACGCCGGAGGTGCGGCCGCTCGTTAACGACGTGGTGGGTACGCGCGGCGCTTACGGTGTGGCGCCGCGCGGCGCTGACGGCGCCGTACCGCGTGGCGCTGACGGCGTAGCGCCGCGCGGTGCTAACGGCATGCCGCCGCGTGGTTCCAACGGCGTGGCGCCGCGTGGTTCCAATGGCGTGGCGCCACGCGGTGCTTACGGCGTACCGCCGGGTGCCGTTTTTCTTCCACAGAATACCCCTCCCTGAATATCGGCCGCGGCAAAAATGCTGTCGCTTAGATTTGGCTGGCTCCATTCGTTATACGTTAGAACGCCTCTCGTTTGAGTTTCCAGCTATTGTCAGAGCGCGCGAAAAAAGTTTTATTTAATAGGTTGTGTATGGACACGGTGCTCATCCCAGGGACGTCATTGCGATGCTCGCGTTGTATTTTCGGTACGGCGACTCTGTTGCGAGCGGGCTCGACACAGAAGCGCCTTCACTTACTTCTGGAGGCGGTTGAACAGGGGTTTACGCATTTCGATACTGCCCCCTACTACGGGTTCGGCATCGCAGAACGAGATTTGTCATCCGTGTTACGTCAGAACGCGGAGCTGACAGTGACCACTAAAGTCGGGGTGTACTCACCAGGCGGCGAGCGTCAATCGGTCGGCGCTGTCTATCTTCGAAAAACGTTAGGGCGTCTGTTGAAACGCCTGGTGGTACCGACGATTGACTTCTCCGTGGCTCGAGCCAGAAGAGCATTAGATGCTAGCCTCGAGCGCCTAGGTCGCAATCATATCGATTTGTATCTGCTGCATGAACCCTCGCTGGAACTGGTCTGCACCGACGAGTGGCAGCGATGGCTGGAAACGGAGCTTGCTGGTGGGCGGGTTCGGCATGTGGGATTGGCGGCGCGAGCCAGCCAATTGGTACCGTTTTTGTCCGCCGCCCCGCGCTTGTCATCGGTCGCTCAAGTGTTAGATAGTCTCGATCGCCGAGAAGCGGATGTGGTCCTCCGTTCTGGTCGTCCGTTGCAGATTACCTACGGCTACGTGTCCGCGGCGAAGTCGCGCTCACCGCAGTGGTCGACCGCTCAGGTGCTTGAGAAGGCGCTGTGCCGTAACTCAGAAGGAGCGGTCATCGTGAGCACTACGCAACCGCAGCGCCTAGCGCAGTATCGCCAGCTGACGTCCATTTCAAGAGCGGACGAAGGGTTGGTTCCTTCCTGCAGAACGTCGGTACACCCGATAACATGATGGGTCCAGTGTTGGTGGGTAGACCTGGTCGGCAAGGCGTTTAACGTCGGTTAGCCAGTGCTTTCTTTTCTGGATGTCTATCGCTGGCAGTTTTTGCTGCTCTTCTTTACGCGTGCTTAGATATTCGCGGAGGCGCTTTAGGTCTTGGCGTTGCCCGATCTTTTTCCCCAGTTCGGCGGCTCGTAGTTGTTGTGGTGCCGTGGCCGGTGGTAGATAGGACCGCAGCATCTGTAGTTGTAGAGACAGATACTGCACGTGGTGGCGAAAATGATGCCAGTCGCGTTCGCGATTGGTTGAGCAGGCCCGGCGGAAGGCCTTTTGCCCCCCGCGGTAACTCCGCTCCAGAGCGGTTTGGAGTAGAGTCTCGCCGTCTAGGGTCGTTCGCCATGCGCGCACTGCCGCTTCCACTAGACGCACCTGAGCGACGGACTGCCTGCAGAGTTTTCGCAGGTTGGAGGGCGTACTTTCGACAGCGGATAGGCGGGTGTCGATCCCCGCCTGCTGCAGTTGCCGCTCGGTCACTTGCGCATCACGCAAGGTTCCCCATGCCCGTGCACTTGCGGCTAACTGGTCATCTAATAAGCGAAACTGTTCACGGTCTAGCCCAGAGCGCAGCAGTCGCAGGGTCGCTCGCGCATGCTTAATGTGCTGTCGGAACCGATGGATATCCAGCGGCGTGGTAGCGCCCGCGTTTAAGTGCGTTCGCGCCAGTGCCAACTGTCCAGTGAGCAGGCGGCGTAGCCCTGCGGCGGTTGGCTCGGACGCGCGTAAACGAAACTGTTGCTTCATGAGCGTTCCTGAATACAGCAGAACACTGCAGACGCCTCTGTTCTACCACGCGCAGCGACGGATAGGGCGGCGCTCGATGCCGAGGCCGGCCGGGACAACATGCCCCGTCTAAACCCTGTCGGTTTTCTTTACTCTTGGCCTTTAGAGGGAATGGCGGGAATGTGTAACCTATTGATCTAAAAGCTTAAAGCTCCTGTGGCACGAACCGTGGAGAGAGAGGTTCGTAGCGAATACTTTGCAGGAGCAGACGATCATGACGACCAAGCGCGAACGAGAGATCAAGTGGGCGATGGACTTCCGCCGGGAACTAACCCGTGCGAAGTTGTCGCGACGTGATTTGATGAAGTTCAGCGCGCTGGGTTCAGGGGCGGCTTTGCTCAACTTCAATGCCGCCGCCGCCCACGCGGCAGGGGCTCGCATCAGTCCTTACACCGAGCCGTTCATGGACCCGCTGCCC
>CANIOW010000033.1 GCA_947469285.1 Gammaproteobacteria bacterium
ACGCGGGCGGCGTCACTGTCCACCGCGCCGAGGTCCGGGCCGGTGAGGTTCTTCGCCCAGCCATCCGCCTTTTCCTTACGGTAGCCGAGGCTGGCGCTGGCAATGCCCACTTTCGGCAGGTCCAGCATCAGCCGCACCACCTTGCGCGAGTAGTTGCCAAACTCCACCGTGGCCTTGCCGCCGTATTCGCCCGAGGGCTTGCGCGTCACCATATTGACTGCGCCGCCTTCGGTGTTGCGACCGAACAACGTGCCCTGCGGACCGCGCAGCACTTCGACGCGCTCTAGGTCCACCACATCGAACACCGAGCCCTGGGCTTTGCCCAGATAGATGCCGTTCAAATACAGGCCGACCGACGGGTCGACCCAGATCGCCGGCTGGCCGGTCACGGACCCGCGAATGCCGACGGTGGAGATCAGCTTGGACGACGGATTGCCGCGGAACATCACGTTCGGCGCCAAGGCGTTCAGGTTGCTAAGGCCTTCAATTCCGCGGGTTTCCAGCTGTTCGCCGCTAATGGCGGTCACCGACAGCGGCACGTCCTGCAGGTTTTCCGAGCGTTTCTGCGCGGTAATAGTCACTTCTTCAAGGATATCGTCTTTGCCGGCCGCGGCCAGGCTCTGGGCGGCAGCGGCCGCTAAGATCAGCGCTACGGAATAGGCACAAGTTTTCGACGAGATCATGGTCTTTCCCCCCTTAACGGACACCGAACGTAATCATGGACAGCCTTTGCGCCTGCCTCTTTGAGCGAAGATTAACCGCTAATGCGGGCTTTGTGCCAGAAATAATTCTTGTTGCCCTGCGATAGTAGCCCATAGCGTACGAAATATCGTACGCTATGGGTCACGCCCCGGGAGCACCGCCATGACTGTTCACACCGCCAGCGAAGCACGCGCGAATCTGTACCGACTCATCGATCTGGTGACCGAATCGCACGAGCCGGTGCGTATCACCGGCAGGCGCGGCACCGCCGTGCTGGTGGCCGAAGAAGACTGGAAATCCCTGCAAGCGACGCTGCAGCTGGTGTCGGTGCCGGGGCTGCGCGAGGCGCTACGCGCCGGCATGGCGACACCGCTCTCCGACAGCGTCGAGCAGCTGCGGTGGTAACCCGCAGGCCCTCACCATGATCTGGTGGGTGGTATTTTCGCCACAAGCCGCTGCCGACGCCGCGCACGTGGCCGCCGCCGGTCTCAAGCCGCGTGCGCTGGAACTGCTCGCGCTACTGGGCCGCGACCCCTTGGCGGCGTCGCCCCCCTTTGCCACGCTGCAGGGCGATTTAAGCGGCGCTCATTCCCGCCGCCTGGACCTGCGCCAGCAGCTGGTCTACGAGGTGCTCCGCGAAGAACGCGTGGTCCGCGTGCTCAGCCTGTGGACGCACCACGACTAGACCCTCACCGCGGACGCATGTCATGCCCCTCAGCCTAGCCGCACAGCCCAGCCGCACAGCCTAGCCCCACACCGTCCATTCAGCGCCGCCATCCAGCTCCAGCACCTTCCCCGTCATCCAGCGGCTGGCCGGCGCCGCGAGATACAACGCCGCCGCTGCAACGTCGCTCGGCTCCCCCAGACGCTGCAAGGGAGTGCGCCGGGTCATCGACGCACGGAGGTCATCCGTCAGGTACGGTGCCAAAGCCGCCGTCAGGACCGGACCTGGCGCAATCGCATTCACCCGCACCTGCGGCGCAAAGTCCTGCGCGTGGTTGCGCGTCAACTGGGTCAGCGCCGCCTTGGCTGCACCATAGGCGCTGAAGTGCGGCTGGGCCAGCCGCGCAGCGGCGGAACTGATATTGATGATGCAGCCGCCACCTGCTGCCCGCATCAGCGGCACCACCAGCCCTGAAAGCACGAACGGCTGGGTGACATTGCGCGCCAGTACGGCGTTGAATTGCTCGGCCGTGGTGCTTAGCGGGTCATTGGGACCCGAGCCGCCGGCATTGTTGACGAGCACCGTGACCTTGCCATGGGCGGCCACCGCAGCGTTCACCAACCGCTCGCGGTCCGCCGCAGATTCCACATCGCACACCACCACCGTAGCGCGACGTCCCAGCGCGCGAATCTCCGCTGCGACCAGCTCCAGCTCCGCCAGGCCGCGAGCGGCCAGCACCACGTCCGCACCCGCCTCCGCAAACAGCAGCGCAATGGCTCGGCCAATGCCCCTGGAAGCTCCCGTCACCACGGCCACGGCACCCTCTAGGCGGAACATCGCGGGCCAGATTAACTCCGTCACAGTGGGGCGCCGGCCGTGAGCATGGCGCGGCGCTGCAAGGCAGGGCCCAGCAACCGAGGGTAGAACAGCGCCGGCACCGCCGCAGCGGCGAATGCCGCCCACAGCAAAGCACTGGGCCCCACCTGTTCCAGCAACCGCCCAGCGATGGGCGGCGCGATCATGGAGCTGGCGGCAAACGCCGCCGGGACCAGCACCACCAACCGCTGGCTCCCATCAAAGCTGGCGATGGTAGCGGTCTGCAAAATGCAGCCGACCGTGAAAAAGAACTCCCAAGTCCAGGCACCACCGGCGAACCCGATCAAGCCCTGCCCGAAATGCAGCCATAACAATCCAGCAGTCACCCCAGCCAAGGCCACCCACTGCCCACGCAGGATGCCCAGCGCACCACCGAACACCGCCACCGCCACTGCCGCCACACCCCCCAGCACTTTCAGCACCGCAAAGGCCAGGCCCGATTCAGCGGGAGTGAGCTGCGCAGCGACCGCGTAATGGCCCAGAAACGCCCACAGGCCGATGTTGCCGGCGAGGTAAAAGAAGAAAAACCCCAGCACGACCCACGCGGTGGCTGCATCACGCCAAGCGGGTAACCACCGCAAACCCAGCGCAGCCACTTGGTCCGGACCCCGCGGCAACCAGCGGGCACTCAGCCCCAGTAACAACACCAGCGCGCCGAGCGCCAATGCCAAGCCCCGGTAACCATAGGGGGCGATCACGAACGGCGGCAACACAAACAACACCGCCGCTGTGATCCACAGTTCTGTCGATTGCCGAAAACCAAAGGCCTGTTCTTTATCCGGTAGCTGCGCGAGGACCCGCAACCCCAGCGCCGTCATCAGCGCAGAAAATAAACCCATGACCGCCAGCACCGCGGGCAAGGCCGTGGCGCCCGACTGCGCAGACACCGCATAAGCGACCGACGTGCCCACCGCCGCCGCCACCGTTACCCAGCGCCAATCCAGACGGTCGATCATCGTTAGCGCCAACAAGGTGCCCGCGAAGTAGCCAGCGAACAAGGTGCCGGCCAGATCGCCGAGGGTGGTGGCCGACAGTCCGAGCGATGCGCCCAGCGCCCCCAGCACCACCGGCAGAGTATTGAACGGCAAACCACCGATGGTGGAAGCGAGACTGGCAGCAAGCACCAGCGGAAAGCGTTTAATGAGCGCCATTGAAAAACGCAGCCTTGGATGAATGAACGCTAATGTATATTCCAAGCGTTTAGTGTTCAACCGTTGTGACTTGTGACCGACCTCCTGCGGAGTCGCCCATGCCCCACCCTGCTGCTGCTTTGGATGTGATGGCACGGATAGACCGGCTGGAGTCACTCGACGACATTCGACAGCTCGCCGCGAAGTATTCCCTCGCGCTGGATATGCGCGACCTGAATGCCATGGCCGGCCTGTTCCCGGCCGATATCCGCGTGGGCAAAGCCTCGAGCGGACGCGAAGCGCTACGCCAGTGGCTCGACGAAACTCTGCGTCACCAGTTCACGGGCACTGCACACCATATCGGCAACCACATCATTGAGTTCACCGACGCCGACCACGCGCACGGCGTGGTGTATTCCAAAAACGAACACGAAACCGGCGACGCATGGATCATCATGCAGATGATGTACATCGACGACTACGAACGCTGCGGCGGCCAATGGTTCTTTCGCCGGCGGCTGCCGCTGTACTGGTATGCGGTGGACCTGAACCAACCGCCGATAGGTGAAAACAAAATGCGCTGGCCCGGCCGCGAAGCTTATGCGGGCAGCTTCCATGAGTACTTTCCCAGCTGGAAAGCCTTCTGGGCACGCGGTAGTGATAGCGACGAGCCGGTGCCAGCACCAGCGCCCGTGGGCGAGTTTTTACAGCGCATGCGCGGCGCCGGAGCAGCACCGAGTGTGCGGGTGCGTTAAGCGACAGCGGCCATTTGCTGGCGAAAATGCGGCAGGCCCCACCAGATCAAGCCGACCGCTAGCGTTTCAAACACCGCAGTGATGCAAAGTAGCGCGAGGTTAATCTGCTGTGGGTCGCCGAAGACGTAGTCGGTCACCGCGCCGGCCAACGGGATACCGGCAAACGCCACCAGATTCACGATGAGGTAGAGCACCGCCGCCGCGCGCGCACGCAAGGCGCCCGGCGTCATCACCTGCACCGCTGCAGAGATGGGGGCCAGGCCCATGCCTGCAAAAAACATGGCCGCCCAGAGGCAGGGCATGGCGCTCCACATGGTCGGCATCAGCTGCCCAACGATGGCAAAAGGCGCGAGTCCCAGTGCCGCCACCAGCAACACGCGTAGCTTGCCATCAGCACGGCCGGTGCGCTCCCAGCGGTCCGCGAGCCAACCGCCCCCCAAAGTGCCAGTGATACCGAAGCCGATATAACCGAGCCCCATCCAAGTGCCCGCGGTAGTGGGGCTGACGCCATACAAGCGCTCGTAGGCGGTCGGCGTCCAAAACGCCACGCACACCAGCGGCAACACCATCAAGGTGTACCCGAGGTAACAAGGCAGATAAGCGCGCCAACGGCCCGTCAGATGGCGCAGGAACTCGCGCAGCGGCACGGCCTGCGCCGACGTCTCGCGACGTGGCGGCTCAGGTGCCGCCAGCAGCAACACCAGCGGAATGAGCCCCAGCAGCGCCAACCCAAAGAACACGCCACGCCAAGGCTCGAGCGGCCGACCGAGCCAGCCATAGCCCACCAACACCACCGGCGTGGCCCACAGGAATACCTTGGTCAGAACCGCCGCCAGCGTATTCCCCAGTGAACTGCCGATGGCGAACACACTGAGGGGTCGGCTAAGCGCCTTGGACGGGAACGCATCCGCGAGCATGGCCGTCCCGGACGGGCTGAGCGCGGCATCAAACACCGCCACCAGAACGCGTGCCATAAACAACGACCAGAAGCCCACCGTCAGGCCGCAAACGGCGGTCATCACGCTCCAGGCCACCAGCGCAACACAGATGAGATTGCGCCGGTTAAGACGGTCGGCGTAGTGGGCCAGCGGCAAGCCCGCCAATGCGTAGAACAACCCCAGCACCAAACCCCCAATGAGACCGGTGTCGGTGTCGCTCAGGCCCAGCGACTGCTGCATCGGGGTGACCAGCAAGGTCATGGCCATGCGGTCGACGGTGGCGATGATGTTGCACACCGTCAAGGCGAAGACCAGATACCAAGCTTCACGCGAGGGCAATGTGCCCACGTTCTGCGCGTGGTCGCTGGCCGTCGACACCGAAGGCGCGAGACGGCTCACAGGAAGTACGACCCCCCATTCACCGTGAGCGTACTGCCCGTGATAAACGATGACTCGTCACTGGCCAGAAAAGCCACGGCTGCCGCCACTTCATCGGGGCGGCCCAAGCGACCCAGCGGAATAGCTTTCTCCAAACTGGAAATCCATTCTTGCGGAATGCCGCGCATGAGCGGCGTGTCGGTGGGGCCCGGCGCCACCGTGTTGAC
Organism: Gammaproteobacteria bacterium; assembly: GCA_947469285.1. Classification (GTDB taxonomy): domain Bacteria; phylum Pseudomonadota; class Gammaproteobacteria; order Steroidobacterales; family Steroidobacteraceae; genus CAIOHZ01. The sequence goes on from CANIOW010000033.1 coordinate 5,671, forward strand.
CCGAATGCCACGGGCAGCCACCTCACGCGCCAGACCGCGAGTCAAACCGATGAGCGCCGCCTTGCTGGTGACGTAGTGCACCGGACCTTCGCCTGACTGAGCGGAGGAGGAGGAAATATTGATGAGGGAACCCCCATGACCATCCTGCGCCATCAGCCGGATGGCGGCGCGGCAGCCCCAGAAAGCGCCATCGAGGTTAACGCCCATGACCGCACGCCAGCCCTCGTCCTGCATGTGCAAGGTCTGATCGACGAACGTCACTGCCGGTCCACCTGCGGCAAGCTCCGCATGACGTTTTGCCATCGCGGCATACAGCTCGGCCGTGCCATCGTTGGGGCCAGTGCCGGTGCCAGCGTTGTTCACCACGACATGCAAACCCCCTAAGGTGGCGTGGACATGCGCGAAGGCCGCGTTAATAGCCGCACTGTCGGCGACGTTGCAAGCCAGCGCCAGGTGCTGTTCGGGGTTTGGCAACAAGGCCACCGTGGCGGCGGCATCCTCTTCACGTAAGTCGAGAATGCCCACGCGTGCACCCTCCTCGGCCAGACGCAAGGCAAAAGCCCGGCCCATGCCACGGCCCGCTCCAGTAACGATCGCAATCTTGTGCTGCAGACGCATGATGGGCTCCAAAGTTCCGGCTGAATTAGACCGTAAATGCGTATAGATGGTGCCTTAATATTACGCAGTCATGCAATAACACAGACTAAAATCGTCGTTTCCGTTGTACAACGCGCGCGCCCTTGCTTACACTGGGCACCACTTCACCACCCACCTAGCGCGGAGCAGACCATGCTCGCCACCCTCACTGCCGCCGGCGCTCCGTTTGAGCTGGCGGACGCCACGGTCCGCGGCGTCCGCTGTCGCGTCTTTAGCCGCGCGCCGGCGTGTCTGGCGGAACTCTACTCCGCAGCGCGCGCCTACGACACCCGAATACTGGCCGTGCTCGACCACGAGCGTCTGACTTACGCCGAGGTTCTGGGCCGCGCCGCGGTGCTGGCAGCCCACCTGCAGCACACCGCCGCGGTCAGCGCGGGCGAACCGGTGGGGCTCGCCCTCGCCAACAGCCCGAACTGGTTGGCGGCATTCATTGCGGTCAGTGCCATAGGCGCGGTGCCCACGCTCCTCAATAGCCGCGGTGCGCCTGACGAAATCGACCATGGCATCAGCAGCACCGGCTGTCGCTGGGTGCTCACCGATGCACGGCGGGCGCTGCGTCTGGGCGCGATCCACCAACGCTTACCCGGCGTCCGTGGCCTAGTGCTGGAAGCCGCCGCGGACGTGCCGCCCTTGGGCTGGCAATGCCTTGACCTCGCCAGCGCCAGCGCCCACGAGCTGCCCGCGGCGCTGGCAGACCAGTTGCCCTGTGTCCGCCGCGCGCCGGACGATCCGGCGATGATTCTGTTCACCAGCGGCACCACGGGGCGCGCTAAGGGCGCCGTGCTCAGCCATCGCGCCGTCATGACCGCGCTGTGGGCGAACCAGTTGTCGGCCACGCTGATCGGCCTGCAGATGGCGGCGCGTTACGGAGTGGACCTGGCCACCCTCGCCGCGCAGGCCCCCCAAGCCTGCACGCTGCTCGTCTACCCGCTGTTCCATACCAGCGGCTGCCACTCGGTATTTCTCACCAACCTGTTGCGCGGCGGGCGCGTGGTCTTCATGCCGCATTGGTCGGCCGAAGCAGCGCTGCGCCTCGTGGCCCGTGAAAAAGTCACTTCGCTGCCCGGCGTACCCACCATGCTGTGGGACTTACTGCATTCACCGGCGCTGGTCGCCGCAGACACCTCGTCGCTGAATAACATCAGCACCGGCGGTCAGGGCCTGCCACCCAATCTGGTCTCGGCCGTTCAAGCCGCATTCCCGCACGCGGTGATGGGCACGGGCTATGGTCTGACCGAGACCTGCGGCATGGTCACGCTCACCGTCGGCGAAGAGTTCCTCGAACACCGCCACACCGCCGGCAAGCCGGTACCCACCGTCGAACTGAGTCTGCGCGCCGAGTCTGGCGAGGCAGTCGCTCCCGGACAGCCGGGGGAGGTCTATGTGCGTGGCGCCAGCGTACTGCTGGGCTACTGCGACGGAAACCGCCTTGAGCCTGCCACCGACGCCGCGGGGTGGTTTCGTACGGGCGATATCGGCGTGCTCGATGCGGACGGTTTCTTGTCGATCGTGGATCGCCGCAAAGACATGGTCATCTCGGCGGGCGAAAACATTTACTGCGCAGAGGTAGAGCGCGCGCTGGCCACCCACCCCGATGTCATGGAGGTGGCCGCCTTCGGCGTGCCCGATGAACGACTCGGCGAACGGCTCGTGGCCGCCGTACTGCCGCGCGCTGGCAGCCGTCTGGCAGGTGGCGAGGTGGCGCTGACGCTGGCTACCCATGCGGCCACGCAACTGGCCGACTACAAGGTACCGCGCGAATTTCGCGTGGTCACACAAGCTTTGCCGCGCAACGCCATGGGCAAGGTGCTCAAGGCTCAATTACGTACCGCGCTTTTCGGAGGCTAAGACATGCCCATGCCCAAAGGGTTTCCGGTGGTCGACTTGATGATGGGCATCCCCGTCAGTGAAACCAACACCGAATGGTACGAATCCTTCAAGCCCCTGCTGATGGATGAAGAAAGCCGGCAGCAGTTCAAGATGCCGGCGCAGTACTTGTTCAAAGATATTCCGGCACTGCCCAGCACCGATGACTACGTGAAATTTCTCGTCGGTGAAATGGACCGCTACAGCATTGACGTGGCCATGGTGGGCTATTTCGCGGGCTCGCAGGCGGCCGCCTCTGCGCGACGCCAGTTTCCGCAGCGGTTCATCTTCGACTACCCCGCCAACCCGAATCTCGGCATGGAAGAAGTGCGCAATATCCGCCGCATTCACCGTGACTTCGGCATCAGCGCGGTCAGCGTCTTTCCCTGTGGCGCCAATCCACAAGTCCCGATCAACGACAAGAAAATGTACTTGTTGTATGCGGTGTGCACCGACCTCGACCTGCCCATCTGCGTCAATGTAGGCATTCCCGGCCCACGCGTACCGTTCTTCGCGCAGAAGATGGAGCATGTCGATGAAGTGTGCTGGTTCTTTCCAGAACTTAAATTCGTCATGCGCCATGGCTGCGAGCCTTGGGAAGACTTGGCCGTGAAGCTCATGCTCAAGTACCCACATCTTTACTACAGCACCAGCGCGTTCGCTCCACGCCACTACCCCAAAGCCATCGTGGACTACGCCAACACGCGCGGTGCGGACAAAATTATGTACGCGGGCTACTACCCCATGGGTTTGTCGCTGGAACGTATCTTCAGTGACATGGAACACCTGCCACTGCAAGACGCCGTGTGGCCCAAGTTCCTCGGCGGCAATGCCCGCCGCGTGTTCAAGATCGGTGCGCCCGCTGCCCGGCAGGCCGCCCCCGGAGCGACAGGAGATTCCGCATGAGCCAGAGCCCGCCAGACCGTCCGGCGTCAGGCCCGGCCGCCGTCGCCACGCGCGAATTTCTCGAGGGCCTCAAAGGAGAAGAACTGATCCGCTGGCGCACCGCAGAGGTTCCCCAGCGCCGCTCGGTGAGCGAACGCGGGATCGACTTGCCACTGCCTTTCGGCTGGTTCGTCATGTGCTATTCAGATGAACTCGCCATCGGCCAGGTCAAGCCACTGCGCTATTTCGGGCGCGATCTCGTCGCGTGGCGCGGCGAAGACGGGCAGGCACGGGTCCTCGACGCCTACTGTGGGCACCTCGGTGCCCATATGGGCTATGGCGGTCGCGTCGCCGGCAACCGGCTGGAATGCCCCTTCCATTCATGGCGCTACGACGGTGACGGCAAAGTGGGTGAGATTCCCTACGCCAAGCTGATTCCACCGCAAGCCAAACGCGGCTGCGTCAAGGGCTGGCCAACCGCCGAGGCGAACCGCTTTGTGTGGGCCTGGTACCACCCCGAGGGCTTGGCGCCACTGTGGGAGGTGGAGTCCTTCGCCGAAACTTCAGACCCTGAATGGACGGACTATGAGCGGCACGAGTGGCAGGTCTACTGCCCTTTGCAGACCATTGCCGAGAACGGTGTGGATGTCGCGCACTTCCGCTATATCCATGGCACCGCCTCTTACCCGGATTGGAGCGTGACGATGCAAGGGCATTGCCGCAGCGCCAAGGTAGATGCAAAACTCGACACGCCGCGCGGCGCGGTGGACGGCACCATCAGCTACGGCGTGGTGGGCCCCGGCCAACCCTGGACGCGCTTTACCGGCATCTGCGAGACCTTGTTGGTCACAGGCGCCACGCCGGTGGATACTGACCACGTGCATCTACGCTTCGCCTTCACCCAGCAAAAGAGTTCCACCGTGGGGCCGCAGGCGCGGGTGGCCAAAGCGCTCATTGCCGACATCTGTCGTCAGCTCGATCAAGACAAGGTCATTTGGGACCGGCAACGGCACATGGAACACCCGCTGCTCTGCGACGGTGACGGTCCGATCATGGCCTTCCGGGATTTCTATCGGCAGTTCTACCCCGGCAACCCGCTGCACGAAAACCGCGAACGTACCCTGGCGCGCAAAGGGGGCGACCGCGGATGAACACCGTGTCGCTGCAACAGAAGATCATCTTCATCACCGGTGCCGCCTCTGGTATTGGCAAGGCCACCGTGGCCGCCTGTCGTGAAGCAGGTGCGCGCGTCGTCGCCGCCGACCTGTCGCCTGCACCGGTCACGGCCCTCGCTGCGGCACTGGGCGCTGAGGACCTCGCCGTCAGCGTGGATGTGACCGACCAAGCCTTAGTGCAGACGGCCATGCAGAGTGTGGCTGCCCGTTATGGCCGACTCGATGGCGTAGTGAACTGTGCTGGCATCAATGGCCGAGGCACGCTAGCGCAGGTGAGTCTGGCGCAGTTTCGCCAGGTGCTGGCAGTGCACCTTGAAGGCACCTTCAATATCACTCAGGCAGCCCTGCCCTTGCTGCGCTTGGCCGCCCACGGCGCCATCGTGAACCTGTGCAGCATCTACGGCATGACCGGAGGCAGCGGCAATTTGGCCTACAACACTGCCAAAGGCGCCATCCTGCAGTTCACCCGGAGCATGGCGGCCGATCTGGGCGCCGAAGGACTACGCGTCAATGCGGTCAGCCCCGGCTACATTGAGACCCCCATGACGGATATGTTGCAGCACGAGGCGGCGGCGGCAATGCGTAAGCGTTTTATCGCCATGCATTTGCTGCGACGCCCAGGGCACCCGGATGAAGTGGCGCGGGCCATTCGGTTTTTGCTGTCGGATGAAGCCTCATTCATCACCGGCGCGAATTTACCGGTAGATGGCGGCTTCAGCAGCAGTCAGATCATCGTGCCATGAAGTCGGCCACGGCTTTATTTCAACTCGCTGCGCGCCGGTTCGCCGCAAAGGTCTGTGCCGCGCGCTGCCGCGGCCACTGTTCGACCGCCTGCACAATGAGCCGCTTCACTACCGTTGGCCGGTGTACGAATGGAAACACCACGCAGACCTGATCGTCGCGGTACACCGTGACCGTTCCATAATCGAAATAGCGCTGCAGCAATCCCGGCCGAATCTGCACGGCCGTGACCTCTGCCAGCGGTAGCTGCTGTACCCGACGCCAGAAGTACCCAACGCTGTAGAGCACCCGGTGGTCGGTGACGAGTTGTTTGCAGGTGAACAACTGCATGCTGCACACGAGTGCAGGCACGAGGGTTAAGCCGTGAGTCAATGGCGCCAACAGCGCCAATAACACCACCGGCGCCCAACGCACCAAGTGCGTCTCAAACCGTCCTTCAATACGCTCCCGTTGCCGGACTTTAGATTGACTCATGGGGCTCTGCTCACTCCTTTAAACAGAGCCGCCACCCTACCGCCAAAAACACGGGTTTTCCAGTGAATTTATCGCGCTAGTGCATCCAGTCCGATGTCCAGTACACGGGCGGAATGGGTCAGCGCGCCGACGCTGATCACATCGACTCCCGTGGCGGCAATGGCCGCGACCGTGGCGAGATTCACGCCGCCGCTGGCTTCAAGCACAGCGCGCCTGGCAGTGTAGGTCACCGCCGTACGCAAGTCGGCCAGCGTGAAGTTGTCCAGCAACACCACCTGCGGCCCTTCGCTGAGCGCCTCTTCCAACTGCGCCAAGGTGTCGACTTCCACTTCAATGATCCGCATATGACCCGCCACTTTTTTGGCGCGCTGCAAGGCGCTACGCACGGAACCGCAGGCGGCGATGTGGTTATCCTTAATGAGAATAGCGTCATCTAAACCGAAGCGGTGTGGCAGGCCGCCACCAGCAACCACCGCGGCTTTCTGTACGGCACGCAAACCCGGCAGCGTCTTGCGGGTAGCGGCAATGGCCGCTGACGTGCCCGCCACGGCATCGACAAAAGCACGCGTCAGTGTGGCGACACCAGAAAGATGCGTCAGAAAATTCAAGGCGGTGCGCTCGGCCACGAGCACACTGGCCGCCGCACCACTCACCGTCGCGAGCACGCTACCAGCCACCACGGCCTCGCCTTCACGGACCCGCGCGACAAATTCCAGTGCCGGATCGACCAAGTGGCAGGTGATTCTGGCTGCCGCGAGGCCAGCGACAACGCCCGGCTCGCGGGCCACGAACTGCGCTACTAAGCGCTCATCGGCGCGCATCAGGCTGGCGGTGACATCGCCGCCGCGCCCAAGATCTTCCAGCAGCGCCACCCGCACGAGTGGTTCGATCAACAGGTCTGGGAGCATGAAGGGGTCCTCAATGGGGGAGGCGTTGCAACGTCGAGCAAGCCACTACTTGAGTGAGCGGGAAATCTTCACGGAAGTGGCTGCCGCGGCTTTCTTGACGCGCCAACGCCGCTGACACCAACAGGCGCGCGACCAACAGCGGATTGGGCTCGCCCAGTGGCGTTACCCAAGACTGTACGCGTGACAGCAGCTCTTGGAGTCCGACGGCATTACGCACCAAGCTGGCATCCTCGCCCATGGCGCCACGCAGCATGGCCAAGGTGCTGGCATCGAGCAACGGCACCGGAGTGGCTGCGCGCAAACGCTGCGAGGCGGCCATGCCCGAGCCGGCATCGGTGTCGGCACACAAGGCCAGCGCCGCACGATGCGCAAACACCACCGCTTCCAGCAGCGAATTGGAAGCGAGACGATTGGCGCCATGCAATCCCGTCGAGGCGCACTCGCCCAAGGCCCACAGGCCCGGCACGTCCGTCCGCCCCGCGGCGTCAGTGACAATACCCCCCATGTGGTAGTGCGCCGCCGGCGCTACCGGGATGGGGCGCAGCCGCGGGTCAATGCCCGCTTCCATGCACGCCGCAAACACGGTCGGAAATTCGTTGGGAAATGCCGCACCCACCGCACCACGTGCATCGAGGGCCGCGCCGCGGCCAGCGCCAATCTCCAACTGTAAGGCCCGCGCCACCACGTCCCGTGGTGCCAAATCTCCCGCCGGATGGTAGGCGGACATGAAGGCCCGCCCATCGGCATTCACGAGGACCGCGCCGTGACCCCGCAAGGCTTCCGTGGCCAGCGGCGCAGGCACGCGACCAATATCCAGCGCCGTGGGATGAAACTGCACGAACTCCAGGTCGCGCAAAGTGGCGCCGACACGATAGGCCGCAGCCAGTGCCGTGCCCACCGCGATGCCGGGATTCGTGGTGACTCGATAGAGACCCCCAAGACCACCGGTGGCCAACACCGTGTCACTGCCATGGAATAACGAGTGCCGCCCTGCTTGGTCACACACCACGCCGGCGACCCGTCCATCTGCGGCCTGCAGCAGCGAATTCAGGGCCACATTCTCCACCACCTCCACATGCGGCGCGGCGCGGACCGCTGCCACCAAAATATCCATGATGGCGCGGCCTGCCAGGTCACCCTTAACACGCGCCACCCGCGGTTGGCCGTGAGCCGCTTCCAATGACAAGCGGAAAGCCCCCGTGGCATCGCGATCAAATGGAACGCCCAGGTCCAGCAATTCACGAATGCGTGCCGGGCCTTCACGGGCCACCGCCAGCGCCACTGCCGGGTTCACCAGCCCCGCACCGGCAGCGACCGTATCCGCAGCGTGTTGCTCGGGGCTATCCCCCACGCCCAACGCGGCCGCCACCCCGCCCTGCGCCCAAGCGCTGGCCGCGGCGGCACCCAAGGGCGCCTGCGAGAGCAGCCGCACACGACGCGGCGCCAGCTTCAGCGCCACCATCAGGCCCGCCAGCCCCCCGCCCACGACGAGGATGGGGTGGTCAGGCACGCGCGTCGAACAGGGTGACCGCGGCTGGAGCGCGCCCGATGGCAAAACCGCTCGTGGTTTGCTCACGTGGCAGCGCCAACATGGCATCGATAGCGCGCTTGGCGCGCACGCGAACCCCTTCCTCGACTTCCACCACATGGCGCAGCTGCAAGAGCGATTCGCGGATACCCGTCAGGGTGATCGTTTTCATGTGCGGGCACAGGTTACAAGGCCGCAGGAATTCTGTTTGTGGCGCCGCTTCGGCGACGTTGTCGGACATGGAGCATTCGGTGAGCAACACCACCTTTGCCGGACGATGCCCCATCACATAAGCCGCAAGCGCGGCGGTGGAGCCGGCGAAATCCGCTGCCTCCAGCACCTCCGGCGGACATTCAGGATGCGCCAGCACGACAATGCCGGGATGGCTGGCGCGCAAGCCGGCGATATCCGCCGCGGAAAACCGCTCGTGCACTTCGCACCGGCCCGCCCAGGTGATGATGCGCACGGTGGTGTTCGCCGCCACATTGCGCGCCAGAAACTGGTCTGGAATGCAGATGACCCGGTCCGTGCCCCATTCACGGGCGGCCCATTCCACCACCTGCACCGCGTTGGAAGAGGTACAGGTGATGTCGCTTTCGGCCTTCACTTCGGCGCTGGTATTGACATAGGTGACCACCGGCACGCCGGGGTAGCGCTCGCGCATCAGGCGCACGTCTGCGCCGGTGATCGACGCCGCGAGGGAACAGCCCGCGCCCGTGTCAGGCAGCAGCACCAGTTTGTCCGGCGAGAGGATCTTCGAGGTCTCGGCCATAAAGTGCACGCCCGCCTGCACGATGACCGCCGCTTCGGTACGCGCCGCCTCACGGGCCAATTGTAGGGAGTCGCCGCGGAAATCTCCCACGCAGAAGTAGATATCACTGGTCATGTAGTTATGCGCCAGCACCACCGCGTGGCGTTCCCGCTTCAGGCGCAGAATATCCGCCACCAACGGGGCATATACCGGCCATTCCACGGCCGGAATGACATGGCGCACACGCTCATAGAGTGGCGCCATGGCCGCCGCGATGGCGGGCGTGTAGTCCAGCTCCACAGCAGGCGGTGCTGCCGCCGGCGCGATCACGCCGGCCGACTCGTTCACCAGCTTGAAATCCGACAACCGCGCCATAATCAGCAGCCTCGTCAATACATCCTTAATCGTGGCAAAGTATAGCTGCTACGGCTGCATCACGAGCATCCCGCCGCCAGTCGTCCCCCCAATGCAGGCGCTTTCCGGTGTCCACCCCTTTCCGCTTTGTCCATCGCTATGCCGCCTTGCCAGCCAGCTTCCATGCCGCCGTGGAGCCAACCCCCGTGGCAACGCCGACGCTGCTCGCCTTCAACACCGCACTGGCCGCGGAGCTTGGGTTTGACCGCACCGACTATGGCGATGATGCCGCCCTCGCCGCGCTGTTCTCCGGCAACCGCGTGCCCACCGGCGCGACGCCCATCGCACTGGCTTACGCCGGGCACCAATTTGGGAATTTCGTCCCGCAACTCGGCGACGGACGCGCGATCCTCATGGGCGAGGTCGAAGATCTTCAGGGACGTTTGCGCGATATCCAATGGAAAGGCGCTGGCCGCACACCCTATTCTCGCGGCGGCGACGGGCGTGCGGCACTGGGCCCGGTACTGCGCGAATACCTCGTCAGCGAAGCCATGCATGCGCTTGGCGTGCCCACCACCCGCGCGCTGGCTGCTGTGGCGACCGGCGAACCGGTCTACCGCGACACCCCCCTGCCCGGCGCCGTGCTGACACGAGTGGCGGCCAGCCATATTCGCATCGGCACCTTTCAATACTTCGCCGCACGCGGGGATACCGACGGCGTGCGGCAGCTGGCCGATCACGTCATCGCCCGCCACTATCCGACGGCGGCGGAGCCGGCAACCTACCTGCGGCTTCTGGAGCAGATCGCTGACCGCCAATGCGCACTTATCGCGCGCTGGCTACAGTTGGGCTTTATCCACGGGGTGATGAACACCGACAACGTGGCGGTCTCGGGCGAAACGCTGGACTATGGCCCCTGCGCTTTCATGGAAGCGTTTGCGCCGGACACCGTCTTTAGTGCTATCGACCGGCAAGGCCGTTACGCCTATGGCGAGCAGCCGCGTATCTTGCCGTGGAATCTGGCCCGTCTGGCCGAAACACTGTTGCCGCTGCTCGACCCGAGCGAAGACCGGGCGATCGAAAAAGCGATGGGGGTGCTGAACACCGTCCCCACCCTGCTCGCCGCCTACTGGCTTGAGGGTTTTCGCCGCAAACTGGGGTTGACCACCGCTGAAGACGGCGACACCGCTCTTATCCAAAGCCTGCTGCAGGCCATGCACCAGGGGGCAGCGGATTTCACACTCACCTTTCGGCAATTGGCGGCCTATGCGGCCGGCGACACCCGCGTGCGGCAGGGCTTTAAAGACCCCCAGGCCTTCGACGCCTGGGGCATCGACTGGCGTGCGCGACTGGCCCGCGAAGGGACCGACCCCGCCCAGCTTGCTTTAGGCGCGCGACTACGCCGTGTGAACCCGGCCTATATTCCGCGCAACCACCGGGTTCAGGAGGTCATCAGCGCCGCCATCGAAGGTGGGGACTTGGCGCCCTTCCAGCGTCTGCTGGCCGTGGTCACCCAGCCTTGGGAAGACCGAGAGGCGGACGCCGCCTATGCTGTGCCCGCGACGGCGGCAGAGCGTATTACGCAGACTTTTTGCGGCACTTAACGCCAGCGAGGCGCGTTCTGTCATCAAAAACACATAAGGGCGCCGTATGCTCCTCCCCCTCTATTCGTTCATCTACAATGCGGCACATGAGCTCCTCCAACACTACCGCCGACCGTATCCGCCTGCGTCAATCGCTGCTGCAATTAGCCAGTCTGTTGCTGCTGACGCTGCTAACGACCACCCTGTTGGCGCTATTTTCCATCTGGTCACTGAACCGCTCCTTCGAACGCGGCGATCAACTCTACCGTGAGGATCTCGAGGCCTTAGACACGATGCGCAGTGCCCAGATCGAGTTCAAGGTACAGGTGCAGGAGTGGAAAAACCTGTTACTGCGCGGCAAGGACCCCTTGCAGCGGGTGAAGTACTACGAAGCTTTCAATGGCGAAGAGCTCCGCGTCGACACGGCACTGAAGGATCTGCGCCAACGCACGAGCAGCAGCCTCACCGACGCTGACCGGCAGCTATTGCTGGTGCTGCGACAGCAGCACCAGGCGCTGGGTGAACGCTACCGATTGGCGCTTGAACAGGCTTCCGGCGGGCAGTGGGATACTTTCGCCATGGACCAGCTCGTTCGCGGCATCGACCGCCCACTGAACGCCGGTATCGACAACCTCAGCACCACGCTTAAAACCAGCAGCCTCCAACGTTTCCAAACTGAGCGCGCCGAATTAAAAACGCGCTACCAGCAACTGACGACGGCCTTGTGGATCGCCATGCTCATGGCGCTGGCGGTGGTCTCCCTGTTGTTATGGCGCGTCCTGCGGGACCGCACGGCCGAGGCGTGATTCCATGAACAGTACGGCCGCTGCCTGCGCTGGTCTTGGGCTGTTCTTCATTGGGATGCGGCAGGTGGGCGCCCATCTGCAGCAACTCGGTGGCGGACCGCTGCGAGAACTGATCGCACGCACCCTCAACCGTCGTGGTGTCCCGCAGCTGGCAGGCCTGATCTCCGGCGCACTCACCCAGTCCTCGAGTGCCGTCACCTTCATCGCCGCGGGTTTGGTGAGCGCCGGTGCAAGCACCGTGCTTGGAACCCTCCCGCTGCTGGCATGGGCCAATGTGGGCACCTCCGCGCTGGTGTTGCTGGCTGCCGTCGATCTGCGCACGCTCATCTTTTATGTATTCGCCGCCCTTGGCCTGGCGTTCTTCACTGGCATGGAACAGCAGGAGCGCTTCCGCCATGTGTTGCTGGCCCTGCTGGGGCTGGCCTTGCTGTTATTTGGCCTGTCCTTACTGAAAGGCAGTGTGGCCGACTTGCGTCATAACGTGTGGGTACACGAGTTCCTGGAGTTTTCCGGCTCCAACCCGGCGGTCGCTTTCTTGTTCGGTTTCATCCTCGCCACCGGGGTCCAGTCCGCATCCATTGTTACCGTCTTAACCCTGCCTTTGGTCAACGAGGGCCTGCTGGATCTACCACAAGTCACGCTCATGATCTACGGCGCCAGCCTCGGGTCCGGCTTCGCCGTGCTGCTGCTTGCTTCCGGGCTCGAGGGCGCGCCACGACAACTGGCCCTGTGCCAGGCCGGGCTGCGGGGGTTTGCCGCCCTCGTCGTGCTGCCCCTATATGCAGTGGAAATGGGTACAGGCACACCACTGGTGCTCGCCGCTGTTCGCTACCTGAGCGGCTCCGTGGCCACGCAATGCGGCTTGGTCTACCTGGCCTACCAGCTCACGGTGTCGGGAGTGGCCACGATCGGCGGGCGTTGGCTGGCCACACAAGCGGTGCGTTTTTCACCTCCCCCCGCCCGAGATTCGCAGTTTGCACCCCAATTCCTGTTCGACGAGGGTGTGAATGACCCCGAAACCGCCTTGGCGCTGGTGCGGCTCGAGCAGCACCAGCTGCGGACTCGCCTGCCCGAGTACCTGGAGTTTCTGCGGCCCGAAGAGGAGCGCCCCCCTGGGGTACTGCCACTGGAGCTGCGCAGCGCCATTAACGCCGCCGTGGCCAGCTCAGTGGTTAGCTTCCTGGCTGCCACCCTGCGCGCCAACCCGGACATGAGCGGGGTGGAGCGGATCTTCGAAGCCCGTTCACAGGCACTGGCCTTACAGTCGTTACAGGACACCCTGCTGGAATTTGCCACCCAACTGGGAACCGTGCCGGAGGCGGAACGCCCGCCGCTGGCCATGCACATGGTGGAAGGGCTGCATATGCTGCTGGGTCTGGCCGCAGACGCCTCCGCCAACGCCAAGGGCGAGCCAGACGAGGACGCCAAGGAAATGCTCTACGGCATGACGGCCGAGCGGGGCGGGCTGATGGACCGCGTTCGCAAAGAGCTGCTGGGTGGCGCCCAAAGCTTTTCCGGGCGGGAAGCGCTGCTCTCCACCACGCTGCTGTTTGAGCGCCTGTTGTGGCTGCTCCGGCAAGGGGCGCTGCCGAACAGTACAATCGGCCACGCTTAAGGCTACAATCAACGCACTGTTGTCGTTGGAGTCGCGCCCGTGGTCACCCTCGTTGAAGAACTTGTGCTGCTGGCCATCGAAGACGATGGCGCCGTGGCCTACACGGCCGGCGCCCCAGGCTTCGGCATGGCCGTCATCGGCGCCGCCCTGGTGGAATTGAACCAGGTCGGCCGTATCGACGCCGATGCCAAGGCACTCCACGTCTTATCCAAAACGCCCACTGGCCTGCCGGCGCTGGACCGGGTGCTCACCGAACTGGCGGCGCAGCAAGAGCTGCCCATCGACCAGGCGGTCCGCTCGCTGTTCATCCATGCCCCGGAGATTGTCCGTCTGGCACTGGCGGCACTGGCCGCTCGTGGCATTCTGCATGCAGAAGAAAAGCGCTTCTTGTGGGTCCTCAAATCCCGCCGCTACCCCATCACGGACGGTCGCGAACAGAAAGAGGCGAAGCTGCGCATTCTGCATTCGCTGCTCAGCGACGACCTGCCAAGCCCGCACGACTCCGCCCTCATTGGCCTGGCGGCGGCCGGCGGTCTGCTCGAAGCCTTCCTGTCGACCGCCGAGATTGCACGGCTAGAGCACCGGCTGGAAGACATCGGCGGCCTGGACCTGATTGCCCGCGGTGTTGAAGCGGCTATTCAGGACGAAAATGCTGAACGCGCCAAGGCAGCGATGCTGCCCCCCTACTGAAGCAAGTTATAATAATCGTCATTTGAAGGGAGAAACTCTTGAACGTAACCATTGAATCGGTGGATGGCGTGTCCGTCGCCCTACCTGCTGGCCGCCTCGACTTCGGCGCTGCTGGCCCGTTCCAGCAACAGCTGGAGCAGGCCATAGCCGCCAAACCCAAAGCGCTGGTAGTCGATTGCAACGGCCTTGAGTACGTCTCCAGCGCCGGCTTGCGGGTGTTTCTGGTGGCTGCTCGCGCCGCCAAGGCGGCCGGCATTGGCTTTGCTGTCAGCGACCTCAAGCCTACCGTGAAGGAAGTGTTCGACCTCACCGGCTTTGCCAATGTCATCACCATCTGTGTGGAACGTGCCAGCGCCTTGGCCAGTGTCACCAAACCGGCGTGAGCCAAGCGACGCAGGAACTGTCCGCTGACGCCGGGCAATTACCGGCAGCAACGGCGTTCTTGGGGGAGTTCTGGGAGACGGCGGACCTGCCGCCGGCGCTGGTCTTTCCATTCGAGCTCGCACTCGAAGAAATCTTCATGAACGTCGTCATGCACGGCAGCGGCGGCGGTCAGGTCCCCACGGTGCGCCTGATAATCGCAGCCGATACTGACAGCATCACGCTCACCGTCGCGGATAACGGCCCGGCCTTTGACCCACTGTCGCTGGCCACACCCGATATCGAAGCGGACCTCGAACACCGCCGGATCGGCGGGCTCGGTGTCCATCTGGTCCGGGAAATGATGGACGCGGTAAGCTACGCTAGGGAAGGCGGGTTCAACCAACTGCGCATGACGAAGAACCTCGCTCCCGCCTGACTTTCCTGTCGCACCGGACACTTCGCCCATGCTTTACCGCATCCTTAAAACACTGCAGCCATTCCTGCTGCCGGTCAGCCTGATCGTGGTGGTAGCAGCCATGCTGCTGGCCATGGACCCGACCAACAAGCCGCTCTCAGCCACCGCGCCACGGCGCGTTGCCATTGTGCAGCATGCCTCGCAGGGCGCGCTAGATGACGGCGTGACCGGCATCCTGCGCGCGCTGGCCGCGCGCGGGTTTGTCGATGGCAAAACCATTCAAGTGCAGAAGTTCAATGCGCAGGGTGAAATGGCCACGGCCAACGACATTGCGCGGCGGGTCACCGATGGCTCTTTCGACCTGGTCATCACCTCGAGCACCGCCTCGCTACAGACGGTTGCTAACGTCAACCGCCAACATCATGTTCCCCATGTCTTCGGTATCGTCGCCAAGGCTTCAGCCGCTGGCGTCGGTGTCAGCCCCACCAATCCGCTCGACCATCCGCCCTACATGGCGGGTATGGAGAGCTTTATTTCAGTGCACCGCCTGCTGCAGGTCGCACGGAAAATGCATCCGGGCCTGAAGAAGCTCGGGCTGGTATGGCACAGCGCCGAAGCAAACTCCGAGGCCTATACGCTGGCGGCGCGCAAAGCCTGTGCGGAATTCGGCATCGAGTTGCTGGAAGCCACCGCCGACACCAGTTCAGCGGTCGGCGAAGCGGCGGCCTCGCTCACCTCGCGTGGTGCCGAAGCCTTCATCGTCACCGGTGACGTGCTCGTACTCGTGGCGGTCGACTCTGTAATCAAGGCTGGCAAGCAGGCCGGCATCCCGACCTTCACGGTCACGCCAGGCAACATACGCAAAGGCACTATTTTCGACCTCGGCGCAGACTTCATCACCGTCGGCATGGAAGTGGGTGATTTGGCGGCCGACGTGCTCGGCGGACGCGCTCTACAAAGCGTCCCGGTCGTCAACCGTGTACCGGAGCGCCTGACGCTGAACTTGGTAGCGCTGAAAAAATACCCCAAGTGGCACGTCACGCCAGAGCTGCTGGCAGAGGCCAAGGTGATCATCGACGCCAACGGCGAACATAACGACGACGCCACGCGCGGCAACGACGCGAAGCTAGCCACCGCGCCCGCGCAGCGCTGAATTCAGGGAGCACGACAAGTGGAGATCACGCACCGGCAGGTCGATGGCCTGCTTTTGGTTCAGGCGACGGGACGGCTCGACGGCTCCTGGTCCGAACACCTGTCACAGGCACTCGACGAACTGATGCGCGCGGGCCATGACCGGGTACTGCTCGAGATGGGCAGCATTGACTACATCAGCTCCCTCGGGCTGCGCTCGCTGCTCGGCGCCTTCAAGAAGTTCAAAGCGGTGGGCGGCAGCTTCGCCATCATCGACCCCAGCCCCAATGTGCTCGAAGTCTTGGAGATGGCCGGTCTTGCCGCCATGCTGCTGTCGGGCCGTGGCGCCACAGCGGTCGCCAGCGTGCCGATCGAGGCGCCAGCCGCAGCCGCAACCGCAGCCGCAGCCGCAGCAGAACCCATCGCACAGCCCTTCACTCACGCCAGCGTTCGTGGTGAACAATATCTCAGTGGCGGGCCGGGGCTGCGTGGGAAAGCCTACGGCGACCCCGCCAACCTGTCCTCCGCGGCGTTCGTCAACGCAGACAACCACGCACTGAAGGTGTCGCCGGACCTGCTCGCCCTCGGTCTTGGCGCTTTCGGCGAGGGCTATGCCGACTGCGCCACTCACTACGGTGAATTCCTCGCCGTGGCCGGCGCGGCGGTCTATCAGCCTGGAGATGGCTCGAAGACCTGCGACACCTTGCTGACCGAAGGCGGCTACGTGCCTGAGGTGCAGTCGCTCTATGGTCTGGCTTGTCGCGGTGCATTTACCAGCCTAGCGCGCTTCGAGCCGGCAGAAGGCACCGACCATGTGCCCTTACAAGACCTGGCAACCTTGGCACTGGACATGGCGCAGGCGGATGTTGCCGTCGTGGTCATTGCCGGTGAATCGGCTGGCCTGATCGGCGCTGCGCTGCGGCGCAGCCCGACGAACCCGCCAGCGGGTGCAGCCACCGACCCATTCGACTTCCCGGGTATCCGGCAGTGGCTGTCCTTCACCACCGAGCGCGCGCACATTCGCTCATCGGTGGTGGTCTGTGGCGTGGTCGCTCGCGCTGGTGCGGTGCCCACCGCTCTGGCGCCCTTTCTGCGCCCTCTCAATGCGCAAAATAATGTGGCAGCGCACTTGCACGCCGCCGTATTCCGCTTCCGCGCGCTGCCGCGCGGTGCGGTGCAGGTAGCCGATGTGGTCCGGCCGTGGTTCGAGCATGAAACGGTGCAGGACGTCATGCACTTGCTGACGGATGACCGGGAGGATGGTGCCATGGGTGGCAGCACCTTCACCCGCGGTGCGCTGTGGTGTGCGCCGCTTACCTTGGAGGAAGGCACATGAGCCTGCTGCTCGGGGCCCTCATCATCGGTCTCATTCTCGCCTTGCTGTCGCTGGGTGTGTTCATTAGCTTTCGCATCTTCCACTTCCCGGACATGACCGCAGAAGGCTCCGTAACGCTGGGGGCTGCCGTGGCTGCTGCCCTGCTCATGACCGGTCATGGTCCGTTGTTCGCGACCAGTGCCGCGGCGCTAGCTGGCGGCGTGGCGGGCATGCTCACGGGCATCTTGCACACGCGGTTTCGCATCAACGGGTTGCTCGCCGGCATCATCATCATGACCGCCCTCTATTCGGTGAACCTGCACGTCATGGGACGCAGCAACGTGCCCCTCATGGAGGTTTCCACCTTCGCCAGTTGGTCGGCGGGGATTGCCGGGTACTTCGGCGGCGGCACGCTGCTGTTGTTCAACCGCCCGGCCTCGGTGGAGGATCTCACCATCCTTGGCATCACGGTCACTCTGGTCATCGCCGTGGTGCTGGCGCTGTTCGCCTTCTTCCGCACCCATCTGGGGCTGGCCATGCGTGCTACGGGCGACAACGACCAAATGGTGCGTGCGCTGGGAGCCAGTGACAGCATCATGCTGACGGCGGGCCTCGCCTTGTCGAATGCACTGGTCGCCACTGCCGGCGCCTTGCTAGCGCAATACCAAGGGTTTGCCGACGTGCAAATGGGCATTGGTATGTTGGTCTGGGGCCTGGCGAGCGTCATCATTGGTGAGGCGCTCGTGGGCACCAGTCGCTTCGGCTATGTGCTGGCAGGGGCCGTCTTCGGCTCGGTGCTGTTCCGCCTGTTAGTCGCCGTGGCACTGCGCTGGGGCTTGGACCCCAACGACCTGAAACTCATCACTGCGGTGTTTGTGTTCGCCGCCCTCGTACTGCCCGGCAGCTTTGCCAATTTACGCCGGCGCGCCCAGCAGCGCGCCACAGGAGGCGGTCGTGCTTGAAATCAACCGCATCCGCAAGACGTTTAACGCCGGTACCGCGAATGAAGTGCGCTCACTGCAGGGCGTCACGCTCAGTATCGATGAAGGCTCTTTCGTGGTCGTCATCGGCACCAACGGGTCCGGCAAGTCCACCCTGCTCAATGCCGTGGCCGGGACTTTTTATCTGGATGAAGGCAGCATCGACATCGCCGGTACCGCGGTCACCCGCTGGCCCGAGCACCAGCGCGCCCGGTATATCGGTCGCGTATTCCAAAACCCGTTCAGCGGCACCGCGCCCACGCTGTCCATCGCCGAAAACCTCGCGCTCGCCTCCCGTCGCGGTCAGTCCCGCGGGCTCGGTCTGGCGCTGGGCAGTGGCACGCGGGCACGCATGATCGAAGCCGTGCAAGGGCTGGGCATGGGCCTGGAATCCCGTCTCGATAATGCCATCGGCAGTCTGTCCGGCGGCCAGCGTCAGGCACTGACCTTGCTGATGGCCACTTGGCTGAAGCCTAAGCTGTTGCTACTGGATGAACACACGGCGGCGCTGGACCCACGCAGTGCCGACCAGGTGGTGCGGATCACGGACCGGATCATTGCCCGCGACGGCCTGACCGCCATGATGGTGACGCACTCGATGCAGCAGGCGATCACCTACGGTGACCGGCTGGTGATGATGCATCGCGGCGAGGTGATCCACGATGTCAGCGGCCCCGACAAACGCCGGCTGTGTGTGAATGACCTGTTGGCGCGATTCGAAGAGGTGCGGCGTGCCGACCTGCTCGACCCGAGCGCAGCTGCCTTGCTGCGCGCCCGCTATATCTAGAGAGCAGCCAGCACCTCGGCGGTGAAACGGGCAAAGTCGAAGTGGCTACCCGTGGGGTCTTCGCCACGGCGCACGATGACCACCTGCCGGCTCGGCACGATAATAACGAACTGCCCGCGGTCGCCCCAGGCAGCGAACGTGTCGGCTGGAACACCCGCCGAATGGTTCAGCAACCAGAAAGTCATGCCGTAGCCGTACTGGCCCTCAGGGGTGGCCGGGTCAGGCTGTGGCCCCGCCGGCTTGGCCACATACTTTTCCCAGTCAACGGGCAATAGCCGCTCGCCCTGCCAAACACCCTCGTTCAGGTACAACAGACCAAACCGTGCCAGATCGCGGGCCGTGCTCCACACCTGACTAGACAGCACAAAATTGCCGCGCCAGTCGCGCTCTGCCACCGTACGGGTCATGCCGATTGCGGTAAACATCTGCGCCGGAAACGCTTGGTATTCCTCCTCCGACGGCATGGAGGCACGCAGTGCGCGCACCGCCAGCAAAATATCGGTGTTCGAATAACGAAAGCGCGTTCCAGAAGGCACTTCTGCCGGCCAACTGGTAGCGACTTCCTGGACGCTGGAGCCGCCAAATTCAATGTCATCAGTACGACGACCATCAGTGGCTGTATGCAGACCGCTAGACATATGCAACAGATGGTCGACCGTAATGGTCTTGCGCGGGTCAATCATCGGGCGATCCCACTCGGGAATGGCCGCGTAGTTATCGATCCGCATCCACCCTTGCTGCGCCGACATCCCCAGCAGTGTGCCCGTCAGGCTCTGCGCTACCGACCAGGTACGCTGGGCGGTGTGCAACGTGAAACCTTCCGCGTACTGCTCAGCCACAATTTTGCCGCCTTGCACCACCACCACCCCAGTGGTCCGCGTGCCGGCGCCGAAGCTTTCCATCGTGAAGGCTTTGGCAGCCACCGGCGCAAGCTTACGCGGCAGCTTGCGCGCCTGGGCATCCGCATCGCCCATCGGCCAGGGCTGTGCGTCGGTGGGCTTCGCCTCGAGCGGTGAGACCTGCCGGATACGCGGTGGTTCGGCATCCGGGAGCATCGCCCAGCCCAAAGGCCGAATGACGCAACCCTTGTTCGGGCGCCAGGCAGCCGAGCGTGCCGGCATCACCTCGCTCCACGGCACCGACACCGTGGCGCTGTCACGATCCACTTCCGCTTTCAGCTCGGGCATCAGCGGTGCGTATTCGGGATAGATGCCGGTCAGTTCCAGCGCCTCTACCTGCTCTTGGGTACGTCCACCGTTATAAATGGCGCCACACAACATTAACGCTTTGTAACCGGCGGCGATGGCGCGGTCGTATGGCGTTGGCATGGCCGCCGGTGCAGACCAGGCCGGCCACGCGGTAGACAGCGTAAGTACCAGAAAGAAGGCAGGACGACGCATGGCGACAACTCCGAAAACGAACGGAGGCAGTGTAGAAGCCCGCGCTACTAGTCGCCAGTGGGGATTTCCCGCGATGTGAAGTCGCTACAGGAATACATCGCCGCCGTTGGGGCTGAGGCATTGGCCTTGGTAGTGACGCGCGCCTTCGGTCGCCAAAAACACATAAGTGGGCGCGATATCGGCCACCTCCGCAAAGCGGCCGAGTGGAATGGCCTGCCGGATCTGCTCGAGAATCGCCGCCGGTACATCGGCCAAAATGGGCGTGTTCGTCGCCCCGGGAGCGACACAATTAATGGTGATGTCACGCGCGCCAATCTCGAGCGCGGTACTGCGGGTGAACGAGAGAATGCCGCCCTTCGCCGCCGTGTACGCAGCAAAACCGGGGGCTCCCTTATAAGCCAACTGCGAGACCGTGTTGATGATCCGGCCCTGCCCACGCGCATACATCTGCGGCAACACGGCGCGAGTCATCAAGAACGTGCCGCGCAGATGCACGGCAATCACCCGGTCCCACACCGCAACGTCCAGCTCATGCACGGCGCCAGCAGCTGCAATGCCGGCATTGTTCACCAGAATATCAATGCGCCCAAAAGCTGCCATCGCGGCCGCCACCAACGCTCGCACCGCCGCTTCGTCACTGACATCGGCGCAGACCGCCACAGCACGCCTGCCGAGAGCGGTAATCTCATCGACCACGGCCGCGGCGGCAGCGGCCTCCGCGGCCGTTGGGTAGTTCACCACCACCTCGGCACCGGCGGCGGCGAAGGCCAGTGCCACGCCGCGGCCGATACCCGAGCTGCTGCCCGTCACCAGTGCAATACGTTTAGACAGCGTCATGAACATCCCCTTGGAACCATGGCCAAACTGTACCGCAAGAGGACCTCCACAAACTGCGCGGCTTGCGCCTGGTACCCGCGTTATCATGACCGCCGTCTAACTGTCGCACTCGGCGTACCAGAGGAAAGCCTGCATGACCCCCGCCGCGCCCCACGTTTTTGCCAGCCCGTTCGAGCCACTGGTCTTACCCCCGATGTCCCTGCCCCAGTTCACGCTGAGGCACGCCGCCGCGCGACGCGACAAGGTCGCTTTCATCGAAGCGGCCAGCGGCCGCTGCATGACCTATGGCGAGCTACTCGATGGCGTGTGCCAACTGGCCGGTGGCCTCCAGGAGCGCGGCGTGCTGCCGGGGGAAGCAGTGGCAGTGATGCTGCCCAACCTGCCCGAGTACGCCGTGGTGATGCACGGCATCATTCTGGCCGGTGCAGTCATCACCACCATCAACCCGAGCTACAGCGAGCGCGAGATTCATCACCAGCTTGCGCTCACCCGGGCGCAGCGGTTCATCACCACCCCAGGCATGTTGGCCCTCGCCCGCGCAGCCGCCAGCGGCACAGCCGTCACCGACTACGCGGTCATCGGTCACTGCCCCGACGCGCCTACGCTGCAGAGCTGGTACGGAGCACCGGTGCCGCTGGACACGCCGGTGGCGATGGATGCCGTGGTCGCCCTGCCGTTTTCTTCCGGCACCACCGGCTTGTCCAAAGGTGTGGAGCTTACGCACCGCAGCATGGTTGCCAACCTGCTACAGGTGGGAACGCCCATGGGCTTTCGGGACGATGACGTCACGGTCGCGGTGCTGCCGTTTTTCCACATCTATGGCCAGCAGATCATCATGAACACGACCCTGGCCTTCGGTGCCTCGATCGTCACGCTGCTGCGCTTCGACCTGGAGCTGTTTTTACGCGCGCATCAGGACCACGGCGTCAGCCTGTCGTTTATCGCGCCGCCCATTGCCGTCATCCTGGCCAAACATCCCTCCGTATCACAGTACCGCTTCGACCGGCTGCGGCTGGTGTTTTGCGGCGCCGCCCCGCTCACCGCCGAAGTGGCCGCCGAAGCCGGTGCGCGCCTCGGCTGTGAAGTGGTGCAAGGCTATGGCATGACGGAGCTGTCGCCGGTCTCGCATCTCACCCCGACTGGCGCTAACCGGCCGGGGTCGGTAGGCGTCACGGTGGCCAATTCCGAAACACGCATCGTCGATCCATCTACCGGCAAGTCGCTCGGGCCGCAGTCCCCCGGTGAAGTGTGGGTACGTGGACCGATGGTCATGGCCGGCTACCACCGCAACCCCGTGGCCACCGCTGAAATCCTTGACGACGCCGGCTGGCTGCACACCGGTGATATTGGGTACATGGACGCTGACGGCTATTTGTTCATCGTTGACCGGCTAAAGGAGCTGATCAAGTTCAAAGGCTTTCAAGTACCGCCTGCCGAGCTTGAAGGGCTACTACTCACCCACCCAGCCGTGGCCGATGCGGCCGTGATCGGCCTACCGGATGAGGAAGCCGGTGAACTCCCCATCGCTTTCGTGGTGCTGAAGGCTGGCCAAACAGCCAGTGCCGCAGACCTACGTGACTTCATTGCCGGACAGGTAGCGACCTACAAACAGCTGCATCGCGTGACGTTCATCGACGTCATCCCGAAGTCGCCGTCAGGCAAGATCCTGCGACGTTTGCTGCGCGACGTGCTGTAGCCACTCCAGCTGCAGCGCCGCCACCCAGGTCGACATGCGCCGCAGACGGAGGGGCCGGTTGGCAAACAGCACAATCGGCAAGGTCCATTCGAACACCGGCAACACGCAGGCTTCCGGTGGCGTAGCCGCACCCAGATAATGCAGCGCCAATCGACGCAGCTGCGCGACAAACGCTAAACGTTCCGGCGCGACGCTGTCCAGCGTCGCGGGCACGGCTCCCCAAGGACGACCCGTGGCATACAGCGTGGCCATGTCACGCAGAAACCGCGCCTCGTCCTCGTCCGTCTCCAGCGTGGCTTGTTCCACCAGAAACACCGCTTCCAGACGCGCGAAGTCGCTACCGACCGAGCGCTCGCGCGTTTCGGAGAAGTCGATGACATAGAGGTTGTCGCGCTCATCGCTGAGCACGTTGTTCAGATTCAGATCGCCATGAGTCACCGCTACCTGACAGGTAAACGTCAGCGCACTGTGCTCTGCCCAGCGATGTTCGAGAAACCACCAAGGATTTGGCAGTGCCCGACCCAGCGCTGCGCAATACAGCGTCGGTGCCTGCAGCTCGAAGGGCAATACTTCATCGGCCACCGCGCGCAAACCGGGGAACAGCCGCAGCGGCGTATGGTCCGCGTAGAGGCAAGTCGCCAGTGGGCGTGCTTGGCCGTACCACGGGCGCAGGGTTTCACGCGTCAGCTGGTCGTACAAGCGTTGCATTTTATCGACTGGCTCGTCCAGCCAACGTCGTGCCAAAGTTTTCAGCCCGGCGCTGGCACCCGTCACACCAACAAAGTTGTAACACAGCCCCACCGCCGTGCCCTGCGTCGCACTACCAAGCCCGACGCTGGCATTGTTCAGAATAAAGGGGCGCACGTAACGCTCATGGGCCGCATTCTCGCGGTTCATCATGGCCGGTGGCCCCACCTTGAGCACCGTCGGCAGCAGCCGCCGCTGCTGCGCATCGAAACTCTCCACCTGCCAGGTGGTGGCGGAAAATCCTCCGGTTAACGGCGTCAGCACCACTCGACGGCAGTCGGCATAGAGCGCCCGCACAATCAACTCGGACTCATCGAAGTGGCCGAGAGGCGTCGCTGGCACTTCGATATTCAAGGTATGGTCAGCGCCCGCCTGCAGCGTGTGGCTGCCAAAGACATGCAGCTGCGTTCCGGCGGGCAAAGCCTCCAGGGTCCATTCCGCCAAGCCTTCGCCGGCCGAGGCCTGCAGACGTTCCAGCAAAGCCGGCAACGCCAGCTCCGGCTCCAGCTCCAACCCCGGCGCCGGCAAGCAACAGCCAGTCACGATGCCGGTGCTTGCGGGTGGCAACACCCACAATGCCACCGCCGCTTCGGGCCCGGATGGCCCGGATGGCATGGCCAGCAAGGCTCCCGTCCACGGCGTGCCACTGACCTGCTGCAACACTGCAGAGGCGGTGGCAACGGGTAGTGCATCGTGCAAGGTCACGGTCGCCAGTGGTGGGCCGGTAAACGACCAAGCCTCTTCAATACGCACAAAATTGGTCGCTGGATCCGCCACCAACAACGCGTCGGTTTCGCCATCCTCGAGGCGATAACTCAACAGGCGTCCGAAGCAGGCAAAATTTACCGGCCTTGCGCGGGCCGTGTCCTTGCGTGCACCCAAGCCACCCCGACCGAAAGCCAAGTGCAGTTGTTGCACGCTGGCGCCCACA
>CANIOW010000034.1 GCA_947469285.1 Gammaproteobacteria bacterium
TATGGCCTGGGCGTGGCACCGGAAATTGACTTCCGCATTGGGCAGCACGCCACGCTCGATGGTGACTACGCCTGGGGCGGCGTGCTCGACACGCATTGGATCGCCAGCCCGCGCACGGGTTTGGTGGCGGTACTGATGTGTCAGGTGAATCCGGTGGGCCGTCGTAACCCCGGGCGCACGGATGCGGATTTCCGTGGGCTGCTGTACGCCGCGGTGAAGACGCTGGAACGGCCCGACGCTGGTCTGGGCAAAGGTTCGCGCGGCGGTTCACGCCGCTGAACGGCTGACGGTGGACGCGCGGTGCGCGCCCACCGTCTGGCGGTCGGTCAGACGCAGGGGTCCTGCGTCATGTCCAGATGCAGGGCGGTCCCTGCGTAGGGGAAGCCCTTGAGATATTCCTCGTTCAGTTCTACGCCGAGCCCCGGGTCGGTCGGCGGGATGATGTAGCCGTCCTGCCACTGAATGGGCTTTTTCAGGATGGCGGAGTGGAAACCCTGCCATTGCTCGATGCTTTCCTGAATCAGGAAGTTGGGGCTGCAGGCCCCCAGCTGAATGTTCGCCGCACCCACGATGGGCCCGCAGTACAGGTGTGGGGCGATCTGCACATGGTCCACCTCGGCCATGGAGGCAATCTTCTTGGCTTCCAGCAGGCCCCCGACGCGGCCCAGGTTCATCTGCAAGATGGCGGCCGAACCCGACCGCAGCAGCCGCCCGAATTCATACTTGGTGGCCAAGCGTTCGCCGGTGGCAATGGGAATGCTGGTGGCGCGCGCCACCTTGGCCATTTCCTCGGGCGCATCGGGTGGCACGGGCTCTTCGAACCAGAGCGGTTCATAGCGCTCCAAGCGCTTGGCCAGGCGGATGGCGCCCGAGGCGGTCATCTGTCCGTGGGTGCCAAACAGCAGGTCCGCCTTGGAGCCCACGGCTTCACGCAGCTGGCGGCAGAAGCGCTCGCACAGATCCATGGCTTCCAGAGACAGATGTCGGCCATCGAAGGCGGTGTAAGGGCCCGCCGGGTCAAACTTGATGGCGGTGAAGCCTTGCTTGACCAGCTCGGCGGCGCGTTCGGCCGACAGGTCGGGGTCTTGGTAGACGTTGACCTTGTCTTCCGGGCGCGCATAGATGTAGGTGTAGGAGCGCAGCTTTTCGTGCACCAGCCCACCCAGCAGGTTGTACACCGGTTGGCCGGCGGCCTTGCCGATGATGTCCCAGCAGGCCATCTCGAGAGCGCTCAGCACCCCCATCATCGAAATATCGGGCCGTTGCGTGAAGCCGGCGGAATAGATGCGCCGCCACATTTTTTCAATGTGGTGCGGGTTCTGCCCGTCCATGTAGCGCTCGAAGGTGTCGACGAGCATCTGCGCCACGATGTTGGGGTGGAACGGCAGGCAGTAAGCCTCGCCCACGCCGCTGATGCCACAGTCGGTGGTCAGCTTCACAAACACGAAGTACCGGCCACCGTAGTGGGGCGGCGGATTGCCAACGACGAAAGTCTGAATGTCTTTCAGTTTCATGCCAGTGACTGCCTCAAGTCGCGTAAAAACCGTTGATGGCCTTCAGCTCGAGATATTCGAGCAGACCGTGCTTGCCCCATTCGCGCCCATTGCCGGACTGCTTGTAGCCGCCAAACGGGCTCTCGTAGTCCTGGCCGTTACCGTTCAGGTAGACGCTGCCCGCGCGTAGCAAGCGGGCCACGGCACGCGCCTTGTCCAGGTCGCGGGTCTGGACGTAGGCACCCAGACCGAAGGGGCTGTCGTTGGCGATGGCGATGGCTTCCTCGAGCGTCTCGAAGCGCAGCAGGCACAACACGGGACCAAAGATTTCGTCGCGGGCGATCGACATGGTGTTGGTCACGTCGGCGAAAATCGTCGGCTTGACGAAGTAGCCGGTTTCGAAGCCGGCGGGCTTACCGGTACCACCGAGCACCAGCCGCGCACCTTCGGCGACGCCGGCATCGATGCAGCGCTGGATCTTGTCGAACTGCATCTTCGAGGCGACTGGACCAAGATGCTCGCCGCGCAGCTGTGGGTCGCCCACCTGCACTTGGCGGCCGGTGGCCACGGCAATTTCTACCGCGCGGTCGTAAACGCTGGCCTCGACCAGCATGCGCGTGGGGGCATTGCAGGACTGACCCGTGTTGCTGAAACAGTGACGCACACCGCGGGCCACGGCGGCTTCCAGATCGGCGTCGGCGAACACGAGGTTGGCCGACTTACCGCCAAGCTCTTGTGCAACACGTTTGACGGTGTCCGCCGCATTCTTGGCGACGGTGATGCCGGCACGGGTGGAGCCGGTGAACGACACCATGTCGACCTCGGCATGGGTGCTGAGCGCGGTGCCCACCACCGGGCCGGTGCCGTGGACCAGGTTGAACACGCCCGGTGGCAGCCCGGCTTCGTCAATAAACTCGGCAAACAGTTGTGCCGACAGCGGGCTCTGTTCGCTGGGTTTGAGCACCACGGTGCAACCGGCCGCGAGCGCTGGGGCTACCTTGGCCGCCAGCTGGTTCATCGGCCAGTTCCAAGGGGTGATGAGTGCGCACACGCCGATAGGCTCGCGCACTACATTGGCGGTGGCGCCGGTGCGTACTTCCCAGTCGAGCGCCAGCGCCGCTTCGATGGTCGAGCGGATATGGCCGGGGCCGCAGGCGGCTTGCGAGTCTGCCGACAAATCGAACGGGGCACCCATTTCGGTGGTGATGGCCGCGACCATCTCGGCATAGCGGCGCTCAAACACGGCCAGCAGCCGGCGCAGGCCGTCCAGGCGTTCGTTGAGCGGCAGCGCCGCATAGGCTGGAAACGCGGCGCGCGCAGCCGCCACGGCGCGGTCGGCGTCTGCGGCCGACCCCATGAGGATTTCGGCGACGACCGCTTCGGTGGCCGGGTTGACGACGGCAAAGGTGGACCCGGCGATGACCGGAGCCACCCACTGGCCGTGAATGTAGTGCTTCAACTGCTGCAAGGAAAGAACCTCAGATGGGGCAGATGCCGGTAGCCCGGGTCTGGTCCTGAACCAGACGGCGCGCCGCCCAGAAATAGTGGAAGGTGGCCCAGAAACCGACCGGTACCAGACACTGCAGCGCCATCCGCAGCGACTCGCCCGTGGGCTCTGGGCCTGGTGAGAACCAGTCGCTGAGGAGCCCGACGGCCTGCGGGGCAATGATGAGGTTGCCGATGTTGGCGACAAACAGCGTGGCGGCGCAGAACTGCGCTCGCATGCGGGGCTCGCACAGGTTGTTCAGTAGCCCAAAGCAAGGGCCAATGTAGAAGTAGATAGCGGGAATGAAAACCCAGAAGAGCGTTTTGGCAAGCGCCAGATCGTGGGTGGAGTAGATGAACCAGGAGGCAACGGTGGCCACGGCAACGCCGGTTCCCATCATCCACACGATGCGGCGCGGGTCGGCCATAGACGGCCGCGCCAGCCAAATGCTGGTGGCAATGGTGGCGAAGCCGCCCGCCCACAAGTGGATGGGCCCGGTCACCGAGCCCGCCTCACCGGCGGTCATGGCGAAGTTGCGCATCAGGAAGGCTGGGGTCCACCACATGAGGCCCCAGCCCCACAGCGCGGTGAGTGCACTGGCGAGCATGACGTGCACGGCCGAGCGCTGCGTGAACAAATAGCGCATGGACTCCATGAAACCCGGGGTCGGTGTGGCTTCAAGCGCCACGGCATCGAACTGGCCACGACGGGGTTCGCGGACGGTGAAGTACACCAGCAAGCCGAAGATAATGCCGGGGATACCCAGCACCAGAAACACGTGGCGCCAGCCGTACTGGTCCGCCACGGCACCGGCAATGTCGGCGCCGATCCATGCGCCGATGGGTGCGCCCAGCGAGAAGATGGTGAGCGCCATGGGGCGTCGGCTGACCGGAAAGTAGTCCGAGAGGATGGAGTTCGAGCCGGGCGTGCCGCCGGCTTCACCGATACCGACCCCGACCCGCGAGAGCAGCAGTTCCCAGTAGTTGCGGGCCAAGCCGCTCCAGGTGGTCATGAGGGACCACAGCACCACGGAGACGGCAATGATCTTGCGGCGGTTGCCGCGGTCGATGAGCTTGGACACCGGAAAGCCAAAGATGACGTAGAACAGCGCCAGTGACACCCCGGTGAGGAAGGCGATGCCGGAATCTGACAGGTGCAGTTCCAGACGGATGGGCTCAAGTACGGTGGAGATGACATAGCGGTCAGCAATGCTGAGCGTGTACACCATGACCGTGATCAACAGCACGTACCAGCGGACCGCCATCGAGGTGGTGTTTTCCGGTGTGGCCGGTGTCGTTGCTTCGCTGTTCAATGGGGGTACCCTCAAGGTCGATTAGGTTAGGCGCCTTGTACACTAGTTGTTGTACGGAATTTCGGCCGGAGATGCCAGCCACCCGGTGAAAGGAAAGTTTCCCTATCTTCCGGTATTTTTTGCTTGTTGCGCCTTAGTAGATATCGCTAGCCTCCCCGGCAATTCGGGCCGGTTCGTGCCCCTCTGAGGATACCCTAGGCTATGAGCAACCTTCGCATCGGTTTTATCGGTCTTGGTAACGTGGGCGCCAAATTGGCGGGCAATTTGCTGAACAACGGCGTCGATCTCACGGTGCTCGACCTCGACGCTGCCCTGGTCGCCGAGTTTGTCGCGCGCGGCGCAAAGTCTGCCGCCTCCCCGCGCGAGATGACGGGAAACACCGATATTGTCATCACCTGCCTGCCTTCACCGGCCGCCTCGGCGGCGGTGCTGGAAGCGGACGACGGCATCATTGCCGGGATGACCCCGGGCAAGGTGTGGATTGAGATGAGCACCACCGATAGCGAGGAAATCAAACGCTTGGCGCCACTGGTGGAAGCCAAGGGCGGCCTCGCCATGGAATGTCCCGTGTCGGGTGGTTGCCACCGGGCGGCCACGGGCAACATTGCCATTTTCGCCGGTGGACCGCGCGAGGGCTTCGAGCGGGTGTTGCCGGTGCTCACCATTTTGGGCCGCGAGATTCTGCACACCGGCCCGCTCGGTTCGGCGTCCATGCTCAAGGTACTGACCAACTACCTGTGCACGGTCCACCTCGCCGCGCTGGCAGAAGCCTGGGTGGTGGCCAAAAAAGTGGGTCTGGACATGAACATGACCTATGAGGGCATCCGCATCTCTTCGGGCAACTCCTTTGTCCACGAAACCGAATCGCAGGTCATCCTGAACGGCAGCCGCGACATCAATTTCACCATGGACCTGGTGCTGAAGGATGTCGGCTTGTTCGATCGGCTGGCACAGGACCATGGCGTGCCCTTGGAACTGTCACCGCTCGTGATCAATATTTTCAAGGACGGCGTCAAACGCTATGGCCCGCGCGAATTCTCACCGAACATTATCCGTCGCCTTGAAGATGCGGTGGGGGTGAAGGTGTTGGCCGAAGGCTTCCCAGCGCAGATGGCCGATGACCAGCCACCGGCGCGCGGCCACGAGGTGGTACCGCGCGGTCGGCAGGCCTAAGCCCCGTCAGGTGGCTGGTGCGGCGGGCGTGGTGGACTGCGCCGCTACCACCGCCAGCCAGGCCATGAACAGCTTGATGCGCGGGTTGTCTTGAGCGTAGTTGCGGCAGATGACACCCCAGCCGCCCGGGCAGTTCACGGTATGGCTGACGGGGCGCACCAGTCGGCCGGCCGCCAGGTCTTCACTGGCAAACGGCCCGTTCATCAGCGCCACGCCCCGCCCCGACAGGGCAATTTCCAGCGCCACCGCCAGCGTGTCTACCGTAATGGCGGGGCGTGCCGTGAAGTCGATCTCCGCCGCCTTGAACCAAAAATCCCAATGACGGGCTTCGCTATAGACCGCCACCAGTGGCAAGCCGTGAACACCCGCCGGTGTCGGGCTGCTGCCCAGCGTGGCCGCGAGGGCGGGGGTGCATACGGGAAACAACGCATAGTCGAACAGCGGCACCCACAGGTAGTCTGGGCCGGGTGGTGTTTCGCAGTACACCAGCCCAACATCGGCGATGGAATCGTCGAAGGCACCGTCATAGGCACAGGTGCTCAACATGATGGTGATGTCCGGATGGGCCCGGGTGAAGTCCGGCAGCTTGCGGGCCAGCCAGCGAATGGACGCCGTGACATAGGTCTGCACCCGCAGGGGGGCTTCTGCGCGCGCCCGCCGGACGCTTTCGGCGCCATCGATGAGCAGCTCCAGCGCAGAGCGGACATAGGTATACAGCAGCCGACCTTCAGGGGTCGGTACGAGCGACCGGCCGGCGCGGGAAAACAGCGGAATGCCGAGCTCTTCCTCGAGCACTTGGATCTGGTAGCTCACGGCTTGATGGGTCAGGCAGAGTTCATCGGCGGCGTCGCGCACGCTTTGCCGGCGGCTGGTGGCTTCGAAGCCTTTTAATGCATTGAGTGGCGGCAATTTCCGCAGATCGATTTTTGCGCGCACGACAACACCTCGCGATAAACTGCTTTAAACCACGGGAACACCTCCCGGAGATCTTCCTTGAACGAATTCGATTACATCATAGTTGGTGCTGGCTCCGCAGGTTGTGTGCTGGCAAATCGCCTGACGGCGGACGGTCGTTACCGGGTGTTGCTGCTGGAGGCGGGGGGTTCAGACC
This sequence comes from Gammaproteobacteria bacterium, assembly GCA_947469285.1. GTDB lineage: Bacteria > Pseudomonadota > Gammaproteobacteria > Steroidobacterales > Steroidobacteraceae > CAIOHZ01. The sequence continues at coordinate 6,576 of CANIOW010000034.1, forward strand.
GCACGCCGTGGATTCAGGTGCCCATCGGGTACGGGCGCACCTTCAACGATCCGAAAGTGAACTGGATGTATCAAGCGGAACCGGACCCCGGCTTGGCGCAGCGCACCGGTTTCTGGCCGCGCGGCAAGGTGCTGGGTGGGTCCAGCTCCATCAATGCCATGGTGTATATCCGTGGGCATCGCGGCGACTACGACGACTGGGCGGCCGCCGGTAACCCGGGCTGGTCTTACCGCGACGTGTTGCCCTACTTCATCAAATCCGAGGACAACGTCTGGGGCGCTTCGGAATACCACGGCGCCGGCGGTCCCTTGCACGTCAGTGAATTCTCAAAGCGCGTGCATCCGGTATGTCATCACTTCCTCGACGCCTGCGCTGTGGCCGGCTTTCAGCCCACCCCGGATTTCAATGGCGCACAGATGGAAGGCACCGGTTTGTGGCAAATGAATATTCGCGACGGCGTGCGTGAATCCACAGCCAATGCCTATCTGCGGCCCGCCATGGGCCGCGCCAACCTGCGCGTAGAAACCCGCGCTCATGCCACGCGCGTGCTGTTCGAGGGCACGCACGCCACGGGCGTGGAGTATCTGCAGCGCGGCCAGCGGCAGACCGCGCGCGCCAGCCGCGAAGTTATCCTGAGTGGCGGCGCCGTCAATTCACCGCAGCTGCTGCAGCTGTCCGGTGTCGGCGCTACGGCGCTGCTGCAGGGGCTGGGGATTGCGCCCGTGGTGGATGCGCCGGCGGTGGGCCAGGGCCTGCAGGACCATCTGGCGCTCACGTTCTTCTATAAATCCCGCGTGCCCACCCTGAACGACGAACTGTATCCGCTCAGTGGGAAAATCAAGGCGGGCTTGCGCTACCTGTTGGGGCGTCAGGGTATTTTGGGCATGAGCGTGAACCAGGCCGGTGCTTTTGTCCGCAGCCGCGAAAGTTTGGAACGGCCAAACCTGCACCTGTATTTCAACCCACTCAGCTACACCACAGCGCCCTCCACCAAGAAGCGCCTGACCAACCCCGACCCCTGGCCGGGTTTTCTGATGTCGTTTAACACCTGCCGCCCGACCAGCCGCGGGTCGCTCGCGATCACCTCGGCCGACCCGTTGGCGCCGCCCGCCATCCGGCCGAATTCGCTGGCGACGCCAGAAGACCTGCAGGATGTGTTTGAGGGTGCCGCGTTGCTGCGGCGTATTGCCGCGGCCGCACCGCTGGCCAGCATTATCGAATCCGAGCTGCAGCCCGGCGCCGCCGTGCAAACGCCGGAGGCCTTGCTCGAAGATTTCCGGCAGCGCGCGGGTACCGTTTATCATGCGTCCTGCACCTGTGCGATGGGCCCGGACCCGCGCACCGCGGTGGTGGATGCGCAGTTACGCGTTTATGGCACCACGGGCCTGCGGGTGGTGGACGCCTCGGTGTTTCCGAGCGTCACTTCCGGTAACACCAATGCCCCCACCATCATGGTGGCGGAGAAGGCCGCCGACCTCATCTTGCGTGCGGCTACTTAAACACTACCGTGCGGCTGCCGTTGGGGAACACGCGGTGCTCTATGACCAGACGCACGGCGGTGGACAGCGCGCGCCGCTCGGAGTCGCGGCCTACGGCCACCAGCATATCGGGCGTATCGCGGTGGTCCACACGCTCCACTATCTGCTCGATAATCGGGCCTTCGTCTAAATCTGCGGTGACAAAGTGCGCGGTAGCGCCCACAAACTTCACGCCACGGTCGTAGGCCTGGTGATAGGGCTTGGCCCCTTTAAAACCGGGCAGGAAGGAGTGGTGGATGTTGATGGCCCGTCCACTCAGCTGCCGGCACAGGTCGTCTGAAAGAATCTGCATATAGCGCGCGAGCACGACCAGTTCGGTCTTAGTAGAGGCGATGAGCTTGAGCAGCTCGGCTTCTTGCGTGGCCTTCGTGGCGGACGTGACCGGCAGATGAAAGAACGGAATGCGGTGGTTGGCGGCGATGGGCTGCAGCGTAACGTGGTTGGAAACGATGGCGGTGATGTCCATCGGCAGCTCGCCCGTGCGGTGCCGGTACAGCAGGTCTTCGAGACAATGGTCGAAGTTCGACACCATCAGCAGCACTTTCATGCGCGCGCCGGAGTCGTAAATGTTCCAGTCCATCTGCTCGGCGATGGCAGTGTGGGCGAAGTCCTCGCGCAGTTTGGCCAGATCCACCTGTTCGCCCAGCACGCCACAGAACGTCACGCGCACGAAGAAGCGCTGCGACAGCGTGTCGTCGAACTGCTGCATTTCCATGATGTAAAAGCGGCCAGCGGCGAGGAAGCTGGTCACAGCCGCGGTGGTCCCCATGCGGCTGTCGCAGCTGGCGGTGAGGATTAGCGGGTGGGCGGTGTTGAACTGCATGAGGTATCAGGTCCCGGGTTCACTGGGCAGGGTGCGCGAGATTGTTCAGAATGCGACGCCATTATGCAAGTGTGGAATGCACCGTACGCGAATGGCATGGGCCTAGCGAAAAAACAGTATTTGCCGGCTGGCGGAAGCTGCTTGCCGGTGGTGCTAGCGCCCTTTACAGGGCCGGTTAAATGTCGCATCTTAACCAGCGCATGTCGCCATGGCGCCAGTGGTTGCCGTGGAAAGTCCGTAACATGAATTTGTCCGAGAAAACGTCTTGGGGCCCACAGTCGGGCCCGATCAAGCCGGGGAGTTACAGCGATGAGTGACCAGGAAGATACCTTCGACCTCAATTCCCTCGAAAACGAGGAGTTGATCGAACAGGTCCATGACGACCTCTACAACGGCCTGCGGGAAGAAGTGGTGCTTGCGACCAACATCTTCCTAAGCCGCGGTTGGGCCGCGGACAAAGTCCTGAACGACGCACTCGTCGAAGGCATGCGTATCGTCGGTGTCGACTTCCGTGACGGCATTTTGTTTGTGCCGGAAGTGCTGCTGGCAGCCAACGCCATGAAGGCCGGCATGGAGATTCTCCGCCCGCTGCTGGCGGAAACCGGCGTGGAGCCCATTGGTAAGGTGGTGATCGGCACCGTCAAGGGTGACATCCACGACATCGGCAAGAACTTGGTGTCCATGATGCTGGAGGGCGCGGGCTTCGAAGTCATCAACATCGGCATCAACAATCCGGTGGAGAATTATCTCGCGGCGCTCGAGGAGCATAAGCCGGACATCCTCGGCATGTCGGCACTGCTCACCACCACCATGCCTTACATGAAGGTGGTCATCGACACCCTCAAACAGCAGGGCCTGCGCGACAAGTACATTGTGCTCGTCGGCGGCGCTCCCTTGAACGAAGAGTTCGCCAGGGCGGTGGGCGCAGACGCTTACTGCCGTGACGCGGCGGTGGCGGTGGAAACTGCCAAATCCATGATCGCTCAGCGCCGCGCCGCGCGCGACGCTGCTGCCGCCGCTGCCCACTGAGTCGCCCGATGACCAGCACCGGCACTGTGCTGGTCATCGCTTGCGGAGCCCTGGCCCGCGAGATCGTAGCGCTCAAGCGGCTTAACGGTTGGACGGCGCTCGATATCGAGTGCCTGCCACCCGAACTGCACAACCGCCCGGAAAAAATTCCCGGCGCCGTGCAGGCTGCCATCCAAGGCGCGCGTGCTCGCTATGAACACTTGTTCGTGGCCTATGCGGATTGCGGCACGGGAGGTCGGCTGGATGCGGTCCTGGCGGCGGAGGGCGTAGAGCGTCTTCCTGGTGCGCACTGCTACGAGTTTTACGCCACCGCTAGCGTCTTCGCTGGGCTGGCAGAGGCAGAGCTCGGCACGTTTTACCTGACCGATTTTCTGGTGCGCCATTTTCAGCGTCTGGTCATCGAAGGCCTGGGGATTGATCGTCACCCACAGTTGCGTGACGAATATTTCCGCCACTACCGGCGGCTGGTGCATCTGGCACAGCAGCCCACGGCCGAGCTGACGCGCGCGGCGCGCGCGGCGGCGGCACAGCTGGGCTTGACCCACGAAGAACGCGTGACTGGCTACGGTGAGCTGGCCACACAACTCGACGGCGTGGCGGGGCGCAGCATCGCCGTGGTGCCGCTGACCGCCCTGCAAAGATCCTAAGGAGCAATTCACGTGGCCTCACTGATCATCATTTCCTGGCGCGATGTTCCGGCGCAGGTTATCGTCAAACGCGGCCGTGAAACCGCCAAAATACAGTTGTCGCACCGCTTCCAAGAGGCGGTGGATCGCGCCGCCATGCGCGCCGGCAAGGGCAGTTCGGACGCCTATCTGGCGGACTGGCGCCGCAGCGCGCCGGTGGCATGTAGCGATGAATTGCAGGTGGCCGCCGAAGCGGCGGCAGCCGAGATAGAGGCGCGCTACTCCGACGCCGATCTCGAACGCATCATCCGCGCCAAGGGCAACGACGACACACTGCCGGCGCCTGCCGTGGCCGCAACGGACAGCCCGGCGGCGGCAGTCGCCAAGGACGCCTGATGTACCGCGTGCGTTTGTGGTCGGTACGCCACGCACGTGGCTTGGCGCGGTTCTACACGGGTTTTGAGGCGCTGCTGGTGCGTCTGGCGCCCGTGTTCCGGGCTATCGGTTACCAGCGTCTCGAGCGTCCCGTGGCGGCGCTGGAGCGCAACGTCAAGGGTTTGCTGTTCGATTGCCAGATGTGTGGTCAGTGCGTGTTAAGCAGCACCGGCATGTCTTGTCCCATGAACTGCCCCAAGCAATTACGTAATGGCCCCTGCGGCGGGGTGAGTGCGGCAGGTTACTGCGAAGTGAAGCCGCAGATGCGTTGTGTCTGGGTGCAGGCCTTCAACGGCGCTGAAAAAATTCCCGGCGGGCTGGCTGCCATTCAAGTGGTACAGGCCCCGGTCGACCGGCGTCAGGAAGGCAGTTCCTCCTGGCTGCGGGTGGTGCGCGAGAAAACCGGAGGCTCCCAGTGATCTTCGAAGATGAGCCGGTCCCGGGCTATCCGCTGCCCATTTTGCCGGGCCATTCTTCACCGGGCCGGTTAGAGCGCGTGTTGCGCGCCGGCAGCTTTGCGGTCACTGCGGAACTGGCCCCGCCAGATTCCGCGGACCCGGAAGACGTCTATCGGCGTGCGCGCGTGTTTGACGGCTACGTGGATGCCATTAATGCCACTGACGGCAGTGGTGCCAACTGCCATATGTCGAGCCTGGCGGTCTGTGCTTTGCTCACGCGCGCCGGCTACGCGCCGGTGATGCAGATCTCCTGCCGCGACAAAAACCGCATCGCCATTCAGGGCGACATCCTCGGTGGCGCGGCGATGGGCGTGTGCAACATGCTGTGCCTGACGGGCGATGGGGTGCAGGCGGGTGATCACCCACAGGCCAAGCCCGTGTTCGACCTGGACTCCACCAGCCTGCTGGGCATTGCCCGCAAGCTGCGTGATGAACACCAATTCCAAAGTGGGCGCAAAGTCACTTTCGCGCCGCGTGTGTTTCTCGGCGCGGCGGAAAACCCCAATGTGCCGCCGCTGGCGCATCGCGCCTTGCGACTGGCCAAGAAAATCGCTAACGGCGCGCAGTTCGTGCAGACGCAGTATTGCTACGACCTCCCCGTGCTGAAGGCTTTCCTGCAAGCCTTAGAAGACGCTGGCCTGCAGGATCAGGTGTTCATGCTGGTGGGCGTGGGCCCGCTGCGCACGGCGAAGGCGGCGGACTGGATGCGCCGCAATGTGCCGGGCATTCATGTGCCCGATGCGATCATCGCGCGTCTGGCTGGCGCACAAGATCAGACTCGCGAAGGGATCAACCTTTGCGTGGACCTCATTCAGGAAATACGTGAACTGAAGGGCGTTCATGGCGTACACGTCATGGCCTACCGCCAAGAGGACACGGTGCCTGAGATTATCGAACGTTCCGGCGTGCTGGCAGGGCGAGTGCCCTGGTACCCCGGTCGCGACCAAACACCTACGGCAGACAGGACACTCCCATGACCGATACCGTCATCAGCTCGGCAACCCGCGAAATTGTCATCGGCTTCAATCGCCCGTTCGTCATCATTGGCGAACGCATCAACCCCACCGGCCGTAAAATTCTGGCGGCGGAGATGGCTGCCGGCAATTTCAGCCGTGTCGAATCCGACGCCTTGGCGCAGGTGCTGGCGGGCGCCCACATGCTGGATGTGAATGCCGGCATTCCGTTGGTCGACGAACCAGCCATTTTGGCCAAGGCCATTCAGCTGGTGCAGTCCATCACCGATGTGCCGCTGGCCATTGACTCCTCCATTGTCGCCGCGCTGGCCGCGGGGCTGGCTGTGTATAAGGGCAAGGCGCTGGTCAATTCGGTCACTGGCGAAGAAGACCGACTGGAAACCGTGCTGCCGCTGGTGAAGAAATATGGCGCAGCGGTGGTGGCTATTTCGAATGACGAGACGGGCATCTCTGAAGACCCGGATGTGCGCTTCGAAGTAGCGAAGAAGATTGTCCATCGCGCCATGGACTACGGTATTCCCGCCTCCGATGTCATCGTCGACCCGCTGGTCATGCCGATTGGCGCCATCAACCAGGCCGGTGTACAGGTGATGCGTCTGGTGCGCCGCCTGAAGGATGAACTGAAAGTGAACACCACCTGTGGTGCATCGAACATCAGCTTTGGCTTGCCGGCGCGCGATGGCATCAACAGCGCTTTTCTGACCATGGCGATTGCCTCCGGTCTCACTTCTGCCATCACCAATCCGCTGCACGGCGATATTGTGCGTGCCTGCATGGGCGCCGATGTCATGATGGGGCACGACCCAGACTGCGCTCGTTATATCCGCCGTTTCCGTGAAGCACCGCCGGTGGCTGCCGACGGCACCGAAGGCCGCGGTCGTCGCGAAGGCGGGCATCGCCGCCGTCCGCCCACGAACCCGGTTTAACGGAGCCTCACTTGACTCAGCAAGACCCCTTAGTCGTCTTCACTCCTTCGGGCAAGCGTGGCCGCTTTGCCGTGGGCACCCCGTTGCTGTCAGCAGCACGCACGCTCGGCGTGGACATCGATTCCGTGTGCGGGGGCCGCGCCATCTGTGGCCGGTGTCAGGTGTTGGTGGCCGAAGGGGAGTTCGCCAAACACGGCGTGACCTCGAGTAACGCCAGTCTGTCGCCGGTGTCGGGGACAGAACAGCGTTACCGCACCAAGCATGTTCTGGCGGAGGGTCGACGTCTGTCGTGTCAGGCGCGAGTCGAGAGCGACGTGGTGGTCGACGTGCCCTCGTCCAGCCAGGTGCATCGTCAAGTGGTGCGCAAGGCGGCCGAAGCGCGCGATATCGAACTGTATCCGTTTGTGCGCCTGCACTACGTGGAGGTCGATGAGCCGGATATGCATGACCCCTCGGGGGACCTGCAGCGGCTCGAAAAAGCACTGGCACGGGAATGGCAGCTGACCGACCTGCAGTGTGACGTGGCGATCCTGCGTGAACTGCAGCCGGTGCTGCGCGCCGGCGGTTGGAAAGTCACCGTAGCGGTGCACGATGCCCGGCGCATCATTGCGGTGTGGCCGGGGTTTCATGCCACGGCTTGGGGATTGGCGGTCGATGTGGGTTCCACCACCATTGCCGCGCACTTGTGCAATCTGACCAATGGCGAAGTGGTCGCTTCTGCCGGCGCCATGAACCCGCAGATTCGCTTCGGCGAAGACTTGATGAGCCGCGTGTCGTATTCAATGATGAACCCGGGCGGCGCGGAGCAGATGACCGCGGCGGTGCGCCAGGCGCTGAGTGAGCTGGCCGTGGAAGTGGCGCACAGCGCGGGCGCGCAGGCCACCGATATTCTCGAGATGACCGTGGTGGGCAATCCCATCATGCATCATCTGCTGCTGGGCATCGACCCGGTAGAACTGGGTGGTGCGCCATTTGCACTCGCCATCGACCGTGCGGTCACGGTCACGGCCGCCGAACTGGGCGTAGCGCTACATCCCGGTGCGCGTGTTTACGTGCTGCCCTGTATTGCCGGCCATGTGGGCGCCGATACCGCTGGTGTCATTCTGGCCGAACGGCCGGACCTCACGGACGAAATGACTTTGCTGGTCGATGTCGGCACCAACGCTGAGATTGTGCTGGGCAATCGCCACAAACTGGTGGCCTGCTCCAGCCCCACCGGCCCCGCCTTTGAAGGTGCGCAGATCAGCTGTGGGCAGCGGGCCGCACCTGGTGCCATTGAGCGCGTGCGGATCGACCGTGAAACGCTCGAGCCGCGCTTTAAAATTATCGGCTCCGACCTGTGGTCCGACGAGCCGGGTTTCGACCAAGTGGCCAACAAGACCGGCATTACCGGGGTGTGTGGTTCCGGCATCATCGAAGTGCTGGCGGAGATGTACTTGTCCGGCATCATCACCCAGGATGGTGTGGTCGATGGAGCGATGGCAGCGCGTTCGTCACGCGTGGTCGAAAACGGCCGCACCTTTGCCTATGTCTTGCACGAGGGTGCGCAGGTGCTGCGCATCACGCAGAACGATGTGCGTGCCATCCAGTTGGCCAAGGCGGCGCTCTACGCCGGTATCCGGTTACTGATGGACCGTCTGGGTGTAGAAACCGTGGATCGCATCCGCCTCGCGGGCGCTTTCGGCAGCCACATTGACGTGAAGTACGCCACGGTGCTCGGCATGATTCCCGATTGTGATCTGTCCAAGGTGGCTTCGGCCGGCAATGCCGCTGGAACGGGCGCACGCATTGCGCTGCTCGATTCGCGTTCACGCGCTACCATCGAGACGTTGGTCAGTCGTGTGGAGAAGATCGAGACGGCGATCGAACCGCAGTTTCAAGCGCACTTTGTCGAGGCGATGGCCATCCCCCACAAGACTGCGCCTTATCCGCATCTGCGGCAGGTGGTCGATTTACCAGAGCCAAAAGCGGCCCAGCAAAGCGCTGACACCCGCGAGCGGCGGGTGCGTCGACCTGCGCGGTCGGGCAGCTAAACGCGCGGCGCGACGCGCCGCTAATAATTAGCGTCGGGGGCGGCCGCTTTGCGACGCGCCATGAAGTCGAGCAAGGCTTCGTCGATCGCCACATCGAGCGGTGGTGGCTGGTACTCCGCCAGCTGCCGCTTCCACAACACGGCGGCGCGCTGGGTGGCGTCCAGCGAACCTTCGGCGTCCCATTGCTCCACGCTGTTGTTGTCGGCGATGGATGAGCGGTAGAACGCGTTCTCGAAGTTCGCCTGGGTGTGGGCGCAACCGAGGAAGTGCTTACCCGGGCCCACTTCGCGGATGGCATCCATCGCCTGGCCGTTTTCCGACAGGTCTATGCCGGCCAGCAGGGTGTGCATCATGCCGGCCTGGTCCACGTCCATCATGAACTTTTCATAGCCCATCGACAGCCCGCCTTCCAGCCAGCCGGCCGTGTGCAGCACGAAGTTCACGCCAGCCAGACAGGTGGGTAACAGCGTTTGCGCGCTTTCAAAGGCGGCCTGAGCATCAGGAATCTTGGAGGCACACAGGCTGCCACCGGAACGGAAGGGCACACCGAGCCGCCGTGCCAGCGCGGCCATGGCGTACAGCACCAGCGCCGGCTCTGGCGTACCAAAGGTGGGCGCACCGGATTGCATGGAGATGGAGGAGGCAAAGCTGCCGAGAATGACGGGAGCCCCTGGGTTGACGATTTGCGCCAGCGTCATGCCGGCCAGCGCTTCGGCGAGCGTCTGTGCGGCGGTACCGGCGACGGTGACGGGCGACATGGCTCCCGCCAGAATGAACGGCGTGACAATGGTGGCCTGGTTGTTGCGCGCATAGACTTTGAGCGCACCGAGCATGGTGGCATCGAAAGTCATGGGCGAATTGGCATTGATCAGGCTGACCAGCATCGTCTTTAGGCGACCATCGGCTTGGTAGCAGTCTGCCCCAAAGGCCAGTTTCGCCATCTCGACGCTGTCTTGGGCGCGTTCGGCCGCGGTAACCGAGCCCATGAACGGCTTGTCGCTGTATTTGATATGGCTGTAAACCATATCCAAGTGCCGCTTATTGACCGGTAGGTCCACGGGCTCGACGATGGTACCGCCCGAATGGTGTAGCGAGGGCGCCAGATACGCTAGCTTGACGAAGTTCTGAAAATCCTCGAGGCGCGCATAACGCCGGCCTTCATCGAGACTGCGGATAAAAGGCGAACCGTAAGCCGGGGCAAACACGGTGTGCTTGCCGCCGATCTGTACGCTGCGCGCCGGGTTGCGCGCATGCTGGGTGAATTCGCGCGGGGCGCTGCGCTGGATGATGGCGCGGCACAGCCCGCGCGGAAATCGCACCAGCTCGCCGCTGATGGTGGCGCCGGCCTGACGCAACAGCTCCAGCGCCTCCGGGTCTTCACGAAATTCAATCCCGACTTCTTCGAGGATGGTGTCGGCATTGCGCTCGATAATGGACAGGCCTTCCTCGCCGAGGACTTCGTAGTAGGGCACTGCGCGGGTAATGAATGGCACCGAGTTGCCCGCCCGCGCCGCGCGGGCCGCCCGCTTGGCGTCACGACCGTTCGCTCTAGCGCGGCGTTGCTCCGGGGATGGTTGCTGCTCGTCCATCAGGCTCTCCTCGAGATTCTAGAAGCCCAGTATGGTGACCCGAGAGCGTCACGGCTAATCAGTTTGCGCCCTGCACTTGCCCCAGCGCGCCACTGCGCCCCGACAGGGCGGCCCGGGTTGCCTGGGTTCCGCCCGAATTCCGCTCGAATTCCGCCGCGCCTGGTCCCGGGGGCGGTCCGGGGCGAAGGTCCGTGATGAACCCAGATGGCCCATGGGCGACCAGTTGCGGTAGGCTACTGAGCATGCACACTCCGGTAGACGCAGCGACCTACGATTATGTGATTGTCGGTGCCGGATCGGCCGGCTGCGTCTTGGCGGACCGCCTGTCAGAGGACGGACAGGCGAGCGTGTTGCTGCTCGAGTACGGCGGCTCGGACCTCTCGGTATTTATCCAAATGCCGTCAGCGCTCGCTATTCCCATGAACCGCCAAGCCTATAACTGGTTCTATCACACCGAACCGGAACCGGCGCTTGGCGGGCGTAGCCTGCATACCCCACGCGGCAAAGTACTGGGCGGTTCGTCTTCGATCAACGGGCTGGTCTATGTGCGTGGCAATGCGCAGGACTTCGAGCGCTGGCAGGCGGAGGGTGCCACCGGTTGGCGCTACGCTGACGTGCTGCCGTATTTTCAAAAAGCCGAACAGCGTGCGGAGGGTGGCGACACCTACCGTGGTGGGAGCGGCCCACTGCAAACCTCGTATGGGTCGCTGAGCAACCCGTTGCATGCGGCGTGGCTGGCAGCGGCACAGCAGGCGGGTTATCCGCGCACTGAAGACATCAACGGTTACCAACAGGAAGGCTTCGGCCGCATGGACATGACAGTGGGGCAGGGCGTGCGTAGCAGCACGGCGAATGCCTATCTGCGTCCAGCGCTGCGCCGCCCCAACCTTCGCGTGCAGACGCGGGCGCGGGTGACTCGGGTGCTGCTGGAGGGGAAGCGCGCGGTTGGTGTGGCCTATCTGCGTGGCAATACCGCACAGACCGTGCTGGCCCGGCGGGAGGTCATCCTTTGCGGTGGGCCCATTAATACGCCGCAGCTGCTGAAGTTATCGGGTATCGGCCCGGGGGCTGAACTGGCGGCGCTCGGCTTGCCGGTGGCGCACGACCTCCCTGGTGTCGGCGAAAACCTGCAAGACCATCTCGAGTTCTATTTTCAGGTGGCCTGCAAGGAACCGGTCTCGCTCTACTCAGTGATGAATCCCTGGTCTAAGGCGCTCATTGGTGCACGTTGGTTATTGTTCAAGAATGGGCTAGGGGCCACCAATCACTTTGAAAGTTGTGGGTTCATCCGCAGCCGCGCCGGCATTCCTTACCCCAACATTCAGTACCACTTCCTGCCGATGGCTGTGAGCTACGACGGCTCCTCGCTCGCCAATGAACACGGCTTTCAGGCGCATGTGGGTCCGATGCGTTCCAAGAGCCGCGGCTGGGTGCGTCTGGCAACGCCGGACGCGCGCGACAAGCCCCGTATCCGCTTTAACTATCTCAGCCATCCAGAGGATCTGGAAGAGATGCGTGCCTGCGTGCGTCTGACGCGCGAGCTGTTCGCCCAGCCGGCGTTCGATCGCTATCGCGGTCGCGAAATCCAGCCCGGCCCTGAAGTGCAGACCGACGCCGAGATTGACGCGTTTGTGCAGCAGAAAGTCGAGAGCGCTTACCACCCATCCTGTAGCTGCAAGATGGGCCCTGCCAGCGATCCGCTGGCCGTGGTCGACAGCGAAGGGCGCGTGCATGGCATGGAGCGACTGCGAGTCGTCGATTCTTCCATCATGCCGTCTATCACCAACGGCAATCTGAATGCACCAACCATCATGTTGGCCGAAAAGCTGGCCGACAGCATTCGTGGTCGTGCGCCGCTGCCGCCGTCGACGGCACCTTTTTACGCCGCGGCCGAGTGGCGCGAGCAGCAGCGCTGAATCCATTCAAGCGCAGCAACTAGTGGTTGGGGAACGGCATGACACATTGGTCAGATAGCATAGATACCAGCGGCTACGGTCAGGCCACGAAGTCATTCATGGGCATGCAGATCCAGCCGTCGGTATTTTTTCCGACGGCGATCATTGCATTGCTGGTGATTGTGGCGACGCTCGTCTGGCCGGAAGCGTCAGCAGACGTTTTCTCCGCGTTGCGGGCTGCCGTGGTGAAACGGTTTGATACCTTCATGATGCTGGCAGGCGATCTGCTGCTGTTGTTTTGTCTGGTGCTTGCGCTGTCGCCGCTGGGCAAACTGCGGTTGGGCGGCAGCAAGGCGATGGCCGATTTCTCCTTGCTGGCGTGGTTTTCCATGTTGTTCGGTGCGGGCATGGGGGTGGGCCTGGTGTTCTACGGCGTGGGCGAGCCGTTGGCGCATTTTGGATCTTCGCTGGGCGCGCAGGCCGCTACGAACGCACCGCTCGGGGGTGCGCCGGGCAATGCCGAGCTCGCACGCAGTCTTGCCATGGCGGCCACTTTGTTTGATTGGTCCTTGCACCCCTGGGCCATGTACGCGGTCGTTGGTTTGGGCCTCGCCGTCTTCACCTACGATTTTAAAATGCCGCTGTCACTGCGCTCCGTGTTTTACCCGCTGTTCGGCAAGGCGGTTTGGGGATGGACGGGCGATGCCATTGATGTGCTCGCCGTGTTTGCCACGCTGTTCGGTCTGGCCACGTCCCTGGGATTGGGCGCCCAACAGGCCATGGCCGGCATCACCTATCTCTATGGCGTGCCGAGCGCGCCGTACTATGTGGTCGGCTTGATCGACATCATGGCCATGGTCACGTATTTTTCCGTGGCCGGTGGGATAGAGCGTGGGATTCGGCTGCTGAGCGAATTGAATATGTTTGTCGCGGTCGCCCTACTGCTGTTCGTGCTGCTCACCGGGCCCACGCTGCTGCTGCTGGAAAATATGTTTCACAATACGGCCAACTACCTGCGCTGGCTGCCCGCGCTGGCTAATCCGTTCGAGCGCCCGGACCGTAGCTTCTTCGATGATTGGTCGGTTTATTACTGGGCTTGGTGGATTAGTTGGGCACCGTTTGTGGGCCTGTTCATGGCGCGCATTTCCCGTGGCCGGACCGTTCGCGAATTCCTGCTCGGCGGCTTGCTGGCCCCGAGCCTGCTGGGCATTTTATGGCTGACGGTGTTTGGTGATGCGGCTATTGACCAGGTAAGCAGTGGCCTGAACCCGGCACTCACTACTGCCTCCATCGACACGCAATTATTTGTCTTGCTGGGCAAACTGCCCTGGGCCGGACTGACTTCGGTCGTGGCCATTGCGCTGGTGCTCATTTTCTTCATCACCGGCTGGGACTCTGGCACGCTGGTCATCGACACCCTGACGGCGGGTGGCCGCACCGACACCTCGCTCCGCCAAAAAATAGTGTGGTTGCTGAGCGTGGGCGGGATCGGCGTCGCTTTATTGCTCTCTGGCGGCTTAAATTCGCTGCAGGCGGGCAGTATCGCTACCGGGCTCCCGCTGGCAGCTCTTATGCTGCTGATGTGCTGGGGTACGCTCCAAGGGCTGCTGGTGCTACACCGCCGCCGGTGACGCGCCGCTTATGCGTCGAGCGGTGTCGCGTACAGGCTACCGGCGGTTCCCGGCACCCGTTACAGTGGTTGCCTAGCACTGACGGAAGCTCATCGGTACATGCATAAAATTCACGAGCAAGCCCGCACGGTAGACGTGGTCTTGGAGACCGACGTGCTAGTGATCGGCAGTGGCCCCGGCGGGCTGGCCGCGGCGCTGGCCGCGGCGCGCGCTGGCGCCCGCACGGCCTTGCTGGAACGCAATGGCTGCTTCGGTGGCAACATCACGCAGGTGGGTGTTGAAGGCTTTGCCTGGTACCGCCACGAGAACACCATTGATTGTGAAGGCATTGGCATCGAATTTGAAGAGCGCGCCAAGGCCATGGGCGCAGCGCTGCCGGAGCCGCAGTCGCTAAGCCACGCGCTGGATGCGGAAATGTTCAAGTGGGTAGCCGACGTGTTGGTCGAAGAAGCGGGCGTGGTGCCTTTACTGCACCGCCTTTGCGTGGCGCCGCTCCTTGAGAATGGCGCCGTGGTGGGCGTGATCACCGAGAGCAAAGCCGGCCGTGAAGCCATTCTGGCCAAACGGGTCATTGACGCCACGGGCGACGCGGACATTGCCACTCGCGCGGGGGCCCGCGTCTACAAGACACCGCGCGAGGAAATGATGGCCGCCTCGGTCATGTTTTCGATGAGTGGCGTGAACAAGCAGCGTTTTCTGGAGGCCGTTAAGGCGGACCCCCAGACTTATCGTAGCTGGGTGGGCAACGGCGAGTGGAGCATCGAGACCAGCGGCAAGGAAGACGCGCTGTTTTCGCCCTTCCTGCGTAAACCCTTCAAGCAAGCGGCCGCCAACGGCATTATTCCGGCGAACTTGAATACCATCGCTGGCACGTGGGGCACGGTCTCGGACCAGGGCGACTTGACCTATCTGAACCTGATCTCGCTGCCAGGCATCGACGGCACGGACCCCGCGGACCTCACGCGCGGCGAAATGGCCGGCCGCGCGCAAGCGATTCATGCGGTGAACGCCTTGCGGCATGCCATGCCCGGCTGCGAAGGCGCGAAGTTGCGCAATTTCGGCATGACGCTGGGGGTACGTGATACCCGCAAGATCGACGCGGTGTATAACCTCACGGCGCAAGACGTCCGTGAGCAAGGCCGGTTCGACGACTCTATCGGTATTTTCCCCGAGTTTATCGATGGCTACGGCATTCTCATCATCCCGACCACGGGCCGCTACTTTCACGTGCCCTATCGCTCCATGTTGCCGCAGGGCGTGGGACAATTGCTGGTCACCGGACGTGCCATTGGCGGCGACAAGACCTCGCATGCCGCGGTGCGGAATATGATGTGCTGTGCGGTGGCCGGACAGGGTGCAGGGGCCGCTGCCGCGGTGTCGCTGCGCACCGGCGACTCTTTCCAGAGTGTCGACATTCGTCACGTGCAGGCCGAATTGCGCCGCCAAAAAGCCCGCATCCATTGAGTTTGATGGCACCGGAGAAAATGCTGATGCAGGCCGCAACCACAACGCCGTCGCCCTTTCGCTGGTGGGTCCTGGTGCTGGCCAGCCTGGCCATCGCCGGCCATTACTATGAATACGACGCGGTCGCACCGCTGGTAGAGAAATTGCGCGCAGAACGCGGGTTCTCGCACACCGAAATTGGTTCGCTCAATGCGTTTCTAAGCCTGCCGAATATTCTGTTCGCGCTGGTAGCGGGCTGGGCCATCGACCGCTACACCGCCGAGAAAATGGCAGTGTGGTCTGCAGCGGCTGGGTTTTTCGGCGCCGTGCTCACTGCAGCCGGCCCCACCTTTGCCGTCATCGGCCTCGGCCGCATGATTTTCGGTCTGAGCGAAGAGGCCTTGTTCATGGCGCTGCTGGCCATCTTGGCGCAATGGTTTCCGAAGGCCGGCATCGGCCTTGCAGTCACCTTGTTTTTAAGCCTGGCGCGAGTGGGCTCTTACTCAGCCGACACCTCGCCTCGCTGGGCGGCCGAGCTGTATGCCCGCGGCACCGAATATCCGCTGTGGCTGGGTGCCGCGATTACCGGAGTAAGTTTCCTGGCCATGCTGGTGTACTGGGTCCTCGATCGCCGCGCGGGAGCGGCCAAAGTGCAGGCCACGGCGCCAACGCATGAGCGCGTCGTTTGGTCGGATCTGTTCAGCTTCAACCGCTCGTATTGGTACATCTTGGCGCTGCACGTGCTGTACGCCTCGGTGTTCTTTCCGTTTCGCAGTACCTTTGCCATTGGCTACTTTGAGAATGTGAAGGGCTTAAGCAATGCCGCCGCCTCGATGTCCAACAGCTGGGTATTTTTTACAGCCGTCTTTGCTACCCCGCTCTGTGGCTTGATCGCCGACCGCTATGGCCGCCGCGCCACCATGATGGTCTTTGGCACGGCGCTCATGACAGCCACCTTGCTGGTGTTGTCCCTCACCGAGTGGAGCCTGTGGATCTCGACCGCCATGATGGGCATTAGCTTTGCCGTGGTACCGGGCGTCATCTGGCCATCGACCACCTTGCTGGTGGAAAAACGTCGCCTCGGGACGGCGTTGGGTCTGATCACCGTCGTGCAGAATCTGGCACTGACCGGATCCAACCTAGGCGCCGGCGCCTTGCTCGACCACTACGCCGCCGGTAAGGACAACCCGGGGGGCTATCTGCCGATGATGCTGTTCTTTGGGGCGATTAGCCTTGCGGCGTTGGTTTCCGTGGTGGCCCTGTGGCGCCGCGAGCGCGGGCCCGACGCGCTGGGTCTGGAAACCCTGCGGACCACCTCGGTCGCCGGTATCCCCGGGTCCGTCCCATGAGGCGGATCCAGAAGTTAGAAACCTTTGCCAACGAATTCGTCTGCTTCGTGAAGCTCACCACGGACAGCGGTGCGGTGGGTTGGGGGCAAACCTCCACTTACCACGCCGACATTACCGCGCAGGTGTTTCATCGTCAGGTTGCGCCTTGGGCACTCGGCGCCGACGCGCTGGCCATTGAACCGTTGGTAGCGCGGATTGAAGAGCGCGAACACAAGTATCCCGGCAGCTATCGCTGCCGCGCGCTAGCTGGACTCGACACGGCGATGTGGGACCTGCGCGGCAAGCTCGAGGGCAAGCCGGTAGTGGAGCTGCTCGGCGGTAAGTCTGGCAAGCTGCGTGCTTATGCGTCCTCCATGAAGCGCGATATCACCCCCAAGGACGAAGCCGCACGGCTCGTGCGCTGGCGTGACGAGCAGGGTTTCGATGCCTTCAAGTGGCGTGTGGCGGCTGAATGCGGTCGTGACGTCGACGAATGGCCTGGCCGCACCGAAGACATTGTGCCCACCGTGTCGCGTGCCTTGGGCGATGGCGTTGCAAAGCTGGTAGACGCCAACAGCGGTTTTTCGGTGGCCCGCGCCATTGAGGTGGGCCATTTACTGCAAGACGAAGGCGTCAGCCATTTCGAAGAGCCCTGCCCTTATTGGCATCTGGAGCAAACCCAGCAAGTGACTGACGCGCTGGAGCTGGATGTCACGGGGGGTGAACAGGATTGGGATCTGGCCACTTGGGCCCGCATCATCGACCAGCGGGTGGTGGATATTGTGCAGCCCGATGTGATGTACATGGGCGGTCTGTCGAAAACCTTGCAGGTGGCCGCCATGGCCGCTAAGGCGGGACTGCCCTGCACTCCGCACAGCGCCAATTTGTCGCTGGTGACGCTCTGCACCATGCACTTGCTGGGCGCCATTTCCAACGCCGGAAAATATTTGGAGTTTTCCATCGAAGGTGCCGACTACTACCCGTGGCAGCAGGAGCTGTTTCTGGGTGAGCCGTATGCCGTCGAGGACGGCTGCCTGACCATTCCCTCCAGCCCCGGATGGGGCGTGGAGATCAACCCAATGTGGCTGGCGAGTGCCACTTATCAGTGTAGTGAGCTTTCATGATTCTCAACCTCCCCGAAGGCATGCGCATCGATGCCCCTGTACGCCCCGAGTATGCGGTGATGCTGACGGCGGACGCGCTGTCCTTGGTAGCGAAACTCCATCGCGCTTTTGAGCCGCAGCGTCAGGCCTTGCTGCAAGCACGCCGTGAACGACAACAACGATTAGACGCTGGTGAGATGCCCGACTTTCTGCCCCAAACACACGCCATTCGCGAGGGGGATTGGAGCATTGCTCCTCTGCCACCAGCACTGGAATGCCGGCGGGTGGAAATCACCGGCCCCGTTGAGTGCAAGATGATCATCAACGCGCTGAATTCCGGCGCCGATTCGTACATGGCCGATTTTGAAGACTCCAATACGCCCACTTGGGATAACCAGCTGCAAGGCCAGCTGAACATCCATGCAGCCGTGCGGCATCAGTTGTCGTTCACTAACGATGCGGGCAAGCAGTACACCCTCAACCCCAAGATCGCCACCTTGCTCATTCGCCCACGGGGATGGCATCTGGATGAAAAGCACGTGACCGTGGATGGTCAGCGGGTATCGGCTGGGCTGTTCGATTTTGCGCTGGTGCTGTTTCACAACGCCAAGGAACAGCTGGCCCGTGGCGCGGGGCCGTATTTTTATCTACCGAAGCTCGAAAACCATCTCGAGGCGCGCTTATGGAACGAGGTGTTCCTGCTCGCCCAGGCGGAACTCGGTTTGCCACGTGGCACCATCAAAGCCACGGTGTTGCTGGAGACCATTCTCGCCGCGTTTGAAATGCACGAGATCCTTTATGAGCTGCGTGAGCACTCGGCCGGTCTGAATGCCGGCCGCTGGGACTATATCTTCAGTGCCGTCAAGAAATTCCGGCACCGCAAAGATTTTTGCTTGGCGAACCGCGCGGCCATCACCATGGAAGTGCCGTTCATGCGCAGCTATTCGCTGCTGCTGGTACAAACCTGTCACCGCCGTGGCGCACCGGCGATAGGCGGTATGAGCGCGCTCATCCCCATTAAGAATGACGCCGTGGCCAACGAAAAAGCCATGGCCGGCATCCGCCATGACAAGGCCCGCGATGCGCGGGATGGCTTCGATGGCGGTTGGGTGGCGCATCCTGGTCTGGTGGCGGTGGCGATGGAGCAGTTTGTCGCGGTGCTAGGCGCTCGCCCACACCAGCGGGACCGGCAGCGCACGGAAGTGATCGCGGCCACGGATCTGTTGGTGTTTCAGCCCGAGCAACCCATCACCGAGGCGGGCCTGCGCAACAACATCAACGTCGGCATCCATTATTTAGGGAGTTGGCTGGGCGGCAATGGCTGCGTGCCCATCAACCACCTGATGGAGGACGCGGCAACGGCCGAGATTGCCCGCAGTCAAGTGTGGCAGTGGGTGGTGAGCACCAAGGGCGTGCTCGACGATGGCCGCAAGGTGGACGCGGCGTTGGTGCGTGCGCTGATCAAAGAAGAGTTGCCCAAGGTTAAGGCGGCAGCGGAGGTGCGTGCTTGCATGCCATCGACCTACGATGAGGCCGCCGTTATTTTCGAGCAGATGACACTCGCGCAAGAGCTGCCGGAATTCCTCACCAGCTCGCTTTACGAACTGCTGGACTAAGCTCATGGAGGCCGTTACGCAGGAGGCGAAGACTTATGATCTGTTGATTGTGGGGGGTGGCATCAACGGCACCGGCATCGCGCGTGACGCGGCGGGTCGTGGTTTGAAAGTGCTGCTGTGCGAACAGCACGATCTGGCGGCGCACACTTCATCCGCCAGCACCAAGCTCATTCACGGCGGGCTGCGCTATCTGGAGTACTACGAGTTTTCGCTGGTACGCAAGGCCTTGGCCGAACGCGAAGTGTTGCTGGCGGCGGCCCCGCACATCCTTTGGCCGCTGCGCTTCGTCATGCCGCACGAGCCGCATCTGCGTCCGGCCTGGATGATTCGGATCGGCTTGTTTCTTTACGACCATCTGGCGCGGCGGCGGCAACTGCCGGCCTCGCAAACGGTCCGCTTGGATCAACACCCGACGGGTGCACCGCTGCGCCATGCCGCGCGCGTCGGATTCGTGTATTCCGATGTGTGGGTAGACGACGCGCGGCTGGTGGTGCTGAATGCGGTGGATGCGGCCGCCCACGGCGCGCGCATTTTGACGCGTACGCGCTGCGCCCACCTGCAGCGCGTGGCCAGTGCCGAGACGCAGGCGCCCGGCACCGTCTGGCAGGCCACGCTCAGCCACGCCGATGGCCGTCAAGAGACAGTGACGGCCAAGGCGGTGGTGAACGCGGCCGGTCCTTGGGCGCAGCGGTTTTTGGAACAGGCATTTCATGCCGAGCCCGACACCACGCTGCGGCTGGTCAAAGGCAGTCATATCGTGGTGCCGCAGCTGTTCGATCACGACCATGCCTATATCTTTCAACATATCGATCGCCGCATCGTGTTTGCCATTCCCTATGAGCAGGCCTTTACGCTGATTGGCACGACCGATGTCGACTACCGCGGCGACCCCGCTCTGGTGGCCAGCTCGGCAGAGGAAACCCAGTACCTGTGTGCTGTGGCGAGCCATTATTTTTCCACGACGCTGTCGCCGGCCGACGTGGTGCACACCTTTGCCGGCGTTCGGCCACTGATGGGTGATGCAGCAGATGAAGCCGCCGGCGTGACGCGCGACTATCACCTGGCGCTGGATGCCGCAGGCGCGCCACTGCTGAGTGTGATCGGCGGCAAGATCACCACCTTTCGCCGTCTTGCCGAAGATGCGCTGGCGAAGCTGGCGCCCTGCTTCCCTGCCATGGGGCAGGCGTGGACGCGTGACGCCATCTTGCCGGGCGGTGATCTGGGAATGTCGCCGAGCGATTTCGCAGCGCAACTACGGCGACAGTTTCCGGCGGTAGCGCCCGCGGTGACGGACCGTTGGGCGCGAACGTATGGCACCCAGTGGGTTCGCTGGCTGGCCGATGACGAGCGTGGCAGCGAGCACGTCTTGGGCGAGGAAGTGGTTCCCGGTCTTTATGCCGGTGAAGTGGACTATTTGTGTCATCGCGAGTGGGCGCGTACGGCGGAAGACATCTTGTGGCGCCGGACCAAACTGGGACTGCACTTGCCGCCGACAGCACAGGCCCAGTTAGACGCCTGGATGACGGCGCAGGGCCTGCACGCTGGGGCGGTCGGGTGAGCGCAGGAACCCCCCTGTTGAATGCCAGTGCGCACGACACCATTGCCGCCATCGCCACGCCGCCTGGCCAGGGCGGTATTGGCATTGTGCGGGTCTCGGGGCCGGCGGCTGCCGGCGTGGCCGCGGCACTGCTCGGGAGTGTCCCGCCGGCACGGGTGGCCACGTTGGCCAGCTTTCACGACAGCGACGGCGCGCCGCTGGATGCTGGGCTGGCACTGTGGTTTCCAGCACCGCATAGCTACACCGGCGAAGACGTTTTGGAGCTGCAAGCCCATGGCAGTCCAGCGGTGCTGCAGCGGTTGCTGGAGCGCGTGGTCGAGGTGGGCGCGCGCCGCGCTGGGCCTGGCGAATTCACGCAACGCGCTTATCTGAATGAACGCCTCGATCTGCTGCAAGCGGAGGCAGTGGCCGATCTAATCGCCGCCGGGTCACTGACGTCGGCGCTTGCCGCGTCGCGCAGTCTCCGTGGGGAATTCAGTCGTCGCGTTGGCTTGCTCACTACCCAACTGCTGGAGGTGCGCGCACTGGCCGAGGCTTTGCTGGACTTCCCCGATGAGCGGGATGTGCCGGTGAGCGTTGATCTGGCGCCGCACTTGGCCGCCTTGCTGCAAGCCTGCCGTGAGCTGCGTGCCGCGGCGCGGGTCGGTGCGCGTTTGACGGACGCACCCCATGTGGTGCTCGCTGGGCGCGCCAATGCGGGAAAAAGTTCACTGCTGAACGCCTTGAGTGGCGAAGAGGCCGCCATTGTGACGCCGGTGCCAGGCACCACGCGTGACGTGCTGCGCATCGAGGCGCACTTTCATGGAGTGCGGGTGGTGTTGACGGACACGGCGGGGCTGCGCGACAGCGAGGACCTGGCCGAGCGTGAAGGAGTGCGCCGTGCTGGTGAGGCGCTGCGGCAAGCCGACCTGGTGCTGTATGTAGTGGATGCGGCGGATGCTGCCGCCACCCATTCGGTAGCGGGCGAGATACTCGGCCTTGGGCTGCCGTCAGCAGCGCCGTTGGTGGTGGTATGGAACAAGGTGGACCTGCTGCCTGACAACGCCACGGCCTTGGCAATAGCACCGGCCACGGCGCTGGCTACGCTGCTGGCCACGACTACCGAAGCTGTTCGCGTTAGTGCCACCACGGGCGCGGGACTGGCGGAGCTGCGGGCCGTGGTCGGCACGCGCCTTGGCCTCACGACGGCAGAAGCCCCGGGCACTTTCAGTGCCCGCGCCCGTCATGTGGAGGCCTTAGAACGCGCCGAGCAGTGCGTGCTCGCCGCCGTGCAGACCAATGCGCAGGATGTTGGCGCTGAGCTGGTCGCCGAAGACCTGCGGTTGGCGCAGATGGCGCTGGAGGAAGTGACGGGACGCGTGTTACCCGATGAGGTGCTCGCAGCGGTGTTCAGCCGCTTCTGCATCGGAAAATAACCTTAGATTCGGAGGTATTCAGACACTTCCAGATAAATACGGATTGCTTCCCGGGGAGTGGTGTAGGAGAGAGTGGCTGAGAGTGTGCCGCCGCCCGTGAGGGCGAAACCCGGACCGTCGGACAACCGTAGCGGCTACCGGGAACGTCTCTGGGAGACCCGCGCGAGGGCGGTCAAGGTCAAGATCCCAA
>CANIOW010000035.1 GCA_947469285.1 Gammaproteobacteria bacterium
CCAAGCATCTCTACAGCATCTGGCGAAAGATGCAAAAGAAAGGCTTGGCGTTC
The DNA here is from genome assembly GCA_947469285.1 of Gammaproteobacteria bacterium. GTDB lineage: Bacteria > Pseudomonadota > Gammaproteobacteria > Steroidobacterales > Steroidobacteraceae > CAIOHZ01. Next base: position 54 of record CANIOW010000035.1, read on the forward strand.
GAGCAACTGTTCGACGTGCGCGCCGTGCGTATTCTCGTGGACGACGTACCGGCCTGCTATGGAGCATTGGGCGTCGTGCACAGCCTCTTCGCCTATTTACCAGGCGAGTTCGACGACTACATCGCCACACCAAAGCCCAACGGCTACCGCTCCATCCATACCGCGGTGCTAGGCCCCAGCGACAAGACGCTCGAGGTGCAAATTCGCACCCACGAGATGCACCAGAGCTCCGAGCATGGCGTCGCGTCGCACTGGCGCTACAAGGAAGGCAGCGTTCGCGAGGCCGGCTACGACGCCAAGCTGAACGCACTACGCAACCTGCTCGCGCCCCGCACCCCGGGTGAGGGCGACTTCCTCGACCAACTCGGTTCACAGTTGTTCGCCGAGCGCGTGTATGTTCTCAGCCCCCGCGGCGATGTGGTGGAAATGCCCGCCGGCGCCACCCCACTCGACTTCGCCTACCAGCTCCACACGGAGCTGGGACACCGCTGCCGCGGCGCCAAAGTGAACGGACGCATGGTGCCGTTAACCACGCCACTTAAGAATGGCGAGCAGGTAGAGATAGTGACCGCCAAGCAGTCCTTGCCTAGCCGCGACTGGCTGGTCGAGGCCAACGGCTTCCTCGTCACACGTTCCGCACGCTCGAAGGTTCGTGCATTCTTTCGCCGTGAAGATGAAGGCACTCACCGACAGGACGGCAAAGACATTCTGGCGCGAGAGATGACCAAGATCGGCGACGCTGCCGCCATCACTCTGCCCGTACTGCTCCATGAACTCGGCTTCGACCATGCCGAGGAGCTTTACCTGGCCTTGGGCGAAGGCGAAACCACGGCCGCTGCGGTGTCCGGCGCCATCAGTCGGCTGGTGACCCGCGACCGTGCCACGCAAGCCGCGCAGTCGCTGGCGTCGGGGCAGCCGGCTCAAGGGCAGAAAGCACGGCAGGGCAACAAAGAGCTACCACGCAATACCCCGAGCGGTGTGCAGGTCATGGGTGTCGGCGACCTGCTCAGCTCATTCGCCCGCTGCTGTCGCCCGGTACCCCCCGAACCCATCGCCGGCTTCATCACGGTGGGCCGCGGGCTGACGCTGCACCGCACGGACTGCGCGAACTTAAAACGCCTGCGCGCAAAGGACCCGGAACGCGTCATGGAAGTGAGTTGGGGTCTGGCTGAAGCGGAGGAGTACAGCGTGGTCATTGCGCTGCAAGCACTCGATCGCCGTGGTCTGCTGCGGGACATTAGCGGCCTGATGGCAGACGAGAAAATCTCCATCGACCGCATGTCCACGGCCAGCGACCATGCCCGCGGCACGGCCGATATGGATATTACGGTCCGTGTGCCGCATCTGGAGGCCCTGCGCAAGGTGATGGACCGTCTGGCGGCGCTACCGGATGTCCTGTCCGTCCGTCGTCGCGGCTGATAGCAACCAATACTCGACAGGCCGACTAACTCAGCTGTCCAATACAGCGCGTGGGGACGGTCGTGAGAAAATATTTTCTCTGTCCTCGCAGGGTCAGGGGGCACTACGTAACGCCCTGACCGAGGCGGCCTTGCTGCTCCCAACGTTATAGCGGCCTCCGCCTACTGCAGCACCGCCAGCTACTGAAGAGCAATGGGACGTCGGTACGAATAAATTCACATCGAGATTTTTTAGACGCAACTCTGCGAGTTTTTCGTCTCAAGCCAGCCAGCGAATACAAATGCCGATCAAGCCGCTGGCGGCAAGCACTTGAATGACGCTGTGTCGGAAGTAAAAAAGCGCCACCGCAGCGGCAAACGCAATAGCCGCCGAGGGCCAATCGAACGTGCCATGAAGGCCGTGTGGCCAGAGCACGTGGTAGCCAAAGAACAGCGCGAGATTCAAAATAACACCGACCACCGCGGCGGTAATCGCTGTCAACGGCGCCGTGAACTTAAGATCGTTGCGGGTGCTTTCTACCAGCGGACCGCCTGCAAAGATAAATAGGAACGACGGCAGAAAGGTAAACCACGTGACCAGCGTTGCCGCAACGGCACCTGCCAGAAACAAACTTTCCGGGCCGAAGATCGCTTTGACATAGCCACCGATAAAGCCGACGAACGCCACGATCATGATCAGTGGCCCTGGCGTGCTTTCTCCAAGCGCTAAACCATCCATCATTTGCGTAGCGGTTACCCATCCAAAATGATCAACAGCACCCTGGTACACATAGGGCAGCACGGCATAGGCACCTCCGAAAGTGAGCAGCGCCGCTTTAGTGAAGAACCAACCCATTTGCGTCAAGCTATGACTAAAACCGAATTGCCAGGTCAACCAGACCATCGGCGCCGTCCACAGCACCGCTCCTACGAGCACTACTCGAACCAGTCGGCCCCACTTGAATACCGCATGCGTCGGGGTGGGCGTTGCGTCGTCGATCAGGGCCACACTAGGCGCTTTCTGCGTCGGCGCGTGGGCACGGCCAGTGTTGAATGTCGCTGGTGCCATGCGCCCGCCAAAGAAGCCAATGGCCGCAGCACCCAGCACAATCAACGGAAATGGGACGTGGAGCAGAAACGTGACCATAAAACTGGCCGCCGCTATCGACCATAGGGCCGAGTTGTTCAGTGCCCGAGAACCCAGGCGGTGCGCCGCTTGCACCACGACAGCCATCACCGCGGGTTTAATGCCATAGAACAGCCCAGCCACCAAAGGTAGGTCACCAAAGGCAATGTAGACCCAAGACAGCGCCACCAAAATGACCAGCGATGGCAGGACGAACAAGACTCCCGCCACTAGGCCGCCCAGGGTTTTATGCATCAACCAACCAATGTAGGTCGCCAACTGCTGCGCCTCGGGTCCTGGCAACACCATGCAGTAGCTCAGCGCATGCAAGAAACGCATTTCGGAAATCCAACGCCTGCGGACTACCAGCTCCTCGTGCATGATGGAGATCTGGCCAGCAGGACCGCCGAAGCTAATGAACCCCAGTTTTAGCCAAAAACCAACGGCCTGCCAAAGACTGACCGCGCGTGGCGCTTCCTCTGGCGGAGAATTTAAATTGGGGAGTGTCGTCATAGCGTGACCGTTGAGCTGCCGCGGTTCGCAGTATCCGCCTACGTTGAATTAGCGCAGGGTCTCGTTTCATTGTAGCGGGTTTTGAACGGCAGCGATGGAAGCGACCCGCTGCAGCGCTAGCCGTCGAAGACGTCCCTCCCGTACCTTCACCAATCCGTCACCAAATCGTCATGAACAATTGCGACAGTAGGCAGGGAAACCCCTCAATTCTTTTCAGAGAGCTCGCCGATGAAAACCAACCCTCTTGCCGCCGCTGTACTGCTGGGCCTCGGTGCCATGGCCACGAATTCCGCTGCTAGCGCTGACGATGGCCAGCGCGCGCCGTTCCCCATTGGCTTGCAGCCCATCGCCAGTGTGCTCACGTCCACTACGGCGGGTAAGACGGCCGCTGAAATCGTCGCCTACGACGCCGAGACGCGCCGCGCCTTCGCCATCAATTCGCAGGAAAACGAGCTGGTGATCATCGACCTGAAGCCACTGGCCACACGTGGTGCCCCGGTGGTGCTGGCCAAACTTTCGATGGCTGCTTACGGGGCTGGCCTGAACAGCGTTGCCGTGCATGATGGTCTGGTGGCCGTGGCCGTCGAGGCGGCCGACAAGACCCAGAACGGCCAGGTGGTGTTGCTGAATGCACGCGCCAATGACCTTTCTCGTGCCCGCGCCTTCGAAGTGGGTGCCCTGCCGGACGCTCTCAGCTTCACTGCTGATGGTGATTACCTCTTGGTGGCCAACGAAGGCGAGCCGAACAGCTACGGCGCCCCCACCAGCGTCAACCCGGAAGGCTCGGTCAGCATCATCGACCTGAAACACGGCGTGCACCGCGCTTCAGTACGTACCGCGTCCTTTGCCGGCTTCAATGGCCAGAAGGACGCACTGGTTGCCGCTGGCGTCCGTGTCTTCGGGCCTGGCGCTACCGTGGCGCAAGACCTCGAGCCGGAATACATCACCAGCAGGGGTCGTACCGCCTGGGTGACGCTGCAAGAAGCGAACGCCATCGCTATCCTCGATATTCCGTCTGCCACCTTCAGCCGTATCGTGCCGCTGGGCTACAAGGACCACAACGTGCCGGGCCAGGGCCTGGACCCGAGTGATAAGGACGCGGCGTCGAACAGCGGCATCAATATCGCCAATTGGCCGGTGCGCGGCCTCTACTTGCCTGATGGAATCGCCAGCTTCCGCGCCGGCGACGGCCAGACCTACCTCGTGACGGCAAACGAAGGCGACTCACGTACGCCTGGCGACTACCCTGGCATGCCGGATGAAGAGGCCCGTATCTCGACGTTGACCTTGGACCCGACCGCTTTCCCGACTGCGGCCAGCCTCAAGAACAGCGCACGTCTTGGCCGTTTGAAGGTTACGAAGACGCTCGGCGACACCGACGGCGATGGCGACTACGACGCCCTGTACGCCTTCGGTGCGCGTTCGCTCACCATTCGCTCGGCTACCGGCGATCTGGTCTGGGACAGCGGCGACCAGCTCGAGCAGTACTTGGCCGCGACTACGCCGGCAGATTTCAACAAGGGACACGACGACCCAACCTTCGACATCCGCAGCGATGACAAAGGCCCGGAGCCCGAGGGCGTGGCGGTGGGTCGCATCGCTGGCCGTACCTTCGCCTTCATCGGCCTTGAGCGTGTGGGCGGCGTATTCGCCTACGACGTGACGGACCCAGCGGCACCGACACTCGCGGCGTACGCGAATTCCCGTGCCACGGACCTGGGCGCTGAAGGCCTGGCGTTCATCAAGGCAGAAGACAGCCCCACGCGTACGCCGCTGGTGCTGATCGGCAACGAAGTGAGCCGCACGGTAGCCATCTATGAAGTGACCGGCTCGCCCAGCGAGAAAGACCGCAACTAACCGCGGTGTAGGAATGCGGGGATGATCACCGCCATGGCATTGGCGGTGATGCCCAACATGAAGCGCGCGCAGGAACCGTGGCAATGAAAATTACCAGCAATCGCCTGTGGAATTAGCGCGCGACTTCCGCAAACGCCTTGATTAGCTCCCCAAGCCGGGCTGGATTATCCAGTGAAACATACTCGCAGGGAATGTTAATCGAGGCGGGCTTACCTTCAACTGCGTTGATAGACATATCGATAATAGCCGCTCCCAGTTGATCAAACAAAATAGCCGCAGACCCTTTGTAGTGCAGTCCTTTGGCAATTTCTTTCAATCCTTCTGGCGCTCCATCTTGGCCACAGATGAAGGAAAGGGCAGGATCTTTTCCTGCCGCCTCAAAAGCCTGGGCTGCACCTATCGCAAATTCATCGTTGATGCCGATGACGATTGCCAAATCAGGGCAAGAACGCAGTGCGGCTTCCGTCTGTTGACGGCCAGCTTCCACCGTAGCGCCTTCTCCAATGGTGACAACTTTGCCTCCTGCCGCTTCAATCATGGCAATGGGTTCCATCCAACGTGGCGCGAATAGGGGTGTCGCCGCAAGTGCGCCTACGAGCGCTTGTGCTCCGCCATGTGGAAACCGCTCATGGATGAAAGCGGCAGCTGCGGCGCCACAAATCTGACCGGAGAGAACAGCGTCAAACCCGGCCATTCCATCACTCGCGGCCAACGGAAACGCATAGCTGAGGAAACGGATACCTTTTTCATGGGCCCGAACCACCAGAGGTTGCAGCGCTGACGCATCAATCGGCATGGTAACGATGGCATCAACACCCTGATCGATCCAGGCAGAAATTTCCGCCAACTGATGCAGGAGATTTCCGCTTTCGGTGGTGCCTTGCAACAACTCGATGTTGCCAAGTTCTCTGGCGCGTAAGTCGGCATAAGCGCGCACGGTTTTCACCACCAGCAGCTCAGAAACGGCATGGCTAAAAGCGATGACCAAACGCCCTGGGTTTTTTCCTGCTTGGCTAGTAGTGGCGCTGGTATTAAATAGCATCGGGTGCCTCCGGCAAGCTTAAGCGTCGGTTGGGTGGAGCTGTAGAGATTGGAACACGGGCCCGCGCCCCGCCCGCGTAAGCCACGCTAGAAGTTGCCACGGGCACAGCAGCCTGCGCCCTTTATGCCCTGGAGGGAATACCGCGCCGCCGGCCCCTGCCCTTTCCTCCGCTTCCCGGCAAGTTTCGAGTCACCCTTGAGAGTGAATTCCACGCCTCTTTCGCGTCCAGGGCCACTGGTGGGCCTGGGCGGCCAGTATGTTTCACGTAGCCACTAGCGTAGCCTAGCGGGAGTTGTGCTGATGTTAAAGGCAGAACAGGAGCAGGTCTGTGGAGATTCAAGAAGCATGACATTATTCTCCCGGCTTGACGCTCGTAAGCCTCGGCAGGTTTTGCCTCTAGCGCAGCGACTGCTCGCGATTTCTGCACTGGCGCTGTTAGCCAACGGGGCTCATAGCCAGCAGATCCTGAAGGCCGGTGAGCCGCTGCTGATCATGACCAGCGACGGACCGGTCATCGGCCTCCAAGGCGAACACGGGCAATCGTTTCGCGGCATTCCCTACGCCGCCCCTCCGACCGGTAGCCTGCGTTTTCGCCTGGCTCAGGCGCCGCTCAAATGGACGCGCCCTCATGACGCGCGGGTTAATGGGGCTGCGTGTCCGCAAATACTCGATCCGGATGACCCTACCGAAGACGGCGACGGAATTCAGTCTGAGGATTGTCTAACGGTCAACGTGTGGACTCCTCGAGCCGACACGAAAGAGCGACCCGTGATGGCGTTTATCCATGGTGGTGGATTGGTTGGAGGAAGCGCTGCCAACAGCTTTTATGACGGTGGGCTGCTCGCTGAACGAGGCGACATCGTTGTGATTTCCTTGCAATATCGCCTCGGAGCCTTTGGATTTCTCGAGCTCGGCGAAGTGGGCGGGGAAGACTTCGCAGACAGTGGCAATCTTGGACTGTTGGACCAGATCGCGGCCCTTCGATGGGTCCAAGAAAACGCGGCCAGATTTGGTGGCGACCCTCACAATGTCACCGTCTTTGGAGAATCCGCGGGCGGAGCAAGCATTCACGGTTTGCTCGCGATTCCAGCAGCGCAAGGTCTGTTCCAAAAAGCCATCATCCAGAGCGGCGATGCCGGCCAGTTTTTGTCGAAAAAAGAAGCAGTCACTATCAGTTCGACGTTCATGGCGCTTGCACACATCGGGACCGTAAAAGAACTCCAAAGCCTTGGCGTCGAAGATATGCTGCGTGCGCAGGGGAAGCTCTTTGAACAGGGATATGGTCTAGTAACTTTTGGCATGGTAGAGGACGGCAGAACCTTTGACCGAACTGCGATTGAGGCCGTTGCTGCGGATCCGCGTTTGAGTAAGCCATTACTAATCGGCACCAATGCGGACGAAATGCGTTACTTCGTGGCAATGCATGCTTCCCCGATCGATCAACAGTCGGACGTTGACCTGCAGCGGCGGCTTCTGCAGGCGTTTGGTCATCGCGCTGAGAACGTCCTTGGCGTTTATGTGAATGCTAAAAAATCGCACGCAGAAGGCGTGGCTCAACTGCTAGGCGACATTGTTTTCAGAATGCCGTCCATTCGGCTGGCGGAACTTAACAATGACCGGCAGCCAACATTCGTCTACCTATTTACGTACAGGTCACAGACCAAGGGGCCTACAGGTCTCGAATATGGCTCCATACACGGCTTGGAAATCCCGTTCATCTTTCGTCAGGATTCCTCACTGGGGTATTCCTACGTCGGGCCAAAGGGCTCATGGACGCTTCTGAGTGATCAAATGTCCGACGCCTGGGCAAGGTTTGCGCGCACCGGGGATCCCAATGGCGCCGGACTTCCGACTTGGCCCCGTTATGGCACTGAGCACGCAACGATGGCATTTGGTGTGCGCAGTGATGTCGTGCTCGACCCGTATGGCGCCGAACGGAGAGCGTGGGACGACATTCCGTCGCGACAGTTTGAACACGCGGATGCGACTCGGTTTGCGGACCTTCCAAAATGACCGTTAAGACGTAATAAGAAATTTTGAAACCAATTTCGCTAGCGGTAACGGAACCAACGAACGCCATTCAAGATCCTGTGGTGTTCCAGCCCAAGGGTGGAAGCAGGTATATTCAATGGCGCAAGCCATTCTGGCCGGGGCTTCGTGCAATTATTTCTGGATGTTTGGTTGGCGTAATTACAGGCGAGAGCCTTGCTCAGAACGCGTCTTTAACGCCCTCTAATGCTCTTGACGAGATCATCGTCACGGCCGAACGGCGCTCGCAGCGACTTGAAGACGTGCCGATCAGCGTTGCCGTCTTTACCCAAGGCCGACTCGACAGTCAGGGCTTGCGTAGCATTGATGACATCGCGAGGCTCACCCCAGGAATTAGTTTTCAGCGTAACGGTGGTTCCGCAAACAACTACAATGGCGCGAACTCAGAGATTGGCATCCGCGGCGTGCAGTCCAGCGCCGGCCCGCAAACGACTGGCATTTACCTCGACGACACGCCGATCCAAGGCCGCCACATGCAATTCAGCACCGTGAACCCGTTCCCGGCGCTGTTCGACCTCGAGCGCGTCGAGGTACTGCGCGGCCCCCAAGGAACCCTGTTTGGTGCCGGGTCAGAGGGTGGCACTATACGTTTCATCACGCCCGAAGCCGGTCTGCAACGGTACAGCGGGTACGCTCGATCAGAGCTGGCTTTCAGCGACGGCGGCAGCCCAAGCTATGAACTTGGCGGCGCAGTCGGCGGCCCAATCAAGGAAGGCACACTGGGTTTTCGGCTGGCTGCCGCGTATCGCGAGGATGGTGGTTGGGTCGACCGTGCCAGCTGGAGCCTCGACGGACAAGGAAGCCCGACCCCTACGGCGATCGTTCGCAACAATGCGAACTGGCAACAGACCTACGTCGTACGCGGTTCGCTGGCGTGGGCTCTGGCGGAGAACGTCAAAATCACGCCGTCCGTCTATTTTCAGGAAATCCAGTTGCACGACACGCCTGACTACTGGGCGCCGCTGTCGGATTCGTCCACAGGAAAATTCTACAACGGCAACCGTATCCCGAACTGGAACGTTGACCCATTGGTACTGTCTGCGGTGAAGGTCGACTGGAATCTGGGCACTGTGCGACTGACATCCAACACTTCCTATCTAGCACGTGACCAGCGCGCGACCACTGACTACACAAGCTTCGACCGGATCCTGTTTACAGGCAATCCCTACGTATCGGCGGCGGCGCCTGCAGATGCGCATTTCACGGACACGCAGAACAACTTTGTGCAGGAAGTCCGACTTCAGTCCAACGCTACCGAGAGCAGACTGAATTGGAGCGTGGGATTCTTTTACGGGCACCAACGCGAGAACACGACGCAGATTGTCCACGATGCCTCACTCGAGGCAGATGTGGTCTCTGCCGCAGGTTTTGATATCGGCCCACTACTGCCCGGCGGTAATTTCTACTACCAGTCACCATTCCAGATCACCGATACGCAATATGCGCTGTTCAGCGAAGGGGACTACGAAGTAATCAAGGGCTTGAAGATATTAGGCGGCGTGCGCGTGGCCCATAGTAAGTTCGTCGGCAAGGCTTTCTTCCAATACCCGGAACAGATCATGGGGCCGTCGATCACGACCAACAGTTCGTCGTCTGAAAATCCTATTACGCCACGGATGGGGCTCACTTACCAACCAGATCGCAACAGCCTGTACTACGGCACTGCATCCAAGGGTTATCGCGTCGGTGGTATCAACACGAAAGTCCCTACTGCGTGCGACGCCGAACTCGACGCTCTCGGCTATCACACAGGCGTCCCGAGCACCTACAACTCGGATAGCGTCTGGAGCTATGAACTCGGCCTGAAGAAATCGCTATGGGAGCGACGAGTCCAGATTGACGCCAGTATCTACTGGATCAACTGGAAGGGCATCCAGCAGAACATCTACCTGCCAAACTGTGGCTTCCAGTTCACTGCCAACCTCGGTCGAGCCGTTAGCAAGGGCGGGGATATTGACGTTCACGTCCGCCTGAGCGACGCCATTACTGTTGGCGCGACGCTAGGCTACTCGGATGCCGCCTACCGGCAGACGATCCGGGGCACCGTGGCGAACGTGATTACCGCAGGTGATCGCCTCCCAGCAGCACCATGGACTGTTGCGCTATCGGGTGAGTATGTCTTCAGCGCTTTTGGCAGCGGGGGCAAGCCGTATGCGCGTGTGGATTTTCAGCTGTCAACGGCCCAGAGGAGTGCCACGCAGGCGCAGAATCCGTCCAACGTGGTCTATGATCCTTCGATTCCAATGACACCGCAGACGCAGTCACTGTCGGTGCGCGGCGGGCTGCGGGTGGCCGGGATCGACGTGTCGGTTTTCGGCAATAATTTGACCAATACCCATCCCTTGCTGTTTCGTTCCCACGACGTCATGTCGTCTCCACTGTACTTCGACTACAGCTGGCGTCCGCGCACGTTTGGCCTGACGGCCACCTACCGATACTAGTCGCCGATGGCGGCAAACAGCAGGTTCCGGAAGTAGGGGTCAGTCTCATGAGAAGCGTACGCGCCACGATTGTCGATCTGCTTCAGCAGCACGGCGACGAGACCGCTCTCGGGACTGACGATCCAGTGCGTGTCGAGCCTTCCGTTCCAGGCGTAATCGCCCGTGAGGTCGGCTTGCGGAGAATGAACGGCATCCAAGATCACGGCGACGCCGAGTCCATAGCCGCGGCCCAGCGAATCTGCACCCCAGAACTTGAACATCGCATCCGTGGGCACTTGGTTCGAGGTCAGGAGCCCAACAGTTACCGGTGACAGGTATCGACGGCCGTCGAGCTTACCGCCGTTGGCCAGCATCTGCGCGAAGCGCAAGTAGTCGCCGGTGGTCGAGATCAGGCCCACGCCTCCGGAGGCCCAGCGCATCTCGAACGCACTGATGTCCGCCACCTCGAGACCACCCGCCGCCTTGTTGCGGTAGACGGTGGCAAGCAGTGGCGCGTCACCTGCTGCGATCGAGAACCCCGTGTGGCTCATGCCGAGCGGCGAGAACAGGCGTGTGTCCAGAAAGCGCTCGAACGGCATTCCCGACACGACCTCAACCAAGCGGCCGAGCACGTCTTGTGCGTAGCTGTAGCGCCAGCTCTCACCCGGCTCGAAGTAGAGCGGTAGACGCGCGATCTCTCGCACAGTGTCGGCGAGTGACCCGCCCATAGGCAGAGCTAGCCAGGACTTGCCGAGCGGCGATACCAAGTCGTAGTCGTAACCGTAGCCGAGGCCCGCGCTATTGCTCAGCACCTGCCGAATCGTGATGGGGTGCTTCGCGGGAGCGGTTTGCAGCACACCGGTAGCATCGGTACCCGTGTACACGGTCGGGCTTGAGAACTCCGGCAGGTATTTCGAGATCGGGTCGTCGAGTTTAAAGCGGCCATCCTCGTAGAGCATCAGGACCGCAACGCTCGTGACCGGCTTCGTCATGCACGTAATCCGAAAGCGCGTATCGAGGGACATCGGCACCGCCCGCTCCAGATCGCGCATACCGCCAGTGGCTTGGTACACAAGCTTGCCGTAGCGGGCGACCATCAGCGTGTAGCCAGCCGCCTCGTTTCGTTCCACTTCTGCGCGAAAGAACGCTGCCATGTGGTCGAGTCGTTCAGCGGACAGACCCACGGCCGCGGGCGTGCTCATGGGCAGCGGCGTGGACGCTCCTACGCCAGCTACTTTGGGGCTGGCGAATGAGCCACCTGACACCAACGCGCACATACAGAGAACCAGGAACTTACGCATTGTGATGACTCACGAATTTGGGTAGAACGACAACCACAGTAGCACGGCAAAGTTCACACAAATCGCTTATTTAAGGCTTCGCCTGACGCCATAAATTTCTCCGCCGCAAGAGCGCTTTCTACCAGCTAGAGAGGCGCTGGGGCTGGCGTAGCTGAAGTTAGTTCCATCGGCGCACCGCGCGCACGATGGCGCCCGCTGACCAGCGAAACCCGGTAATCCCCTCACCCGAACGGCTCAGGCCCTACCCAGAAAGCTTGCCGCTCGTGTAATGACCCACTCTTGGCTGCAGCGCGCTGCAGCCTGTGTCACTGCTTAGGATTGGTGTTAGGCTACTTTGGAACTCAGTGGTCGCGACGGACGGGTAGCCCCAGCGTCTTATCAGTGAGGAAGTATGCAGAACCACATCACCGCCGGACAGCTTGGACACGTCATTTCAGACGCAGTGGACGACGGCATCAATTTAGACTCTCTGCGTCGCTATCGCTATGCGCGGGTACAGGAGCAGCTGCGGGCCAACGATTGCGCAGCGGTATTGCTGAACGACCCCATCAACATCCGCTACGCCACCGATACCCGCAATATGTCGGTCTGGCTGCTGCACAACCCGGGCCGCTATTGTCTGGTGCCCGCCGTGGGCAAGGCCATCCTGTTCGATTACCCGAACCGCAATTGCCTGACGACTGCACCACGGACGCCTGAGATCTCGGAGGTACGGCTTGCAACCGCGTATGGGTACCAATACGTCGCCGAGCACGCAGACCCAGTCTGCCGCCAGTGGGCCGCAGAGATTCGCGCGACGGTCGCAGAACTCATGGGTCCAGGCGCAAACCGCCTGGCCATTGATAGAGCGGATCTAGAGGGCGTCGACGCGCTGCGCGCTCAGGGGTTCCAGCTGGTAGAGGGGCAGCGATTACTCGAGGTGGCGCGCTCCATCAAAAACGCAGAGGAGATCGAGTGCATGCGTCGGTCCCTCGCAGTGGCCGACATCGGCATGCAACGCATGCGCGACGCGCTGCGTCCCGGCCTGACCGAGGTGCAGCTGTGGGCAGAGTTACACCATGCCAACATCGCTCACGGTGGGGAATGGATCGAGACCCGACTCCTAAGTTCAGGTACCCGCACCAATCCGTGGTTCCAGGAAGCCTCGGCGAAAGTGATCACCGATGGTGATTTGGTGAGTTTTGATACGGATATGGTCGGGCCTTTCGGCTACTGCAGCGACGTTAGTCGTACGTTCCATTGTGGCAATACAGCGCCGACCAGCGAGCAACGGAGCCTGTATGCGCTCGCCGTCGAGCAGGTGGAGTTCAACTGCGCGTTGCTCCGGCCAGGCCTCGGGTTTCGGGAGTTCATCGAACGGTCGTGGCCTATCCCGGCGCGGTTTAACGACTTGAATTATGGCTGTATTGCGCATGGCGTCGGCATGGTTGACGAGTGGCCCGGCATCGGCTGCGACGCCAAGGACCCGACACAGATGGACGGCGTCTTTGCGCCGGGCATGACGGTCTGTATCGAGAGCTACATCGGTGAAGTGGGTGGCACGCAAGGCGTCAAGATGGAGCAGCAGGTACTCATCACCGCGACCGGCCACGAGGTGCTCAGCCTGTTTCCACTCGAATCCGGCCTGCGCTGATTCACGTAGCGCAGCCACGTTGGGTGGCGGACACTCGCGATCCTGGTGGACCCCACAGCACCCGAATAACCGCAATAGAATCAACGTTCTGTGCGATAGCCGGATCGCCGTCAACGCGTTGGAATATGATCCACTCGACGATCGTCTATTGAATATTAGGGTCACCGGTTCCAAGGAGGCACGAGATGAGCGTCAACGTCGCATTCAATAGTCCGATCCATACGCGAGTCGGGCACGGTAAAGCTTGCACACCACGGTTGTTGGTTCTCGCAACCGCGCTGCTGAGCCTCTGTGGTGGGGCGATAGCCTACGCCACGCCAACCGCGCTGGTCGCCGCTCGCGTCATTGATGGTCGCAGCGACACCCTAAGTCGGGCAACGGTTGTCGTCGTTGAAGGCAAAAAGATTATTGCGATGGGCGGCCGCTCAATTATTCCCGCCAATGCGGAAGTGATCGAGTTGGGCGACGCCACCTTGATGCCCGGAATGATCAACGTGCATGAGCATCCACTGATGTCCACCAGTGACTATCAGAATGCGCATCTCGCAACCTCGTCGGCTTATAAAGCGCTCACTGCGTTGGCCGGCCTCCAAAAACTATTACTGGCCGGATGGACGGGTGTCCGGGTCATGGGTGATGCGGATGTGGGGTATGCCAATCAGGACCTTCGGCGCGTCATCGACGCCGGGCTGTTTCTGGGGCCACGAATGACGGGGGCCGCGCACTACCTCTCGATCACCGGTGGCGGTGGTGACGTGAACTATCTCTCGCCCGAACAGACGGTCCGGCCGGATGGATTAATTGTCGATGGCCCGGAGGAGATACGCAAAGCCATTCGCAATGAAATTAAATACGGTTCTGACTGGACCAAATTGCTCGTCACCGGCGCGTTCGAGTCAGTTGGGGACGATCCCCGTAACGTCGCCTTTTCTCCAGAGGAGCTAAAAGCCGCGGTAGAGGAATCCGCCCGACACGGGGTGCCTGTGGCTGCGCATGCGCATGCGACCGAAGGCATTCGTCAGGCGGTGCTAGCCGGTGTTCGTTCGATTGAACATGGCACCTATGTCGATGATGCGACCCTGCATGAAATGGCTCGTCGCGGCACATTCATGGTACCAACGGTGTATCTGGGCGATTATTACGACCAAGGGGACCAACTGCGGGCCCAAGACAAAAATGATGACTACATTAAAAATGGCCGCGCGGCGTTTTTGGCGACCATCCTCCGCGCCCACCAATATGGCGTGAAACTGGCCATTGGCCTCGACCTTGGCGTGGGCATCGCCGATCCTTCGGTTTACGCCAATGAGTTTGTGGTCTTCGTCGAGGCCGGCATCCCGCCGATGGCAGCCATTCAGGCTGGGACCCGAGTGGCCGCCGAATTATTGCGCTGGGACGATCGCCTTGGCACCCTGGAGACTGGGAAATTGGCCGACATCATTGCGGTTCCCGGCAATCCGCTCGTGGACATCACCGCCCTGCGTCAGGTGTCGATGGTCATGCTTGATGGCCATGTCGTGAAGCGACCTGGAGCCTCGCAGCCCATCGCCGGCATCCTGCCAGCAGCGAATACACCGTGACAGCGCCTAAAAGGCGCGGCGCCAGACTCGCCAGTGTCTGTCTCTGGCTCGTACTGGCCGAACAAAGTGGGCTAAGTAACGCCCAGTCCACGGCTTATGGCCCTGGCGACCCTGGTATCAAGGATGCTGCGTACTTCGATGTCATGCGGCCCTTGTCGCAAGAGATGTCGGCCCATGTGCCGGATGGCTTTACCATGACGGCCGTTGGAGATCTCATCATCTCCCGTCCGCTGTCGCAGTACGCGGTGCGCTTTCCCGATTTCTCCGCCGCACTCAAACTGCTGACCACCGCTGATGTGACCTACGGCAATTTGGAAACCGTCATTTTTGACAGCCGAACGTTCAAAGGGTCGGCTTACCCATGGGACGGTGACTGGACCGTCTCCTCCACCCCCGCGGTCGCGGCGGACCTAAAAAAAATGGGCTTCAAGATGGTCTCGAGGGCGAATAATCACGCCCTAGACTTTGGCTTGGAGGGAATGCGCGAAACGAGCCAACACCTAGATGCCGCTGGGATTGCTCATGCAGGTTCTGGTGACACTTACGGTACGGCGCGCGCACCGCAATATGTTGAAACCACGTCGGGGCGTATTGCCTTAGTGTCGGTTGCGTCCACTTTTCGACCGAACAGCGACGCGCACCCACCAGCGGGCGTGGCGCCCGGGCGACCGGGGATTAGCGTGCTGCACCTCACCTCGGTGCTTACCCTCCCAGCAGAAGCGTTTGCCGCGGCGCAGAAAATCCGCTGTGCAGGCGATCCGCAACGCTGCGGTGACGTGTCCGATGCAGCAGCACTATTCGGCACTAAAGTGCGTAAGGGCGAGCGCTATTCGCGCGAATACGCCATGGATCCTGAAGATTTAGCGGATATCTATAAGAGCATACGATCGGCACAAGAAAATGCCGACTTTGTGATCGTGACGATTCACTCGCATGAATGCTCTCTGGATTGCGAGAGTGATGCGGGTCCTTACGGTCCGGGTGACTTTATGAAGCAATTTGCGCACGACGCCATTGACTCCGGCGCGGATGCGTTTGTGGTGACGGGGAACCACAATCTGGGCCCCATCGAGGTCTATCACTCCAAGGCGCGAGGAGCGAAGCCGATTTTTTACGGGCTCGGGAGCTTCTTCTGGAGTGATATCCAAGAGGTTCTCCCGCACGATTTGCTGCAGGAAAACCGCGCGATGCTAGCCGACGCGTGGACTCATCCCAGTAGGGTGACGGATTACGATTTGACCGCGCCGCTGAACACCGCTTGGTTCGCGCACCCGTTTACCTTCCAAAGTGTCGTGGCGCGCTGTCGTTTTGTCGGCAACCAGTTGTCGCAGATTGAGTTACATCCCGTGGAACTCGGCTACGGCCAGACGCTAACCGAGAGCGGCATTCCGCATTTGGTCTCTGATGACGCTGTGGCGGCGAGTATCTTCAACCAAATCGTCACCCAGACCGCGCAGTTCGAGCTGCCCAATTTGAACATCAGCTATCGGAAAGGTGTTGCGACGATAGTTCCATAGGTATCGGAGATTTCGTCGCATGCAGAGTTTGCCAAAAGCGCTTATCCAGACTTTGCTTAGAGGCGCCGCACTATTGTTGATGACCGCCTCAGGAAGTAGCTTGTCCGCCGAGTTTCGACCGGCATTCGACAGTAGCGCGGTGGATGAGTTCGTGCGCAGTGAGCTGCAGCATCAGCAAGTACCGGGGATTGGCCTGGGGATTTTCTGACAAGGCGAAGTGCTCTATGCCCCTGCGACGTGGTCGGCCATGGTAACCCCTCCCCCTATTTTCGGCGTCGGTGGGTGTACTTGTTGTAGCAGAGGAATTTAATCCGCTCACTGGGCCAAAGTCGGCCGCACCGCCTTGCGGGGAATGCCGCTTTGGCACAGGTTATGCTAGCCTCCTTCGCTCAGCCGCTGGCGGTAGACCGGCGCACCACGGTGGAGACCCATGCGCATTCTTACTCTGCTGACGCTGTCAGCGCTTTTCATTTCCGGCTCGGCCATGGCCGCCACACCCAAAGCCGCGGTGCTGCAACGCGGCACCTACCTGATGGAAGGCGTGGTGGCCTGCGGCAACTGCCACATAGCTCGCGGCGACAAGGGTCAGCCACTGCCAGAAAAGGGCCTGTCCGGTGGCCTGGTCTGGGACGAGCCAGCATTCAAGGCGGTCGCGTCCAACATCACGCCCGACCCGGAGACCGGTATCGGCAAGTGGACCGACGCCCAGCTGGCCTTGGCCATCCGCGAAGGTGTGCGCCCCGACAAGAGCCTAATCGGCCCGCCCATGCCCATGCCGTTCTACCGCTATCTGTCGGACGACGACCTCGCCGCCATCATCGCCTACCTGCGCGCGCAGCCCGCCGTGAAGAGCGCGCAGCCCAAGCCCCAGTACCACCGGCCGCTGCCGCCCAACTACGGCCCGCCAGTGAAAAGCGTGAAGGCGCCGCCGGCCAGCAACCAACGCGCCTACGGTGAATACCTGGCCAACATCGGCCACTGCATGGACTGCCACTCGCCGCGCGATGAACAGGGCGTGCTGCACTTGGAATACCGCGGCGCCGGCGGCCAGATCTTAACGGGGCCATGGGGCGCGAGCGTCTCGCGCAACCTGACGCCCCACCCCACCGGGCTGAAGGATTTCACCGACGCGCAGATCATCCAGTCGGTGCGCGAGGGCGTGGACCGCAATGGCCGGCACTACAACCCGCCCATGGGCTATGCCTACTACAAGACGATCAGCGACGCTGACATGGCCGCGCTGATAGCCTACCTGCGCTCGCTCAAGCCGCAGACCTTCGGCGGCAAATAGGCCCGGCACTGCCCGGCCCTACCCGGACCGGGGGTCGCTGCGCTACTGCCCTAGATGGCTAGGGCATCGCGCCGCGCACTTCGGCGGCGGGGACGGCGGGCCGTATACCCAAGACCGGGTAGATTTGCGCTGGAAAGTAGCCGGCGCCCGCCTTCATCACCATGGTGATGCGGCGCACGGCACGGATGTCTTGCACGGGGTTGCCATCCACCAGTATCAGGTCGGCGGAATAGCCGGCCTCCACGGCGCCCAGCGACTGGTCCAGGCGCAAGACGTGCGCGCTGCCGAGCGTGGCGTGCTGCAGCACACGGGCGGCAGGGATACCCGCTTGCACCCACAGCTCCAGTTCGCGGTGCAGGTAGAAGCCCTCTAACGCATCCGTGCCCGGTACCAGTGGCACCCCTGCGCGGTCGAGGCGGACTAACAAGTCCAACATCTTTTGCCAACTGGCACGGTAGTGGCCCAGCACGGCGGGGGTTAGCTCCATCTCGGGTTGCAGCAATGAACGGCGTAACGTGGACGGTAGCCTGTCCAGCACCGGGGCCATGACGCGCGAACTTTCACCCGGAGCTTGGTTGAAGCTGTCCTCGAAGCAGGCCATGGTCGGGTCGACCACGGTGCCACGCCGGACCAGCTCTTGAATGAAGCTCTGCACCGGTGCGCTGTCGAGGTCGAGTTGCCAGGCACGTTCCCCCACCATGGTGAAGCGGGCATTGGTGCGCGTGTCTTCGCTGGGGCTGGCCACGAAGTTCAGGAACAGCATGTTCAGGTGGTTCAGTTCGTCATAGCCCTGCGTAATAACGCGCGCCGCCGTGGTGAAAGACGGCACATGACCGCTAACCCGTAGCCCGCGTTCGTGCGCACGCTGCGCCACCGGCGCGATCCACTCCGAGTTAAAGGAACTGTAGAGCTTTACCTGCTGGTAGCCGTGGGCAGCGAAGAAATCCACGGCCTCGAGCGCTTCTGGAAGGCTGGCGACGGTCTTGCCACCCGTGGCGGTGTAGGGGCTCCGGCCGTCCATGAAACCCGCAAGCCACAGGCGTGGCCCCAACCAGGCACCGCTGTCGTAGCGCGCCTCCTGCTGCAAGATCGAATCGTGGTCGTTGCCAAGGTCCCGAGCAGTGGTAACGCCGCCGGCCAGTTGCAGCGCGCCACTCCAGGGCGTGCCATGGGTGTGCAGGTCGAACAGTGCTGGCAGCAACGTCTGGCCAGTGCCGTCCACCGTGAGGGCGTCTGCGGGGAGCGGCACCTCGTCCGGCTGCAGGGTGGAGATGCGTCCGCGAAAAACGATGACCGTTTGCGGCGGCGAAAGCGTGCCATGGCGCGAATCGAACACCTGCACGTGCTGGAAGGCGATGGGTTGCGTGTAGGTATGTTTGGCATTACCCGCCAACTGCGCGAGCAGCACCTCGTCGGCGGCTTGTTGGCGTGCGGCCAGCGCTGGCGCGGTGGCTTCCCAGCCTTCACGCACCACCCCGTAAAGGCTATCGGCCATGTCGAGGTTAGCGAACAGTTCGCCGGCCGGGTCCAGCCAGAGGTAGCTCGGGGTGAGCCCAAGGCCGGTCACGGCGTGGAGTGTAAGACTGAGTGTTTGCCCCGCGGTGTTGGTCACGGTCGTCGATTCGATGGTAGCAACACTAAGCTCGCCGGCGGGCAACAAGGGGAGCCGGTTGCCGCGGTGCAGGGCGGCGCGAATGAGGGCCGCCAGATAGTCCGGGGTGTAGACCAGCGGCAGGTAGGCCGATGCCGCCGCCGCGTTGCCACCGCTCGGCAGGTGCGCCGTTCCCTCATCACCCACCGTCTTCCAGTGCGCCACCTGGCCTTTGCGCTGGAAGACCTCGCTGGCGCGGCTGCCAAAGGTGGTCGTGCCGGTAATTTTCCAGCGGTCCGGGACTCCGTCTGGCCCCTCGTGCCACTGCGCCTGCAGTTGGGGGCCGCGCCCGTTGTCCAGATAGGCGTAGCGGCTTACCACTTCGCCCTTGGGCGTGGTGGTGGCCGTGAGGCTGCCCCCGGCTAGCGTGCCTGCCAGCCACGTCCAGCGCTGCGCGGGTGGAGCGTCGGCGGCGTGGGTGGCGTGGGTGGCGTGGGTGGCCAGCAAGAGCAGCAGACCGACGGCAGAGGCAAGTAGGCGCATCAGTGTCTCCTGGCAGGAAATGGCCGCCCTGACCAGCCTGCTTTGCATGCGCCAGTTCGGCTGGCGGTTACACAGCGTTCAACGTCTACGGTAGCACCAAATACCCCCCTGCAATCAGTCACGGAGGGTTCCAGAGCCCGCCGTCACTGCTTTGATGGCTGCAGTGCGTTGTCTGTGACAGCGCTCGAAAGTCACAACGCCACCCACCATCGCCTTTACAATCGCGTCCATGAACTGGCTTTATCTCGCTATCGCCATCCTCGCCGAGGTCGTGGCGACTTCTGCCTTGAAGGCTTCCGCAGGGTTTACCCGCCTCGTGCCGTCCATCTTGGTCGTTGGCGGCTACGCGCTGGCGATCTATCTCCTCTCGTTGACCCTGCGCGTCATTCCAGTAGGCGTTGTGTACGCCATCTGGGCCGGCGCGGGAGTGATGCTGGTGTGCTTGGCGGGATGGCTGGTCTACGGCCAAAAGCTGGACTTCGCCGCAGCCGTTGGCATAGCACTCATCATCGCCGGCGTGCTGGTGCTGCACCTGTGCTCCAGTACCGCCGCACACGAGTAACTCCGCGATTGCTGACTCTCGTGGCGCTCCCGACTGGAATCCATAAAGGGTGTATCACAATGACAACGGCGGCAACTGCAGGATAGCGCGCGCCAGCGCTGGCGATTCTCAGGCAGCTTTGTGAAGCTACAGGCGGGTGCCGACCTAAGCCGGCTGGTCTGCCGCGTGCTTGCCGATGGTTGCGCCGAGAGAAAGCACGGTGGCAGCCCCCGTCTGCGTATCGCCTTCAACGCGCACGGTCAACGCCTGCTGAAGGGCATCCACCGCAGTTGGGGCGCCCACAAGGATCCGAGCGACACCGTGTTCTGCGGCTTGACTGCCTCATTCGCCACCAACGGTTTCTTCCCTAGCTTCATGCCTTTGGCCGCGACGCTGTCCATCCCTGCCAGTGTCTTCGCGCCGCTCAGAGCACCCCGCTTGTTGGACTGGGAGTGGTCTCGTGGACCGTAGGACATTTGGCAAGCTGGCTCATGTGAGCTATCGTCCAACCATCCGCTGGCCCTCATCACCACGGCAGGTCAATCTGGCGCTGCCACCACTACAAAGCCCGGGACCATGGGGAGAGGAACCTGCAACCGATGGGCGAGACCCCTTCTGCTGCGAACCGCGGCCTACCCCAGGTGGGCCTACTCTCCGGCGTTGCCCTAAGCCTCAGCGGCATGATGGGATCTGGTTTGTTTTCCATCCTCGGCCATGCCTATCTGGCCGACGGCACCAACTTCCCTATCGCGTTTATGTTCGCGAGCGTGGCGATTCTGTTCAGCGTCTACGCCGTCGCGAAGCTGGCAGCAACACTAGTGGTGCTGTGCGGTCTGGTCAACCTGCTGGGAGCAAACAGGGTCGGACGCGTCGCGAGCGTACTCATCGCGCTCGTGTTCTGCGCGCTGTTGTGGTTCAGCGCTATCGGCATAGCGCAGGTCCATCCTGTGCTGCCGAGCCTCTCCGGCGTCTCATGGCAAGGTGTGTTGGTCGCAACCGCCATGCTTTATATCAACTTCCAGGGCTTTGGTATGGTCGTAAGCGCGTCGCAGTCCATGGCCGACCCGGCCAAGACCGTGCCACGTGCCATGTTCATTGCCATTGGGGTGATCAGCGCGCTCTACTTCATCGTCAGTTGGGTGGCGATCCAGGTCACCCCGCCTGACGTACTGGCGGCGAACGCCGGAAACCTGTTGGGGGCCGCCGCAGAAATCATCGCAGGCAGCGTCGGCGCTAAAGTCATTGCCATGGCGGCCTTGCTGGCTTGCGCCGCCGCGGTGAACGCTTCCATCTTTACAGCGTCGCGGATTCTAACCTCCGTGGTCAGCGACCATCCGGCTTCAAACAGAATGCGCCTGGCACTGGGGACGCAACCTCAGCGCCCCATCCTGATTTCCGCGGCCATCGTAATTTTGCTGATCCTGTATTTCCCTTTGGTGGCTGTTGGCAAGATGGCCAGCATGGCGTGGGTGCTGTGGCTCGGCGCGCTCGTCAATCTCTCACTGTTCACCTTTCTGTTGGTAGATGGGCTCCGCTTCGCGCCAGAAACCATCGGCTTTCTGCTCGTTGCCCTAGGCGGGACGCTTCTCGCCGAGACCCGCTACCGGCTGCACACACAGCAACCGTGACGGGCACTTTACCGCAGCTACGCATGGGGATGGCCGTGGTGGCCGTGAGGCATGAGTAAAGACCAAGCTCGCGGCATTCCTGCCACCACGGCTGTGGACGATGCGACAACCGCCGACCACCTTCGCGGAACCACCACCCTCCCTACTCCCCACAGCGGCATGGGCGCTTAATCGGCAGTTTTTGGTGTAACCTGATCGGAAGCAGCAGTTGGTCAGTCGCCTTGAAATGCGGGCGACTCATGACGATCCGCCATCCATCGTGTCCCCAGCCACCGCAGGCTGCCCCATGGGTTTTTATCACTGGAGCGACTCTCTTTGACCCCGGCTGAAAAACTCAAAGCACTTCAGGCCTTCGTGGCCGACCACTTGTCGCGTTATTTAGCCACCAATGGGGAAGACGGCTACTGGCTGGACGCCAGCCTGTTCGGCGGCAAGGGCATGATTCCGTCCTTGCTACTGACCACCACCGGTCGTAAGTCGGGAAACCGGATCACCACACCGATGATGTTCATGCAGTTTGGGCCCGAAGAACACCCCGCCTATGTCGTGGTAGCGTCCAAAGGTGGCGCCCCCGATGCACCCAACTGGTACTTGAATCTGCAGGCGAACCCTCAAGTGCAGGTACAGATAAGAGCCAACCAATTTTCCGCTGCCGCACGCACCGCAAACGCCGCGGAGCGTGCGGTGCACTGGCCGCAGCTAGTGGCGCTATTCCCGGGTTTCGAACGCTACCAGAGCAGAACGGAACGTCAAATACCGGTAGTCATCTTAGAGGCCGTGGAATCTTGACTGTCGTTTGCCACCGCAATTCGGTTACAGGAATGAAGACCCCATGACGGAAGCTGCACGCATTCAAGTGCTGAAAGAATTTGATCTGGAGATCATCCACCAGTGTCGCGCACTCGACCAATTGGTGTATAGCGAAAAGTACCAGAGCACACTCGAGTGGGAGCTGCCGCAGATTAAAAAAAACCCGCGCTCGCGCGTGGTTGCGTGGCACGGCGATGAACTGATCGGTTATGCGGAATACATCCCATTGACGGTCGCCGCCTTCGATAAATTCTTAACTACCAGAGATACGGTTTTCGACTTGCTCCTTGAAGAAGAATTCATTTCTCCATGGATCAAGGGAACACCGGTAGATATTTATCTGGCGTCGATGGTGGCGCGCCCGGACTATCAAAGCAAAGGCATCTCGCTGGTGCTGCTGCGCGGCCTACTGGTCGCCTTGCGCGAACTGAAAGCCGAGGGCTATGTGCTCGGCAGAATGGGGGGAACTGGCGTCTCGGTGGCCGGCGTGCACGTCGGCGAGACGCTGCTCGGCATCGGCTACTCCCACGATGTGGCGGGCGGTGTTGCCACACTCGGCGCCGCCGATGACGTGGTCAATTATCTGACCGACTATCTTGGATGGTGGGAATAGCACGAACCGTTACCCGCCGAACTTGGTGGAAACCAGCCCCTTTGAGCCCCGTGCATCCACGCGATAAAACCGATGCTTGCTGCGGTCAAAGATATTCTCTTCATCTGCCGCAATGGCTGCAAAGTTATCTGGCTCCGTAAAGGCGCTCATCGCCGCCGCAAAGGTCGTTTCATCGGCAAAGCAAATTTCGGTGATGACATCAAAATCTCGCGCGGCGGCGCTGGAGCCCAGAATGGGATCGGTCGAACCGCGCAGCAAATCTTCTCCCACCAAAAAATTACGTCGGTAGTCGATAATCTGCGGCGCGATGGAAAGAATGAGCGGCACGTGTTTATTTTCGTAGTAATCGATAAACGCAGCGCGGCTCAAGCCTTCTTTGCACTTTAAAAACGCAATGACCTTAACCATGCAGGCTCCTTGTATTGAAAGCGCACCGCTCACGCCCGCGCCAGGTGTTCGCGACGGGTGCATTCCGGACAGAAGCCACCCAGCACATGCACGTCGTTATGGCAGGGACTGAAATTGGTGTCACAGATGAGGCAACGAGCGGGCGTTGGCGTATTCGCGTCTACCGGGCGCTCCAGCCAGGTAAACAAAGGATCCAGCGGGTCTTCTTTCGGCGTCGGCTGACGTGCCGACGCATTGATTTCGCTAACGACCTCGGGGTTCGTCAGGGTGGTCACATCACCCAACACACGCTTTTCGCTAATGTCTCTTAGCAAGCGGCGCATGATCTTTCCGGAGCCTGTTTTTGGCAATGAGTCGACTAACGCAATCGACGCAGGACGCGCAAACTTACCAATCTCGCCCGCCACGTGGTCGCGCAGCACTTGGATCAGTGTGTCATCACCGACGACGCCGTTCTTTAAGGTCACGAAGGCGGCAATGGCCTGCCCGGTCATGGCATCGGCGCGTCCAACCACAGCGGCCTCCGCCACAGCGGGATGACTGACCAAGGCACTCTCAATTTCAATGGTCGATAAGCGATGCCCGGAGACATTCATGACGTCGTCGATTCTACCGAGCAACCAAAAATACCCATTGTCGTCGTAACGCGCCCCATCGCCGACGAGATAGCAGCCCGGGAAGTCGCTCCAATAGGCTTTAACATAGCGAGCGTCATCGCCCCACACCGTGCGCATCATCGACGGCCACGCGCCGCGCAGGACGAGCTGGCCGGTTTCACCGAGCGCCACGCTCTCGCCACTGTCGTTAACGATGTCAGCACGAACCCCCGGCAGAGGAAACGTCGCTGAGCCGGGCTTCAACGGCATCACCCCGGGCAGTGGCGAAATCATGATCATGCCAGTCTCCGTCTGCCACCAAGTATCCACAATGGGGCAACGGCCACCACCGACATAGGTGTGGTACCACATCCAGGCCTCGGGATTAATCGGCTCGCCGACCGTGCCTAAGAGCCGCAAGGAAGAGAGGTCATGGCGTTGCACATACTCTGGCCCCCACTTCATGAAGGTATGAATGGCGGTTGGAGAGGTATACAAAATGCTCGCGCGGTAGCGTTCAACGATCTGCCAGATACGGTCTTTATCCGGTGTGCCGGGGGCACCTTCATACAAGATACCCGTCACCCCATTGGCGAGAGGCGCATAGACGATGTAGCTGTGGCCGGTAATCCAGCCGATATCGGCTGCACACCAATAGACATCATCCGCCTGGAGGTCGAAGACCTGACGGTGGGTCGTGGCCGCGCCCACCAGATAGCCGCCGGTGGTGTGCAAAATACCCTTCGGCTTCCCCGTGGTTCCACTGGTATACAGCACAAAAAGCGGATCTTCAGCGTCCATCGGTTCCGGCTCGCACTGAGCGGACTCTGCTGCCACCAGTTCGTGGTACCAATGATCACGCCCCGCAGTCCAGTTCACCGGGTTACCGGTACGCTGCACCACCACCACCTGCCGCACCGCCGGACAGGTCACGAGAGCCTCATCCGCGAGCTTTTTTAAAGCCACGGTACCGCCGTGGCGCCAACTTTCGTCTTGGCAAATCACCGTCGTGCACGCCAAGTCCGTCACGCGATCGGCTATGGCCTTAGAACTAAAGCCGCCGAAGATCACGGTATGCATGGCGCCAATGCGACTGCAGGCCAGCATGGCTACCGGCAGCTCAGGCACCATCCCCATGTAGATAGCGACCCGGTCGCCTTTCCCAACGCCCAACCTGCGCAGCGCATTGGCGAAGCGGCACACGCGTGCATGCAAGTCCGAATAAGTGATGGTCTGGGTGTCTCCAGGCTCACCCTCCCAGTGGTAAGCCACTCGATCACCGCGGTCTGCTAAATGCCGGTCTAGGCAGTTGACGGATACATTGAGTTTTGCCCCAACAAACCACTTATAAAAAGGCGGTCGTGACTGGTCAAGCACTTGGGTCCAAGGTGACATCCAGTCCAAGCAGGCCGCCTGCTCCGCCCAGTAGGCTTCCACATCAGCATCCGCATGATCGTAAATACTCGGATCCGCGATTTGCGCTCGCGCCTGGAAAGCGGGCGACGGTGGATAGACAGCCTCGGCGCCAAGCCCCGATGACTTCTTTAAGTCTTGGGACTGAATTCTTGCAGCAGCGGCTGCCCTCGTCTTGGAAATTGTCACGCGCCCACCCCCCCGTGCTTAAGCCAAACCGTAGGACCATTAACGTTATTTTCACGCCGTCAGCGATTTTCGGCCGTTAAGGACAATAGTACTGCTTTCGGAGGGACATGAATGAGCTGCCACCCGGAGGTGGTGGAGAACAGTAGGCGCTGGCGCGCTATCAGGCCCTTCGCTCGCGTCTAGCGCACCAGCTCCCGCGGCGGCCTCTCGGTAAACGAAACAAGGCGCCGGAAGCTGCGGATAGAACGGTAACGCAGTACAGCTCAGTCTGAGAGGGCTCGCACATTGGCGAGTGAAGCAGACAGGTTGAAACGCATGACTCTCTCCCGCGCCCTGAAAAAATCGCTCAAACACTCCCTCTCGGCGAGACTGGTACTTCCCGTCATTGGCACACTGTTGGCGGTAGTGGCCCTGCCGACCGCAGCGGCCGACGGTACCTCACCGTGGACCCTGCGCCTACGCGCGCTTAACATTCAGCCGACCAACCATTCTCAGGCTATTCCAGCGTTGGAAGTTCCCAAGGACGCCATAGATGTCTCGAGTAAGTGGGCACCAGACATCGACATCGAATACGCGTTTAACGACAAAGTGTCGGTGGAATTGCTGCTGACCGTGCCGCAGAAGCACACCGTGACCGTGCAGCAAAGTGCCTTAGGCGGGCCAGTTGACATTGGGACGTTCAAGCATCTGCCGCCGACGCTCACCGTGAAATACCGCCCGCTGGGCGACACAACGTTGTCCCCCTATGTGGGCATCGGCGTCAATTACACCCGTCTTTGGGACGTGCGATTGGCGATACCCACGGTGGGCAGCTTACAGCTCGACCACGAGAGCATTGGGATCGCGTGGCAGGCGGGCGCCGACTACCAGCTCGACCAGCATTGGTCAGCTTCCGTGGATGTGAAATACGTGAAGATTAGCTCGGATATTAAGCTGGGCGACACGCGTGTCTCACACGTGGGCGTAGACCCAGTGTTGGTGGCTGTCGGCGCCGGATATCGGTTTTAACGTACAGCGGTCGGTGACTAAATTCAGTCGCCGATGGTGGGGTCAATAAAACAAGATAACCGTCTTCTCGACGGTTACGAACACGCCGTAAAGAATGGGGATACCCACCGCGACCCAAGAGAAGATCAGGGCCGTGGTGGAGCTCTGCCCGTCCTCTGAGGAAAATACCGGTATCGTTACTTCATGCGCGATTTGTCGCTCGTCTTCAAGTTCCTGGTCGCTCATGAAATATTTCGCGGCCACCGGCCGCACGGCTAGCGTAGCGAGCAGCCCGACGCCGAGTAGACAGGCCAGTACCCAAAAAATGGAGCCGTACACCATGTCATGCGTCACCGATACCGTTTCCACACGCACGTCATGCAGGTAGTTGACGATCACGGGCCCCACCACACCGGCCGTGGACCAGGCGGTGAGTAACCGACCATGAATAGCACCCACAAACTGGGTACCAAACAGATCGGCAAGATAGGCGGGCACCGTGGAGAACCCACCTCCATACATGGTGGCTATCACGCCAAAGCAGGCCACAAATAGACCCAGCGACTTGATATCGGCCGCGTAGGCAGCGAGCAGGTACATGGCAATGCCGAGCACGAAGAACACCAAATAAGTGCGCCGTCGGCCGATAAAGTCGGAGGCAGACGCCCAAATGAACCGTCCAGCGATGCTGCACAGGGAAATGAGCCCCACAAAGCTCGCGCCCACCGTCGCCACATCCTGGAGGACGTCGGGATACTGCTTGAGGGCCTCAAACGTCAACTGAGGATGGTCTGCCAGCCGTCCACCGAAGGTTTCCTGAAGCATCGGGGAAGCCGCTCCGATGATGCCAATGGCGGCCGAGACGTTCATGCACAGCATCAACCAGAGGAGCCAGAACTGCGGCGTTCGATGCGCATTTCGCACGTGAACATGCCGGTTCGTCATGCTGCCGACCGCCGTGGCTGGCGGCACATAGCCGGCGGGCTGCCACCCCTTTGATGGCAGTCGATAGGCCAAGCTGCCGCATCCCATGAAGACTGCGTAAATACCCGCGAGCACCACCAATGTGGCGGCAACGCCGGAACCGCCGTTGACGGCGAAGTGCGCCATCAACAGCGTAGCGAGCGGCGAGCCGATCATGGCGCCGCCACCAAACCCACCGATAGCAAGCCCTGCAGCCACGCCACGCCGATCTGGGAACCATTTCAGCAGGGTCGATACCGGTGAGATATACCCCAGACCGAGGCCGATACCGCCGATCACTCCGGCACCGAGCCACATCAACCACAGTTGGTGCAGTGCAACGCCGAGGCTGCAGATTAGCAGACCGCCACACCAGCACGCCGTCGCTACCAAGCCACCCAACCGGGGACCTACCCGCACTAACCACCTGCCGAAATGGGCCGCAGACACTCCGAGCACCACAAAGAACAGGGTGTACATCCAGCCCAGATCAAATTGGGTCCAATTGCAGTCCGTTGCGGTCAGTGCTCTGGCCGTGCCGGCGAGCTTGTCGCCAAAGGTGACTGCGCCCACGGCGCAGCTGGCTACCGGCGTGCCATCCGCCCCCAGGAGCGCCGCCTGCAACGGTTTCCAAAACACGGAGAAGCCGTAAGACATGCCAATACACAAGTGCACCGCAAGCGCCGCAGGCGGCACCAGCCACCGATTAAAATGAAAACCTGCGGTAATTCTTGCCTTCGAAAAAAACGGTTCAGTGGCGATAGTCATCAACAACCTCTGTTCTGAAACGG
>CANIOW010000036.1 GCA_947469285.1 Gammaproteobacteria bacterium
GCTCCTACCACCTCTTTGGCATACCAACCAATGCGCGTGTTGATGTCGGTGTTGTTGACGCCGGCGGCTGCGACGCGGATGAGCACTTCGCCAGCCTGCGGCTGTGGCACGGGAACGTCTTCGCGGTACTCGAGCTGCTCGTAGCCACCGTGCGCTTTAAGCAACACGGCGTGCATGGTGGTGGGTAAGGTGGTGTCAGACATAGTGGGCGCAGGCATCAGTTCACCTTGGCATGCCAATGTCGCTGGCGTGGCAGGAACAGGCTGGCCAGCTGCTCGACCATGGCGGCGCCCAGTTCCTCCGGGCCGCCAATGGCCACGGCACGCTGGTAGTAGTCGGTAACGTCGTGACCAATGCCGATGGCGAGCAGCTCTACCGACGAGCGTTCTTCTATCCAGTTCACCACATTGCGCAGATGCTGCTCGAGGAAACTGCCCGCATTGGCAGACAGGGTGGCTTCATCGAGCGGTACGCCATCGGAAATGACCAGCAGAATGCGGCGTTTTTCGCGGCGCGCGAGCAAGCGCTCGTGTGCCCATAAGAGCGCTTCGCCGTCGATGTTTTCTTTCAGCAGGTCTTCCCGCAACATGAGTGCCAGATTGCGGCGGGCGCGGCGCCACGGGGTATCGGCGTCTTTGTAGATGATGTGTCGTAGATCGCTCAGCCGACCCGGCGCGGCCTTAGCACCCGCCGCGAGCCAAGCGTTGCGGGACGCACCGCCTTTCCAGGCGCGAGTGGTGAAGCCCAGCACTTCCACCTTGACGCCACAGTGCTCAAGCGTGCGCGCCAGCACGTCGGCGCAGAGCGCCGCTAGCAGAATGGGCCGGCCACGCATGGAGCCGCTGTTATCGAGCAACACCGTGACCACCGTGTCTTTGAACGGCGCTTCTTGTTCTTCACGAAAGGAAAGCGACGACAGCGGGTCGGCGATGATCCGTGCCAGCCGGGCTGGATCGAGTTGACCTTCTTCAAGGTCAAATTTCCACTGTCGGGTTTGCTGGGTGAGTAGCAAGCGCTCAAGTCGGTTCGCCAGTCGCGCCACGACACTTTGCAGACCGCGGGCCTCGCGGTCGAGCTTCAGGCGCAGTTCGTTGAGTTCGGCCTCCGAGGCCAGGCTACTCGCTTTAACAATTTCATCATGGGCGCGCGTAAAGACCCGGTAATGGCGATTGGGATGGTCCCGGTCGTCCACCAAGTCCGCATAGGTTAAGCGCTCGCCGGCACCATCGGCCGTTTCCTCGGCCGCCGTTTCGCTGTCTTCGCCACCGACCGACTGCAGTGGCTGTTTTGCGGCCACGGTGGGTTCATCCCGTTCCAGCAGCCCTTGCCCTTCCTTGACGCGCAGCGGCTCGGTCGCGGGCGCCTCTACTGCGCCGGCCGCTGCCACCGCCAGCACCCGCTCGCGGCTGCGCCGGCGTTCTTCCACCTCGGTTCCCAGTTCGAAGCCCAGGTCGAGCGTCCGTACCAGATCGTGAGCGGAGAAGGCAAAGCGCTCTTGGTCTTCCCCCGCTTGGCCGAGCAAGGCCAGCGCCTCCGTAGCGCGCGGGTTAAGGAACTCGCGGCAACGTTCGATGAGCGCCAGCGCGGCGGCCGGCGGTGGTTGGCCGGTGAGCTGTTCGCGGGCCAGTAGCGCCAAGGTGTGGGTTAGACCGCTGGTGCGCAGAAACTGTCCGCGCAGCACGCCGCTACGTTCTAGCGTGTCGAGCAGGGCGGCTTCCAGGTTTTGCGCCACGCCCGCCAGCGGCGCGGCGCCCAGCGCCTGACAGCGCATGTCCTCGAGCGCGTCGTACACCTCGCGGGCACGCGCACCAGCGGGCCGGTAACGCGCGTGCACGCTGGCGTCGTGGTGGGCCAGTCGCAGGGCTAACCGGTCCGCGTGGCCGCGCAATTGGGTCCACGCGGCCTCATCGAGGACGCCCGTGGGCAAGGGCAGCACCATGGACTGGCCCGTGAGGCGCGGCCCTTGCGGACCAAAACTGATCTGCAGTTTCTCCTCGCCAGACAGCGCGCGGGTCGATTGCACCAGCGCGCGTTCGTACCGCTCCGGCAGTACGGACACGGCGCGTGGCACCGTGGTGTTCACACGATCTTCCGGCGGGTGACGGCGTCGGGCAGGTCTTGCCCGAAGGCACGCTGGTAGAACTCCGCCACGGTGGCGCGCTCTAGTTCATCGCATTTATTGAGAAAGGTGACCCGGAAAGCCAGCCCCAGGTCGCCGAAGATGCGCGCGTTCTCGGCCCAAGTGATCACCGAGCGCGGGCTCATGACGGTGGAGATATCGCCATTCATGAAGGCGTTGCGGGTCATGTCTGCCACGCGAACCATGGCCATGACCGTCTTGCGGCCTTCGGTGGTGTCGTAGCTGCGTTCGCGGCTGACCACAATGGCGGCTTCCGCCTCGTGTTCCAGATAGTTGAGCGTGGTGACGATGGACCAGCGGTCCATCTGGCCTTGGTTGATCTGCTGCGTGCCGTGGTACAGCCCTGTGGCATCGCCAAGGCCAATGGTGTTGGCGGTGGCAAACAGGCGGAACGACGCGTTGGGACTGATAACCCGGCTCTGGTCGAGCAGCGTGAGCTTGCCGTCCGCTTCCAGCACCCGCTGGATGACGAACATCACATCGGGCCGGCCCGCGTCATATTCGTCAAACAGCAAGGCGACGGAGCGTTGCAGTGCCCACGGCAGCAGCCCCTCGCGAAACTCGGTCACTTGCTGCCCGTCGCGCACCACGATGGCGTCGCGCCCGACCAGGTCGATGCGGCTGACATGGCCGTCGAGGTTGACGCGCACCAGCGGCCAGTTCAGGCGCGCTGCCACTTGTTCTACGTGGGTGGATTTGCCGGTGCCGTGGTAGCCCTGCACCATCACCCGCCGGTTATGCGCAAAGCCGGCCAAGATGGCCAGCGTGGTGTCGGGGTCAAAGCGGTAGCTGTCATCCACCGCCGGCACGTATTCCGAGCGTTGGCTGAAGGCCGGTACCACCATGTCGCTGGGAACGCCGAAGGCGCGCGCGGACAGGGAGGCGTCGGGGCGCGCTTGGAGCAGAAACTCGCTGTCGTTCATCCCAGGTGAATCCAGGCCGACTTCGTCTGGGTGTAGCTGAGCAGGCCTTCGAGGCATTTGTCGCCACCCTGACCGGACTGCTTGTAGCCCAGGAAGGGGGAGGTGGGATCGCCATGGTCGAAGCAGTTCACGCAGATGGTGCCGGCCTCAAAGCCGCGGATGGCGGCGTGCGCCGAACGCAGGTCCTGCGTCCACACCGAGGCGGCCAGACCGTAGGGAGAGTCGTTGGCAATGCGCAGCGCGTCGGCGAGGCCGTCCACCTCGATCAGGGCCGCCACCGGCCCGAAGATTTCCTCGCGGGCGATGGTCATCTGGTTGTTCACACCCGTGAACAGCGCCGGATTCAGGAAACAGCCGGGCCCGGTGGGGACATCGCCGCCGAATTCGAGTTTCGCCCCTTCTGCCTGCCCCTTGCCGATATAGCTGAGCACGCGGGCGTGCTGGCGGGCGTTCACCACTGGGCCGAGGTTGGTGGCCGGGTCGAGGGGGTCGCCGGGGGTATAGGCGTGGCGGCCCTTT
Organism: Gammaproteobacteria bacterium; assembly: GCA_947469285.1. Lineage (GTDB taxonomy): Bacteria > Pseudomonadota > Gammaproteobacteria > Steroidobacterales > Steroidobacteraceae > CAIOHZ01. The sequence goes on from CANIOW010000036.1 coordinate 3,583, forward strand.
TCGATGAACTTAGCCGTGAATTCGCCGATGATCCGCTTATCTACCAGCAGCCGCGAACCCGCACTGCAGACTTGGCCGGCGTTACCGAAGATGCCATTGATGGCGTAGGTGACGGCCACATCGAGGTCTTCGAGGTCCGCCAAGAACACCTGGGGCGACTTGCCGCCGCATTCCAGGCTCACCCGTTTCATGTTCGACTGGCCTGAATACACCAGCATTTGTTTGCCGGTGACCGTGGACCCGGTAAAGGAAATCTTGGCGACATCGTGGTGCAGCGCCAGCGGGGCACCGGCCACGGCACCAAAGCCGTTGACGACGTTGAACACTCCCGGTGGACCACCGGCTTCGACGAACAGCTCGGCCAGCAGCAGCGCCGATAGCGGGGACTGCTCGGCCGGCTTGAGCACCACCGAATTGCCGGCAGCCAGCGCTGGGGCGACCTTCCAGGCGGTCATCATCAGCGGGTAGTTCCACGGCACGATGCAGCCCACCACGCCGAGCGGTTCGCGCAGCGTGTAGTGGAAGGCCTCTACCGCCGTGGCGGTGACGGAACCTTCCACTTTGTCGGAGAGTTCCGCGAAATAACGGAAGGTGAGGGACGCCTGGGGGATGTCGACGCCCAGCATTTCGCGCACCGGCTTGCCCATCGCCAGGCTGTCGAGCAGCGCGAAACGCTCGGCGTGCAGGTCGACGAGGTCGGCCAGGCGGTTGAGGACCCCGAGCCGGTCCCGCGGCGCCATGCGGCGCCAGCGGCCGTCCCGGTGGGCGCGAAGCCCGGCGGCAACGGCCAGATCGACCTCTGTGCTGTCGCCGGCCGCCACTTCGCACAGCGGCTGGTCGGTGGCCGGGTTGAGCAGGACATAGCGTCGGCTGTCGAGCGCGGTGTGCGCGCCGTCGATAAAGTGGCCGCTGCGGAATTGGAGGGCGGCAGCGCGTTGCTGCCAGTCACTGTGCGTGAGGGTGTTCATGGGCTTAGTATGCCGCAGAAATTCGACCGTAAGCTCTTGGCAGTGCCGGGCGCATCGCCATAAAATTTTCTTGAATGGCGAATAATTTTTTCGACGCGCCGCAAGGCGCTGTGCGAGGCTAAACCCATGAGCGACACCCCTGTTTCGAACCGCCGTCCTTCTGGACGCGATGCCCGTCGTGCTGCCCGCGCCACGGCCCTTCCCGACCATCTCCGTCCGGTGAATCCGGGCATGGAAAGCGGCCGTTATAAGCCGCTGTCGGACCACGACATCCAGCAGATCCACCAGACGGCCCTGCGCCTGCTGGAAGAGGTGGGTCTGGCGGACGCGCCGGAAACCGGCGTCGAGCTGCTCACTAAAGCGGGCTGTACCCTGAGCGACACCGGCCGCTTGCTGTTTCCGCGGGCACTGGTCGAAGACACGCTGGCCAAGGCCGGACGGCACTTCACGCTGCACGCCCAAGACCCGCGTTTCGACCTCGAGCCTTGGGGCAAGCGCACTTACTACGGCACCGCCGGCGCCGCGGTGAACATCGTTAATGTCGATGGCACTTACCGCGAATCCACCATCCAAGATTTGTACGATATCGGGCGCATTGTCGACCAGATGGAGCACATCCATTTCTTCCAGCGCGCAGTGGTGCCACGCGACATTCCTGACCCGTACGAGATGGACTTCAACACCTGCTATGCCGCCGTGTCGAGCACCACCAAGCATGTGGGCAGCAGCTGGGTCATGCCTGAGCATGTCGAAGCCTCGCTGAAGATGCTGCATGCCATTGCGGGTGGTGAAGACAAATGGCGCGAGCGCCCGTTTGTCAGCCAGTCGAATTGCTTTGTGGTGCCGCCCATGAAGTTTGCCACCGACGCCTGCCGCTGCTTGGAAGTGGCGGTGCGCGGTGGTATGCCCATCCTGTTGTTGTCGGCTGGTCAGGCCGGTGCCACGGCGCCGGCGGCGCTGGCAGGTGCGTTGGCCCAGGAAGTAGCGGAGTGCCTCGCCGGTCTGGTGTATGTCAATGCACTCAGCCCGGGTCACCCGGCCATCTTTGGCACCTGGTGTTTTGTTTCGGACCTGCGCACGGGCGCCATGTCGGGCGGTAGCCCGGAGCAGGCGCTGTTATCGTCCGCGGCCGGTCAGATGGCGCACTTTTATAACCTCACCGGTGGCACTGCCTCCGGCATGACGGACTCGAAGTTGGCCGACGGCCAGGCCGGTGCCGAAAAGGGACTCAACCACGCTTTGGTGGGCAACGCTGGCGCGAACCTTATTTACGAATCGGCGGGCATGCACGCCAGCCTGCTGGGTTATTCGCTCGACAGCCTGATCATCGACAACGACATCATTGGCGCGGCCCAACGCACCATTAAAGGCATCGTCGTTGACGAAGAGCGCTTGTCGTTCGAAGTCATCAAGGAAGTGTGTCTCAATGGCCCCGGGCATTACCTGGGCAGTGCGCAAACGCTGGCATTGATGCAGACCGAGTACATCTATCCGGGCGTTGGTGACCGTCGCAGCCCCGGGGATTGGATCGATCACGGCTCCACCGACGTCCTAACGCGCGCGCACCGCAAGGTCGAAGACATTCTTTCGACGCATTTCCCGGCGCATGTGCCTGAAGCCGTCGACGCTGCCATCCGCGCCGAGTTCCCGATTAAACTGCCCCGTGCGGGCATGCGTCCCGTCGAGCCTACCCGCTAAGCGGAGATCGCTGCATGTCCCTGCCCGCTCACGCGAACGTCGTCATTATCGGTGGCGGCGTCGCTGGTTGTTCGACCGCTTATCACCTCACCAAACTCGGCATTACCGATGTGGTGTTGCTGGAGCGGCGCCAGCTCACCTGCGGCACGACCTGGCATGCTGCCGGGCTGGTGGGGCAGCTACGCGCCACGCGCAATCTGACCGAGCTGGCCAAGTACACCGCCAGCTTGTATCACTCGCTGGAGGCTGAAACCGGGCAGGCCACGGGCTTTAAGCAGAACGGCTCCATCAGCTGTGCCAAGACCGCAGCGCGCTTCGAGGAGCTGAAGCGTGGCGCTTCGATGGGCAAGACGTTTGGCCTCGAGATTGACGTGCTCAGCTGCGCGGAGATCAAGGAGCGTTGGCCACTGTTGATGGTGGACGATCTGGTGGGTGGCATCTTCCTGCACAAGGACGGCCAGACCAACCCCATCGACACCACGCAGGCACTGGCCAAGGGCGCCAAGATGCGCGGCGCCCGCATCTTTGAAAACACGCCGGTGACCCGCATTCGCGTCGAACACGGGCGGGCTGTTGGCGTGGAAACGGAACAGGGCTACATTGCGGCGGACACGGTGGTGATCTGTGCCGGCATGTGGTCGCACCAGCTGGCGCGCGAGACGGGCGTGACCGTGCCGCTGCATGCGGCAGAACACTTTTACATTGTGACGGAACCGCTGGAAGGCGTGCCACCGAACCTGCCCGTGCTGCGGGTGCAAGACGAGTGCGCCTACTACAAGGAAGACGCGGGCAAGATTCTCATGGGTTGCTTCGAGCCGGTGGCCAAGCCCTGGGGCATGAAGGGCATTTCGAAGGACTTCTGCTTCGACACCTTGCCGGAAGACTACGACCACTTTGAGCCGATTTTGAATGACGCCATGCGGCGCGTCCCGAAACTGGCAGACGCTGGCATCCAGCTGTTCTTCAATGGTCCAGAAAGCTTCACCCCGGACGACCGCTACTACATGGGCGAGTCGCCGGAAGTGCGCGATCTGTTCGTGGCCACGGGCTTCAACTCCGTGGGTATTGCCGCCAGTGGTGGTGCCGGCAAGGTGCTCGCGGAATGGATTCGCGATCGTCGCCCGCCCATGGATCTGGCCGACGTGGACATTCGTCGTGCCATGCCGTTCCAGGGTAACAAGCGCTACTTGCACGACCGCACGGTGGAAACACTGGGTCTGCTGTACGCCATGCACTGGCCTTACTACCAGTACCAAACCGCGCGTGGCGCCCGGCGCAGCGCACTGCATGACCGGCTGGTGGCCGCGGGCGCTTGCATGGGCGAGACCGCTGGCTGGGAACGCCCCAATTGGTACGCCGCTCCAGGCTCCAACCCGCAGTATCACTACAGCTATGGTCGGCAGAACTGGTTTGAGGCCTGCCGCGAGGAATGTCTGGCGGTGCGCGACGCCGTGGCGCTGTTCGACCAGACCTGCTTCCCGAAATTCCTGGTGCAGGGTGAGGACGCCTGTACCTTCCTGAACCATCTGTCGTGCGCGAACGTGGACGTGGCCCCGGGCCGTATCGTTTACACGCAATGGCTAAATGAGCGCGGCGGTATCGAAGCCGACCTGACCATCACGCGGCTGGCGACAGACGAATTCATGGTGGTCACCTCCGCTATCTGTCAGACACGCGACCTAGCGTGGTTGCGTCGCCACCTGAAGGCGGCGGGGCGTTTGCACTGCACGGTGACCGACGTGACCGCGGGCATTGCGATGCTCGGCGTCATGGGTCCGAACAGCCGCGCCTTGCTGCAAGAACTGTCAGGTGCTGATCTCTCCAATGCAGCGCATCCGTTTGGCGCCTCGCGCGAGATGGAGATTGGCTATGCGCGCTTGCGCGCCAGCCGTATCACTTACGTGGGTGAACTGGGCTGGGAGTTGTATATCCCCGCCGAGCACGTCATGGATGTGTATGAACGCCTGCTGGAAGCGGGCCCGAAATATGGTTTGCGCCTCGGCGGATATCACGCCATGGGCGCCTGCCGCACCGAGAAGGGCTACAAGCACTGGAGCCACGACATCGCCGACGAAGACACGCCGCTGGAAGCCGGCATGGCCTTTACGGTGGCGTGGGACAAGCCGGGCGGGTTCATCGGCCGCGAAGCGCTGCTGGCACAAAAAGCCGCTGGCCCCCTGCAAAAGCGCATGGTGTACGTGATGCTGCAGGACGACTCGGCCACCGCACCGCTGCTCTACCACGAAGAGCCGATCTGCCGCGACGGTGTCATTGTCGGTTCGACCAGCAGTGGCGCCTGGGGCTTTCGGTTGGCGAAGTCGATTGGCATGGGTTACGTGCGCTGCCCGGAAGGAGTCACCGCCGACTGGCTCGCCACCGGTACCTGGGAAGTGGAAGTGGCCTGTCAGCGCTATGCGGCGCACGTGCAGCTACAGCCCTTCTATGATCCCAAGAACGAACGCATTAAAAGCTGAGAACCAATATGAAATCGCATGCACAGGTGGTGATCATTGGTGGTGGTTCAGTGGGCTGCAGCGCCCTCTACCACCTCACGCAGCTGGGTGTCACCGACGCGGTGCTGCTGGAGCGCGACGAACTGACTGCCGGTTCCACCTGGCACGCGGCGGGTAACTGCCCGAACTTCTCCACCTCGTGGAACATTATCAAGCTGCAGCGTCACAGCACCCAGCTGTACACCACGCTGGGGGCGAAGGTCGGTTACGAGATTAACTACCACCTCACCGGCAGCATCCGTCTGGCGCACACGCAAGACCGCATGGACGAGTTCCGGCATGTGGTGTCACAAGGCCATGCGCAAGGCATCGACTTTCACATGCTCAGCCCTGCCGAGGTGCGCGAGCGTCATCCGCTGATTGAAACCCACGACATTCTGGGCGGCCTGTACGACCCGTACGATGGTGACATCGACCCTTCGCAGCTAACCCAGGCGCTGGCCAAGGGCGCGCGCGATGGCGGTGCACAAATCCACCGCAACACCCGCGTCACCGCTATCACGCGTTTACCCTCGGGCGAATGGCGCATTGACACCAACCAAGGGGCCATCACCTGCGAGAAGGTGATCAACGCTGGTGGCTACCGCGGTGGCGAAGTGGCGGCCATGGTCGGTGCCTTCCTGCCGATGGTCACGTTGTCGCACCAGTATCTGGTCACCGAAGACGTGCCTGAGTTGGTCGCTCGCGGCGAGGCGCGGTTGCCGCTCGTACGCGACCCAGATGTGAGCTATTACCTGCGCCAAGAGCGCCAGGGTTTTATTTTGGGTCCTTATGAATGGGACGCACGCGTGCACTGGCAAAACGGCATTCCCGACCAGTTTGCGCACCAGCTGTTTGACGATGACACTGACCGGCTCGAGAAGTATATCGAGGACGCTTGTCGTCGCGTGCCGGCCCTCGGCACCGTCGGTATCAAACGCGTGATCAATGGCCCCATCCCATACGCGCCCGATGGCAACCCGCTGATCGGGCCCGCGCCTGGCTTGCCTGGCTTCTACCATTGCACGGCGTTCACTTTCGGCATTGCTCAGGCCGGCGGCGCGGGCAAGATCATCGCCGAGTGGGTGGCCCACGGACACCCGGAATGGGATGTCTGGCCACTCGACTCGCGGCGCTATCTTGAGCACGCGAACACCAAGTTCACCACGGCCAAGGCCATTGAAACTTACCAGCACGAATATGGTGTGGGCTATCCGGCAGAAGAGCGCCCCGCTGGACGCCCAGCGAAAACATCGCCAGCGTATCTGCGCTTGCAGGCCAAGGGCGCGTACTTCGGTGCGCGGGGTGGCTGGGAGCGTGCAGTGTTTTTCCCGCAAGGGGATGAGATGGCCCGCGGGCCGTTGCACAGTTTCCGTCGTCCGGCTTGGCACGCGGCTGTTGCTCGCGAGGTCGATGCGGTACAAAACCGCGTGGCGCTGCTGGATTTACCCGGCTTCACCAAGTTTGAACTGACCGGCCCCGGCGCCACCACCTGGCTGGATCACATGGTGACGGGCTCTATCCCGCGCACCGGCCGCACGGCGCTGAATTATTTCTGCGCTCCGAGTGGCGGCATTGTGACCGAGATGACGATCACCACGTTCGCGCCGAATCATTTCTGGCTGATCAGCGCGGCTGCTGGCGAAAGCCACGACGAACATTGGCTGCGCGAACATTTGCCGGCGGATGGCAGCGTGCAGCTGGCGAATCTTTCGGCGCGCTATGGCACGCTCATTCTCGTTGGCCCCAAGTCGCGCGAAGTGCTGGCGCAGCTGACGGACGCAGATTTGTCGAACGCGGCTTTCCCGTGGTTGTCGCTGCGCACCATTGGTATTGGCTACACCAAGGCCTTTGCCATGCGCGTTAACTATGTAGGTGAGCTGGGCTGGGAACTGCACTTACCGGTAGAGCACGTGCTGTCGGTGTACGACCTGCTCTGGGCCGCGGGTGAACCCCATGGCATTGCCGATTTTGGTCTCTATGCCATGGACAGTCTGCGGCTGGAGAAGGGCTACCGCGGCTGGAAGGGCGACATGACCACCGAGTACACGCCGTACATGGCGTCGCTCGACCGTTTCGTGAAGCTCGATAAGCCGGGTGGCTTTATCGGCCAGGCGGCGCTGCAGAAAGAATTTGCAGTAGGCCCACGCGAGCGTTTTGTCCCGCTCATTGTCGATGCCAAGGACGCGGATGCACCGGCGGTGTCGATCGTCTATCAAGGCGACACGGTCGTGGGCCTAGCAACTTCCGGAGGCTATGGTTACCGCATTGGCAAGAGCATTGCGCTGGCCTATGTGCGTACCGACCTGGCCGTGGAAGGCACGGAGCTGGTGGTGGAAATTCTCGGCGAGCGTTGCCGTGCAGTGGTTAGCCGCGAACCCATCTACGACCCGGAAAACGCCCGCTTGCGCGGGTGAGACGCGTTAGGCGGCCTGTTCGCGCGCAATCTCTGCGAGCAGGCCTACCACGTAGCCGCTGAACGACCGGCCGGTCTCGAGGCGGAACGCAGCAGGCCCTGTACGCCACAGCACTATCTCGGCCTTGTTGAACAAGGTTCGCGTGCAGCAGTTCACCGGAAACGCGGCCAGCGATAAATCCAGCGGGCAGACGGCGTTGAGCAGCCATGCGGGGTCAGTGCCCTGCAGCAGCAGGCCTACCTGACGATGGCTGATATCCACCAGCGCATGCGGCACGGCCGCCAAGGCCGTGCGTAGCGCGCCCTCCAGCGCCGCTCCGTCCTCGACCGGGGTGATGAACCACACTTCATCGGGCCCCAACCACAGCGCTGCGCGTGCGGTGTCGGCGATGCTGCTGGCGGCCTGCGCCACCTCACCGGCACGCGTTGGCAAAGGGCTGCCGAAGGCGGCGCCGGCGGCGGCCATAGCCACAGCATGGCCGCGCAGTACCCAGCGCCGGCTCTCGGGCGCCGCCACGAGCCCCGCGGAGGCTAGATTAATCATGGAGGCGTGCTCCTGCGGTGTCATAAAAGACGGTGGTGGTCACGGTGACCGGAATCTCGCCCTCTGGCATCGGCACGTAGAGCGTCTGGCCAATGCGTGCGCGGCCATCGGCCACCATGGCCAGCGCAATCGAGTGCCCGAGCACCGCGCTGTGATAGGACGAGGTGACATGGCCGATGAGTCGCATCGGCACCTTCTGGTTCGGCGTGGCCGCCACCTGGGCCCCTTCCTCCAGTACCAGTCGCGGGTCGACAGTGCGCAGGCCCACCAGTTGCTTGCGTCCGGTGGCCAGCATGGTGGGGCGTGCGAGCGATCGTTTGCCCACAAAGTCGGCTTTGGACTTGGCGATGGCCCAGCTAAGACCCGCATCATCCGGCGTGGCCGTGCCGTCCGTCTCTTGACCGACGATGACGTAGCCCTTCTCCGCGCGCAGTACGTGCATGGCCTCAGTGCCATAAGGGGTCATGCCATACGCCTGTCCCGCCGCCCACACCATCTCCCAGGCACGCTGGCCGTGCCCTGAAGGCACATTGATCTCGTAGCCCAGTTCACCGGTAAAGCTCACCCGCATCAGCAGCATGGGGATGTCACCCAAGTGCCCATGGGCGAGCGCCATGTGGGGCAGTTCGCTGGCCGACAGGTTCAGACCGCTGACCAGCGGCGCCAGCACTTCGCGTGCTTTCGGTCCTTGCACGGCGATGACGGCCCATTGTTCCGTGGTGGACGTGAGCCACACCTGTAAGTCAGACCATTCGGTCTGTAGGTAGTCTTCCATCATCTGCAGCACGCGCGCCGCGCCACCGGTGGTAGTGGTCACATGAAAGTGTTCATCGGCGAGCCGCGCGATCACGCCATCGTCATACACAAAGCCGTCTTCACGCGTGAGTATGCCGTAGCGACACTTGCCCACCGCCAGGGTGCTGAAGTTGTTCACGTACAGTCGGTTCAGGAAGGTCGCGGCGTCGGGGCCGACCACGGCAATCTTGCCCAAGGTGGACGCATCGAAGAGGCCCACGCTTGCGCGCACGGCCAGGCATTCGCGGTCCACTGCCGCATGCATGTCTTCGCCGTCGCGCGGGAAATAGCGCGCACGTTTCCACAGCCCGACATCTTCAAACACCACGCCGTGGGCTACCGCCCAGTCATGCGAGGGCGTTGGACGCACGGGGTCAAACAAATCGCCGCGGTCGTAGCCGGCCAAGCTGCCGAACGTCACGGGCGTATACGGCATACGGAAGGTGGTCAGGCCGGCTTGCGGCACGGTGATGGCTTTGCTCTTGGCCACGAACCCCAGCGCGTTCATGTTGGAGGTCTTGCCCTGGTCGGTGGCCATGCCGTTGGTGGTGTAGCGCTTGATGTGCTCTACCGACTCGAAGCCCTCGCGCATCGCCAGCGCTAGATCTTTAGAGGTCACGTCATTTTGAAAATCCACGAAGGCCCTGGCCGGCGGGTGGCTTCCGGGCTGTGGCAACACGCCCGGCTGGCCGCGCAGACTGCCTTCCAGTGCTTGGACTGTGTAACTGGCGAGTACGCCACGACTTCCCGCCGCAAAAGCTGCCGCGGCGCCCACGGCGGCCCCTTCATCGAGTGTGCTGCGCAGTCCGTCGGTACCCCGACAAGCACCTGCCGAATGTTCGCGTTCGGCGGAGACGCCGGGCACGAACACCTGCTGCGCGGCATCGAAGCGCAGCTGGCCACGCGACTGCGAAAATAAATGCACGGTGGGGGTGTAACCGCCAGACATCAGCACGGTATCGCAGGCCAAGCTCTCGCGATCACTCACTTCGCCGGTGGCTGCAAGCCGCGCCAGCGTCAGCCCGGTGACGCGACGGCGCCCGCTGGTGCCAAGGACGGTCACATTGGCACTGACCATGAGCCCGGCAGCGAGCGCGGCGCGCGTGACGTGCTCTGCAGCGGCCGGCCGTGTGTCGAGAATGCGCACCACGGTGACCCCGGCGGCTTGCAGCTCCAGGGCGGTGATGTAGGCAGCGTCGCAGCCGGTGACCAGCACCACGCGCGAGCCGACTTTCACGCCATGGCGGTTGAGCAAGCTGCGCGCTGCCGAGGCGAGCAGCATGCCGGGGCGGTCATTGCCCGGGAACACCAGCGGCCGTTCGATGGCGCCGGTGGCCAGCACCACTTCGCGTGCCCGCACTTGCCACAGCCGTTCGCGTGGGGCCTGCGGGGCCGGGGCCGCTAGATGTTCGGTGAGCCGCTGGTTGAGGCTGAGCATGTTGTGGGCAAAGTAGCCAAAGCAGGTGGTGCGTGGCAGCAGCGTGACGTTCGGCCGTGCGCTGAGAGTTGCTACGGCATCGGCCAGCCAGCGGCTGGCCGGCTGCCCGTTGATGCTGGCTCCCAGCGAGGATGCAGGCTCATCTAGCAGCGCACCGCCCAGTTCGGGTTGTTCGTCGCACAGCACGACGCGGCCACCCCCGGCAGAGGCCGCGAGCGCGGCCGCCAGGCCTGCGGGGCCAGCGCCTACCACCAGGACGTCGCAATGGGCATAGCGCTGTGCGTAGCGGTCCGGGTCGGGCAGGGTCGGTGGTTCACCAAGCCCCGCTGCCTGACGCACCACGGGTTCGAATACGCGGTGCCAAGCCTGCCGCGGCCACATGAAGGTCTTGTAGTAAAAGCCCGCTGGAAACAGCGGTGAGAGGAAATCGTTGATCGCGCCGACATCGAAGGCCAGTGACGGCCAGCGGTTCTGGCTCTCGGCGATGAGACCGTCGTAGAGCTCTACCTGCGTCGCGCGCAGGTTAGGGGTACGGCGCGCCGCGTCGCGTATGACCGCCACCAAAGCGTTGGGCTCTTCCGCACCGGCAGCCAGCAGCCCGCGCGGGCGGTGGTACTTGAACGACCGACCCATGAGGTGCACGCCATGGGCCAACAGCGCGGACGCCAAGGTATCGCCGGCATAACCTTGGTAGGCCTGCCCATCAAACGTGAAGCGCAGCGTTCGCGAACGGTCCACCCGACCACCGGTGGGGGTGCGGAACAGAAGAGGATGGTTCATCGTGCGCTCCCGCCATCTGGCCGTGGCTCACCACAGCGGTAGGTGCTCACGAACACATCGGTGGTGGTGTCGCGCAGTGCGTTGAAGAAACGTCCGCAACCATGCACATGGCGCCAACGCTCGGCGTGCAGGCCCTTTGGGTTCTCACGCAGATAAAGATAGTCGGCCCATTCGTCGATGCTGGTTGCGGACGGGTCCGCCGGACGGGCGACGTGGGCTTGACCACCATGCCGAAATTCAAGTTCCGGACGCTGGCCACAATACGGGCAGTGGATAAGGAGCATGGTGCAGATACCGCCGGTCAGTGGGCCACGGCCGCAGCGGCCGCTTCATCGATGAGTCGCCCATCACGAAAGCGCTCGATCGTGAACGGTGCATTGATGGGGTGGGGCTCGTCGTGGGCAATGGTGTGCGCAAAGACATGCGCGGAACCCGGCGTGGCTTTGAAGCCGCCGGTGCCCCAGCCGCAGTTCACGTAGAGACCCTTCACCGGTGTCTTGGCAATGATGGGCGAACGGTCGGGCGTGACATCCACGATGCCGCCCCAGTTGCGCAGCATGCGCATGCGCCGAAACGCCGGGAACAGCTCGCAGATGGCCGCTAGCGTGTGTGCATTAATGAACATGGAGCCGCGCTGGGTGTAGCTGTTGTAGGCATCGGAGCTGGCGCCGATCACTAGTTCACCCTTGTCCGACTGGCTGATGTAAGCGTGGATGCTGTTGGACATGACCACGCACGGGAACGCGGGCTTCACCGGTTCGGACACCAGCGCCTGCAGCGGAAAGCTTTCCAGCGGCAACTTCACGCCCGCCATGCCGAGCACCACACTGCTGTGGCCGGCGGCCGACACGCCCACTTTGCGCGTGCGGATGGTGCCGCGTGTGGTGTCGATGCCTGCTACAGCGCCCTGGGCGTCGCGACGAATGCCCGTCACCTCGCAGTTCTCAATGATGTCGACGCCGAGGGCCGAGGCTGCGCGGGCGTAGCCCCAGGCCACAGCGTCATGCCGTGCGGTGCCGCCGCGCCGCTGCAGCGCCGCTCCCATCACCGGGTAGCGGATGTTGTCGCCAATATTCAGCGGCGGGCAGAACGCCTTCGCCTGCTCGGGGGTGAGCCATTCGTTGTCAACGCCGCTGGCGCGGTTGGCATGGATATGGCGTTTGAACACCTGCACGTCGTGCACATTGTGCGCCAGCATCATCACGCCGCGCGGCGAGAACATGACGTTGTAATTCAGCACCTGCGACAGCGTTTCCCACAGCTTGACCGAGTGGTCATAGAGCTGGGCACTTTCGTCGAACAGGTAGTTGGAACGAATGATGGTGGTGTTGCGGCCGGTGTTGCCGCCGCCGATCCAGCCTTTTTCCACCACGGCGATGTTGGTCAGCCCGTGTTCTGCCGCCAGATAATAGGCTGCGCCCAGTCCATGCCCGCCACCACCCACGATGATGGCGTCATACTCGGCTTTCGGCGTGGCCCGCCGCCATTGCGGCTGCCAGCCCTGCTGCCCGCCGAAAGCCTCTTTCAGGAGCGACCAGGCGCTGAACTTCTGCATCAGGACCTCAGTTCGATATTCTGTGGGTCATAAGGCGAGTCGACCAGCACGGTGACGCGCTTGTGTTCGCCGAGGCACTCGATGGTTAATTCCGTGCCAACCGCCGCATAGGCCGGATCAATGTAGCCCACCGCCAGGCTCTTTTGCAGCACGTGCGCATAGTAGCCGGCCGTAAGACGCCCCACGAGCTGGCCGGCGGCATTGAAAATGGGCTCGTTGCCAAGCGGGTCGGCATCGATGACGTCGTGCACTTCGACCGTGATGAAGCGGTTTGGCACGCCCTTTTCCAGCTGTGCGGCCAAGGCTTCGCGGCCGTTGAACGGGCCCTTGTCCATGCGCACCATGCGGTTCAGGCCAGCTTCAAACGGGGTGTAGTCGCGCGTCAGGTCCGAGCCCCACATGCGGTAGCTCTTCTCTAGGCGCAGTGACTCCATCGCGCGCATGCCCACCATGCGAATGCCGTACTCGGCCCCGGCAGCGAACACGGCGTCGAACAGGTGGTGGGCGTATTCGATGGGAAAGTGCAGTTCCCAGCCAAGGGAGCCGACGAAGTTGACGCGCAGCGTGTAGACGTCGGTGGCCAGCCCCACTTCGAGCACCTGACCGGTCAGCCAGGGGAAGTGCTGGCTGTCGAGTGGCACGTCGATGAGCTTGGCCAGCAGCTCGCGGGAGCGCGGGCCGGCGATCACGAACACACCGCGTGAACTGGTGATGTTACGCAGCGTTACCGAGCCGTCGGTGGGCAGGGCCTTTTGCAACAGGTCGTAGTCGTAGCGCTCGGCCGCGCCAGCGCTCACGCAGTAGTAGTGATGCTCGGCGAGTTTGGTGATGGTGAACTCAGAGCGAATGCCGCCACGCTGGGTTAGCGCATGGCATAGCGCAATGCGACCGATCTTGGTCGGCACCTTGTTCGCCACCAGGCCGTCGAGCCAGGCTTCGGCGCCTGGGCCGGTGACGTCAAACTTCGAGAACGGCGTCAGGTCAATGACACCGACACGTTCGCGTAGCGTGCGGCATTCGTTGCCGACATGTTCAAAGTAGTTGCTGCGCCGAAAGCTGAACACGTCTTTGGGTTCAACGCCTTCCGGCGCAAACCAGTTGGCGCGTTCCCAGCCATAGCGCTGGCCGAACACGGCGCCCATGCGTTTGAGTTTGTCGTACACCGGGCTGGTTTTGGCTGGACGCCCGTCCTCGCGCTCTTCGTCGGGGAAGTGCACGGTGAAGACATTGCGATAGGTTTCTTCGTTCTTCGCCACCACATAGCGTTTGCTGGTGTACGGGCCATAACGGCGGGGATCTACGGCGAGCAGGTCAATGCCCGGTTCTCCCTCGGTAATCCACTCGGCCAGCTGCTGCCCGGCACCGCCGGCGGCGGTGATCCCGAAGCTGTGGCCTTCGTTCAGCCACAAGTTGCGCTTGTTCCACGCAGGGCCGATGAGCGGGCTGCCATCGGGGGTGTAGGAGATGGGGCCGTTTACAATCTGCTTGATGCCGCAATGTTCCAGCGCCGGCACACGCCGCTGCGCTGCTTCGATATGCGGGATGAGACGTTCGATCTCTCCGTCGAACAGGTTCTTGCCGAACCAGTCGGGAACGCCGTCGGCGAAGCGCGCCGGGGCGCCCGCTTCGTAGGGGCCAAGAATCCAGCCACCGCGCTCTTCGCGCAGATAGTAGGACTGGTCCGATTCGCGCAGCACGGCCAGCTCGCGGCCGCCTTTTTGACGGTACTCGACCAGCTCTGGCGACTCGTCGTAAACAATGTACTGGTGCTCTACCGGAATGGCGGGCACGTTGATGCCGAACATTTGGCCCGTCTGGCGGGCGTAGTTGCCGGTGGCACACACGACATGTTCGGCCATGATCTCGCCTTGGCTGGTGACCAGACGCCATTCACCCGAAGCCGTTTGCGTGGCCGACAGCACTTCGGTCTGCTCGTAGATTTCGGCACCACGCATGCGCGCACCGCGCCGCAGTGCCATGGTCAGATCGGCGGGGGCAATATGGCCGTCATCCGGGTGGTACAGCGCGCCGATAATCTTGGCGGTGTCGCCACCATTGCCCAGGTCCACCAGTGGCCACAGGCTTTTCACCTCGTCGGGTGTGATGACGCGAAACGGCACGCCGATGGTGTTGGCGGTGGCGCAGTACTTCAGATATTCGTCCATGCGCTCGCGGGTGGTGGCGAGGCGCAGGTTGCCGGTGACATGGAAGCTGACGTCTTGGCCGGTTTCGGCAGGCAGCTGCTTGTACAGATCTACCGAGTATTTGTGCAGCTGGCCGACGGTGTAGCTCATGTTAAACAGAGGCAGCAGACCGGCGGCATGCCAGGTCGAGCCGGCGGTCAGCTCGGTACGCTCGAGCAGCGCCACGTCTGACCAGCCCTTTTTGGCCAGGTGGTAGAGCGTGCTGACGCCGACGGCGCCTCCACCTATCACCACAACTCGGTAATGGCTCTTCATGCGTACACTCTCCGCGGCAAAGCACTTTCCAGACTACCTGACAGTTTAACGGGGTGGCGCCACGGAGAGGCTCTGTTTGCGACAATGCCTGACCGGAATGCGCCATCGATGGGTATACTGCGGTAAATCTTTATGGTCCCGGTCGCTACCGAGCATGCGTGAAACTCACTGACCCGCCTTTAAAGCTGCTGCGCTCGCAGGAGGCGGTCATGAAGAGCCGCTTTGTGTTCCTGACCTTGTCGAATTACTCCATGATTGCCGTGACCAACGCGATTGAGCCGTTGCGCATGGCCAACCGCCTCCACGGCGCAGCGGTTTACGAGTGGGTGGTGGCTACGCTGGACGGCGAACCGGTGGCCTCCAGCAATGGGCTCCTGCTGTCGCCCACCGCCGCACTGGCGGACGCCATGACGCTCGGCGGTACGGTGGACCTGCTGTTTGTCTGCGGTGGCATTAACGTACGCGAGACCATCACGCCCCGCCTGCTGACGACTCTGAAGCGTTGCAACGAACAACGGGTGCCTCTTGGGGCCTTGTGCACGGGGGGCTATGCTTTGGCCCAGGCCGGCCTGCTGGATGGCTATCACGCCACGATTCACTGGGAAAACCTCCCGGCGCTGCGTGAACAATTCCCGCGGGTGCTCCTCTCGGACCAGCTCTATACCATTGACCGCCAGCGCTATACCTGTTCGGGTGGCATTGCGCCGCTGGAGCTGATGCTGCACCTCATCGACGGCAAGCTGGGCGCACAGCTGGCGCGGTTGGTCAGCGAGCAATTCATTATTGAGCGCATCCGCGACGGCAACGACCGGCAGTACGTGCCCTTGCGTGCCCAGGTCGGGGTGTCTCATCAAGGGTTGCTGGCGGTGGCGGAACTGATGGAGCAGAACATTGAAAACCCGCTGTCGCTGGAAGAGGTGGCGCAGCGCTCGGGGATTTCACGGCGGCAGATCGAGCGGCTGTTCAAACGGCACGTGAACTGTGTGCCCAAGCGCTACTACCTGGAAATGCGGCTCAAGCGCGCCCGCGAGCTACTGCTGCAAACCGCCATGCCGATCATGGCGGTGAGCACAGCCTGTGGCTTTCAGTCGCCGCCGCACTTTTCCAAATGCTACCGGCAGCTGTTCGGGCACCCGCCCATTGCTGAGCGGCAGGGTCGTCAGGTCAGCCTCGCATCCTGAGACCCTGCGGGTCGAACGCCGGGCTTGCCAGCCGTACTGCCGCACAGCGCACGCCGATCAGTTCCACCTCAAAGCCGGTGGTCTGTGCCGCCACCGCGTTATTCACATAGCCCAGCGCGATCGACTTGCCGGTGCGGTGGCCATAGCCGCCGCTGGTGACCCAGCCCACCACTTCGCCGTTGTGCCAGATGGGTTCATCGCCGATGGCATCGGCGTCGGTGGCGGTGACTTCCAGCGTAATGAGCTTGCGCTCACCGCCGCTCGCTTGTTCAGCCGCGGCCGCGGCCGCACCGATAAACCCGCCGCGCTTAAGGTCCACGAAGCGGCCGAGGCCCGCTTCGAAGGCGCCGTAGATGGGGCGGAACTCGCGGGCCCAGCTACCAAAGCTCTTTTCCAGCCGCATCGAGTTGAGTGCGCGGCCGCCGATGGGCCGCACGCCAAGGTCTTTGCCCGCGGCCAGCAGCGTGTCGTACAGCGTGCGCTGGTAGTCGGAGGTGACCCACATCTCGTAACCCAGTTCGCCGGTGAAGGACACGCGACCGACCAGGGCTGGCACGAGCCCCACGTCCATCTGCGCAAAAGACATGAACGGGAACGCCGGCGTGGCGAGGTCGGTGTCGACCAGTGACTGCAACAGTTCGCGGCTGTTCGGGCCCGCCACCGACAGGCCGGTGTATTCCATAGCGCAGGCGCGCACCAGCACCCGGCCGGCAAAGCTCCCCATGTGCTGTTCGAACCAGCGCTGGTAGAACTCTTCGGCGGCGTAGGTACCGATCAGGAAGAAGCGGTCTTCGGCCAGCCGGCACAGGGTGAAGTCACCGATCAGCCGACCGCGCTCGTTGAGCATGGGCGAGAGGGTGATGCGGCCGATGGCCGGCACCTTGTTGGCCATGATGCTGGCCAGCCAGTCGGCGGCGGCCGGACCGGTGACCTCGAATTTGCCGTAGTTGGAGATTTCGAGCAGACCCACGGCGTCGCGGGTGGTGGCGCATTCGCTCGCCACGGAGTCGTGGGAGTTGGAGCGGTGCCAGGTGACATTTTCTTCGGCCGGCTGGCCTTTAGGGGCGAACCACAGCGCGTGCTCCAGCCCACAGTAGTCGCCGAACACGGCGTTTTCGGCCGCCAAGCGTTCGTAAATGGGCGTGGTGCGCAGGGGGCGGGCCGCCGGCAGTTCTTCGTTCGGGAAGCGGATGCGGAAGCGCCGTGAATAGTTTTCGCGCACCTTGCTCTGCGTGTAGGGGCGGTTGGCCCAGTGGCCGTAACGCGCCACGTCCATGGCCCAAACATCGGCGCCGGGGTCGCCCTCGGTCATCCAGTTGGCAAGCGTCAGACCCACGCCGCCGCCTTGGCTGAAGCCGGCCATGACGCCACAGGCCACCCAGTAGTTCTTCAAGCCACGCACCGGCCCGACCAGCGGGTTACCGTCAGGGGCGAAAGTGAACGGCCCGTTGACCACCTTCTTGATGCCCACTTCGCCCAAGCGCGGGAAGTGGCGGAAGCCCACCTCCAGGCTCGGCGCAATGCGCTCCAGGTCGTTCGGCAGCAGGTCCTGACCAAAGTCCCACGGCGTGGTTTTGGTGGACCAAGGCACGCCGGCACGCTCGTAGGTGCCCATGAGCATGCCGCCACGCTCCTGGCGCATGTAGATTTCGCCTTCGAAGTCGATCACGTGGAACTGTTCTTTCTGGCCCTTGAACTCCGGCAGGTCCTCGGTGATGAGGTACTGGTGTTCCATGGCCAGAATGGGCAGCTCCAGACCGACCATACGGCCCACCTCGCGGGCCCACAGACCGCCCGCATTCACCACATGTTCGGCGTGCACGGTGCCGTGTTCGGTCACCACATCCCAGGTGCCGTCTGCCCGCTGCTTGGTGTCGAGCACGCGGTTTTGACGGACGATTTCCGCGCCGCCAATCTGCGCCGACTTCGCATAGGCATGGGTAACGCCGTAAGGGTCGACATGGCCTTCAATGGGGTCGTAGATGGCGCCGAGAAAGCAGGACTCCTCCAGCATCGGGTACAGCTTCTTGGCCTCGGCCACCGACAGCAGCTCCAGGTCCATGCCGAGGTAGCGGCCGCGGGCCACCGCCATCTTCAGCCAGTCGACGCGCGCGGGCGTGCCCGCGAGCATCAAGCCGCCCGTGATATGCATGCCGCAGGACTGCCCGGAGATAGCCTCCAGCTCCTGGTACAGGTTGATGGTGTACTGCTGCAGCTTGGCGACGTTGGGGTCGCCGTTGACCGTGTGCATGCCACCGGCCGCATGCCAGGTGGAGCCGGAGGTGAGCTCGGCGCGCTCGATCAGCAGCACGTCCTTCCAGCCCGCTTTGGTCAGGTGGTACAGCACGCTTGCGCCAACCACGCCACCCCCAATCACTGCTACCTGTACCTGCGTCCGCATCGGAAACCCCAGCTGCTTATTGCATGAAAAAAGTGGTTAAAAAACAAAAGTAAACGGCGTTGCCCTTAGCCTGGCGGCGCGGCCCCACCCGCGTCTATCCGCCGGCGCACGAAGGCGTTAATTTCCTCGACGATCGCCGGGTCGCGGGTGGGCGCCGTGTAGCGCTCGAGCGAGCTTTTCCAAATCTGGCTGGCGCGCTCGGTGGCGGTGCTGCCACCATCATTGAGCCAGGTGCCGTAGTTGCGCCAGTCCGATACCAGCGGCGTGTAGAAGGCGTCGCGGTAACGCTCCATGGTGTGGGCGCAGCCAAAGAAGTGGCCACCGTAGCCCACCTCGGCCACCGCCTCCAGCGCCAGGTCGGCCGGCGTGGCGCCCACCGGCTGGAACAGCTCGGCGAACATCTGCAGCATCTCAATGTCGAGGATGAACTTCTCGTAGGAGGTGGTCAGCCCGCCCTCCAGCCAGCCGGCGGCGTGCAGCATGAAGTTGCAGCCCCCCATGAGCGCGCCCCACAGGCTCATCTGCGCTTCGTAGACCGACTGCGCGTCGGGGGTGTTCGAAGCGGTGGCGTTCGACGACCGCCACGGCAGCCCGATATGTCTGGCCAGCTGGCCTGCGCCGAAGGACGCCTTGGCGTATTCCGGGGTGCCAAAGGCCGGTGAGCCGGACTTCATGTCGACGTTGGAGGTGAAGCTGCCGTAGATCATGGGCGTGCCCGGACGCACCATCTGCGCCAGGGTGATGCCGGCGAGCGCCTCGGCATGCGCCAGCGTCAAGGCGCCGGCAATGGTCACGGGCGCCATGGCGCCGGCGAGCGTAAACGGGGTGATGATCAGCACCTGGCCGGCGTTGGCGAAGTCGATGATGCCCTCTGCCATCGGAATATCGAGTTGCAGCGGGGAATTGGTGTTGATGACCGTGTAGGTCAGCGGGGTGGCGCGGAACTGCGCTTCGGTCATGCCGTGGGCAATGCGGATCAGTTCGAAGTTGTCGGCAATCTGCCCCGAGCCGCGCGAGAACACCAGCGGAATCTTGTCCGACAGCAGTAGCTGCGAGCGGGTCATCTCCAGGTGCCGGATATTCACCGGGATGTCCTGGGGTTCGACCGCGCCACCGAGAATATGAATGACATCGAACTGCTGACAGAGCTTGATGAGGTTGTTGAAGTCCTCCAGCGTGCCAGCACGGCGGCCGCCGACGGTGTCCATGATGTTCGGTGGCCCCGAGGTGGGCGCAAAGCCGACATGACGGCCGCCCTGGTGCACATGCCGGGTGGGGTCCACCGAGTGGAAGGTGAAGGTGCTGGGGCAGGTGGCCAGCGCTTTTTTCACCAGCTCGCGGTCGAGCTTGACCACCTGGGTGGACTCGTTCACCTCTGCGCCCCCGGCGGCATAGGCCGCGCGGCCCTTGGCCGACAGCACCTTGTTGCCCTGGGTTTCCAGCAGGATGAGCGCCGCCTCGTGAATGGCAGCCACCTGGTCGTCCGAAAACACGCGCAGGGGCTCGAAGGGGTTTTGCAGCTGCCGGTAACCGAGGGACCGCTCTGGGGTGGGCTCGGCGGCCGCGGCCCCGGTGCGTGGGCGTCGGGACTGGCTGCGGCGTCCGGTGCGGGGGTCTGCGTCAGTCATGGGGTCTGGGCTCCGGGGCGGGGGTGGCGGGCGCGTTCTCGGCGTCCGCCGGCAAGGGGGTGGGACCGAAATGTTCGATCAGCCAGGAACGGAACAAGCTGACGGCGGTGTCGCTTAGCGCCTCGGGGTCGGTGACGAGGTAATAGCCATAGCTGTCATCCAGCAGCACCTCGAACGGGCTGACCAGCCGGCCGCTGTCGAGGTGTTCGCGGAACAGGCGCTGGTCCACCAGCGCCAGGCCTTCACCGCTCAGCGCGTATTGAACCGACAGCAGCTCGGTGTCGAAGATGAGCCCACGTTCGACGTTGACGGCTCCGAGGCCCGCCTGGCGGACAAATTGCGCCCACAGGTGGTGCCGCGGTTGGCCGTCAATACGCATGTGGATCAGTTCATTTTCGCGGATGAAGCCGGCAAGATCGGCCCCAGCATGGCGCGCCGCCAGCTCCGGGTGACAGACCATGCCCACCTTGACCGGCCACAGCAGGTCGCTCACCCGGTCGGTGACCGTGGGTTTGGAGTAGACCACTGCCACGTCCACATCGTGTGGCGGCGGACCCACGCCATAGGGGCTCACCAGATCGATCTCGATGTCGGTGTTATGCCGGCGGAAATCGCGCAGCAACGGGGCGGCCAGGTGCACGGCGAAGCTGGGCGGCATTTGCACGCGGAGCGTGCGCAGCTTGGGGGCCACGGCGCTGCGGATTTCGTCGAGGGAATACTCCAGCCGGTCAAAGGCTTTGGCGACCACGGGCAGCAAGTGCTGGCCGGCCGGGGTGAGCACCAGCTGGTGCGGTCGGCGGTCGAACAGCTGCACGCCCATCAGGCTTTCCAGCGCCAGGACATGGCGCGACAGCGCGCTTTGGGAGGTCTGCAAGGCATTGGCCGCGGCGGTAAAACTGCCATGCCTAGCCACCGCTTCGAAGGCGCGCAGCGCGTTCAGCGGGAGCCACCGGCGGTCGATGCGCACCTTGCCCATGAAAACCTGCTCTGACCGAAAACCCCCCTATGATGAGCCTAAGAGCCGGGTGCCCGCCAATGCCTTTTTGCGATGCCGCCCGCCGTTGCGCGGATGCTTTTATTCGATAACGACATGCCACTTTACGTTGCGCAGGCGCAACATTTTCTCAAGCTTGTTGCGTGCCCCCGAAAACTCGGGCATCGTGTGCCCCGGAATCGCTTTCCGCAGTGCATGGCTAGGCCGTGTGGCGAGTGAGCACTGGCGGGTGAATACCGTCAGGTTTGATGGGATTGAAGCAACACACTTTGTTGGGGGACTCATGCAGATGAACCACAAGCTTTCCGCGGCCGTTGCTGCGGTGCTGGCCATTCAGGCCGCTCCTATGGCCTTCGCGGCAGACGATCTGGGTATCGAAGAGGTCGTTGTGACTGCACAGCGCCGTTCGGAAAACATCCAGGACGTGCCTATTGCCATGCAGGCGCTCACCAGCGAAACGCTGAGCGAACTGAAAGTCTCCACCATGGAAGACTTCATCAAGTATCTGCCGAGCGTCACCACCGCTGCCATGGGCCCCGGCCAGAGCAACATCTATATGCGTGGTCTGAGCGTGGGCGCCTTCGGCACGCAGGGTTCCGCTTCGATCGGCCAGTGGCCGAACGTGGCCGTGTACCTCGATGACCAGTCCACCCAGATCCCCGGCCGCAACCTCGACGTGTACGCCGCGGACCTGGAGCGCATCGAAGTGCTGGAAGGCCCGCAGGGCACCCTCTTCGGCGCCGGCGCCCAGGCGGGCGTGCTGCGTTACATCACCAACAAGCCCAAGCAGGGTGTGACGGAAGGCTCGGCTTCGGCCAGCTACGGCACCAC
>CANIOW010000037.1 GCA_947469285.1 Gammaproteobacteria bacterium
AAACCGCCGTTGTAGCCGAAGGGCGAGGTGAGCGGGTAGATGGCACCCAGAAACCCGGGCTGTCGCCCGTACGGGTTCTCTGCCGGGTAGCGGTCAAACAGGTTTTTGGCGCCCAACACCAGTTGCAGACCATGCGGTGCGGCATAGGCCAGTTCGGCATCCACCACCGTGGCCGCCGGCGACACGAACAACAAGCTTTCATCCGTGAATAGCAGTTCGGTGTAGCTGCCATAGTGGTTGACGCGCAGCGTCACACTCCAGTCACCGGCGGTTTGCGTGGCGGTGAGGGTGGTGCGCTGTCGTGGTTCTGCCCGCTCAATCTCCTGCGCCAGCAGCGGCGTGAGCGCGCTGCCACGGCGGGTGACGCGCGTGTGGGTGAAGTTTTGCGCTAGCGTCAGCGCGCCAGACCCGAGCTGGTTTTGCAGCGGCAGGTTCACCACCAGATCAAGACCGCGGGTGGTGGTGTCCACCTCGTTGGAAAAGAACTGCACCGAATTGATAGTCGCTGCCTCCACCAACCCCTGCTCTAGCAGGACAGCGCGTTCAGCATCGCCGACCAAGTGCTGGGTTAGTACCAGACGGTCGCGGATCGCAATGCGGAACGCATCGAGCGTCAGGGTGGCCGGGCCTATTTCCCCGACCAGCCCGAACCCGAGGTGTCGCGAGCGCTCCGCTTGTAGCGGGCGGCTGCCCAGCGCACGCGCCACCGGGTTCGTGGGTGGCAGTACCAGGTTTTCCACCAGTTTGCCGCCGGCAAACGACGTGGAGCTGCGTTGCAGCGAATTTTGGCCAACGGTGGGCGCGCGAAAGCCGGTGCCTACTGAGCCGCGTACGGCCCAACCCGGGGTGAATTCAAAGCGGCTAGAGCCTTTGGCCGTAAATGCTTCGCCGAAGTCCGAGAATTTCTCACCACGCACTGCCGCGGCGACCAGCCACGCGTCGCTAGGATTACCTTCAAGATCCAAATAGGCGGCGTGGCTATGGCGCTGTGACACGCTGGCAATGGCGGCCGGGAAGCCCTGAAAGCCGTTGGAGCCAACGGAAAAGCCTTGCAGGGCAAGGGGGCCTGGCGCGTACGAGGCCGGATCGCCGGCGATAATGCGGAACGATTCTTGATGCTGCTGCAGGCCGAAGGCCACGGACAGCGGGCTGCGCCAGCCAATCTCCAGGCTGTGGTGCAGGTCCAAGTTCAGTAGCCGCTCACGCTGCACTTGGCTACCTAGCCGGAAGTTGGCCGGTGAGGCGGGGCCCATCGAGGCATTCACGGTGTTATTGATGCCCAGCACAATGGCGTTACGGCCGACGGAGCCGCTCAGGTCATAGCGCCAGTCATTCGCGAATTCACCGCGCACACCCGCTACCAGCGAATAGTCCTCGACCGTCCCGCCAAAGCGCGGCGTGAAGCCACCCGGGTAACGTTCGTTAAAGGCAAAGCAGTTCGGGTCACCGGCGAGCGCAGCCAGGCCGGCTGCGTCTGGCTTGCCACCCACAATGGGCACCACCGGGCAGGCCGCGCTGTCGGTGGGAGTCAGATCCCCCACCAGCAGCGTCTGCCCGCCATCATTGCTATAGACGCCGGTACGCGCCAGCGGGTTGCGGTAGAAAAAGCTGCCGTCCACGTCGCGCTGGGCGTAGTTACCAAACAGATAGGCCTCACCGGCCCCAACCCCTACATGGCCGTTAGCGACCAACTTGTAGTCGTTCCTGCTACGCGGGTTGCCCCAAGTGACCACCGGTTGGGGCACCTCGGGAATGCCGGCGGCGATCAACGCAATGGCTGCCGGATCTTGTATGCCGCGGCTGGTTGGACGGCCATCCCGCCATTCGGCGCTCAGCGTCATGCCGCCGTTGGCGCCTAGTGCAAAGCCCACCTGCGCGCCAAGATCGGCAATGGCCCCATCACCGCGGTAGTAGCGGCCCCACTGCATTGCCAATTCGCGGGCTGCAGGCTGGTCCGCCAGAATAAGATTGATGACGCCCGCGATAGCGTCCGAACCATACTGGGCGGAAGCGCCATCACGCAGCAGTTCTACCCGCGCCAGCG
Organism: Gammaproteobacteria bacterium; assembly: GCA_947469285.1. Taxonomy (GTDB): domain Bacteria; phylum Pseudomonadota; class Gammaproteobacteria; order Steroidobacterales; family Steroidobacteraceae; genus CAIOHZ01. The sequence continues at coordinate 2,045 of CANIOW010000037.1, forward strand.
CTATGCCCGGCAAGGCATAGAGATCGACGCCCTGCGCCCCGCGCTGTACGCCGGCCACAAATTCGCCAATGACAGCGCCGCGATGTTGCCGTTTGCCATTCACCAGCACCAGCGTACTGTCGCTCGGCAGGCCGCGCAGGCTAAACGGGCGCACCAGTGTGGCGGCATCGCTAATGGCCTCGCGCCCGACATTCAACGAAGGCGTGCTACTGGCGAGCACATCGAGCAGGTTGCGGTCGCCTTGGTGCCGCACCTCACTCAGCGAGATGACATCGACCGGGACGGCTGCGGCCACCATCGACCGCTGTCCCCGCCGACTGCCCAGAACGACAACATCGGTCACCTCGTCGTCGTGGGCACTGGCGCTGTGGCTGGTGGGCGCTGCCGCTAGGGAAGCGGTGGGGCTGGCCATGAATAGCGCGCCAATCAAAACTGCGCGGCGAGCGTTCCGGCACTGGCTGAATCGGTTAAAGTGTTTTGGCATGACGGGGTAGGCTTAAACCGAAGTGAGAGCGGCTCTTGGCGACAGCGAAGCTCCTCAGTTTAACGGTGAAACCGTGTAACGGGGCGGAAAATGCTGGTGAGTTAGCGTAAGGCAAGGTCACTGATGAGCACGGCACAGCATCGTTTGGGTACGCGTCCGGGCCAGCTGGGGCAGGCGGGCGTGGCGTCCACGTGAACGAATCTATCAACGCGGACCAATGGCAGCGGTTGATTGCGGCATGGATGACCCGTGAAGCCGAATTCATCACCCAGGTTTTGCTGGATATTTTGCCGGTCACCGAAGCGCCCGAGGCGGTTTTAAGGCGAGTGAGGTTCGCTCTCGACCCCGTGCCTGCAGACATCGACACGCTGGCAAGTTCGCTGCTGGAGCGTGAATTACTCTTGGGTATCGCTCGCGCGACCGTTCAGCGTCACTATTTCGCAACGCACGGCGAGTATCCCCCGCGTGGGCGACGCGAGTTTTCGTCCACAACCTCGGACGGCCTGCTCGACCAGGATTTTTCTTGTCATTGGTCGGCGCTGCAGTGGCTGAACATGCTGGTATTGCGCGATCTCTCAGCGAATCGCCGTGTCGCTATCGTTGTCGCAATGCGGGATGATGGTCTGTCAATGCTGGAGTGGATAGCGCACCATCAGGTACTTGGCGCGGACGGCTTGTTCATTTATTCGAATGACAACGTGGATAAATCTGAGCTGTTGCTTGAGAGTCTCGCTGAGGCGGGCGTGGTCACGTACATTGACAACCACGTAGCGCAAGGACGCTCACCACAGCGTAAAGCGTTCGCTCATGCGCTGCAGTTGCTAACACCACTACGGCAATACGAGTGGGTGCTGTTTTTAGATAGCGACGAGTTTTTTATTCCAGGCGAAGCCAGTCAACACCAGCTAGGCGCGTTGCTGGAGGCGATCGAATCGGCGCACCCTGAGCAGCTGCCTTCCGCTGCCTGCTTCCACTGGCGTTGGCGTACCGGAAACTGGCACTTCCGGCGTGGCCGGGAGTTGTTGGCCGATAGATTTCCGGTTGGCGAAGCACATGTGCTCGTCAAGAGTTTGGTCCGTCTGCGCGATGTTTATTCGATGGGCGAAATCCATTACCCCGAGATTGTCCCGGACGGGTTCCTTTGCGACAGCAGACTGCAGCCACTGAACTACGTTGATCGATGGAACGAGCGAGTTCCCGAATGTAGCTATGCCGCCATCGATCATTATTGGTGCAAGTCGTTTGAAGAGTTCTCCATCAAAAAGGCGCGCGGCGACATGCCGGGTCTCGCCGAGTTTGGCTATGACCGTGACTTCTCCTTGTTTTTTGAATGGGGAAATGAGGGTCGCACGGAGCCTGTGGTGGCGTATCCCAAGGGCTGGCATAACGCTGTCAAGAAGCAGCTGAAAATCCTGCTCGCCAACCCGAAAGTAGCGGCTGCCCGCGAGCAGGTGGAAGCCACGCTGCCTGAGCTGCGCGCGCGTTTTGATGCCGCAGGTGGCTTGGAGGCGGTGTTTGTAGCCGCCTTGCTGGAATTTTCACGGGCGCGTGGCACCACATTTCTTGAATTGATCGCCAAGGGCAGTAGTTTTGCTCGCGTCCTGGATGAAATTGACCCGCGTCAGTTTGTCCGTGGTGCGCTACGGCAGTGGTTAACGAATCATCAACACGAAGCGCCGGACAAAGCTTTGGCGCAGCTCAAAAACTATGCCGCAAGGCGCGCGCCGAACGACGCGGCAACATTTTTTAATATTGCACCGGAAGGGACTGCGACGCAGAGCTCACTGTCTGAATGGTCCCGAGGACCGTCTCCTGCATTAGATGCCGTCGGTGCGATCAGCGGGTCCGTCAAGGGCGACTATGGTTTTCATACGGATTTCGAAGCTGCGCCTTGGTGGTGTGTGGATCTTGGCCGAGCATGCCCGATAAGAGAGGTGAGGCTCTACAACCGGCCGCAATGCGCAGAGCGAGCGACCACGGTGGTGGTGATGTGCTCTACGGATTTGGTTCACTGGACCACGATTTACGCGCCTGATGACCCGGTGTCCTTCGGCGTTGCCAGCGGCGAGCCACTGCGGATCATGATTGATTCTGGCGTCAATGCGCGGTTTGTGCGGGTGGCCCTGCGCGAAACCAACTGGCTGCACTTAGACACAGTAGAAGTTTACGTCTGACACCGGCCAAGCCACGCTGGGCGCTGTGGGTAGCGCGCCCGATTATCTGGCCGCAAGATGCCGATGAACTGCGGCAATCACCGTCGTCACGGCCGCCTCGTCCAAGGTGGGCTGCACCGGCAGGCACAGCAATGTTTGGCACACGCGCTCGGTGACCGGCAGCGGCGCTCCCCCGGTAAGCCGGTGCAAATAGGCCGGCTGCAAGTGCACCGGCACGGGGTACAAAATGCCGGCCAGCACGCCGTCGGCGCGCAGCGCCTCAACTAACGCGCGCCGCTCTGGGGCCAGCACGGTGTACTGGTGGTAAACGTGCATCGTGCCGGGGGCCGCGGCGGGCAAAGTGAGGCCTGTCGCGGCCAGTTCGGTGGAGTAGCGAGCGGCGATCTGGCGTCGAACGGTGTTGTCGGCATCCAGTTGCGGCAGCTTGACGCCGAGGATGGCCGCCTGCAGCGCATCGAGGCGCGTGTTCAGGCCAGGTATCTCGCTGATGTATCGTTCACGCCAACCGTACTGTTGCAGTAGCCGTGCGCGCGCGGCGAGTGCCGCGGTGTTGCAGACCAGTGCGCCACCATCGCCAAGCGCGCCCAGATTTTTGGTGGGATAAAAGCTGAACGCTGCCAGCGCGCCAAAGGTGCCCACTTTTTGGCTGCCGATGGTGGCGCCGTGGGCTTGTGCGCAGTCCTCGATGACCACCAGCTGATGCTGTTCGGCGATGGCCAGGATACTCAGCATATCGGCAGGCTGGCCATAGAGGTGCACCGGCACGACGGCGCGGAGTGGCTTGCCATGGTGTGCGGCGATCGTTGCTGCTAATGCCGCTGGATCCATGGTGTAGGTGAGCGGATCGATGTCGACAAATACCGGCGTGGCGCCGGTTAACTCGATGGCTGCCACGGTAGCCACGGCGGTATGCGAGACCGTCAGGACCGCGTCGCCTGCGCCAATGCCTGCCACGCGCAGTGCTAATTCGATGGCATCCGTACCGGAACCGACCCCAATCACCTCGCCCGCCTCGAGGTAGGCCGCAAAAGCCGCCTCAAAAGCGGCGACTTCGGGGCCCAAAATATAAGTGCCGCCTTCGAGCACCCGACGCATGGCCGTGAGAATAGCTTCTCGCTGGCGCTCGTAGTGGGCCTTCGGGTCGGCGGGTAGAATAGGACGCGGCGTCATTCGGTTGGCTATACGTTCACAGATAGTGCTGCAGGTGGCTTTTGTAGTAAGCCAGCGTACGCCGCAATGCTTCCTCGAGCGGCACCTTGGGCGCCCATTGCAGGTCACTGCGCAGTTGTGAGTCGTTGGCGTAGTAGTCGCCAATATCAATGCGCGAACGGTCCTCTGGGAAAGCGCGCAAAGCGAATTCGCCGCCTCCATGAATGGCGATAAGCATGCGGGCGAGGTCGGCGAGGGACGTGACACCGTCTCCTCCCACGTTGTACACCCGGCCGTTGGCCGTTTCGCTCGCGCCCACGGCGAGAAAGGCGTCTACCGCATCATCCACATAAGTGAAATCGCGCAGCTGTTCACCGCCCCAAACCTCGAATGGCCGGCCTTCTAACAGCAGGCGAATCCAAATACCCAGAAAGGTCTGGCGCGCATCTTTGATGCGCATTCTGGGCCCGATGGTGTTGGTCAGGCGCAAGGAACAGGCACGGAGGCCATAGACGTTATTGTAAAGCGTATGAAACGCTTCCCCCGCCATCTTGTTGACACCATTGACATCAACTGGCTGCAGTAAGTGGCGTTCGTCTACGGGGAGATAATTGGGCTTCCCGTAGATCTGGCGCGTGCTCGCATAGACGACTTTCACGCCCGGGTTGAATTTACGGCAGGCTTCCAGCACCGACAGCTGTGCGCGGCAGTTGATGTCGAGGTCGGCATAGGGGTCCGTCATGGAGTCCATATGGCTTGTCTGGCCGGCCAAATTAAACAGGAGGTCCTGTTTTTGGACCAGATAACCGAAGCTGTGTTCGTCGCGGATATCAGAAATATTGACGCGTACTTTTTCGCTAATGGCGCCAATGTTATGCAGATTTCCGCCGTACTGCGGCATAAGGCTGTCCACTAGTGTTACTTGGGCGCCTAGCTCTACCAGGCGCGCGGCCAGGTTTGAACCAATGAAGCCGACGCCACCCGTGATTAAGGTGCGTTTTCCGCGGTAGTGGTCATGGAAGAGGGCGTTCATGTTGGTGGTGTCAGGCTGCATGGTGACTGTGGGGCGTGAGCTATAGGCGTTGGCGCGCTACAGCGGGCCGGGCTCAGTGCGGTGCTGTGCGTAGAGACGCTCGAGCATTCCTTCACCGCTAATCGACGCGACCATGTGGCGAAATTCCTCGTCGATACGATCGGCCAGTGCCGCGATGCCTGGCAGGCTGCGCAGCCGGTTGATTTCTGCGTGATGAACTGTCAACACCGATGACGCTGCGGGGTAGCGCGTCTCTAGGTGCGCATGACCATTCCAGATGAAAAACTTATCGTAGGGACGGTCAAAGAAATTTTGTTCCATTTTAAGCGTCGCGCCGCGCGCTTTCTTGACCAGAAATTCTTCGAAGGACTTTGGCCAGTAGTGGCTCATCCAGCCGCCGCTGTAGTTGGGTGTTTTTCGTTCCCAAATCGTGGTCATATCGACCTCCCCGAGACCCGAGTCCACCACTCGATACCCCTGCCTAACTTCAGGATGGTGTTGGCAGCGCATCGAGTCGAGGTGGGCGAGTCGGACCAGCGTTTTAGGCAACCAGTGCGGTCTGGCGTGCTCAAACCGCTCGTAAAGAGTGCCTGAAGCGCGCTGCAGCGTGAAGTCGCTGACGAACCACAGCCAGTCAAACAGGACGGCAGCGGTTAGCCCGTCCGGGTGTGCCGCCTCTAGCGCCGTAACGTAGCGATCGATGGAAAACCCATGTTCAGGGGCGGGCATTAGATACTCGTCGGAGTCGACGAACAGCACCCACTCAAAATCTCGGAGGTCCGCGAGCCGATTGAGGGCATGGCCGAAAGCTTTGGCTTCCGGCTCCACGAAGCCGCTGATGTCGTTTTCAATGACCGTGATGATTCCGTGTTCTGCGAGCGCGCCGAGTAGCGCGTCAGAGTCATCGCGGTTGTCATTGGTGTAAATAAACACATGCTCGAAGCCCAAGGCCAAATAGTAGGCGATGAACTCGAGGATATAGATGCCGTCATCGCGCATGGTGGCGACGACGGCGTATCGACGGCTTGGCTTAACGCTTGCCAGTGTTAACTGGTTTAAGAAAAAGGCCATCGTCCATTGGGGCAGGCCACTTTCATCCGCCAGAAATTCGAGAGCCACTCCGGAGTGGCCGCGCGCACGCGGGCGTAGCGGGCGTTCGTCCACTTTTCGTTGTTGGGTTTCTTGGATGGAGGAGATTAACTCTAGCGTTTCAGCGCGGTCAGTTTGAGGGGGTGCCCCCCCAAACAGCACGAAGCGCACCCACTGGTCGATACGTTCATAGTCGGGGTCGACAGGGAATGCGGCGCGCAGTGCCGCTGCGAGGGCCAGCGGGTTTTTCGCATCGAAGGCGACGCGGACCGATTCGAGTGTCGTTGGATCATTCAAAGTCACAGGACCAACCTTGGGAGGCTTGCAGTAGATAGGTGCCTTGCATCGCTGAAGCCGCAGGGAGGTAACACCTTTATCAGCACTCCCGGTCGGGGGTGCGTCCAGCAACGAGGTCATTAAGCAGCTGCTGCCACCGTGGCAGGATACAACGCCTCAGGTCAAAGTGGGCAACGGCGGTGGCTCGAGCGGCCTGACGTAGGGCTTGGAGGTCTTTGCCGCCGGCCAGTGCGCGCTGGATGCCCGCGGCGATCGATTCTGGGGACAGGAAGTCGACGCTCAGGCCATTCACACCGTCCTTTAGCACCTCGAGGACGGGAGGCGTGCTTGAGCCAACCACGAGGCACCCGGTAGACAGGGCCTCGAGGAAACTCCAGCTGAGAACGAAGGGGTAAGTCAGGTAAACATGGGCACTGGACAGCGCCAGTAGCTGGCGGTAGCGGGCATGGCTGACCCGGCCGACGAAGTGTACGCGTTTGGGGTTGATCTGCCCGTCGAGTTCCTCGAGCAAGGTTTCGCGGAAGGTGCGTCCGGGCGGCGGTGGGGAGCCATAGCTCACTTCATCGCCGCCGACAATCACCACCTCAGCGCGGCGGTGGCGACGCAGTACTGCCGGCAGCGCACGCATAAAGGTATGGAAGCCTCGGTACGGCTCCAGGTTACGGGCGACATAGGTCACGACTTGGTCGTGGCGTGTCAGTACCCGGCCGCTGGCGAGCTTGAAACTGGCCGCGGTGTTCGGTCGAAGCTGTTCGGTGTCTATGCCCTCATGTAAAACGCTGAGTTGCGATTGCATGAAAGCGGGATGCAGGCTGTATTGCCAGTGGGTAGCGGTGTGGCCCCAGTCTGCCGCGGAGAAAGCCAGCAGCGTGGTGGCGTTGCGGGTCTGCAGGTGGGCCGGGTCGTTAAAAAGTGTTTCGAATTCTGGATCGAAGCCGAGATCGGCGCCCCGAGGATGATAGTAGAACTCGAAGTTGGCCAGCAGCGGCACGTTCGGGAAGACCTCGCGTAGGTAAAGCGTTTCTCCCCAGCCACTGTGTCCAATGATGATGTCTGGCCGAAAACCGTCGCGCGACAGCTGACGGCAGGCCTCGGCAGCGGCTACGCCGACAGTGACGGCGCGCTGGAACTCCGTCAAATACGGGTGCCCTGGGCTTAACGCCCACGGTGGCGGCGTGTAGAGAGTGGTGTGAACGCCCGGAATGGCGCGAGCCATGGTCTGTGCCAAAAACTCGACGCGATTTTTTTTGTCTCGCGCGAGATGACGCGCGAGGTGTTCATACTGCCCCGGGCCGTGCTGGTGAACGAAGAGCAAATGCATAGGTCGCTCCTCGGCGCCGGGGCTCGAGTACTTAGCGGCGTTGACGCGGCGGGGGCGCCTTCGGTTTCTTGACCGCAGCGCTGGGCTTGGACGGTTTGCCCTTGGCGGCCACTTTGGTCTTCGCCCGCTGGCGGGGCACGATGTGGACCTGCAGGCCTTCGAGCGGATCGTTAGCCACCGTCGAACGGCAGGGTGCCCCGTTACGTACCGGGCCGGTGAGCCCGCCCGACTGGAATTGGCCGGTGTACTCCACCACATAGTTGGCCGTGCGACTGCCCGGCTTCAGGCGTACGGCAAAGCCTACCAGCGGGATACCCATCCCAGCAGTACCGCAAGATTTCGCATCACTGATCCAGGGCGTTTCGAAGCCACTGGCAGTGAGCCCCTTGTACTCGATGTCTTTCGGCGTGAGCTGCTCAAGCGGGTTCAGACTGATCGACTCGATCCAAATACCCTCGCCCAGTCGTCCAGCCCAGGGCACGCGGGTGAATTTTAGATCCCCGTGGTTGCGGATGTGCGCGCCAATCTCGAGCCCCAGGCTGCCAGTGCTGCGCACGCCGGGTTTGGCCGTTGGGATGGCGGGTCGTGGCGCCATTGGTGCAGCACCCAGCCGCGCGTCGAGCCGTTCCGCCTTGACGGAAAGCGTGGCGCCGCCGTCATCCCGGATGGAGGTCACCAGTAACGGAGTCGATGCCGCTTTCAAACGCAGCACAAAAAAATCGCCGGCGGCAAAGAGCCAACCGCCTGCATGGTCATTGCTCGTCAGGTACTCGACATCGCCTTCGGCGACCCCGGGACCGACGGCCACATGGATCGCTGGCAGAGGGAGTGTCGCTGTCTTTTTGGGCTTGGTCCCAGTGCTGTTAGCGACTGAAAAGAGATAGACACCGGCAGGCAGCGGCAGGATTTGTACCGAGGCGCTCATGGCTTTGGGGTTGATAGCAGCGTTCATAATCTCGCATCCCGCTTTGCTGAAGGAGTTGTAAATATCGTGGGGGCACGCTGTTCGTGCCCCAACTTTATAAGCATGTCATTGATTGCCCCAGCTGACCGTGAGGCGGGTATCAAAATTCCCATCGGATGGGTGCGGAGCCGCTCGGCGATCGCGCCGATATCAAAAGCGACCACCGGCAATCCTGATTCCAGCGCTGGGTCGAGGGCATAACACCAAGTTTCAGGGCAGACCGAAGCCATGAGGATGACCGCTGGCGCTTCGCGACGGAGTAAATAGGGCGCCTCGCCCTCGGCATAGCGGCCCGTCAGAAACACTCTCCCGGTGCGTTCGAGGGCAGAGTCATCCACCGTATAGCCGATGACAACGAACTCGAGGGCCAGATTTCGTCGCGCCGCGTCGCGTGCGCAAGCGAGCAGGCGTCGAAAGCCTTTTGGCGCGCTCAGCCCGCCGAGCAGGGCCACCCGGATCGGGCCGGTGGCCGTCGGTGGTGAGTGGGGCTGGGCTAACGCTGGGGCACTGGGTGCGCGAACCGCCACCGGCAGTGACGGGAAATGCCGCTGGTAGCGCCGAGCGGTATCGGCTGAGGGGGCGATGATTGACACCGCCCCCCCCAGCCAGCGGAGGCTGCGGCGGCGGAGTGTGGGGACGCTCATCGGCTCACCGAGTGCGGTTCCCAGCTGACGTACGCAGCGCGCGCAACCAGCAGCGGCGGGCTCGCCGCAGTACTCCCCCGAGGGGCCCACCAGTGTGACTTGGGCGCACAGCCAGGCATAGTCGTGCACGCGCACCTCGTAGGGGGTGTCGCCGGCCAGCAGTCGTTCCAACAGGGCGGCAGGCAGGCCCAGGAAGTGGTGCACTTCAATCGAGTCCATGCCCAGTCGAGCTAGCGTTTGTTCGAGGGCGGAAAGTTCTTCTGGCACTTGGTAGACCAAATCAGGCGCCTCTAGTCCGTCGACCGACAGCCGTACGTGGCGACGGTCCTTGGCGGTAGCGGGACGCAGTATCAGCGCGCGGCGACCGGCGCTGCGCAGCGCGGCCTGGCGTTCACCAATAGCGCGTTCAACGCCACCGCCAAGCGCATGCGTCACGAGCAACACCGATCCCCCTTCGATGGCAGTACAACGCGCCTCATCCAGCTGGCGGCGCAGTGGTTGTAGTGGCTGCCGCCGCAGGAAATGGGCGACGAGTGGGTCGTAGCCAGGATGGCGTAGGTTTACCAGCCGTCCGGCGCGGCGAGTGAGTGCCTCGCGGCGTGTTCCGAAGGAGCGGCTGCCAACATGATAGACATAGGTGTCGGCAGCCAGCACATGTCGGTAGCCGCGTGCACTGGCCCGCAGGCAGAAGTCGGTTTCTTCGCCATAGCCTTTGCCAAAAACCGCCGCATCAAAACCGCCGGTGGCATCGAGACAGTCGCGCCGCAGGTAGAGGCAGAAGCCCACGCCCACGGGCAGCTGAACGCGACGGTTTGGATGTACCCGGGCGGCGAGTGCATCCAGTTGCGCAGCGTCCGCAACACTGACTTGCGGCGCCTGCGTGCCCGGATAGGTTGCAATACTGCCGTGGCTGGAGAATGGCGTTACCGTACCGACGGCGGGCGCCGAGTAGGCGGCGGCCTGCAGCCTTTGCAGCCAGTCCGTGTAGACGATGGTGTCGCTGTTCAGCAGCACGATGTCCTGGGTGGCACAGCGCGCAAGCCCTGCATTGACTGCCTGCACGAAGCCTTGGTTCTTGGCCTGGCGGAGCAGTTCGATGTGTCCCGCCGCCGCCAAGGCGGACAGATGCGCCGCTAGCGCCGGGTCCGGGGTGGCATCGTCGATCACCACGAGGCGCGCTTTCCCCGCGGTGGTGGTTAAGACGGACTGGAGGCAGTCACGCGTGTCGTTCAGGCCGTCATACACCGGGATCAGAATCGCGATGGCGCGTGGGGCAGGGGTGCGGCGTGGTGCGCGCAGCACGGGCCGTTGCAGGCCCCGGCGCGCTGCAGCCGGCCACAGGAACGGAGAGTCTGGGAGCTCGACCCATGGGCTTCCCGGGGCGCGTACCTCGAGCGTCCAGCGTTGGCCGCGGAGAGCGGTAGCAGACTTGGGGACTTCGAAGGCAGGTGCGGGAACGTGCTGTTTGGCCGCGGCGCGACGCAGGCTAAACACCGCGCCAGTGTCATCGCTAATACGGAGTTGAGTCGCCTCGCGTTCGAGGTAGTCGAAGCGCGCCTGCACTCGGAGGCCACGCGGTACGACTTGAATGCTGCCGGTGAGGCGGCGGTCGGTGGGCAGGTGCAGGCCGTTACCGAAGAGGGGTGTGCCCGCATGACGCCCCGTGATCACTGCGGCGCGCTCTTGGGGGGTCAGTTCAACCCAGAAGGAGGCGCCCGCCGACCGGCCAGCGGGTGGCTCGCGGTAGACCACGCGGGCTCTGGCCAATGGCGCTTGGCCTATCTGCAGGGCAAGTCGCTGGCGTGCGCCGCGATGCTGTCCCACGATATTGCCGGCCACATCAAGGCCCATCCAGCCCGGTGCGCCAGGCCCCAAGGCGAGCGCTGCGGCACAGGCAAGTTCGCCGGTGGGGTGCACGGCGGCTCTGCGCAGCACGGCGTTCAGCCCAGCATGGGCTACGGCCGTCAGCCCACCGGCTAAGCGCCGGCGCAGCAGTAAGGCGGCCAGTTCCGTGGTGGGGGCCAGTTGCTCGGCGCGCTCCAGCATTCGCAGCGCCGCATCCGACTCGTTAGGGTCGCCGGCCAGCAGCTGGGCATACGGCCCCACCAGTAGCGGGTGCTGCTCGGGGTGATGGCGCCAAGCGCGGTCCAGTTGACGCGCGAGTTCAGCCTGGGCCCCGCCACGTTGCCTCGCTAGTTGCTGCAGCAAATGGACCAGCGGTCGTGGGATGCCGTCGATCATCTCTCGGTGTTTCGCACGCAATTAATGTCCAGTACGAAATAATGTTTTAAAATTATGTTAAGTGTGATTCCTATCACAATAATGACACGTATTATCCCTATCTTGATTTTGTACCTACCGTAACCGTGCGGTCGGTCACAAACATAATGCAGATAGGGGATGGGAATAATGGCTACGATTTCGGGTTCTAATCAACCAGCGGTCCTTGTCGCTGGAAAAGTAGCGGCAGTGTATGCCGCGCCGTCCGTGGCTGGTGCGGGCGTTGCCGCCAGTGTGCCTGCTGCCGCACCGTCGAGTGTGGTGGGCGGTGCACAGGGGGCCATTGCCGGGGCGAACGACGGTGGACAGCCAACGATGCTGGGCGGCGCAGCCCCCATGCAGTTCGTAGCGGTACCGGGCGTGGAAGCCGTGTCGCAGAAGGGTGCTGCTTCGGGGGCCGCCTACGTTGCGCCCGACGCGTCTGCTTCGGCGGCTGGTGGTGCTCAATGGCTGCCAGGCTTTGTGCCGGCAGCAGCGGCACAGCCGGTAGAGGGCTACTCGCTGACGCAGCTGCACGCCATGGACTTGCAGAGCGCGGGAGGACATGCCGTGATGTCTTTCGATGGCGGCAAGACGACCATTGAAGTGGTGGGTGTGAATCACCCTGCCGGTAACGGTACGGTCTAAGAGCGCTGGGCTACGGTAGCTTCCTGACTCGGGGAGCTACCGGGCCGCTCGAGGCGACTGTTATGAAAACCTCTCGGCTGCCAGCTGCTGTGCACGATCGAGTCTTCGGCGGCACCGCCCCGCTGCCGGTTGCTCCCGTTCCTGAGCGGACCGCCAATGCACTAGAGCTCCCTGGGCTCGTAGATAGCTTTGGTTTTTCCGCTATCGTGGGCGGTTGGGTTTTCGTCGGCTGGATGCAGCGTCCTGCCAAAGGACGGCTGCCTGAAAACGTGCCGTGCACGCTGGTGGCCGCGAGCGGTCTTTTGGCCGCTTCGGCGGGGCTCATGCTATTTGAACGTGGCGATCTGGACGCCTCGCGGATTGGCCTGTTTGCCGTCGTGCCGCTGGGTCGCTCGGCCATTCCGGCGCTGGAACGCCTGGTGTTTCGTCTGCAGGGCCGTGACCATGAGGTGCGGCTAGGGCCTTCATCTGAACGGCTGGAGGAGGCGGTGCTGTGCGAGCGGGCGCGCCGTGTCCTGACTAACGACGTTCCTGCCAGCAAACGGCGAGCGGCGCTTCTCGGGTGCGTCTCACGGCCCGTGTTCGCCGGGAGCAATACGCTGGCCTCGCTGTCGGACTACGTCGGCCTGGAGATCGATCTGGCGATGCCTGCCCCGGATGGTGGCATTGCGCTGCAGGGGTGGATGCTGCATGCGCCGGGCATGGTGCGTGAACTGCGCGTTCGCTCGGGACCGTTGACGACCGTGCTCGACATGGCCCAGTGCATTCGCATGCGGCGGGACGATGTCATCTCCAGTGTTGGCGCCGCACGCGGGTTCACCGATCCTGCTTGCGGATTCATCGCTTACTGCCCGCAGGCGGTGTCGGAAGGCGATGCACTGTTTTTGGAGGTCGAGCTCCTCTCCGGTGAGGTCGGCTACGTGCCGATCCCCCGGTTTGAAGCCCGCGGCCTCGAAGCCATCCGTCGCCTGCTAGACCTATTGGATCTGCGCTATGACGAGGTCAACCAGGCCTTTGACCAGGTGCTCGGACCCTTGGTTCGCTCCCTGAATGAGGACCGGCTGCGGCAGCGCCCTGCCACCCGTGAATCCGTCTACGGGACGCCCGCCGCAAAACCGCGTTACTCGCTCGTCATTCCCCTCTATGGCCGGGTCGATTTTCTGGAATACCAGATGGCCATTTTTTCGCGCATGGCAGATCGTGGCGCGTTAGAGCTCATCTACGTTCTGGACGATCCGCGTCGAGAACGCGAGCTGCTAGCGCTCGCTACGTCGGTCTATGAGCGCTTCCGCGTGCCATTTCGGGTGCTATTGCATGGCGCAAATCTTGGCTTTGCGCCAGCCAGCAATACGGGCCTCAGAGCCGCGCGCGCGCCGCTGGTCTGTTTCATGAACTCCGATGTGCTGCCGATAGCGGATGACTGGCTTGACCGACTCGCGGCAACGCTTGCGGCCAACCGTGATATTGGGGTGATTGGCCCGCGGTTGCTGTTCGATGATGGCTCGGTGCAGCACGAAGGCTGCTACTACGAACGACTGCCTGAATTTGGCAACTGGACCTTTATCGGCCACCACAATAAAGGGCGGCGCCCTGAACCGGGGCTCGGGGTGGTGCGAACCGAGCTGATCACCGGCGCCTGCATGCTGATGCGCCGTTCGCTGGCGAATGAGCTGGGTGGGTTCGACGAGGCCTATGTGATCGGCGACTTCGAAGACTCCGACCTCTGCCGGCAATTGGCGAAACGGGGCCTGACCAGCGCTGTGGATCGACGGGTGGAGGCCTACCACATCGAGCGGCAGTCACAGGGGAGCAGTAGTTCGCAGTTCCGAATGAACCTAACTCTCTACAATGCGTGGGTGCACGAGCGCCGCTGGTTCGGCGCGCCGAGTTAGACGCCGGCCCTTCCAGGGCGGGCTGCCTAGAGGGAAGGACAATCATGCGCAAACATTCGAAGCTGGAGCCGGCGGTGCCGTCACCACCCGCGGTGTCGCCAGGGCCACGGGTGCTGGTGGCTACCCATAGCCACCCCCGCTATGTCAAAGGGGGCGCAGAATTGGCGGCCTATACGCTCTACGAGCACCTGCGCCGCGAGGGACGTGAAGCTTGGTTTCTAGGCTGTGTGCGTGGTATTGGTCCGCAACGCACGGGAGCCACCCTCAGCCAGCCGACTGGCGAACGTGAATATCTTTATTCCGCGGGTGAATTCGACTGGTTCAAGTTCGCCAACCGTGACCCGAAATTCCCAGCGGAGTTTCGCCGGCTGCTGGAGACGCTGCAGCCCACGGTGGTGCACTTTCATCACTATCTCAATTTCGGGGTAGAAGCTTTTCTCCATGTAAAAGAGACTTTGCCAAACTGCAAGGTGGTGCTAACCCTGCACGAGTATCTGGCGATTTGTAACCACTATGGGCAGATGGTCACGCGTGAGCGGCAGGTGCTCTGCCACGAGGCCACACCGGACCGCTGCAGCCGTTGCTTCCCAGAGATTCCCCCCACCGATTTCTTCCTGCGCAAGCACTATGTGCAGCAGTTCTTTGCCTTGGTGGACCACTTTATTTCGCCGAGTGAGTTTCTGGCGGCACGGTACCGCGCGTGGGGTGTTCCTGCCCACAAGCTCTCGGTCATCGAAAACGTGATGCCGCCGGTTGGTCCGGCGCTTGCGCCGCCGCGCCCGCTGCCGGATGAGGGGACTCCGCTCCGTGTTGGCTTCTTCGGCCAAATCTCCCACCTGAAGGGCATTAATGTGCTGCTGGAGGCAGCAGCCATCCTCGCCGAGCAGCGGCAATATGGCGTGACGTTTGAAATCCATGGCGACTATTCCGGCCAACCGCCGGAATTCCAGAAAGACTATCTGGAGCGTCTGGCCAAGGTCGGCCGCAACGTGAAGTATTACGGACCCTATGAAAGTGAGCGCGTCGACGCGCTGATGCGCCAGGTCGACGTGGTGTTGGTGCCCAGTATCTGGTGGGAAAATTCGCCGCTGGTGATTCAGGAGGCGCTGCGCAATGGCGTGCCTATCCTTTGTTCAGACATTGGCGGCATGGCGGAAAAAGTCCGCGATGGCATTGACGGCATGCACTTTCCTATGGGAAATCCCGTGGCCCTCGCGCAACGCCTGCTCGCCCAAAGCTTAAAGCGCGGCGGGCAGGTTGGCGCGAGCCCGCCCGCGTCTCCGTCAATCGCCTACGCGCAGCATGAAGCCGTGTATCGTTAACCAGCGAGCTCACGTCAAGCGTCTAATGTTCTGCTCTCTGCCAGAAAAAGAGGTCTCCGGTGTCTGATTGGTCCATCCGTCGTCTAAGCCGTGTCCAGGAAGTGACTGGTGCCCAGCGCTATTTGGAAGTGGGTGTTTACCATGCCAGCACCTTTCACGCGGTGCCGTTCCCGGAAAAAGACGCTGTGGATGTGTATTTTCCGTTCGACACGCAGGCCTACGCCTCGGCCGAGGTGCGGTTTCACCAAATGACCAGCGATGCCTTCTTTGTGTCAGGGCAGGCCCGGGAGCCCTACGACGTCATTTATTTAGACGGGCTACATACCTTCGAGCAAACCTTTCGCGACTTCGTGGCCACGCTCTCACTGGCGCATGCCGACACGGTCTGGCTCATCGACGACACGATGCCATCGGACGTTTACTCAGCTATCGCAGACCCCGAGCTGTCGATTGCAGAGCGGCATCGGGCAGGCTTGCCTGGTGATTTGTGGCATGGAGATGTCTATAAGGTCGTTTTGGCCATTCATGACTTTTGCCCGAATGTGAATTTTGCCACCATCGTTGACAACGGCAACCCGCAGACGCTCGTCTGGCGTGAACCGCGCGCCGATTTTCGGCCTGCTTTTTCGGGCCTTGAAGCCATCTCCCGAGTCAGCTACTTTGACCGTCAACGGTGCGCCGATGCGTTCCACTATTGCACCGAGCAAGAAGCCCTAGATCGCTGGCAGCACTGGTATGCCAAGCGGTGCGATGAGGCTGTCGAGGTGTTTGTCTGAACGGGCCCACCACAGGGGAGGTGCCTGAGTTAAACCCTCAGGCGCAGTCGCCGTTCGACGAGAGGTCGGACGCTGGCCAGGCCGCGCCGCGTTCCTCGGCGCTTACTGCACTAGCCTTGCTGGCCACGCGCCTTGGCATGGAAACCACCGCTCAGCAGCTGCAGCGAAAGTTTTCCTTGGGTGTTGGTGAGCCGTCCTCGGCGGCCTTGGTCGCCATGGCGCTGGAGCTGGGCCTTGAGGCACAGCTGGTCCATGTGGCGTTCTCCGAGCTGCCCTCGCTCGCGAAAACACTACCCGCCATTCTTCGCTCCAAAGATGGGGCGGCGCTGATACTCGAGGACGCGCGGAGCGATCCCATGAAGGGAACGGTGGCGCTCGTCCGTGACCCAGAAGCCGCCGAGGATGCGGTGACGCTTATCGAAGAGGCGCAACTCGCAGAGATTTGGCAAGGTGAGCTGCTGCTGTTAAAACGGCTGCATCAATTCGCTGATGAAACGCAGCCGTTTGGACTCGGGTGGATGCTTTCGCAGGTGCTGCGTGAGCGGAAAATATTTGCAGACATTGCTATTGCATCGGTCATCAACACCGTCTTTGTCATAGCGCCCGCTTTCCTCACCATGTTGATTGTCGACCGCGTCATCTCGAACCGGTCCTATTCAACTCTCTATGTGGTCGTGGGCATCATCGCGGTCATTATCGGCTTTGAAATGGTGCTGACCTATCTGCGCAGAATCCTGACGCAGATTGTGTCTACGCGCATCGACAGTCGCATCAATCTCTACATTGTCGAGAAGCTGTTGAAGTTGCCCATGGACTACTTCGAACATCACCCCACCGGGAGAACGCTGGGTAGGCTGCACCAGATCCATAAAATCCGGCATTTCATTACCGGGCAGTTGTTCGGGACGTTTCTCGACGCCATCCCACTGCTTGGGCTGGTGCCGGTGCTGCTGCTCATAGAGTGGCACCTGGCGTTGTTCGTGTTTGCGATGGCGGCCATTGTGGCGCTCATCGTCTATTCCTTCATGAAGCCAGTCGGCAGAGCCATCAGTCGGGTGATCGAGACGGAGATTCGCAAAGGCTCGCATCTGGTTGAAACGCTGCATGGCATGAAGACGATCAAGTCGCTGGCGCTCGAGGGGCGTCGACGCAAGGAATGGGACCGCAAGGTGGCGGATGCGGCGCAGGCCCATCACAGTCTGGGATTGCTCACCAACTACCCACAGACGCTGAGCATGCCCTTTGAACGCCTTATTTTCACTGGTACTTTCATTATCGGTGGATGGATGGTGCTGCAGTCGCCCGATGCCATTTCTCCGGGCATGCTGTTTGCGTTCTCCATGCTGGCGCAACGGGTGGGGTCGCCGCTGATCAAGATTGCCACCTTGCAGTCAGAGTTTGGTGAGGTTTCCGCCGCACTGCATGAAGTGGGAATGGTGGTGAATTCACCGCCAGAGGAAACCCGCGCCAATGGTCTTAAGATGCCAGTGCGGGGTGAGATTGAGTTCCGCGACGTGCGCTTTCGCTATTCCCCCACGGCGCCCTACGCGCTGGATGGCGTGACCTTGACCGTTCCTAAAGGGACCATGCTCGGCATCATGGGCCGAAGTGGCTCTGGAAAAACCACGGTCACCCGTCTGCTGCAGCGTCTGAACTCCAGCTACGAAGGCATTATCAAGATCGATGGCATGGATCTGCGGGAGATCGACTTAACGCACCTGCGCACCAATATTGGGGTGGTGCCACAGGAAAACTTTCTCTTCTCGGGCACGGTCCGGGAGAACATCGCGATGGCGCGCCCGGATGCGAGTTTTATGGACGTAGTGCGCGCAGCGCAGCTGGCTGGCGCGGAAGAGTTTATTGAACGCATGCCACGCGGCTACGACACGCTGCTTGAAGAAGGGGCGACCAATCTTTCTGGTGGGCAGCGTCAGCGTCTGGCGATTGCGCGGGCATTATTGATTGACCCGGCCGTGCTCATTTTGGACGAAGCAACCAGTGCGCTGGATGCTGAAAGTGAAGCCATTGTGAATGCCAACCTCAAGCGCATTGCTCACGGCCGTACGGTGCTGTCCATCTCCCACCGCTTATCGATGCTCGTGGAGGCGGATGCCATTCTGGTGTTGGAGCGCGGCAAGCTGTACGACATTGGCACGCATTCCGAGCTGCTGGCGCGCTGCGATATTTATCGCACCATGTGGTACACGCAAAATCGCCACCTGGATCCGCGAAGGAACGAGGTGACGCTGTTGCCGCGCGCCAAGGATGCGCCATGAGCCAGTTGCCAGAAGAGTTGCTCAAGCGCCTACCCGCCAAGCGACGGGCGGAGGTGGTTGGGCATGTGGTGGGCGCCTTCGAATCGGAGACCGCGGCCGTGCTGCTGCGCACCAGTCCGCGTAGTGAACATTTCCTGCTGTACGCACTGGGCGTTGGGCTGGCGCTGGTGCTGTTGCTCGCCGCGTTCGTGAAGCTAGATCGGGTGGTGGTGGGCACAGGCCGCATCGTCCCGGTGGGCGGGATGCTTTATATCTCGCCGCTCGATAGCGGCGTGGTGCGCGAGATTCGAGTGAAGAGCGGCGATGTGGTGAAGAAGGGCCAGGTACTGGCAACCCTCGATCCCACCTTCACTCAGGCGGATCGCGGTCAACTGGAGCAAAAACTCGCCAGCGACCAGGCCGCACTGGCGCGCCTAGAGGCGGAGGTGGCGGGTCGTTCCTATGCGCCGCGGGCTCGCGATGTCAGCTCGGTGCTGCAGGCATCCATCGGGGACAAGAAACTGCGCGAGTACCGGGCGAGCCTGGCAGATTTCGACGCCCGAATTCGGTCGGTGGAATCTCAGGTGTCCCAGTACGACGGTGACGTGGTGGAATTCCGCAAGCGCCTGCAGCTGGCCGAGGAAGTGGAAAAACTGTACGCGCCGTTGCTGGTTAAAGGCTATGTGTCCAAGTTGCAGGGCATGCAGGCCGCAGATGCGCGGGCAGAGGCCAACCGTTTGCTGTCCGACGCCGGGCATCAGGCGGCCAGCACGCGCCAGAATTTACATGCGCTGCGGCAACAGCGCTCGGCGTTCGAACACAAATGGGCGATCGATGCTAGCGATGAGCTGGTGGCCCTGCGTAGCGAGACAGAAGCCACCAGGCGGAGCTTACAAAAAGCCGTGCGTTTGAATGAACTGGTGTCGCTGAATGCGCCTGCCGATGCGGTGGTGTTGAAGGTTGGGCGGGCCTCCGTTGGTTATGTCGCCGCTAGCGCCGCCAACATGGTCAATGAGCCGCTGTTCACCTTGGTACCACTGGATGTGCCGGTGGAGGTGGAGCTGCATGTCATGGCCAAGGACATTGGCTTTATTCGAGCAGGTGACCGGGTGGTGCTCAAGATTGATGCCTACACGTTTCTGCGCCATGGATCGGCGGAGGGCCGCATCGCTAGCATTAGCGAAGGCACCTTCACCACGGACGACACCAGCGCTGTACAGCCGTACTTTCGCGTTCGGGTGCAGGTCACGGCGACCAAGCTGCACAATGTCCCAAGGGATTTCCGCCTCATTCCCGGCATGACCCTGCAGGGCGATATTATGGTCGGCAGCCGGACCATTCTGTCGTATCTGGTGGAAGGCGCACTGCGGACCGGGTCTGAGGCCATGCGAGAGGCGCAGTAGCCGATGACCGCTCCCTTAGCAACTGCCGCGCCGTGGCGTTCAGCCTGGGCCAAGGTGTGCGCGTGGTTCGCGGCGCACCTGCCGTCGGGTTGGGTGCCACGCCTGCTGTTGCCACACGCGGACACTTTCGCCACTGCGGAGCGCGCTTATGCCGAGCGACGCTTTAGTGATGCCGTCGCTCTCTTTAGAACCTTGTCGGCACAGGGTGAGGTGCAAGCCGATTGGCGTCTGGGTCAGTGCCTTGAGGCTGGTGTGGGGGTGTTGCGGAACCCAGTGGCTGCGGTGAAGAGCTATCAGCGTGCTGCGGATGCCGGCGTGGTGGCGGCACAAGCCCGGCTGGGGGAGGTCTACCTCACCGGTTTGGCGGCGGGCGA
Organism: Gammaproteobacteria bacterium; assembly: GCA_947469285.1. Taxonomy (GTDB): domain Bacteria; phylum Pseudomonadota; class Gammaproteobacteria; order Steroidobacterales; family Steroidobacteraceae; genus CAIOHZ01. Next base: position 22,129 of record CANIOW010000037.1, read on the forward strand.
CTTGCTGTCCGATGCCGCACGCGCCAGCCTCGAAAGCCCTACCGCCGGTTCGTCGTTCTTCCGTCGCCTTTACCCAGAAGGCTTAGACGTGGCCGCCAACCCGCAGGCGGCGCTGCACTGGAACCGTCTGGCGGCTGCCGGTGGCGATGCAGGAGCGGCGGCGCGACTGGGGCATCAGTTGGCCTGTGGACTGGGCGGCGAGACAGATGTGGCGCTCGCGGCGATGCAGTTCCAAAGCGCTGCGGACCGCGGGCAGGTGATGGGCGAGCTCGGGCTGGGGCTGCTGCATGCCGGGCGCTACGGCGGGGTGGTGGATGAAGCGCTGGCGATTCGGTGGCTGGAGCGCGCTGCCGCGAAGGGTCATTCGCTCGCTCATTTAACGCTCGGGCTGCTGCTGTTGGAGCAACCGCTGGCCGTTCGCGATATGGCCCGTGTGGTCACTTCACTGACCTACGCCGCACGTGCCGGCGAGGTGCTGGCCATGTACCGCCTAGGCGAATTACAACGGACCGGGGATGGCATTCCGGTCAACTCGGTGATGGCCGAAACCTGGCTGCGACGCGCCGCCGTGAAAGGCTCGGTGCCTGCGCTGGTGTCCCTCGTGCGGCTACTGAGCGCGCTGGAATACCCCGACTACCTGACCGCTGCACAACTATGCCGCGAAGCGGCGGACCGCGGCGACGCCGAAGCGGAATATCTGATGGGCGTGCTCTGCCTGGAGGGGCGTGGTGTCGAACCGGACGCCACGGATGCCGTGCGCTGGTTTGAACGGGCGGCGAAGCAAGGCTTTGTCGGTGCATTTGAGCGGCTCGGCGCGCTGTATGCTGAAGGCCGTGGCGTGGCGCAAGATTACGCTGCCGCGGCCCACTGGTTCGGGCGCGCTGCGGCAGAAGGTGACCGAGAGGCCGTGATGCACTTTGGTACCTTGCAAATTCATGGCCTGGGGGTCCAGCAAGACCCGCTGGCTGGTCTGGCGGCCTACCAGGCGGCGGCCGAACAAGGCAGCTCCGCCGCGGCGCTGCAGATGGGTATTGCCGCAGCGACAGGTGCTCGCGGGGCCGTCGACTATGCGGAGGCCGCCGAGTGGTACCGCCAGGCGGCTGCGAGTGGACGCCCCGAGGGCGCATATAACCTGGCACAGCTTTATCTTCAGGGCCTTGGCGTGCAGGCAGACCATTTGGCAGCGACCGCTTTGCTGGAGGCCGCCGCGGCGCAGGACTTCTTGCCGGCCCTGCGGCTGCTCTATGCTCTAGCGCTGGCAGAATCCAAGGGCGTGGGTTCTTTGGACGCAGCACTCGGCTGGCTGGTGCAAGCAGCCTCGCTCGGCGAGGAGAGCGCCGCCTCGACACTCGCTGCTTTACTAGACCGCCCCGAGCAGGCAACCAGTGAGCTGGTCATCAAAGGCCTCGAGCGCGTAGCGGTGAGCGGCAGTGCGGTGGCGCAGACAGCCCTTGGCGATGCGTATACCCGCGGCGTCGGCGTGCTGGTGGATCTGGAAAATGCCCGGCGCTGGTATGGTGATGCCGCCGCCGCCGGCAGCGTGGTTGCCCGTACGCGTTTGGCAGCATTGCCTGGAGCGAAGGCTGACACTTTCCGCTAGCGACGTCCCCCTGAAATGAGTCGCGAAAAGCTCTAAGGTCTGACCCCTGTAGACGAGGTTGGACGTGAAGAAGCGATTTACGGAAGAGCAGATGGTGAAGATTCTGCGCGAGACAGACGACTCACCGTCAGACCTGGGAGGGATCAAAGCCAGAATGGCCAAAACTCTGCTGTTTCATCAGTCTATTTTCTTACGCCGCGGGCAGATTTATGCAGACTTTCTCTAAATTACTTCAAATTGATAGAGTATTTCTTTTACCTTTTTATCTCGACAATTCTTTGTTTCATAAAAGAAATCCAAATCTTCGGAACTTAAGGTAGATATGATACTTTTATATTCTGATGAATCTGAATTTAAGACTCGCTTAGTTGGCATGTCTGAAACTATCTCGTTTATGCACACGGCCCTACCGGTGATGTATCGCATAGTACTCATTGTAAAAGTAAGCGGCGAAGCGTTTAGGCATTCATAAAAGGTGACCGCAGCGTGTTCACCAGCATAAGATTTGAATGTTTCTAGCATTGCGCTTTCCGCCTGATACATATCAGCTACAACTCGCTTGAATGGCAGATATCGCGTCTCCGTTACTGGTCTGTTTGAATGCCATCGACCCGTCAAGTTGGCAATCCAATCCGAGACGCAAAGTCCAAAAAAATCCATACGACACATATAGATTTGCTTTGTACATTTCGTCGCCTCTAACACCGCCTCTATATTTTTCTTTGAATCCTTCCACCGGGCATCGAAAATATGCGGCGTCACCTTTGACGCAAATGGCAAATTCGTCGTCTTCATTTGTTTCGAAATGTAAGTCAAAAACTCTTCGTCGTTGATTTCTTCTGACGCTCGCACAAAACTTGGCGAGAACCACTCAAAAAGCTCAGTGTTATCGAAGTTGGCCTTTATTAATTCATATAGAAACTGTGAACCAGTTCTCCCAGCAGTAAAGACAGTGACTTTCATATTTTCGCTTCTCTTTTGCACACAGGTGTTACCGGTCGTTAAGACAGATTTCCTCTTCGGTTAGGTGGATCTGTGCCGGTCTGGTTGATGATCTCTTCGTCTTTTCTCTTCGTAAATCGACTACCGAGACACGGTCTGACGCGAAGCGTCAGAAGATCTTCAGGTCTCTTCATGCGGCCATTCGCACTGTGGGTCGGCCATAGTAAACGTCATCCGGTCGCCCGTAGTCCAGTGCCTGATGGGTTCGCTCGGTGTTGTAGAACTCACGATGCGAGCTGAGTCCGCGTCGCAGCTCACGGCCAGTCTCGTATGTATTGACCCACTGATTTCCTGCTCAGGTGTAATCTTTGAAAAGGAGAGCATTTGTGAGCATAGAGATGGAAGACGAAATCAAGCGACGGACGGCACTGACCTGATGGTTGTTTTTCGGACCGTTTGAAGTTTGGCAAGATGGCTCCCGGGACAGGAGGGAGTCATGAAGAAGGCGCGATTTACGGAAGAGCAGATGGTGAAGATTCTGCGCGAGGCAGACGATTCACCGGTGGCCGCAGTGGCC
>CANIOW010000038.1 GCA_947469285.1 Gammaproteobacteria bacterium
CCGACGATAATCTCAGGCGGCACGCCGCGTTCGGCCGCGATGCGTTCGAGTTCCTCGCGGTGTGCCTGCCAGAAAGCCACGCCTTCATTGATGCGGCGCGGAGTGATGAACCGCGCGCGGTATTCAAACCAGGGCCTGGTGCGCTCAGCCGGGCGGTTCATGGCTTCGATGATCGCGGGTTGCGACTGTGCAGAAAGCAGCAGGGTGTCGATCCATGCCGCGTCAAATTGATGGTTTTTGACCATCTCGGCAGCGAATTGCCTGACGTCCTCGCGCGTAGCGTCAAGCGCCTGCGCGTTGGCCGGCGCCAGCAATGCGAGCAGGCAGGCTCCAGTCAGCCAGAAGGCGGGTCGCTGCATCACCGCACGAGTTTCCGATGGGAGTAGATGGAAAGCAGGATACCGAACCCGGCGAGCAAGGTCACGGCACTGGTACCGCCATAACTGAACAGCGGCAGTGGCACACCTACCACCGGCAAGATGCCGCTGACCATCCCGGCATTCACGACCACATACACCGCGAAGGTTAGCGCAATACTGCCGCCAGCGAGTCGACCGAAGGTGTCTCGGGCATCCAATGCCATGAACAGCGCGCGCCCGATGACGCAGGCATAGAGAATCAGCAGTAATGCCTGGCCGAGTAGGCCGAGCTCCTCGCCGACAACGGCGAAGATGAAGTCAGTCGAGCGCTCGGGGAGAAACTCCAGCTGCGCCTGACTGCCGTTTGTCCAACCTTTGCCGAAAACACCGCCTGAGCCGATGGCGATCTGGGACTGAATGATGTGATAGCCCGCTCCGAGCGGGTCCTGCATGGGGTCGAGCAGGGTCATGACCCGCTGGCGCTGGTAGTCGTGCATAAAATGCCAACCGACGGGGACTGCCATGGCGAGTAGTCCGGTACTGGTCGCAATAATGCGCCAGGGCAGGCCGCCTAGCAGCACCACGAACACGCCCGCCGCCGAGACCAAGATGGCGGTGCCAAGGTCCGGCTGCTCCGCAATAAGTCCCGCCGGCACGCCGATGATGAGTAGCAGGATGCCGAGGTCGCGAACGGAGGGTGGGATGGGCCGTTCGTGAAGCCACCACGCGCAGGTCAGTGGGACCGCGAGTTTCATCAGTTCACTGGGTTGAAAACGGATGAAGCCAAGATCGAGCCAGCGCTGCGCACCCTTGCCGATATCACCCAGCACAGCGACCAGCACCAATAGCCCCACACCGATGACATAGAGTGCCGGCGAGACGCGGCGAATCCATTGAGGTGGTACTTGCGCCAGGATTACCATGATCCCGAGGGCCAGCACAAAGCGGACGATCTGCCCTTGCCACAGACGGACATTTTCACCGGCCGCGCTGTAGAGCACGAACAAGCCATAGAGCATCAACAGGCCAATACCAGTGAGTAACAGGCTGTCTAGGTGAAAACGCTTCAGCCACTCGCCTGAGCTACTGAAGGCCCGTTGGGTCCGCGAAAATTGCCAGTCCTCGTACATGGGCTAGTCCTTCTGCGGAGTCGATGGCGGTAATGGCATTGGCTTCGGCGTCGGAAATTTACCGAGCAGATAGGCGTCGAAGATGGCCCGCGCCATGGGCGCGGCGACCGACGCCCCATGACCACCATTCTCTACCATCACGGCGATCGCTAGTTGTGGTGCCTCGGCCGGCGCGAAGGCCACAAACAGCGCATGGTCCCTTAGTCGTTCGGCAACATCCGCTTCGTGATACTTCGCATTCTGCGCGATGCTGAACACCTGTGCGGTGCCCGTCTTGCCGGCCACGGTGTAAGGCGTGCCGCGGATGGCTCCAAAAGCAGTACCACGGGGACTCGAAGTGACCATGATCATGCCTTCGGTAATGACATCCCAGTTGCCTTCGTCTTTGAGGTGTACTCGCTCACCTTCCACGGGTGGTAACTTGCGCCAACGGGCGGTAGCAGCATCGCGGATGCCGGTCACCAGCCGTGGCGTGAAGTTGCGACCCTTGGCGGCGACGATGGCAGTGGCATGTGCCAGTTGCATGGGTGTGGTGAGCAGGTAGCCCTGCCCAATACCGACGATGACCGTCTCGCCCGGGAACCAGATGCGGTCCTGGGGGCGCTTGTAAGCCTTACGTTTCCACGCTGGCGAGGGCATTAACCCGGCTTGCTCGCCCGGAATATCAATACCAGAACGAGAACCGAAGCCGAGGTGGGTCATGGAATCGTGGATGCGCTGAATGCCGAGCAGATCTGCCAAGGCATAGAAGTAGACATCGCAAGAGGTGGCGATGGCTTCGCGCATGTCGGCGCTGCCGTGGCCTTCTTTTTTCCAGTCGCGATAGCGGTGCGTACTCCCTGGAAGGTGGAACCAGCCTGGGCAGGGGCGCCGGTAGCCGGGGTCAATCACGCCATACTCAAGGCCGGCCAGGGCCATAAAGGGCTTGACGGTAGATCCTGGTGGATAGGTGCCGCGTAACGCGCGGTTGAACATGGGACGGTCGAGACTGTCGGCGAGGAGACGGTAGTCGCGGGTGGAGATGCCGCGGGTAAACAGGTTCGGATCAAAGGTAGGTGTCGAGGCCAGTACCAGTACATCTCCCGAACGTGGATCGAGCGCGATGATGGCGCCCCGGTGGTTGCCCAGCGCCTGTTCAGCGACTGCCTGCAGTTTCGCGTCGATCGCCAGCGCCAGATCATTGCCGGCCTGTGGTGCGTGGTGATCCAGTGAATGCGCAACGCCACCTGCGTGTTCAACACTACGCCCTTCGGCATTGACCAAGAGCTGTTGATAGCCAGAGCTGCCGCGGAGCTGCTGCTCATAGGCAGCCTCGAGCCCTATCTTGCCGATGATCGAGGTGCCGGCATAGATGTTGCGGTCAATGCGCTCTAGATCACGGTCAGTTAAGGCGCCCACGTAGCCGAGGGCATGCACCCCCAGTGCGCCGTTCGGATAGTGGCGTGCGAGCCGCGCACGGATTTCGACGCCCGGAAATTGGTGTTGCCGGACCGCGAAGCGTCCAATCTCCTCGTCGTTCATCGATAGGCGCAGGGGCACCGAACGAAAGCTGGGGCTAGCACGCACGAGGCGGTATACCGCTTCCAATGTGTCAGCGTTGATCAGTCGCAGGTCTGCCAACCGATGCAGCGAGTCCTTGAGGTCGGGAACACGTTCACGGGTGATCTCTAACTGATAGGCCGGCGTGTTGTCGGCGAGTACCGTGCCGTGGCGATCCACAATGATGCCGCGGTCGGCTGGCAGGGGATCGATGCGAACGCGGTTCCCCTGTGATAGGGCCGTGTAGTAGTCGTATTGCACGACTTGCAACCATACCAAGCGGATGAGGATGGCACCCAGCAGTAGTCCGACGATACTGGCGGCGAAGGCGGTCCGGTGCAGAAATACCCGCTGCTCCAGAACCGCGTTCTTGACGCGAAGGCGTGCCATACAGTGAGGCGGGCGTCAGTGACGGACGACATGGCGCGACAGCCAGCCGTACAGCCATGGCCAAACGGCCGCACCGGTCAGAACCGGCAGCCAGCGGCCCCAGTAGGTGAGTGGATGCCCACTCACGCCGTCGATCCAGAACAACAGAAACTGGTAAGCCCAAAGCAGTGATAACACCACCATGGCCTGATGCAACGGAGTGAACATGCGTAGTCGTAAGCGGAAGCGGTGGACGAGCCAGGCCACCACGACGAACGCGAAAGCATGCTGCCCCAGCAGGATGCCGCGAAATGCATCCAGCGCCAGCCCCGTCACAAACGCGGTGCCAGGGCCGCAGCTACGGGGCGAAGCGAGCCCGAAGGCGATGATCAACAGTAAGAGCCAATCGGGCCAGAATGGTCCCAGCCAGCTGGGCAGTGGCACCGCCGACAACAGCAGCGCCGGCAACAGCCACAATGCCACCACATAGCGTGGCAGGGTGACGTCGTGATTCATCGCTTGGTCCCCGCCGCTGGGTTCTGCGGCGCGCTGTCTGGCGTGACGCTGGTGTCGATATCCACCGTCGGCGTCGCGAACCAGATGAGCAGGACTTCCCGATCACGGTCCAGCGCAGCGAGCGGCGTGGCACGGATGATGGCCAAGGGTGCGGTGGGGTCGCGGCGCACTTCACTAACGCGGGCGACGGGTGTGCCTGCCGGGAATACGCCGCCAAGGCCGGACGACAGCAGCAGATCGCCCACGCGGATATCGGCGTTGCGTGAGAGATAAGGCAATGCTAGTAAATCCGGTTGCCCGGTACCAGCCACTAGCGTACGCAGACCGTTGCGGTTCACCTGAACAGGAATGGAATGCTCGGGGTCCGACAAGAGAATGATTTCGGCAGACATTGAGCCAACACGGCGCACCTGTCCGATGATGCCGTTAGCGTCCACAACGGCTTGCCCTAGGAAGACGCCGTGCCGGCTGCCTTGATTGATGATCACGCGCTGGCGGAATGGACCCAGGTCGACGCGCAGCACTTCTGCCATGAGTGAGCGCGTAGCCTCTGTGGGGACCGCCTGGCTGATGGCGCGTAGGCGCTGGTTTTCGGCTTCCAGTGCCTCAAAGCGCAACAGCCGCAGCTCTAACAGCGCCTGTCGATCATGCAAACGACGGTTATCCTCAAGGAGTCTTTCACGCGTAGCAAAGGTAGCGCCGAGCCACTCCCCAGCGACTACCGGTGAATGCACCAGCCAGCGCAGCGGCCATGCTGCAGTCACGATGACATTGCGTACCCAAGCCAGATGATTTTGGCGCTGGTCGGAAACCATCAAGCCAACAGCGGCCAGCACCAACACTGCGGCCTTGAGTCCGACAGCCCCGCCCCGCGCGGGACCGGACAGTGCGCCAGGTGCGCTGACTCTCACTGCAGGCCGAAGGCGCCAGGGTGCTGTTCAGTGAGCTCGAGAATGCGTCCGCCACCGCGGGCGACACAGGTGAGCGGGTCATCACTGACCAGCACCGGCAGGCCGGTTTCTTCGACTAGCAGTTTATCGAGGTCCCGCAGGAGGGCGCCGCCGCCGGTGAGGACGATGCCGCGTTCCGCAACGTCTGCGCCCAGTTCTGGTGGTGTCTGTTCAAGTGCTTGTTTGACCGCGCCCACGATGCCAGCTAGCGGTTCTTGCAACGCTTCGAGAATCTCGTTGGAGTTGAGCGTGAACGCGCGCGGCACACCTTCGGAGAGGTTGCGGCCTTTGACGGAGATTTCCCTGACCTGCTGCCCCGGATAGGCCGAGCCGATCTGGATCTTGATGCGTTCAGCCGTGGCTTCGCCGATGAGAATGCCGTAGTTGCGACGCACGTAGCTGATGATGGCGTCGTCGAAGCGGTCACCGCCGATACGTACGGAAGCGGCATAGACGATCCCGTTCAGTGAGATGACGGCGACTTCTGAGGTGCCACCACCGATATCGAGCACCATCGAACCACGTGCCTCATGCACGGGCAGGCCAGCACCTACGGCAGCAGCCATCGGCTCGTCGATGATGTCGACGCGGCGTGCACCGGCGCCTTCTGCGGATTCTTTGATGGCGCGACGTTCCACTTGCGTCGAGCCATAGGGAACGCAGATGAGTACACGCGGCGAGGGACGCAACCAGCGGTTGCCATGCACCTTGTTGATGAAGAACTGCAACATCTTTTCGGTATAGGTGAAGTCGGCGATGACGCCGTCTTTCATGGGGCGTACCGCGGTGATGTGGCCGGGCGTGCGCCCCAGCATGTTCTTGGCTTCCTGGCCCACGGCCACGATGACCTTGCCGCCGCGCCCGGGTTCGTCTTGCAAGGCGACCACTGACGGCTCGTTGAGCACGATGCCTTTTTCACGCACGTAGATGAGCGTGTTGGCGGTGCCAAGGTCGATGGAGAGGTCGTTCGAGAAATAGCCGCGCAGGCTCTTGAACATGGGGGCACTTCTTTGGCTTGGACGGGGGCTTCGGGACGGGCGCCGGTGCTGGAAAAGCCGGCGGAAAGCAGGCCGAAATTCAAGCCTGAATGGTAGCACAGGCAGGACAGCTCGCAAGGCAACGTGTATGATTCGCCAAGAGATTTTCCGCTCCCCGGCGTCTCTCCCGTCCCCACCTTGCAGGAACCGGCACCCGACCCATGAGCCTCACCCGCCGCGATGTTGAGAACATCGCCCACCTCGCCAGGCTGTCTCTCAGTGACGCGGAACTGTCCGTCGCCACCGCCAGCCTCACTGCCATTCTGGCGTTTGTCGACCAATTGAGTGCGCTGGACGCCACCGGCCTTGAGCCAATGGCCCACCCTCTTCCGGACCAGGTCCAGCGCCTGCGCCCTGACGTGGTCACCGAAACCGACCAGCACGTCAAATATCAGGCGAATGCCAGCCAGCTCGAAGCGGCGCTGTATCTCGTGCCAAAGGTCATCGAATGAGCCTGCATACCCTGTCAATTGCTGAATTAGCCAGCGGTCTGCAGCAGAAGCAGTTCAGTGCTACCGAACTTGCCCGGCATTTCATTGCCCGCGGCGAGGCGCACAACGGTCTGCTGAATGCCTATATCACCTTGACGCCGGAACGGGCGCTGGCCGATGCGGCCCTGGCGGATGCCCGCCTGGCCCGCGGGGAGGGGGGGGTACTGACCGGTATTCCGCTGGCGCAGAAGGATATTTTCTGCACCGACGGTATTCGCACTACCTGCGCCAGCCGCATGCTCGATGGTTTTGTGGCGCCCTACGATGCCACGGTGGTCGAACGTCTGGCGGCGGCCGGCACCGTGTTGCTCGGCAAGACCAATATGGACGAATTCGCCATGGGTTCGTCCAACGAGACGAGCTACTACGGCCCGGTGCGCAACCCTTGGGACACGGCTCGTGTTCCGGGGGGGAGTTCTGGGGGTTCTGCCGCGGTGGTGGCGGCCCGTTTGGCCCCGGTGGCCACGGGCACGGACACTGGTGGTTCCATCCGCCAGCCAGCGGCACTCACCGGTATTTCCGGCATCAAACCTACCTACGGACGAGTATCGCGCTACGGCATGATCGCCTTCGCCTCCAGTCTCGATCAAGCCGGCATCATGGCGCCCTCGGCGGAAGACTGTGCGCTGTTGCTTGAAGTCATGTCCGGCTTCGATCCGCGCGACTCCACCAGCGTGGATGTGCCCGTGCCGGCCTATTCAAAGCAACTGACGCCGTCCGTGCAGGGCTTGCGAATTGGCGTGGTCCGGGAGTTTTTCGAGGGGGGACTGGATGCGGCCAATGCGGCGCTGGTCAAGGCTGCGTTGCAGGTCTACGTCGACCAAGGCGCAGTGTTGGTAGACGTCAGTTGTCCCAACATGGGGTTGTCGGTGCCTACCTACTACGTGGTGGCTCCAGCAGAATGCTCATCGAACCTGTCGCGCTTTGATGGGGTGCGCTTTGGCCATCGCTGCGAACAGCCGAAGGACTTGATGGACTTGTACAAACGTTCGCGTGGTGAAGGTTTTGGCGCTGAAGTGAAACGGCGCATTATGACCGGTACCTACCTGCTGTCCGCCGGTTACTACGACGCCTACTACCTCAAAGCGCAGCAGGTCCGTCAGCTCATCAGCCGTGAATTTGCCGCGGCATTCACCCAGGCCGATGTACTGGTGGGACCCACCTCGCCCACGCCGGCTTTCCCGTTGGGCAACCAAGGGGACGATCCCATCACCATGTACTTGAATGACATCTACACCATCGGTGCCAATCTTGCCGGCTTGCCGGCGATGTCCATTCCCTGTGGTTTCCTGCAGGGTCTTCCGCTCGGGCTGCAGCTTATCGGCCCGCATTTTACCGAATCACGTCTACTGGCCACGGCACATGCCTACCAGCAGGCCACGGATTGGCACCGCCGTGTGCCAGCCGCGTACGTTTGAGGGCGCACCACCATGGCTGAATACGTCAAGAGCGCCACCACCGGGCGCGACTGGGAAGTGGTCATTGGGCTGGAAATCCACGCCCAGCTCGCTACCCGCACCAAGATTTTCTCCGGCTCGCCGACGGCTTACGGTGCGCCGCCCAATAGTCAGGCGAATCTGGTCGACCTCGGCTATCCGGGGGTGCTGCCCGTGCTCAATGCAGAAGCGGTGCGCATGGCCATCCGCTTCGGCCTAGCAACCGGCTCGACAGTAGCGCGCCGTTCGGTGTTCGCGCGCAAAAACTACTTCTATCCCGATTTGCCCAAGGGCTACCAGATCAGTCAATACGAAAAGCCAGTGGTTGAACACGGCAGTATTGATGTGCTGCTCGACGATGGGGTGATTAAAACTATCGGCATTACGCGCGCCCATCTCGAGGAAGATGCCGGCAAGAGCATGCACGAGGGGCTCGGTGCCTTCAGTGGCATTGACCTGAACCGCGCGGGGACACCGTTGCTGGAGATTGTCTCTGAGCCGGACATGCGCTCGGCGAAAGAGGCGGTCGCCTACCTCAAAAAAATCCACACGCTGGTGCGCTATCTGGAGATTTGCGACGGCAACATGCAGGAAGGCTCGTTTCGGTGTGACGCTAACGTTTCGGTACGCCCGGTAGGCCAAGAAAAGCTGGGCACCCGTGCGGAGTTGAAAAACATCAACTCGTTTCGTTTCGTTGAAAAGGCTATCCACTTCGAAGTAGCCCGTCAGATCGAACTTCTAGAGTCGGGTGGCAAGGTGGTGCAGGAAACGCGCCTCTACGACTCGGCTCGCGACGAGACGCGTTCCATGCGCTCCAAGGAAGAGGCCAACGACTACCGCTATTTTCCCGACCCCGACTTGCTGCCACTGGTGATCAGTGATGCAGAAGTGGAGGCGGTGCGCGCGAGCCTGCCAGAACTGCCGGACGAGAAAGCGGCGCGCTTTTGTCGTGACCACGGTCTGTCGGTTTATGACGCAGGTGTGCTCACCTCCAGTCGCGAACTGGCGGCGTACTACGAAGCGGTGGTGGTGGCTGCGGGTGGCGAACCTAAGCTTTGTGCGAACTGGGTCATGGGCGAGATCGCTGGTTTGCTGAACCGCGATAACCTCGAGATTACCGCTGCTCGAGTGGACGCCACGGCGTTGGTGGGGCTGCTACGGCGCATCATCGACAACACGGTTTCCAACAAGCTGGCCAAAGAAGTGCTGCTGGCCATGTGGGACGAGGGTCGTTCGGCCGATGCAGTCATTGAGGCCAAGGGGCTAAAGCAAATCACCGACAGCGGTGCTTTGGAGGCTGTCATCCGCCAAGTCATCGAGGCCAACCCCGAACAAGTGGCGGGCTACCGTGGCGGTAAGGACAAGCTCTTCGGGTTTTTTGTGGGCCAGGCCATGAAGGCGTCCGGCGGCAAGGCAAACCCCGGACAGCTGAACGACCTGCTGAAGCGTTTGCTGGCCGGATGACTGGCCGGTTGACTGGCCCCCGGCCAGTCACTGCAACGAGAGGCACGATGGCAGACACCGATCAACTGCGGCGCTTTTTATTCGAGCACAGTCCGGTGCGCGGCTATCTGGTGCGCCTGAACGCCAGTTGGCGCGCCACCATCGAACATCATGCCTACCCGACGGTGGTGCGCGATGCCTTGGGTGAGGCCATGGCGGCAACGGCCTTGCTGGCGGGCACAATGAAATTTGAGGGGCGGCTGACCTTGCAGATTCAGGGCGCAGGGCCGCTGCATTTGTTGGTCACGCAATGCACGGAAAGCTTTGCCTTGCGCGGCGTCGCGCGTTATCGAGGCGACGTACCCACCGGGACGCTGGCTGAGATCACCGGGGAGGGGCGGGTGACCGTGACCATCGAATCTGCCGACCAAGACACCCGCTATCAAGGGGTGGTGCCGCTGATTGGTCAGGGTTTGGCGGAAGGTCTGCAGGAATATTTTGCGTTGTCTGAACAGGTGCCCACACGTCTGTGGCTGGCCGCAGACGGCGACCAGGCAGCGGGACTGCTGCTCCAGAAATTACCGACAGGCAGTTCCGCCTCTGCCGAAGACGACCTAGGCGCACGTGCCGAGGCTGAGGACTTGTGGGAGCGGGTGAGCTTGCTCGCCGCAACGCTCACACCGGCAGAGCTGCTCGGCTGGTCTGACACGGAAGTGTTACAGCGTCTGTTTCACGAAGAAGATGTGCGGCATTTCGAGCCGGTGCCAGTATCGTTCCGCTGCGCTTGTTCGCGTGCACGCACCAGTTCGATGCTGCGTGCGCTTGGTGAAGCAGAAACGCTGGATATCATTGCTAAAGAAGGTGAGGTGACGGTCACCTGTGAATTTTGTAACCGCGCCTATCGCTTTGATGCGGTGGACGTCGCGGCATTATTTAGCGAAGTCCCGTTGCCAGGGGATCGTCAGCTGCATTGATGCCGCTACTCTTCTGCTTCGACTTGTCGAATATAAGCTGCGCCACCGAGATGGTTCATCTGCCCTAAAATCCAAGCCTGACGGCGTAGTACGTAGGCGCTGGGACGAGCGGCGCGAAAGCGCACTGGGTTGGGCAGGACGGCGGCGAGCAAGGCTGCTTGGGCGCGGGTGAGCTTCTTGGCTGGCCGGTGGTAAAACCGTAGGGCGGCTGCCTCGGCACCATAAATCCCAGGGCCGAATTCGGCGATGTTCAGGTACACCTCCAGAATGCGTTGTTTGTCCCACAGGGCCTCAATGAGCACCGTGAACCAGACTTCCAAACCTTTACGCGCCCAGCTGCGGTCGCGCCACAGGAACAAGTTCTTGGCCACTTGCTGGCTGATCGTGCTGGCGCCATGCACCTTGCGCCCGCGCTGATTGGCCTTCAGTGCCTTGTCGATGGCGTCGAAGTCAAAGCCGGGATGGAAGGCGAATTTCTGGTCTTCACTCGCAATGACCGCCAGCTTTACATGCCGCGAGAGACGTTCCCACGGCTGCCAGTCATAGTGCAGCCGGAAGTCGAAATCGCCGTTCAACCAGTGGTGCGCGGCATCTTCGACCATTAAGGCGCTGCCCAGCGGAGGCACCCAGCGCAGTGCCAGCACGCTGCTCACTGACAGGCCGGCAAACCACAGCAGCAGCAACAGCGCCCACCGCGCGGCACGACGGCCGACCGCGCGCAGGCCCATCGGGGTCAGGCCTCGATGATTTTCGCGCTGTGCACGACGATGGGCTCGAGCGGCACATCCTGTCTGCCGGTCTGCACCGCCGCGATGGCGTCGATCACGTCCATGCCTTCAGTGACCTTGCCGAACACGGCATAGCCAAAGTCACGCGAGCCGTGATCGAGGAAAGCATTGTCGACCAGGTTCACGAAGAACTGCGAGGTGGCGCTGTTCACTTCCGATGTGCGTGCCATCGACAGCGTGGTGCGCAAATTCTTCAGGCCATTGTCGGCTTCGTTTTTGACCGGCTTACGGGTGGATTTCTGCGTCATGTTTTCCGTGAAGCCGCCACCTTGGATGACGAACCCTGGGATGACCCGGTGAAAAATAGTGCCGTCGAAGTGGCCGTCCACCGCGTACTGGCGGAAGTTTTCCGCGCTGAGGGGGGCTTGGTCAGGGAATAGTTCGACAGTGAAATTGCCGAGTGAGGTCTCGAAACGGATCATGGGGGCTCCTGGGGGTGGTCAGTCGGCAGTTTAATTCATCAGCGCGAATTGTAACGCGTTCGCTGCGGCGGCCGAGGGCCGCCGCCGTTCATGACGCGCTGGCCTGCGGGCGTTGCCCGCTGGTGACGCGTTCGAGGCCCGCGAGATCGTGCTGGGTGTGGATGGCAACAAAGCCCGCCGCTGCCAGCATGGCGCGCACTGCGGCTCCCTGATCGGCACCGTGTTCCAGTGCCAGCAGGCCGCCCGGGAACAGATGCTCAGCAGCGCCGGCGACCAGCTGCGCTAGGCACTCCAGGCCGCTCGGGCCGCTGACCAGTGCGGCGGCGGGTTCGTGGGCCAGATGGGGCAGGTGGGGATCAGTACTGCCCAAATACGGGGGGTTGGACACAATGATGGTGAAGCGTTCGCCGCTGACCGGTTGGTACCAGTCCCCACTGCGCAGGTCGACCCGGCCGGCGGCGTGCCGCGCGATATTGCGGGCCGCCACCACCAAGGCCGCCGGCTCGCGCTCCACGGCCACGATACGGACCGGCACGGCAGCGGGGGCGTGGGCTAGGGTATGTGCGATGGCGATGGCGATAGCGCCGGTGCCGGTCCCCAGGTCGAGTACGGAAGGCGTCACGCAAGCTTGCACGAACGCCAAGGCGACCTCGACTAGGCACTCGGTGTCGGGTCGAGGCACGAGCACGCCCGGCCCCACGGCAAGTGCCAGCGACCAAAACTCACGTTCGCCGAGCAGGTAAGCGACTGGCTCACCGCCAGCGCGGCGTTGAATCCAGTCAGTGAACTGCTGTTGCGCTGGCGCTGACAGCGGTAGATCGCCCCGAATGCGCAGCTGCGTGCGGGTCCACCCCAGTGCAGCGCATAACAACAGTTCTGCATCACGTGCCGCTTCCATGCGCACGCTGGGAAGTCCGGCTGCCAACGCGGCCACTGCATCATGGAGCACGGCTTCCACGGTGCTAGGCGTGTCAGATAACCCGGCGGCTGCCTCGTTCAGCGGCTTCATTCGCCAATGGCGGCGAGTTGTTCTGCGCGCCATTCACGCGACAGGGGCGTGATCAGCTCGTCGAGTGCACCATCGAGTATGGACTGCAGTCGGTAGAGCGTGAGTTCAATGCGGTGGTCGGTTAGGCGACCTTGAGGAACATTGTAGGTCCGGATGCGTTCACTGCGGTCACCGGTACCCACCTGCAGACGGCGGGTTTGCGCGGTGGCTTGCTCGCGCTTCTCACGTTCCGATGCTTGCAATTTGGCTTTCAGCAGCGACATGGCACGTGAACGGTTCTTATGCTGACTGCGTTCATCCTGGCATTCGACCACAATGCCGCTCGGCAGATGGGTAATGCGAATCGCCGAGTCGGTCTTGTTAACGTGTTGCCCTCCGGCGCCACTGGCGCGGAAGGTATCGACCCGTAAATCGGCATCGGCTAACACCACGTCTTCCACTTCATCCATTTCCGGCAGCACGGCCACGGTACAGGTGCTGGTGTGGATGCGCCCTTGCGCCTCAGTGGCCGGTACACGCTGCACCCGATGCGTGCCGCTCTCGAATTTCAGGCGGGAATACACATCGCGTCCGCTGACCCGGCTGACCACTTCCTTGTAGCCACCGTGTTCCCCGCGGCTTTCCGAGAGCAGTTCCACCTTCCAGCCTTGACTGTCCGCATGGCGGCAGTACATGCGCAGCAAGTCACCGGCAAAGAGTGCGGCTTCATCACCACCAGCCGCCGCGCGGACCTCCAGAAACACATCGCGTGCATCGAGAGGGTCGGTGGGTACCAGATAATTGAGCAGGACTTCGCCTGCGGCTGCCAGACGGGTGTCGATGGCGCGCACTTCTTCGTCCGCCATCTCACGAACTTCAGGATCCGGATCTTGGATCATGGCGGTGGTTGCCAAGCGGTCCGCCTCCAACGCCACATAAGCCAGCCAACCATCGGCCAGCGGCGTCAGCCGCGAAAACTCCATGGACAGTTCTTTAAACCGTCCAGCGGTGTCCATCACTTGGGGTTCCGCCAGCAGACGGCCAACCTCTACCTGCCGTTCTGCCAACTGTTCCAGTCGGCGGCGAAGCGCGTCTTTCATGAGCGGATCAGCCCGAACAAGCGGCGCGCGGCTTCTACCAGCGCGGCATCACCATGCTCGCCAGCCTCGCGCAGTGTTTGCGTGGGCACGTGAATGAGCCGCGAGGTGAGCGTGCTGGCGAGGTACTCGAGCGCTTCTTCTGGCGTCTTTCCAGAGGCCATCAGTCGGCGTGCCTGATCCAGCGTCTGCAGGCGGCGCACTTCCGCTGCGGCACGCAAGGCGCGGATGGCGGGCACTGCGTCCTGACCACGCAGCGAAATATGAAAGCGCTGGACTTCTTCGGCGATCAGCAACCGTGCCTGATCGGCAGCGCCGTGTCGCGCTTGCAGGTTGTCGCTGATCGACTGCTGCAGGTCATCGAGTGAGTACAGGTAGACATCTTCGAGTTGCCCAATTTCCGGTTCAATATCGCGCGGGACGGCGATGTCGACCATGAAGATAGGCTTGCGCTTGCGCGCCACCAGCGCCGCCTGGGTGTCTTTCAAGGTGATGACAGGCACCGGGCTGGCGGTGGAGGAAATGACGATGTCGGCCTGTGCCAGATGGTGGGGTAGGGCGTCGAGCGTGATGGCAGACGCATTAAATTCTGCGGCCAGCGCTTCGGCGCGCGACAGCGTGCGATTGGCGATGATCATATTGCGCAGGCCATGTGCTTGCAGGTGACGTGCCGTCAGCGCAATGGTTTCCCCCGCACCGACCAGTAAGGCGGTGTGGCGCTCGAGGTTTGAGAAAATTTGTCGCGCCAGGCCCACCGCAGCAGAGGCCACGGACACTGCATTGGCGCCGATATGCGTTTCGGTGCGGACACGTTTGGCGACGGAAAAAGTAGACTGAAACAGGCGGTTGAGCAGGGCACCTGCGGTGCCGCAATCCTGCGCTGTGCGGTAGGCGTCTTTCAGTTGCCCGAGAATTTGGGATTCGCCGATGACCATCGAGTCCAGTCCTGAGGCGACCTCAAAGGCATGCTGGACCGCAGCGTCACCCTCGAAGTGATACAGGTGTTCGTGCAGGTCGGCTTGCTGGTGCCAGCGGGTGAGCCAATTTGCCGGGTCAACCGGGGAGCGTGCGGCGACCACGCAATACACTTCCGTGCGGTTACAGGTGGAGACGATGAGTGCTTCGTGGGCGCCGCCAGGGCCGGTGAGGTCGGCCAACGCCGCGGGCAGCTGCTCTGCGTCGAAGGCCACTTTTTCGCGGACTTCGACCGGGGCAGTCTTGTGGTTGAGGCCAACGAGGACGAGGAGCATCAAGGCAACCGGGACGGGCCGAAGCGGCGGCACCATTGTCAGGTAACGGCCACTGGCTAGACAAGCACCTTGAGCGAGCCGCTCGGCTATAGTCTCCCTATGAACTGTAAAATACTGCGGCCACGGGCCGTCTCCCCAGCGGTTTTTACCGGGTTGTTGGCCGTCGGGATGACGATTCTGGCGACGCTATTCGGGCCTACCCACGCGGCCGCGGAACCGGCGGTGTTACCGCTGCCCGGCGAAATAGCCGCAGCTCAAGGGGTGATGGCCGCGGAGCTGCAACTGGCCCGCGGTGACACGGCTGCCGGTTTGCGCGCCTATCTGGCGGTCCTCCAGCGCTATCCGGAGGCTGGTCTGGCTATTCGCGTTACCCAGCTGGCAGCTGCCGGCGACCTGCCCAGCGTGATGCTCCCCGCAGCTCAGCGCTGGGCCGCGCTGGCACCCACCGATGCCGCCGCGGGTCGCGCGGTGCTCGAAGCGCAGTTGCGGCTCGGGCAGTGGCCAGCGGTGGCCAAGGCGCTGGAGCGCCGTGTCAGCACTACGCCTGTCGCACAGCAAGGCGAGGCTCTCGATGCGGCGCTGCTCTGGTTGTCTGAGCAGAACGAAAGCGTGGCAGCCGCGCAGGTGGCTGCCCAAATGGCAGCACGTTGGCCGCAGCGCGCTGAAGGATGGGCCGGATTGGCACAGGTGGCCTCGGGGGCGGGGCTGGTGCCTGCAGCCCGCGCCGCACTGGTTAGGCTGGTGAGTCTGCGTCCGCTCAATGCCGAGGAGGACTTTTTCCGGGTCCGTTTGTTGGCAGCGGAGGGTGATTTCGCAGCGGCGCTCGCGGCATTGGGTCCTCCGCTCACCGATGAAGCCTTGGGTAAGCGGGTGCTGCGTGCCCAGTTGTTGGTCAGTGCGCAAGACCTCCCAGCGGCCCGCGCGCTGCTGAAAGAGATGCTCGAAGCGCCGCGGTTACGGGTGTTCGCCTTACGTTTGCTCGCCGGCATGGAGCTGCAAGCGCAGCGCTTTGATGAAGCGGCGCGCTTGTATGGCGAGCTGGAGGCGGTGAGCAGCAAGGAACCCGATGGCACGCTAGGGCTGGCTGCGGTGGCCGAAGCCCGGGGTGATCTGGACGCAGCGCTGCTGCGCTACCTGCGGGTGCAGCGCGGGCCGTCTGCCTTGGCGTCCCAGTTGATGGTCTGGCGACTGCGCCGACAGCGCGGCCAACCGCAAGTGGCAGCGGCCGATTTCGATCATTTTCTCGCGGAAAACCCGGATTTTCGGGCAGAGGGTCTCAGTAATCGCGCTACCTGGCTGGTGCGCCAAGGCGCCGTAGCCGAAGGGTTGGCCTTGCTCGATGCCGCGGCTGGCGCCTACCCGGAGCACCGCGGCGTGTTGCAGGCGCGGGCCAACGCGTTGGAGGCCGCCGGCCGCACGACGGAGTCGTTGCGCTGGTATGCCGCTGCCGCGGCCGCACGTCGCTGGGATCCGGAGGCGCTGAATAATTACGCCTACCAGTTGGCAGTGGTCGGACGGCAATTGCCATTGGCGGAGCGCCTGGCACGGCAGGCGACCGCAGCCCGCCCGGTGGCGGCCTATTGGGACACGCTCGGCTGGGTGCTGTTCCGCCGCGGCCAGACGGCCGAGGCCCGCGTCTGGCTGGAAAAAGCGCTGGCCCGGCAGAGTGAGCCGGAAATTGCCGCTCATCTGGGTGAGGTGCTCTGGGCCATGGGCCAAAAAGCGCAGGCGGAAGCTATCTGGCGGGCAGGGCTGATTGGCGCGGAGCCTGAAGCGCTACGTGAACTGCGGGCCACGGCGCTACGCGTGGCAGGTTTGTCATTGTGACAGCGGCGGCGCCGGTTTGGCGGTCTAGGGCCCGGTGGCTGGGGCTGAGCGCCGTGCTCAGCCTGTTCGGTCTGGCCGGTTGCGCCACGCTTCCCTCACCGTCGGCGGGTGCGCGGTCGGCGACGCCCCCCTTGGCTGTCTGGGACGTGCGTGCCGCACAGCTGGCGAACGGCGCATGGGTGGCGAGTGGTCGGTTTGCGGTGTCGGCCCTAGGGATGGCCGGGCGCGGCCTGCAGGGCGGGCAAGGGGGATTCACCTGGCGGCACCAGGACGGCCGCAGCGACGTCGAAGTGTCAGGTCCGCTCGGTCTGGGGACGGTGAGCCTCGAGTTGGAAGCCGCTGGTGCGCGCATTACGCAGGGTGGCCACGAATGGCATAGCCTGGACCCCGAGGGCGATATTGAACGCCGGTTTGGGTTTCCCTTGCCCGTTCGCGGGCTGGATCACTGGTTGCGCGGCCTGCCGGCCCCGCCGCCGGCGACGCCCCCGCCGCCTGGCAGCGTCGGCTTTGAGCAAGATGGCTGGGTGGTGGAATTCACGGCTTTTGACGCCGCTGGTCGCCCGCTACGGCTTAGCGCTACTCGCCCGGGGGTGCGGGTCCGCGCGGTGGTCACGCAGTGGGCGGAGGAAACGCCGTGAAGGCGGCCACCCCCTGGTTGGCGCCAGCCAAGTTGAATCTGTTCCTGCATCTGGTGGGGCGCCGGGCGGACGGATACCACTTGCTGCAGACGGTTTTCCAGCTGGTCGACCTGTACGACGAGATTCGCATTACGCCACGTTTGGATGGGGTGCTGGAGCGACGCGGCGGGCTGGCCAGTGTGCCGCCGGAGCAAGATTTGGTGGTGCGGGCGGCAGCCGCATTGCGCCGCGCCGCCGAAAACCCGGCTCTCGGAGCCACCCTTGAGGTACTGAAGCGCATTCCTGAGGGCGCAGGCATGGGCGGGGGCAGCAGCGACGCGGCCACCACCTTGGTGGCCCTGAACCAGCTGTGGGGCCTGCACTGGCCACTGGCATCGCTGGCGGCAGTGGGTTTAACGCTGGGCGCGGACGTACCGGTGTTCGTCTATGGCGAAACTGCTTGGGGCGAGGGCGTGGGTGAAAACCTGACGCCTGTAGCGGTTCCGGACTGCTGGTTTGCGGTGGTTCATCCGGGGGTGACGGTTCCTACTGGAGCGATATTCCAGGCTGCTGATTTGACGCGGGATTCTCCCGTCATCACAATACGGGGTTCGGTAGCTGCCCTTGGGGTATCGCCGGGTGCCGCAGCGGCGTCCGGTGGTGTGTTCGGGCCCGGCTTTCGCAACGACTGTGAGGCGGTGGTCACCGCGCTCCATCCACCCGTGCGTGAGGCGCTGGCGTGGTTGCAGCGCACGGGCCCGGCCCGTCTCACCGGCACCGGGGCCTGCGTGTTCGCACCCTGTGCCGACCGGTCGGCAGCGGAAGCGCGTCTGACGGGGCTGCCGACGGGTTGGCAGGGTTTTGTGGTGCGCTCGCTGGCGAGAACACCCCGGCCCGGTTGAACTGTCCAGAATTTTGGGGCGTAGCCAAGTGGTAAGGCAGCGGGTTTTGATCCCGCCATGCGAAGGTTCGAACCCTTCCGCCCCAGCCAGTATTTGAGGAGAGAGTCGCGGTGGATCAGAACTCGATGGTGGTGTTCGCAGGGCAGGCCAATCCGGTGCTTGCGCACGATATCGCGCGCCATCTGATGCAGCCGCTCGGTCGTGTGAATGTCTCGCGTTTCAGCGACGGCGAAATAATGGTGGAGCTGATGGAGAACGTGCGCGGCCGCGACGTGTTCATCGTGCAGTCAACCTGCCCGCCGACCAACGACTCACTGATGGAACTGCTGATCATGGCGGACGCCTGTCGTCGGGCCTCGGCGGGCCGAATCACGGCAGTCATCCCGTATTTCGGTTACGCGCGCCAGGATCGTCGCCCGCGCGCAACGCGCGTCCCGATCACGGCGAAGCTCGCCGCCAACCTCATCACCACGGCCGGCATCAATCGCGTGCTCACCGTGGACCTGCATGCCGACCAGATCCAAGGGTTTTTCGACATTCCAGTCGATAACGTCTATGCCTCACCGGTGTTGCTGGGTGATGTGTGGAAGCAGCGCGATGACAATATGATCGTGGTGTCTCCCGATGTCGGCGGTGTGGTGCGCGCGCGCGCTCTGGCGAAACGCCTCGATGATGCGGAACTCGCCATCATCGACAAACGCCGTCCGCGGCCGAACGAATCGAAGGTCATGAATATCATCGGTAACGTGGCGGGCAAGACCTGCGTGATGATCGATGACATGGTCGATACCGCCGGCACGCTGTGCATTGCCGCGCAGGCGCTGAAAGATGAAGGCGCGACCAAAGTGCTCGCTTATATCACCCATCCGGTGCTGTCGGGCGCGGCTATTGAGCGCATCTCGCAAAGTGCCCTCGACCAGCTGGTGGTCACGGACACTATCCCGCTGAGCGACGCTGCCCGCGCCTGTCCGCGTATCCGCCAGCTGTCGGTGGCTGGGTTGCTGGCGGAAACCATGCGCCGTATTCGGGACGAAGAATCCGTCAGTTCGCTGTACGTCGACTGAACCAGATACGGTGTCGCCGGCAGTAGTCGGCGGTGCCATCACGAAGGAACTACCGCATCCTGGTCGCGGGGCGGTGTTCTGGATAACGTTGGAGAAATGGCATGAAGACTGCATTCGAAGTAGCCGTGGAATTCCGCGCGGAGCAGGGGAAGGGTGCGAGCCGCCGCCTGCGCCACGAAGGGAAGGTCCCGGCGATCATCTACGGTGGTAACAGCGAGCCTCGTGCGCTGTCCATCAACCACAACAAGCTGACGCAGCTGCTCGACAACGAGAAGTTCTACACCAGCATCATCGCCCTGAAGGTCGGTGATCAGGTGCAGCCTGCGGTCGTGCGTGACCTGCAGCGGCACCCGTATAAGCCGCAGATCGTGCATATCGACTTCCAGCGCGTGTTGGACGACGAGCAGATCCGCATGATCGTGCCGTTGCACTTCAAGGGTTCGGAGACCTGCCCGGGCGTGAAAACGCAGGGTGGCATGCTGTCGCACTTGAAGAATGACCTGCTCATCACCTGCCTGCCGAAAGATCTCCCCGAGTTCATCGAGGTGGATTGTTCGGCCATGACGATCGGTCAGGCCATCCACATGGCCGATCTGGCTTTGCCGGAAGGCGTGGCTTCGGTCGATCTGGCGCATGGTCGCAACGACACCGTGGTGTCGCTGCATGGTCAGCGTGCTGCCGACGAAGAAGCCGCCACCCCAGCGGGCGAAGCCAAAAAGGCGGAGCCAGCGAAGAAGGCTGGTGGTGATGCCAAGAAGGCTGAGCCGGCCAAGAAGGCTGAGCCGAAGAAGAAGTAAGGCGTCCGCGAGGCGCACGCCGCGGGGCGGGGTTGACGGGCAAGGTCCCGTCTGTCCCTCCCGCGGCGTTTCGCTTTGTGGCGACCCTGCAGTCTTGCCATGGCCACTGCTCCACTCCTTCAGCCGCGCCTCGTCGTCGGTCTCGGTAATCCCGGGGCGGAATACGCGCGCACGCGTCACAACGCGGGCTTTTGGTTTTTGGACCAGCTGGCGGCGCGCCACGGAGGTGCGTTGCGCATGCAGCGCAATTTCCAGGGCGAACTGGGGCGGTGTACGGTGGCTGGCCAGGAATTGTGGCTGCTTAAACCGCAGACCTTCATGAACCGCAGCGGTGGTGCTATTCGTGCCGTCTGCGACTTTTACAAAATTGCGCCCAGCGAAGTGCTGGTAGCGCATGACGAACTCGATCTGCCGGTAGGCGCGGTGCGCTTGAAGCAGGCGGGGGGCGCAGGCGGCCATAACGGCCTGAAGGACACTATCGCCCACCTCGGGGCCGAGTTCTGGCGCTTGCGCCTGGGTATCGGGCACCCGGGGAATGCCGCTGAGGTGGTCGACTACGTGCTGCGGCGCGCACCGGCCCACGACGAGGCTGCCATCATCGACGCGGTAGCGGTGGCTGTCGACGAATTGCCGCGCCTTTACGTTGAAGGCGCGGAAAAGGTGATGAACCGGCTGCATCGGCATGGCGCGAAAGCGCCGCCAGGCGCTGGTGCATCCTCCGGCTGACAAGGAAAGACCATGGGTATCAAGTGCGGAATTGTCGGGCTGCCGAATGTTGGTAAGTCCACCTTGTTTAATGCGCTGACGCGCGCGCAGATCGCGGCGGAGAACTATCCGTTTTGTACCATCGACCCCAATATTGGCGTGGTACCCGTGCCCGATCTGCGCCTCGATGCGCTGGCGGCCATCGTCAAGCCAGAGCGCATTCTGCCCACCACGGTCGAGTTCGTGGACATTGCCGGCATCGTCAAGGGGGCTTCGCAGGGTGAAGGCCTGGGCAATAAATTCCTCTCGCATATCCGCGAAGTCGACGCTATCACCCACGTGGTGCGTTGCTTTGAGAACGACGACGTGGTGCATGTGGCCGGCAAGGTCGATCCGCTGTCGGACATCGACGTAATCAATACGGAGCTGGCGTTAGCGGACCTCGACACCGTCGAAAAAGGCCTGCAGCGCGCCGAGAAGCTGGCTAAAGCACAGGACAAAGAGGCGCTGCGTCTACGCGACGTCCTCAAGCGCGTGCGCGACGCGCTGGACCAGGGCACGCCGGCGCGCGCACTGGGGTTGGATGAACTGGACCGTGCTGCCGTACGCGATCTGCATTTGCTGACCATGAAGCCGGTGCTATATGTGGCGAATGTGCAGGAGGATGGCTTCACCGCCAATCCGCTGCTTGACAAAGTCGAGCTCCGCGCTAAGCAAGAAGGTGCACAGGTGGTAGCGGTATGTGCGGCGATTGAGGCGGAAATAGCCCAGCTGGAAGACGCCGACCGTGCCGAGTTCCTGGCCTCCATCGGTCTTAGCGAGCCCGGCTTGAACCGCGTGATTCGCGCTGGCTACGAATTGTTGGGCCTGCAGACTTACTTCACCGCGGGGGTGAAAGAAGTACGTGCCTGGACCATTCGCGCCGGCAGCACGGCGCCGCAAGCGGCCGGTGTTATCCACACCGACTTCGAGCGCGGCTTTATCCGTGCTGAAACCATGGCCTATGACGATTTCATTGCCTACAAGGGCGAGGCGGGGGCCAAGGAAGCCGGCAAGCTGCGGCTGGAAGGCAAGGAGTACATCGTTCGCGAAGGCGACGTGCTGCACTTCCGCTTCAACGTCTAACGCGGAGCACCAGCACCGCCAGGACCAGCAGCAGCACCGTCGAAGCGCCCGCGGTGCCAAGATCCAGTCCGCCATGTGCCTGCGGTTTGGTGAGGACATCCCCCAAGGTGGCGCCAAGTGGGCGGGTGAGCACGAAGGCACTCCAGAACAGCGCGACGCGCGACCAATGGGTCCAGCGTGACAGCGCGGCAACGATGGCGAGAATGCTGCTGATGAGCAACGCCCCACCGCTGAAACCGAGCCCGGAGTCGTCGGCGAGGAAATCGCCCAGGGCCGTACCCAGCGTGTTGGAGACCAGGATGGCACCCCAGTAAAAGATTTCCGCGCGCCGTGTATGGATGGCGTTCATGGCCACGGTGCCTTCTACTGTGCGCCAGACGGCGAGGACCAGCGCCAGCAAGGCGCTGAGCAGCAGCGCGCCAGTGGCATAGCCCAGCCCCAAGGTGCGGTCCATGTAGTCCGACAGCGTGGTGCCCGCCGTGCTGGTGGACAGGATGACCGTCCAGAACAGCAATGGGTGAAGGCGCCGCGCCGCCAGTTGTGTGGTGAGGGTGGCAAGAAACACGGCCAATAACACGACAGAACTGGTGGCATAGCCGAGGCCAAGCGTCATGGACAGCAGGTCGCCCGCCGTCTCGCCAAGCGTGGTGGCGCAGATCTTCATGACCCAGAAGGCCAGTGTGATTTCCGGCAGTTTGTTCAAGCAGGGCATTCCGGCGCGGCCCACGCCGTAGACTTGCAGAGTGCCAAAAAATGCGGGGGGCTGCTAGAGGCATTCATGTGGGCGTTCCCCTCAGTCGCCGTGTATTACCCGCTCCTTCCAGTGGTGCGCAAGGCCACACTCGGCGCACCGGTCTGAGCCCAACATGCCGTCCTCTAAGCGCCCAACCTTGACACCCGGGGGGTAGGCAACGATCATAGCCGGCTGTCCGGGGTGGCCAACCGTCCGCCCCTGCTGGTCTGAAAAGACTGGTACCCGTGGCTAGGTAGCTCAGACGGTTAGAGCACGGGATTCATAACCCCGGGGTCG
>CANIOW010000039.1 GCA_947469285.1 Gammaproteobacteria bacterium
CACTACCATGAACGCACTGGCATGAACGCACTGGCACGCCTGGCCGCTAGCAGCCTGTGGAACCGCCGCGGCACTGCCGCGCTGACGGTGTTCGCCATCGCCGTGAGCGTTGCCTTGCTGCTCGGCGTACAGCAGGTACGTACCCAAGCCCGCGAGAGCTTTGCCAACACCCTCTCCGGCACCGACCTGGTGGTAGGCGCGCGCAGCAGTCCGCTCAACCTTCTGCTGTATGCCGTGTTCCGTGTCGGTGATGCCACAGCGAATGTGAGCTGGAAGACCTACCAAAAGGTCGTTCGGCATCGCGATGTGGCCTGGACCATTCCCCTTTCGCTGGGCGACTCGCATCGAGGTTTTCGCGTACTGGGCACCAGCACTGACTACTTCAGGCACTACCGCTACGGCCGCAAGCAACTGTTACGTTTGGCGGTGGGCCGCGCCTTTGCCAACGAACAGGAGGCGGTCATCGGTGCACAGGTAGCCGCCGCGCTGGGCTACCACGTTGGCGACTCGTTGGTTCTCGCGCACGGCATCGGTGAAGTCAGCTTCGAACAACACCGACAGCATCCGCTGCGGCTCGTTGGCATCCTGGCGCCAACGGGCACGCCGGTGGACCGCACAGTGCATGTGTCACTCGAGGCACTGACCGCCGTACACCTGGCGACTGAAGAGACCACCGGGACCGCATCCCCGGTACGCAATCTCACGCCACCAGCCATCACCGCTTTCCTGGTCGGCATGAAGGAGCGCTCTACCCTGTTCATGATGCAGCGCGCTTTAAATGACTACCGCGGCGAAGCCGTCACCGCCGTCATGCCAGGGGTCGCGCTGCAACAACTGTGGCAACTGGTCGGGGTTGCCGACACCGCACTGCTGGTGGTGTCTGGCTTTGTGGTGTTTGCCGGTTTGCTCGGCATGCTCACCGCACTACTCACCAGCCTCAACGAACGCCGCCGTGAGATGGCCATTCTGCGCAGCGTTGGGGCACGCCCATCACAGATTTTCAGCCTGCTGGTCAGCGAAGCCACACTCCTGTCATTGCTGGGGGCCATTTCCGGGTTACTGCTCACGGTCGGCAGCCTGGCCCTGCTGCGGCCTTGGGTCGAAGCAACCTACGGCCTGGCACTAGCGCTGGGCATGCCGGGCCGCCTTGAATGGGCGATGCTCGCCGGCGTCGTCATTGCCGGCGCATTGATCGGCGTGGTTCCAGCGTGGCGCGCTTATCGGCACTCGCTGGCGGATGGTCTCACCGTCCGCATCTGAAACCCCACCGCTACCCGCGCCAACCACGCTAACCGCCTCTCCCCGTTGACTTGTCAGGAAGACGCCATGCCTCGCCTCACTCACTTTGTTCTGGCACTGCTCACCACCGCACTGCTGCTGCCCCTGACGGCCAGCGCAGCCAATGCGGCCAGCGCGGCCAATGCGGTCACCGCCACTAAAGCGGCCACCAAAGCGGCCGCCAAAAAGCCGGCAGTGACCGCCGCACCGGCGATCGGCGCCCCGTTGCCACCGCCCCTCCAAGCCCCCGTCGATGACACCCGCGCCCGTGAGCTGGAATGGCAGGACCTGCTGCCTGAGGGTGAGCGCAAGGATTTCGCAGCGGGCGCGCCCGCCGCCACCCACGACTACCTCTCGGGCGAATCGGGACTGGCCGCGCAGCAGGTGATGAACTTCAACGTGAACACCAGCCTCGACGGCCAGTGGGTGAAAATACCGGGGTTTGTCGTGCCGCTGGAACTGGACGATGCTGGCAAGGTGACCGAGTTTTTCCTGGTGCCGTACTTCGGGGCCTGCATCCATGTGCCTCCGCCGCCAGCAAACCAGATGGTGTTCGTGACTCTCAAGCAGGGCGTGCAACTGGAGACGATGTACGCGGCCTTCTGGATTACCGGGAAGCTGAACGCGAAGGGCAAGAGCACACGTATCGGCGCCGCCGCCTATTCGATTGCCGCGACCCAGATCGAGGAATACAAATACTAAGCCGCCGTCACTCACTGCCCGCCAAATTCACCGGCGCCTGACGCGCGCACGCCTCGGCCTGCTGCAAAGCGGCCTCCCAGGCAGCCACCACCTGCAACATCGCCTGCTGCGCCGCCACCGGCGCATCCGCGGCGCCGACTGGCGCCGGCAGTAGCAGCACTTCCAATCGACTGTCGAGCCGCCAACCGCTCGGCTGAGCCCCCACGCCGCCGGCATATTGCTGCAGGTTCCACCAGTCGTTCGGACCCGTGCGGAACACGCCTTTGGCGCGCTCTACCGTGACCTGGGCCGTGCCCGCGCCACCGCTTTGCATGAAGCGCAACAGCGGCAAGCGCGCAAACACCAGCGGCGCCGGAAACGTCCAGGAGACGGCGTAACGTCCGAGACGTTGGGTGATCCGTCGCACCACGGGCCCCGTGACCTCAGGCCAAGCGAGCACCACCAAGGGCTCCATCGCCGCACCGTCTGTCGGTGGATGCGCATGCGCTGTATGCGCTGCCGCATGCTCCGCCGCATGCAAGGCCGGACGATGCGCCGAGAGCGGCCATCTGGACGGCAATCCCGACGGCGCCTGGGCAGCAGACGCCGTACCTGCCGCTAACAGCGCAACGGCAGGCACGTCCCGCAGCGGGTCGCGCAACGTCCATGCCGCTTCCGGCAGCTGCCCATCCACCATCTCCCCCACCCAGCGTTTAGGCGGGTCGCTGGCCGCGGCCAAAGCCGCAAAGGCAGCTCGCTGAGCAGGGGTCGCCAGGTCCGCCTTAGACAGCACCAGCACGTCGGCTACCTCGAACTGGTCACGTTCAGTCGAGCGTTCAGGGAGCGCCGCAGCGCCCTCCGCCACCGCCAGCCGCGCAGCCTCCATCTCCGCCCACAGGCGCTCTGCACGCAGGCCATCCACCAAACAGAGAATCCCGCCGAGTTGCAGGTGCCCGCGGGCCTCGTGCTGCAGCAACTCTTCGGCAATCGCCGCGGGATGACCCAGGCCGCTGGGTTCTACCAATAGGCGTACCGGACGTTGTTCATGGACCAATTGCACCAGCGTGCGGGTGAAATCCAGTTCGCCCGCGCAGCATAAGCAGCCACCCGGTACGAGCCGCACGTCATAGGCGCCACGTGCCGCCGCGGCGAGCGTCAACGCATCGATGCCGGTTTCGGTGAATTCGTTGAGAATGACTGCCCAACGCTCCTCCTCGGGCTTGTTCGCCAGCAGGTGGGCGATGGCCGTCGTCTTACCGACCCCCAATGCGCCGGTAATGACGTGGACCGGGAACGGCGGCGGCAGCAAGACAGGTGTGGTCATGACGATAAGAGTAACGCAGCTGCAAACCGACGTTGCCTGAACGTCGCCGCCTCGCTATGGTGCAGGGATGGTTGACCATCCCCCTTTTGCCCGCCCGCGCCATGATCATGACCGCTGCGTGACCGATGCCTTGGTGGCAGCGGCAGCCGTGTGCGCAGCGCGCGGCCTGAAATTAACCGCTCTACGCCAGCGCGTCCTCGAACTGGTCTGGGCAGGCCACGGCCCGGTGGGTGCGTATGACCTGCTGCAGGCGCTGGCACGGGAAGATGCCCGCGCCGTCCAACCGCCCACGGTCTACCGCGCGCTGGAATTCCTACGCGAGGCCGGCCTGGTGCATCGCATCGACACCTTGAACGCTTTCATCGGTTGCGGCCGACCCGGCGAACCGCACGGCGGACAGATGTTGGTGTGCCGTGAATGCAAGAGCGTTGAAGAGGTCAACGACAGCATCATCACTGGTGCCCTGGCCGAACGCGCCGCGGCACTCGGGTTCCTGCCGGATGCGGGCCCTCTTGAGATCAAAGGCCTGTGCCCAGCCTGCCGTCAAGCCGCAGCGGGCACAACCGCCCGCTAGGCGGCAGGACCGAAGGCATAGCTCCCGCCACGCGACAACGCCGCGCGATACGCTGGGCGCGCATGAATACGCTCGAGAAAGCTCCGCAGGTTCGGCCGCGTTTCGCCGAGCCCGCCGCGCAAAGCCGCCGCCTCGAGCGGAAAGCTGAGCATGATGTCGGCGGCACTGAAAGCTTCGCCACAAAACCAAGGAGCGGCTTGCAGTGCGGACTCCATAAAATCCAGCTGTAGCTTCAAGCTGGGCTCGATAAAGCTGGCCATCACTTGCCCCACGATGCCACGGGCGATGGGCTTGGCAAAAAACGGCATTGGCGACTCGAGGATGCGCCCAAACACCAGCTTGAACAGCAAGGGCGTCATCGCCGAGCCTTCGGCAAAATGCATCCAGTAGCTAAACTGACGCGCCGCCGCTGTACCCGCCGCCGGCCGCAAACGCCCGGCCGCATAGGTTTCGAGCACGTACTCCACAATAGCGCCCGTCTCCGCCACCGTGACCACCACATCCGCCGCGTCAGCCGCGTCCGTCAGCACCGGCGATTTACCCAGCGGATGGACCGCCTTCAGTGCCTGCGGTGCGCGCATGGTGGTGGCATCGCGTTCATAACGCTGCACGGCATAAGGTAACTCCAGCTCTTCCAGCAGCCAGAGCACACGTTGCGAACGGGAGTTGTTCAGATGGTGAACGGTGAGCATGTAACCTCGCAGGAGATCTAATAAGAACCGCCGTCAGTGCAGTCGCGTAGCCGCGAAAAAGGCGTCTAAATCGGCTTTCCACAACTCCAATGAGGCCGGGTGCAGGTACATCATGTGCCCGGCTTCGTAGTACTTCATGTGAATGCGCTGCTGCACCGCCGCCGGTGCAGCCAGATGCGTCAGCATCCATTCGGCGCCAAAAAATGGCGTTGCCAGATCTAGATAGCCATTCAACACCAGCACCTGCAGGCTTGGATTAAACACCAGCGCACTGCCCAGGTCGGGGCTGCTATTCACCATCTGCTGGGTATAACCACCGGGCGCCTTGTGTTCCCACTTCCACTTATCCCCCACGGCATAGTTGGTGATGCGATAGGTCTTGCCCTGACCAAACTTCAAGTCGCGCTGGTAGTAGTCCAAGAACGCTGCGGTGAACGCGCCGCTGATCGCGCTGGCTTGGGTATCGTATTCCGCCTCGCGCGACAGCAAGTCCCGCGTCATGCCCACAAAGCGCGAGTCAATGCGTCCAACCGTACGCCCACTGCTGCGCAACAACTCTTGCTCATACATAGCATCTGTCACCCGCAGATTAGCGGCCAGCAGATACTCCACCGACAAGCCCGTGTACTCGCTGAGTTGCTGCGCAATGGCGTCGCGTTGCGCTGCCGGCAGCGCCGCGCCCGCCAGCAGCGCGGTGGTGTAGGGGCCGGCCGCGAAGAGGCGTACCGCATCGAGCCAAGGACGCAGTTCACGCTTGGTGCCGTCTTTAGCCACCGACGTTACACCGTGATACCAACTGGTAGCCGCCAGAGTCGGCAGGAACAACGGGAAAGGGCGGTCACTGTCGTTGTCATCCAAGGCACCGATATCGGTGGCCACCGAGACCAGAATAAGCCCATTGAACAGCATACTGCGCCGTTGCTGCAGCAGGTTCACGATGGCCGTGCCACGCGTCGTGCCGTAGCTTTCGCCCAGCAGATACTTGGGGCTGTTCCAACGGCCGGTGTCGCTCACATATTGCGCGATGAAGCGCGCCACCGAGTCGATATCCGGGTCCACGCCCCAGAAGTCCTCGTCCTTCTTCTCACCAGCCGCGCGGCTCAAGCCGGTCCCCACGGGGTC
Organism: Gammaproteobacteria bacterium; assembly: GCA_947469285.1. Lineage (GTDB taxonomy): Bacteria > Pseudomonadota > Gammaproteobacteria > Steroidobacterales > Steroidobacteraceae > CAIOHZ01. The sequence goes on from CANIOW010000039.1 coordinate 5,672, forward strand.
GATGAACACAATATCGGTGCGGTCCAGCACGCCATGCTGGTTGTCCACCACCTGATAGGGAGCCGGCGGCGTGGGGCCGGCGTCGGTCGTCACCACTCGCCGCGGCCCAAGCCCCCCCATGTGCAACCACATCGACGACGAGCCTGGCCCGCCGTTGAAGGCAAACATCACCGGACGCGTGCCCGGGTCCTTGACGCCATTCTTCACATACGCCACATAGCTCATGCTGGCGATGGGCTTGTCGTCATCATCGCGCAGGATGAGCGTTCCGGCCGTGGCGGTGTAGTCGATCACACCACTGCGCATGGTGATGCGGTGTTGGGTGATGGATTGCTCCGGCTTCACGTCGGCCTTGGCGTCGGCTGTCACCTCAGCCTTGCGGTCGACCTTGGCCGGGTCGGTGGCGTGGACGTCATCCGCAAGAGCGAACGGCGTGACCGCCAACAACAGCCAGCCAACAACACTCGAAAGCGCCAGACAACGTTGCATACACCACTCCCGGCAAGTATCGGGCTCGGCCCGGTTAGAACAGATAACGCAGCTTCACCAGCAACTGGTCGGAGTCACGGGCGGCGATCCCGACACGCCATAAGTGGTCCAGACCACGGTCCTGCCCAGACTCGAACACTTCGCCACCACGACCATAAACCACGTACAAGTCAGACAGTGGCCCCAGCATATAACGGTACCTCGCCTGAAAGGCCAAGGTGGTCAGACTGAAACTGTCGGGCATGCCCGCTGTGCGCTGGGGCGTCTGCCCAGTCACCGCGTAGTTCGCACGACCCGCCGCCGAGAGCCCTACCCACTGTAAGCGCAGTCGCAGCTCGTGCCGACTGCCGAAAAAAGCGTCCGCCCCCATACCCACATACAGTTGCCGCAGACGGAAGGTACCGAGTGTCGCCGCGTCGGTCCACAGTAACCACTCAGGCGCCTGGTCGTAGTTAAACGTACCGCTCACGGTAAAGCGTTCGTTCACCACCCACCGCGGGCGCACGCTGAAGGACCACCCTGGCACACCCAGTCCGCGCTGACTGGTCTGCAGCTCAAGCTCTGTCTCCAAGGCTTTATCTGGCCCAAACCGACCTGTCGTCGCCCACACACCTGCCGATGGCCGAGCCGGTAAACGCACGTCGCCGTGGCCCCGGGTGAGCAGGTCATCCAACCCTGCTCCCTCCAAATAACTCCAGACATAGAGCTGTGCGCTGCTGCGAAAACTCCACCCGTGCCCCAGCTCGAAGGTACCGGGCAGGTGTTTGCCGTGCGCGTCTTCGTTCAGCATGACGTGCAGCTTCCAATTGCTGCCATTCACCAGACTACCCTCCGGGTAGTCGCGCCAGTCCCAAGTGGTCTGCGCCTCCAGCCGTCGCAAATTGGCCCGTGGCAGATAACCAAAATCGTTGATCTCAAATGTCGGCGAGAGATACAACGCCGACAGGGTCTGCCCCCACCGCCCACCGTTGCCCCACTCCAACTGGGCCGAATAGGCCTCGCCTTCCCCAGCCGACGCCACGCCGTCCAAGCGGCGGCTGCTCACCGCGCGGCCACGCAAACTCAATCCTGGCAAGGGCGTGAGGTCCGCATCCACGGCATCCACGCGGGCCGCGTAACCCAGCCCTGGCCGGTCCACCCAGGTACCGAGATAGCCCAGCGCCCCAGCTGCCCAGCGGTGCCGCAAACGTAAGGCGCCAAAGTCACGACCCTGACCGCCATCGCCCGTGTCGCCTTCCAACGCGGCAAAGGCACCGAGGTCCCAGCCGCCGCGCTCCCCCACATATTTCAGCGCACCTTCCACCGGCGCTAACCCCGTGCTGCCGTCCGCCACGGCTCCCACTCGCCGCGTATTCACCAGGCGCACCTGGCCCGGCAGCCGCACATCGAACAGCGCTCCGCCTTCGGTAAAAAATGGACGTTTGTCGGAGTAGAAAGTTTCCACCGCCGAAAAATTCACCACCACGTCGTCGCTCTCTACCTGGCCGAAGTCCGGCTTGAGGGCGACCGTCACCTGATGACCGGTGCCGCTGTTCCACAACAAATCGAGCCCAGCGCGGCCCTGCACGGTGTTGCGCACGCGGTCGGCAGTGAACGAGCCATACGGCACGACGGCCAGTGTCGACCGATGATGTCGCGGCACCTCAATCTTGTACAACTCGCGCAACCAACGCGCATTATCCAGACCGACCGCCGGCATCGAAAAGCGCAGCCCGCGTGATTTCACAAACGTGCCCACCCACAGCCCGATCGTGCGGGTCTCCCCCTCGGCCCCATTCCCCACCACTTCCCAAGGGATTTGGAACTCGGCGGTCCAGCGGGTGGGGGACTCGGCGACCGCCACATTCCAGCGGGCATCCCAGTCGTAGGTGAATTGCCCGGTGGCATCCGCCTGACCGTCGCGCATCGTGCCACTGAGCGACACCGTGAATTCGTAGGCCGTCTGGCCGGTTCCGGCAAAATCGATGAGTAGGGAGATCGGGTCAGCATTGAGTGTCCGCCCATCCCGGGGTGCCCGCCCGCGCGTACGCAGCGCTGGCGGCGTGTCCACCTCAACCCCCACCCACAAGCCATCCGCGCGCGCCAACAAGCGTGCCCGCACCGGCCACTGCGGCAAGGCCAAGGTCAGCGGCTGGTCTTGCCGAAAGCCCTCCAGCACCCTCGCCTTGCTCCAGGCGGCTTCATCGAGGTGCCCATCGACCACCAACACCGGCTCGGCGCGTGCGGGTTCCGCAAATGCGCAGTCGCACCAGCCAAGCATGCACAGGACCGCAAGCCACCGTTTCATGACCAACTCCAAGGGGTGGCACAGCTTACACAACTGCCAGCGCAACCTACCGACTGCCAACCCGTTAACTAGGCTGCACGTTGAGGCGAGGCATTGGTAAGATCAGCAGGTTCCCTTTGTTGTCCCTGCATGAGCAACCCGCGCCCATGAAGCGTATCCGTCGCACTACTCGCAGCCGCCCGCCCGCGCCACCCACGGCCCCCACGGCCAGCCGTCCAGCCCGTCGTCCGGCCAAACGCGTGGCGGCGAGCAGCCATCCGGCGGCGGTCGCCACCGGTCCGCGCCAGCTATATCCGGCACTGGAACCCTACCGGCATGGCTGGTTGCGCGTCTGTGCAACCCACGAGATTTACTGGGAAGAAAGCGGCAACCCGCGCGGCCAGCCGGTGGTGTTTGTCCACGGCGGCCCGGGCGCGGGGGCCTCGCCCAGTGCGCGGCAGTTCTTCGACCCCACCTTGTACCGGATCGTGGCCTTCGACCAACGCGGCTGCGGCCGCAGCCGGCCGCATGCCTCACTCGAAGACAACACCACCTGGCATCTGGTGGAGGACATGGAACTGCTGCGCAAACACCTGCGCATTACGCAATGGCAGGTGTTCGGTGGTTCCTGGGGCAGCACCCTCGGACTGGCCTATGCCGAGACCCACCCGCAACGGGTCAGTGCCCTGGTCCTGCGTGGCATTTTTCTATTGCGTCGCCAGGAGATCCAGTGGTTCTACCAGCACGGTTGCAGCGAACTGTTTCCGGACCGCTGGGAATATTATCTGGCGCCTATTCCCCCGGGCGAACGCGCCGACTTGGTAGGCGCTTACTACCGACGTCTGACGGGCAGCGACCCCGTGGTGGCGCTGGCCGCGGCCAAAGCCTGGTCGGTGTGGGAAGCCTCGACCAGCCACCTGCTGGTGGATGACAGCAATATTTCACGCTGGGGCCAGGACCAGTTCGCGCTGGCTGTTGCACGCATCGAATGCCACTACTTCTTCCACTGTGGGTTCTTCCAGCACGATGACCAGCTGCTACGCGATCTGCACCGTATCCGCCACATCCCGGCGGTCATCGTGCAAGGCCGCTACGACGTGGTCTGCCCCATGCGCAGCGCCTTTGACCTGCACCGACTGTGGCCGGAAGCCGATTTCCGTGTCGTGGGCGATGCCGGGCATAGCGCCATGGAGACCGGTATCACCCATGAACTGGTGCTGGCCACCGACCGTTTCGCCCGGCGCTAAACCCCTGTTTTCACTGCTGATGGATTACTGGAGTACCTGCAGATGCGCGCATGGCAACTACGCCCCGGCTTCACCACGCTCGAGGGCCTGCAATTCCTTGACCTACCCAAGCCAGTGCCAGGCCCCAACGAGGTGCTGGTGCGGGTGCGTGCCTGCTCACTCAACTATCGCGACCAACTGATCATTGCCGGCAAGTACTCCGCCGGCGGACCGCTTGATCAGGCGCTCGTGCCGCTGTCTGATGGCGTGGGCGAAGTGGAAGCCGTGGGCAGCGCCGTCACCCGCTACCGTGCAGGAGACCGTGTGGCCAGCTGCTTCTTCCAGGCATGGGAGGCGGGCCCCGCCAATGCGCGGCAAGGCGCGGCTCTCGGTGCGCCACCCGCCAAAGGCATGCTCGCCGAGTACGTCACGCTGCCGGAAACCGGTATCGTGCCGATGGCGAACAGTCTCTCCTTCGAAGAGGCGGCCACCCTGCCCTGCGCCGGTGTCACGGCCTGGAACGCCCTGATGGCCGGCCCCAAGCCCGTCGTACCAGGCCGCACGGTGCTGCTGCTGGGAACGGGCGGCGTGTCGTTGCTCGCCCTGCAAATCGCCAAAGCGGCCGGCGCACGGGTCATCCTCACGTCGAGCGATGACGCCAAGCTGGCGCGGGCTCGTGCACTGGGCGCCGACGAACTGATCAACTACCGCACCACGCCCGGCTGGGGCGCTGCGGTGGCGCAACTCACTGGCGGTGGGGTGGACCACGTGGTGGAAGTGGGCGGCGCTGGCACGCTGGGCCAGTCCGTGGCCGCCGTCGCCTGCGCCGGAGAGATCGCGCTGATCGGAGTGCTGGCGCGCGAAGGCGCCACCCACCCGATCGGCCTGATGTTCAAAGGCGCCACCTTGCGCGGCATCTTTGTGGGCTCCGCGGCCATGGCCCGCGACTTAAACCTGGCGATTGACCGCAACGGGATCAAACCAGTGGTGGACCGAGTGTTCGCTCTGGAAGACGCCGTGGAGGCCTACCGCTACCAAGCCACACCGGCCCTGTTCGGCAAGGTCGTCATCCGGCTATAAAGCTTGGCAACCCCCGCAGGGGTTGCCAACCTTCAGCGTCGCTGCACGAACTCACGTACCCGCTGCACCACTGCGCTTTTGTCGCGATAAATGCGTGCAAACCCACCCACCGTCACGCCGTGGTCGCCCTCGACCCAGACTTCCTCTACCGCAGCGCCAACCGCGCGCAGATGGGCGGCCAGCGAAGTGGTATTGCGCGGGTTCACCGTGGTGTCATCACGCCCCATGGCCAGTAAAGTCCGCGGCGCTTCGCGCGTAACGAAATTCACCGGTTGCGCGTCGTACTCCTGCTCCGCCGTGCCAGCAAAGGTCGCCTGCAGCAACGGCGTGTCTAAAATAAAATCATAAGGCCCTGAAAGCCCGATAACACCCGCCAAGATGCTTGGCGACAGCCCCTGACGCGCAAGGTAGCGGCCATCATAGGCAACGAGCGCCGCCAGGTGTGCGCCAGCACTGTGGCCCATCAGGAACAGTCGCGTCGGGTCGCCGCCCCACAGCACCAGCTGTTGCCGCGCATGAGCGATGGCCAGGGCGATGTCATCGACAAACGCCGGGAAGTGCGTGAGCGGCATTAGCCCGTAGTCCGGCAAGATAGCCACGCAGCCTTGTAGCGCCAATGCTTGCCCCACAAAGCGGTACAGCGCTTTGTCGCCACTCTGCCAGCTACCGCCATGCACAAACATCACCACCGGCAGCGGCCCCGGCAGCGGCTTGCCATCCGTACCTACGGGACGATACACGTCATAGCGCTGACGGGGCCCCGAGCCATAAGCCACTTCGAGCGGCGCAGCATCCCCGTTCTCAATCAGATTGGCGGCGCCCAGCATGACATTGACGCATCCGGCGGCACCAACCACCACTGGCAGCAGCAGCCCCGTCCCCGCCATGCGCATAAAACCACGTCGATTCATCGAACACCCCACAGGAAACCCTCCAGATCAAACCACGCTACGCCAGCTGCCGCTGCTGTAACCATGCGCAGGCCTCGGCAGCATCTTCGGCAAACCAGCGGGCGGCACTACCGAGACGGAAGGTATAGCCCCACGCATCCATGTCAGCACACATCCGTTCGCGGCCGCACCCCGGCACCGCGTCCGCCAGCAACACCTGCAGATACAGCACGGCGTCCTCTTCGGCGAAATCGCCGCCGGCGTCTTGGTCGAGCTGCGCTCGTCGCGACTCGTCCATACACAGCACGTGACAGGCCTCGTGCAATAAAGAGTGCACCGGGGTATCGGCACGCGCGAACACAGTCGTCCCAAGCAGCCCCGCCTCCGGCGCACCCCAATAAGAATGCGGAATATCCACCGCCTGCGGGACCACCGCCAGCTGCAGACCCTGTTGCGCCAGCAGGGCGGCCAGCACCTCCATGCCAACCTCTCCACACAACAGCATCGGCAAGGGATTCATGGCAGGCGCTGCAGGGACCGGCAACAACCGACCAACGGTCAGGGCAGCGCTGCCAGACGACGGGTGATGAGGGCCGCCAGGTCCCGCGCTAACACGGCACGCACCTGCTCTTCTTCCTGCTCCTTGGCCAGCAAAGCCGTCTCGTCATAACTGAGCGTACGGGTCAGCGTGAGTTCCTGGCGTGGCAGCAGCTCGCGGCCATCGGCTTCAACGCGGTATTCCACGGTGTAGTAGACCTCAAGCTCGCGCGGTGTGTTACGCGCCGACACCGACAGCACCCGCCGGCCGGTTTCATCGCGCAGGATGCGCAATGTCGCCGTGGGCGTCCCCTGGCCTTCTACCCAACGCGACCCCGCCAGTGACAGCGCTTCGCGGAGCGCCTGTTGCAGTTCGCTATAACGGTCCGGCGCCACAAACTCCACTGCCGCCATGCGCGGCGACAACCGTGTAGCGCCCTGCAACTGGAAGCCGCATCCGGCAGTGAACAAACCCACGGCAGCGCTCAGCAGACCGATGACACAACGACCAGAGGGGGACAGGGACATGTCTCAGACCACCACGTTAGCGAGTTTTCCAGGGACATAAATAAACTTACGCACCGGCTTGCCGTCAATGAAGCGCAGCACGTCGGTGTGCGCCAGCGCGGCCGCGCGCACCACCACCTCGTCGGCATCGGCCGCCACGGTGACCTTGCCGCGCAACTTGCCGTTCACCTGCACCACCACCTCGACGCTGTCACGCACCAGCGCCGCCGGGTCGGGCTTTGGCCAGCGGCAGTCGATCAGCGCTCCGCTGTGACCGAGCGCCGTCCACAGCACATGCGTGGCATGCGGCACCACCGGCGAGAGCACGGTCACCACGATCTCCAGCGCCTCCTGCGTCACCGCACGGCCCTGCAAAGTGGTGTCATCAAACTTGGCCAGCGCGTTCATGAACTCCATGACCGCCGCAATGGCCGTATTGAACACGCGCCGACGGCCGAGGTCATCGGTGACCTTCACCAACAGCTGATGCACCAACCGGCGCAGCTCGCGCTGCGTAGGTGTGAGCGCCGGGCCATCCACTGTCGGCAAGCGTTGGCCGTCCACGGCTGCCACATGCACCGCCACCGCTCTCCATAAACGCTTCATGAAACGGTAAGAGCCTTCCACGCCCTCGTCCGACCACTCCAGCGTCTGCTCTGGCGGGGCGGCGAACATCATGAACAGTCGTGCCGTGTCGGCGCCGTACTGGTCGACCAGCGCTTGCGGGTCCACACCGTTGTTCTTGCTCTTGGACATGGTGCCAATGCCACCAGACTCTACCGGCAGCCCGTCCTTGCGCAAGATAGCACCGGTCCGCGCACCCTTGTCGTCGACGGTCACGTCTACATCGGCGGGGTTGAAGTACTGCACGCGGCCGGTATCCGGCTTGCGGGAGAAGATCTCGTTCAGCACCATGCCCTGCGTCAACAGGTTGGCAAACGGCTCATCCACCGTGGTGAGACCAACATCGCGCATCACTTTGGTCCAAAAGCGGGAATACAACAGGTGCAAGATGGCGTGCTCGATACCACCGATGTACTGGTCCACCGGCAGCCAGTAACGCGCGCGATCATCCACCATCGCCGCGTCGTTGCCAGCGCTGGCGTAGCGGAAGAAATACCAAGACGAATCCACGAAGGTGTCCATGGTGTCGGTCTCGCGCTTCCCCGGCGCGCCGCACCGCGGGCAGGCACAGTCCACAAAGGCGCTCAGCTTGCCCAGTGGATTGCCGCTGCCATCCGGCACCAGACCTTCGGGCAAGATCACCGGTAACTGCTCATCCGGCACCGGCACCACGCCACAGCGGTCGCAGTGGATCAGCGGAATGGGGCATCCCCAGTAACGCTGACGGGAAATACCCCAATCGCGCAACCGCCAGTTCACCTGCTTTTGCCCCAGGCCCCGCGCCTCAAGATCGGCTGCAATCGCTTCCACGGCCGCGTCAAATTCAAGCCCGTCGTACTGGCCACTGTTCACGCAGCGGCCATCCGCGGCATACCACGGCTGCCAGGCGTCGGTGGAATAGTGCTGACCGGCGGCTTCACCCACCGGCGCGATGACCGGCACGATGGGCAGGGCATATTTCTGGGCAAAGGCGAAATCGCGTTCGTCGTGCGCCGGCACGCCCATGACAGCGCCTTCGCCATAGCCCATCAACACATAGTTACCCACCCACACCGGCAAGTCTGCCCCCGTGAGCGGATGGCGCACCGTGAGACCCGTGTCGATGCCTTTCTTTTCCATCTGCGCCAGGTCCGCCTCCATGACGCTGCCGCGGCGGCATTCGTCAACGAAAGCTGCCACCGCCGCGCTGGCGGCCGCCGCCCGAGTGGCGAGCGGATGTTCCGCGGCCACGGCGAGGAAAGTCACGCCCATCAGCGTGTCGGCACGGGTGGTAAACACCCGCAGTAAGCCGGACTCGCCCGGCAGGTCGTAAGGAAAAGCCAGATTCACGCCCACACTGCGACCGATCCAGTTGGTCTGCATCGTGCGCACGCGCTCCGGCCAGCCGGGCAAGGTATCCAGCGCTGTGAGCAGTTCGTCGGCATAGCGCGTGATGTTCAGGTAGTACATGGGGATTTCGCGCTTCTCCACCAGCGCCCCCGTCCGCCAGCCACGCCCGTCGATCACCTGCTCATTGGCCAGCACGGTCTGATCGATTGGATCCCAGTTGACCGTGCCGGTCTTCTGGTAGGCAATGCCCTTCTCCAGCATGCGCAGGAACAGCCATTGGTTCCAGCGGTAGTAGTCGGGACGGCAGGTGGCCAGTTCACGCGACCAGTCAATCCCAAAGCCCAGCGACTTCAGCTGCCGCTTCATGTAGGCGATGTTGTCGTACGTCCACTGTGCTGGCGGCACCTGGTTTTGCATGGCGGCATTCTCGGCCGGCAGGCCGAACGCGTCCCAGCCCATGGGCTGCAGCACGTTGCGACCCTGCATCCGCATGTAGCGGCTGATGACATCACCGATGGTGTAGTTGCGCACATGGCCCATGTGCAAGCGTCCGCTGGGATACGGAAACATACACAGGCAGTAGTATTTTTCGCGCGACGGATCTTCCACCGCACGGAAAGTGCCGTTCTCGTCCCACCAACGCTGGGCCACCGGCTCAACGGCCGCCGGTTCGTATCGCTCTTCAATGGCCACGGGAAACCTACAAAAAAACTGCGCAGACCCGGCGGGCCCGTCGTGGCCTATGGTAACGCAGGGGGGCGCCCGACAGGTTGCAGTGCGCCCCTGCGTCCAGTTCAGGTGCGCAGACGACGCGCAATAGACCAGCGATGCACCTCAGACGGGCCGTCATAGATACGAAAGGCACGCAGCTCCCGGAAAATCTGCGCCACCGGCGTGTCGTCGGTAATGCCAAGGCCACCCAGCACCTGAACACAGCGGTCCGCCACCCGGAACAGCGCCTCGGACACGGCCACTTTGGCCATCGACGATTCCAGCGATCCCTTGTGCCCTTCGTCGAGCACCCAGGCCGCGTGGTCCGTCACCAACCGCGCCTGCAGCAGGTCCAGTTCGTTGTCGGCCAGCAGGAACCCGACGCCCTCGTGATCGATCAGCCGCTTGCCAAACGCCAGACGGCGATTGGCATAGTCGGTGGCGATATGCTGGCAGCGCTGTGCCGCGCCCCACCAACGCATGCAATGGGTCAGCCGTGCGGGTGCTAGGCGCACCTGCGCATAGCGAAAGCCCGCATCCACCTCGCCGAGCACTTGGTCTGCCGTCACCCGCAACCCGGCAATCCGCAGCGTGGCGTGCCCCCCGGGCATGGAGCCATCCATGGTGCTGGGAATGCGTTCGACGCTCAGGCCCGGGCTGTCCATGGGCACCAGAAACATGGTCGAGCCCTGTTCGCTGGTACGGGCCATCAGAATGCCGAAGTCCGCGCCCACCGCGCCGGTAATCAGCCACTTGCGTCCCTCCACCCGCCAGCCGTCTCCCTCGGCCACCGCCAAGGTCGCGAGCATGGAAGGGTCGGCACCGGCGCCGCCATCGGGCTCGGTCATCAGGAACGCCGAACGCGTCTGGCCACTCGCCAGCGGCCGCAGAAAGCGCGCCTGTTGCGCGGGCGTCGCCACCTTGTCCAGCAGGTGCATATTGCCTTCATCGGGCGCGGCAATGTGCATCGCCAGTGGGCCGAGCAGGGAATAACCCGCCGCCCGGAACACCGTGGCCTGCTCGCGATGGGTCAAGCCGTGGCCGCCCAAATGCAGGGGTAAATGGGGCACCAGCAAACCTGCCGCCCGCGCCTTGCCGACCAGCTCCAAGCGCAAGGCGTCGGTCGGTCCGTGGTGGTCACGGCGGGGGTCTTGTTCATAGGGGATGACCACCTCCCGGATAAAGGCGCGGGTACGGGTTTCAAGGTCGGCCTCACGCGCCGTCAAGGTGAAATCAGTCATAGGCCCCCGCATTTTTTGCATGGTGGAAAACAACGTTTATTGCGTTGCAATAGGCGAGTACTCTAGAGGATTGTCCAACGCTGTGGCAGCCCCTTTTATGCGCATCCTTTCGCTCCCCGCCTTACTGCTCATCGTGGCCCTCACCGCCTGCCAGCCCACCCCCCCGCCGCCGCCGCCGGTGCCGGAGGTCGCTGTGGCCGCCGTGATGGTGCGGCAGGTCAATGACTGGGACGAATTTACCGGCAGACTGGCGGCCGTGGAATCGGTACAAGTCCGCCCGCAAGTGACCGGCGTCATCGAGCAGATTGGCTTCGAAGATGGTCGTCAGGTACACCAAGGTGACTTGCTGTTTCGCATCGACGACCGGGTCTACCGGGCCGCCCTGGAACGCGCCACCGCGGAACTGACGGCCGCCCGCAGCCGCGCGGCATTGGCCCGCGAAGATCTGGCCCGTGCCGACCGTCTGCTAGCCGCCCAGGCGGTGTCGCAGGAAGAAGCCGCCGCACGGGCCAATGCCCTGCGCCAAGCCGAAGCCGCCGAACAAGTGGCCGCGGCCGCTGTCAGCAGCGCCCGCGCCACGCTGTCCTACACCCGCATCACGGCGCCCATCACCGGTCGTGTGGGCCGGGCGGAGATCACCGTCGGCAATCTAGTGACCGCCGGCAGCAGCGCGCCCCTGCTCACCACCGTGGTGTCGATGGACCCGATCTATCTGGAATTCGAAGGTGACGAGCAGATGTACCTCAAATACATCGAGATGTCGCGCAGTGGCGAACGGCCCAGTAGCCGTGATGCGGCCAACCCGGTGTTCATGGCGCTCACCGGTGAAACTGGCTTCCCACACCAAGGCCGCATGACGTTTGTGGACAACCAGCTGAACCCCTCGACCGGCACCATCCGTGCGCGGGCGGTGTTTTCTAACAAGGAACGCCGTTTCACGCCGGGGTTATTCGCCCGCCTCAAGCTCATCGGCAGCGGCAGCCATGCAGCGCTGCTGGTGGATGACAAAGCCATCGGCACCGACCAGAACCAGAAATTCGTGCTCGTGGTCTCGAAGGACAACAAAATCGCCTACCGTCCGGTGAAGCCGGGACGGATGGTCGACGGCCTGCGTGCCATCAGCAGCGGTCTGGAGGCGGGCGATGTGATCGTCATCAACGGCCTACAGCGGCTGCGCCCGGGCATGACCATCCAGCCCCAGCGGGTAGCGATGGATGCCACGGTCACGGCCGATGAACAACTGCCGTTGTTCAATGCGAAAACCGGTCGTGAAATTGCTGCGCCGGCCTCCCCGGCGCGGCAGTAGGAAGCCGCGCTCATGCGTTTAGCCCGCCATTTCATTGACCGCCCCGTGCTGGCGGGGGTGTTATCACTCGCGCTGGTCATCGCCGGTCTCATCGCCATGCGCCTGCTGCCGGTGTCCCTGTACCCGGAAGTGGTGCCGCCCACCATCGTGGTCACCGCGTTCTATCCCGGCGCCAACCCGAAGGTCGTCTCCGAGACGGTCGCGGCGCCGCTGGAGCAGGAGATCAACGGCGTCGAGGGCATGCTCTACATGTCCTCCTCGGCCTCGCCCGACGGCAACCTCACCCTCAACGTCACCTTCAACATCGGCACCGATGCAGACCGCGCGCAGGTGCTGGTGCAGAACCGGGTCTCGCAGGCCCTGCCGCGCCTGCCCGAAGAAGTTCGGCAAGTGGGCGTCACTACCGCCAAGGCTTCACCCGACCTGCTGATGGTGGTGCATCTGGTCGCCGATGCGCGCTACGACTCCACCTACTTGCGCAACTACGCGACGCTGCAAATACGTGACCGTCTGTTACGCCTGCCCGGCATTGGCCAGCTGGGGCTGTTTGGCGGCGGCGACTACGCCATGCGTCTGTGGTTGGATCCACAGAAAGTAGCGGCACGTGGCCTGACGGCCGGCGACGTACTGCGTGCCGTGCGCGAACAGAACGCGCAAGTGGCAGCGGGCACCATCGGCGCGCCGCCCGCCACGGTGGGTACTGCTTTCCAATTCACGGTCACCGCGGGCGGGCGCCTGAAAACCGTCGCCGAATTTGGCGACATCGTGCTCAAGACCAACCCCGAAGGGGGCATCACGCGTCTGGCCGACGTGGCCCGTATCGAACTGGGTGCCGGCTCCTATGCCGTGCGCAGCATGCTGGACAACCGTCCGGCGCTCGGGATCGGCATCAACCAGGCACCTGGTGCCAACGCCTTGGCGCTCGCCGACACGGTCCGCGCCGAAATGGAGGAGATTGCCCGCCGTTTCCCCGAAGGCCTGCACTACGAAGTGGTTTACGACCCCACCCAGTACGTGCGTGAATCTATCACCGCCGTGGTGCATACCCTGCTCGAGGCCACGCTGCTGGTGGTGCTGGTGGTCGTGCTGTTCCTGCAGACTTGGCGCGCCTCCATCATTCCATTGCTGGCCGTGCCGGTCTCGATCATCGGCACCCTAGCGCTGCTGCTCGCCTTTGGCTTTTCCATCAACTCACTCACGCTGTTCGGCCTGGTACTCGCCGTTGGCATTGTGGTGGACGATGCCATCGTGGTGGTGGAAAACGTCGAGCGCAACATCGCCGCCGGACTGACGCCACGCGAAGCCACCGTGCGTGCCATGGACGAGGTAAGCGGCCCCATCATTGCCATCGCGCTGGTCTTGTGCGCGGTGTTCGTCCCCATCGCCTTCATCCCCGGCCTCACGGGGCGCTTCTACCAACAGTTCGCGCTGACGATCGCCGCCTCAACGGTCATCTCCGCCTTCAACTCCCTCACCCTAAGCCCCGCCCTGGCCGCCGTGCTCCTGCGGTCGCACGACGCCCCCCCTGACCGCTTCAGCCGCTTTCTCGACCGCTGGTTTGGCGGGGTGTTTCGCGCATTTAACCTGGTCTTTCGCCGTGGCGGACACGGTTACGAACGCGTCGTCACCAGCACCCTGCACCGGCGCGGTCGCATGTTCATCGTTTATGGCGTGCTCGTGGGGCTGGGCGTGTTTATGTTCCGCCTGGTGCCCACCGGCTTTATCCCTTCGCAGGATATCGGCAGCATCATCGCCTTCGCGCAACTGCCCGATGCCTCGTCCATCACGCGCACCGACCGTGTCACCCACCGTCTGGGCGAAGTGCTGCTAACGCACCCGAATGTCGGGCACGTGGTGCAGTTCAGTGGCCTGTCGGTGAAGGGTTTCGCCGTCAGCCCGTCCGCCACCATGAGTTTCGTGCGTCTCAAGCCCTATGCCCAACGCACCGGCAAAGCCCGCACCTCGACGCAAATGGTGCCGGAACTGCAGAAGCTGGCCGCCAGCATCCCGGAGGCTTATGTCGGCATTGTCGAAGCGCCACCGGTTCGCGGACTGGGCCTGCTGGGTGGGTTCTCCATCCAGCTCGAAGACCGCGCAGGCCTGGGGTACGACGAGCTGTTCCACGCGGTTCAAGCCGTCACCCAACGCGCCAACCAGACCCCAGGCTTGATGGGCGTGTTTTCGTCCTACACCGTCAACGTGCCGCAACTGCACGTCGAGGTGGACCGCGTGCGGGCTAAAGAGCAAGGCCTCGCGCTCAACGAAGTCTTCCAGACACTGCAGCTGTACCTGGGCTCGGTGTATGTCAACGACTTCAACCTGTTTGGCCGCACCTACCGCGTCATGGCACAGGCCGATGCGCCGTTCCGCTCGCGTCCGGAAGACATCCGGCTGCTACAGACCCGTAACCAGCGCGGCGAAATGGTGCCCCTGGGCAGCGTCGTCACCGTCACCCCCTCGAACGGACCTGACCGCGTGCAGCATTACAACGGCTATCTGTCCGCCGACCTGAATGGCAACGGCATGCCGGGGCAGTCCAGCGGCGAGACCCTCGCTCTCATCGAAGGCATCTTGCACGACACCCTGCCCAACGGCATCAGCTACGAATTCAGCGACCTCACGCTGCAAGAGAAGCTGTCCGGCAACAGCGCTCTCAAGGTGTTCCCCCTGTGCGTGCTGTTGGTGTTTTTGGTGCTGGCCGCGCTCTACGAAAGCTGGTCTTTGCCGCTGGCCATCGTGCTCATCGTGCCGCTGTGCATTCTTTCAGCGCTCACCGGTGTCTGGCTCAGTGGTGGTGACAACAATATCTTTACCCACATTGCGCTGTTCGTGCTCATCGGGCTGGCCTGCAAGAACGCGATCCTGATGGTGGAATTTGCCAAACTGCGTCAAGACCAAGGACTGGCCATCGTCGATGCGGCGCTCGAAGCCTGTCGACTCCGCTTGCGGCCGATCTTGATGACGTCCATCGCCTTCGTGGCCGGCGTCTTGCCGCTGGTGTTTGCCACCGGTGCTGGCGCGGAAATGCGTCATGCCATCGGCATTGCGGTGTTCTCGGGGATGATTGGCGTGACCGTCTTCGGCTTGTTGCTCACCCCCCTGCTGTACGTGACCGTGCAAACTCTGGCGGCACGCTGGCAGCATCACAATAAACACTCGGTGGAGGAGGCACAGTGAACCGCCCGCTGCCCTCTCGCGCATGGTGCTGCTCATTACTGGCCGTGTCGGTGGCTGCGCTGGCCGCCTGCGCCACTGCCCCACCTCGCGACGCCACGCCACCACTGCCCAGCAGCTTCACCACGCACGGAGCGAACGTCACCGCCACCGCGCCCGTGCCTGCGTTCTGGGAAAGCTTCAACGACCCGGCACTCGCCCCACTGGTGCGCGCCGCGTGGCAGAACAACCAAGATTTGGCCGCCACACTGGCCCGCCTGCGCGAGTCACGTGGGCTGCGTAACGAACAGCGCTACGACTTCGCGCCCACCGGCCGCGCCAGTGCTGGACGCAGCGACCAACAAACCGCGCTGGTGGATGCGCCGACGCTGTCAGCCAGCGCCCGCGAACGCACCGTATGGCAGGCAGGCTTTGACGCACGCTGGGAACTCGACCTGTTTGGACGACTGCGCGGCACGGCCCATGCGCGGTCGGCCGACCTGCGCGGGGTGGGTGCAGATCTAGATGCGCTACACGTCGCGGTGGCGGCCGAAGTGGCCCGCACTTGGTTTGACTGGCGCGGCACACTGCAGCGCCTCGAGGTGGCCAAACACAACGCTGCACTGCAAGCCGACACATTGAAACTGGTAGAAGAACGTCTCGCCAGCGGCCGCGGTTCAGGACTCGACGTGGCCCGTGCACGGGCGCAGTGGTCGACCACGCGCGCCAGCGTACCCCTGTTGGAGCTGCAGGCCAGGCGTGCGCAACTGCGTTTGGCCGTGCTGCTGGGTGAATCCTCCGACAGCCCCACGCTCGCCGCGTTGCCCGCGACCAGCTTGCTGGTCGGTCAGTTGGCCACGCCACCCACTCTCATCGCTACTGGCGACCCGACCAGCTGGCTACGTCGTCGACCGGATATTCGCGCCGCCGAAGCGCGGCTAGAAGCGGCCGCGCATCGGCAAGGCGTGGCCGTGGCCGACCTGTTTCCGGTGGTCAGTTTTGGTGGTGTGTTTGCCTGGCGTGCTGGCACCCGCGACGGACTGGGTGATGCGGCAAGCGACAGCTACCAGTGGGGGCCCTCCCTGACCTGGCCGGCACTAGATCTGCCACGTCTGCTGACCCGCCTCGGCCAGAGCCGTGCACGGGCAGCAGGCGCTTTGGCTGCCTATCGGCAAACCGTGTTGCTGGCATTGGAAGAAACCGAAGGCGCGCTCACCGCCTTCGACCGTCTTGGGGTCCGTCAGCAAGATCTCGACGACGCCGCCGCGGCCAGCGCTGAAGCCACGCGACTGGCACAGCTGCGTTTCAGCGAAGGCTATAGCGACTTCCTCGGCGTGCTCGAAGCCCAGCGCACCCAGCTGGAGGCGGAAGACCGCGCCACCCTCGGCCGCATCGAAGCGCTCGGTGCCGCCGTGGCCAGCTACAAGGCACTCGGTGCCGGCTGGGAAGTGGCCGCCACTGCGCCCTACGCACCGGCCGTCAAACCGTAGCGGGGCGTCTGTCATCAGACTGACCCTCTTCCCGGGCTAGACTAGGCACCATTTCGCGCTGGAACGCCGCCGTTCAGGCGGAGGTGCATCGGCGCCGCCCGCTCCGACGGAACCGCCGATGGGCAACGGCACCAAGAACAAGAAGGACAAAAAAGACAAGAAGACCGCACCACCTGCGCAAAATCAGAACCGTCGTTCTAATGACCACATGATGGGTGCTTTCGA
>CANIOW010000040.1 GCA_947469285.1 Gammaproteobacteria bacterium
GCTGGCGCTAGGCTGGACGAGCGACTTCTAACGCAGTGCGCTTAATCCGCTTTGGCGCAAGCTTCTGGCGCGAGCTGGTCCGGCTTCACCTGGCCTAGAAACACTCCCACCACGGTGACCGGCTGCGAGCCCACAGCTTTGCCGACGTGGCACCAGTTAATGGCTTCGATGTAAGCCGTGCCGGCAGTAATGGTGCGTTTGCCCTTGCTGCCATAGTCCACTTCCATCACGCCAGACACCACCCAGGCAAACAAGGGAACGGCATGTCGGTGCAGGTCGGTGGACTGTCCCGCCGGTATTTGAATGTTGTAGGCCTTAATCGACGGCGTGCCCGCCGGATACTTAAACGGCTGCCCCAAAATGGTGTGACCGACATTGCCCATGTGAATGGGCGTGGCGATGACATCTTCGTAGGCAATATCTTTGCCGTCTGCCTCCAGCGCTTGGGCCGAAGGACTAGCGAAAACGACCGCGCTGAACACCAGCGCTGCCAGAACATTTGAAGGGTGCATAATTTTTCTCGAGGTGGAAAAGTGGGGCGGGTTAGAGCTTCGCTATAGCCAGTACAGCACCGCCACCAGTCCGGTGGAGGCCATGGTGATGAGATACGGCAAGGCCATCCAGCACATGCGCCCATAGCCCAACCGCACCAACGGCGCCGCCGCTGAAGTGAGCAGGAACAAAAACGCCGCCTGGCCATTGGGCGTGGCAATGGATGGAATGTTGGTGCCGGTGTTCACCGCCACCGCCAGCAAGTCGAACTGCTCACGCGTCATGAGCCCCGCGGCGAAGGCGCGTTGCACTTCACCAATATAGATGCTCGCCACGAACACATTGTCGCTGATCGCCGAAAGCAGTCCGGTCGCCACATAAAAGGCCACCGCCTGCAGACGCCCTTCAAGACCGAGCACCCAGTGCACGATGGGGCCGAACAGGTCCTGGGCGTTGATAGCGCCGACGATCACGAAGAACACCCCCAGCAGCGCCGTGAAGGGCAGTGCGGAGGTGAACGCCTCGCCAATGCGCGCTTCATCGGTGACGCCGCAAAAGGTGGTGGCCAACACGATCACCAGCAACCCCACCAGCCCCACTTCAGCGACGTGGAACGCCAGACTGAGAATGAGCAGCACCGCCACCGCACCTTGCACCCACAGCCGCGCACGGTCCGCGCTCGTGCGCTCAGCCGCCTGCTGGCTGGCATGGTCTTGCAGCACCACGCGCGCCTTGGCCGGCATGGGCTCGCCATAGCCAAACCAACGGCCACGATCGACCACCACGCAGGTCAACAGGCCCACCGCCAGCACCGGCATGGTGACCGGCGACATGGCATGAAAAAAGCTGACGAAGTTCCACCCCGCTGCCTTGGCCACCAGCAGGTTTTGCGGCTCGCCCACCATGGTGCACACCCCGCCCAGCGTGGTGCCGACCGCCGCGTGCATCAGCAAGCCGCGCAAGAAGGCGCGGAACTGCTCGAGATCGGCGCGGTGAAATTCGATGCGGTCAGCTTCGGTGCGCGGATCATGGTCCAGATCCAGCGTGCGCCCCGAAGCCGCGCGGTGGTACAGCTCGTGGAACCCCACCGCCACGGTAATGACCACCGCCAGCACCGTCAGGGCATCGAGAAACGCCGACAGCAACGCACCCGCCACGCAAAACAGCAACGCCAGCACGGTTTGCGAACGCACCCGCAGCAGCAAGCCCGTGAATAAAAACAGCAGGCCTTCGCGCAAGAAGTGGATGCCGGCCACCATGAAGATGAGCAGCAAGATGACCGGGAAGCCGTGCACCACTTCAGTGTAAACCGCCTCTGGCGAGACCAGCCCGAGCAGCACCGCCTGCAGCGCCAGCAAACCACCCGGTTGCAACGGGTAGCACTTCAGTGCCATGCCGAGGGTGAAGATAAACTCGAACACCAGCAGCCAGGTGGTCACCACGGGACCGGCCAGCCACAGCAGCAGCGCATTGAGCAGCAGTAAGGCCACCATGGCCTGTTTGTACCAGCGCGGCGAAGCGCCGAGAAACTGGCTGGCGAAGCCAGACCATAAGCCCGCGAGCTTGCGTGGCGCTTCAGCCTGCAAGGTCATGACTCAAAGGCGGGTCCAGCGCGGCAAACACCACCGCGCCACCCGCCGCCTTGGCAATACGGACACAAGCTTCGCGGTGCGCTGCCCATTCCGCTGCCGTCGGTTCAACCACCAAGGTGCGCACCGGTGCACGCAAGGTGCGCAGTTCCACGGCCGGACCACTGCCTTGTCCATTGGGGTTGCTGCCCATGTCGAGTCCGAGCGTACTTTGCCCGCCGGTCATCGCCAGGTAGACCTCGGCCAGCAGCCGGGCGTCGAGCAGTGCGCCGTGCAAGTCGCGCTGGGTGTTGTCCACGCTGTAGCGCTTACACAGCGCATCTAAAGTATTGCGCTGACCGGGGTGGCGTTGGCGGGCCAATGTGAGCGTATCCACCACGCGACAGCAGCTGGCCAGCGCGGGCGGTGGCGGCTGCAGACGGGCGAGTTCGGCTTCCAGAAATCCCAGGTCGAAGCTGGCGTTATGCGCCAGCAACTCCGCGCCAGTCACAAAGGCCAGAAATTCCGCGGCAATCTCGCGAAACTTCGGCTCATCTTTCAGACGTGCGTCGGTCAGGCCGTGAACTTCGGTCGCGGCGGTGTCGATGGCGCGCTCTGGGTTCAGATAGCGGTGAAACACCCGGCCGGTAGGCCGCCGGTTCACCAGCTCTACCAGACCGATCTCGATGACACGATGGCCGGCAGCGGCCTCCAAACCCGTGGTTTCAGTGTCGAGAACGAGTTGGCGCATGCCGGCATCATAACGGGTGCCGGCTTAGGGCACTACATCAAAGCGCGCCATCATGCCGTGGTCCTCGTGCGTCGTATTGTGGCAATGCATGACATAGCGTCCCGCTTCTGGCTTGTAAGCCGGGTTGGGCGGGTTGAACTCCGGATCGGGAAAATCGCGGAACTGGATAAAAGCGGTGACCGTTTCGCCCGGCCCCAGGTGCGCCACATCGACACGGCCCTGTTCGTAGACCGGCGGTGCCACGCCATTGCGCGACTGCAGCCGCATCTCTTCGTAGTGCACGTGCATGGGGTGCACCCAACCACCCGACCCGTTCGTCAGGGTCCACAGTTCAGCGGTATTGCGTTTAACGGAGGCCTGCGAGGCCTTGATGTCCGGATCAAACGTCTGGGAATTGATCACCCAGCCGCCTCCCGAACGCCCAGTGCGAAATTCACGTTTGCGCACCACGCGGCTGAGGTCCACCACGGGCTGTTCGCGCAACACCGCGTTAGGGTTCGCGAAATAATCGAAACTGGGATCGGCGACATCGGCACCGACGCGAAATTCCATAATCGGCATGCCGGGCGTGAGCAACTTGCCGGTCGGTTTGTTGCCGTCCACCTGTTCCAGCCGGTTATAAAGGATTAAATGGTCGCCCGTGGCCGCGATGCGTTTGAAGTCCAACAGCACGTCGTGACGTTCCGCCACAGAAACAAACAAACCAGAGCGCAAGACCCCATGGCGCAGCAGGTTACCGTCGCTGGAAAGCTGCAGGAACGGGTTGTTGATCCACTGACGGGTGGTGGCGTTATACAAATGCAGTTGCAGGATGCGTGAGGGGCCCATGTTCAGGCAGCGGAAGCGATAGCGCCGGCGGTCCACTGCCAGATACGGCTGCACCGTGCCGTTGACCACCGCCTTGTCGCCGAGGATGCCACTGTTCTCAAACACGTCAAAGTAGACGCGGCCGTTGGCGTCGAACACCTTGTCGCAGATGCCAAGCGGTACATCGTACCGGCCACTCGGCAGACGCAGCCCAGTGGTTTCCTCGCCGGTGTCACGTTCATCGAAGGCCAGAAACAAACCCGCGCCGCCTTTGTAGACGTTGGCCGTGGTGAATTCAGGGGTGTGGGAATGATAGAACAAAGTCCCGAGCGTCTCCGTCGGGTCGCCCCAGTTACCGCCGTCGTAGTCGTTGCGCCCGTCGTAGTAGCGTTGGAACTGCGGGTCCGTGAAACCAGCGCGTGCCATGGTGTAGTGGTGGTCACGAAACCACGGGGCCTGGGCAGGCTCTGCCACCGCCTTGCAGTCGTAGTCGTTCCACGGCCCACCATCACTTTCCGAGGCGCTGTGAAAATTGTGCAGGTGGGTTATCGACCGTGGGCTGCCGAAGTCGGTAGCAACATTGGCCGGCAGTTCATTGGTAAACCGCAAGGCCACGGGTTCGCCATAGCGTGCCGCCACGGTAACCCCCGGGAAGCACCCGCCGTAGCCCCAGATGGTGCCTAGCGGTAAATCGCGGTGCCAGCGGTGGGCGGGGTTCTCGAGCAGCGGAATAATGTAGTGACGCTGGGCCACGAAGCGCGACGAATACTGGCGTGCCGATTTCCACTCGGCCGTCCGCGGATCGACCGCGGCCGTGCCACCGCCATGGGCCGCCATCTGGGCGGCGCTCACTTCACAGCCCGCTTCAGCCGCGGTCTTCGGCACCACCAGCGGGTCGACAAACGGCTGCGTGTAGGGACTGATGAGCGTGCCCGCCGCGGCGAGCGACGGCCCGGCCCCCAGCAGCAAGGCCCCGGACCCCAACAGACCCATTTTCAGCAGTTCCCGACGGGGAACGCTACCCGCCGTCAGCTCCCGACGCAGACGCATGGCCGCCCGAACTTCCTTTTCCAGTAACGTCAACATGTTCAGCCTCATAGACCGTCGCCATCTAGCGACGGTTTGAAGCTTGACTATGTTTTTTATTGGCGTATAGCGAATTGAACTTAACTGTTTACCATAATGTATTTATTTTTAGCGCTCGCTAGGTGCTTAAGCCCGCGCTTTGCCGATCCCTTGGTTCGCCAGCCCGTCAGCACGCTCGTTTCCGGGGTGGCCTGCATGGCCTTTGACCCAATGCCAGCGAATCTCGTGCGCCTGCACCACCGTGTCTAGCTGTTGCCACAGGTCCTGGTTCTTCACCGCCTGCCCACCGGCAGTTTTCCAGTGCTTGCGTTTCCAGTTGACCAACCACTCGGTTATGCCCTGGCGCACGTACTGCGAGTCGGTGTACAGGTCGACCACGCAGTGGCGTTTCAGTACCAGCAGGCCTTCGATGGCGGCGGTGAGCTCCATGCGGTTATTGGTGGTGTGCCCTTCCCCACCGCACAGCTCACGCTCCTTCGGGCCGCTGGGCGTGTGCGCCACCAGCAGCGCCCCCCAACCGCCGGGGCCCGGGTTGCCCTTGCAGGCACCATCGGTGTAGATCGTGACATCAGCCGGCTTGCTCATTCTGTGGTTCCGTCAGTGCTTCCCAGTGGGCTAACGCCAGCCAGCTCACGCTGACAGTCCGCTTCGCGGCGGGTGGGTTCCGCGAGGGCGCCGATGGGGCGCGGGCGGCGTTGCCAGCGCAGGCGAATGGCGGTCATGGACGGCACATGCTTGCGCGCATGCAGCAGATAGGCACCACAGCCCCAAGGATAGATTCGCGGACCCACGCGCTCCAGCAAGGCCTCGCAGCGCCCACCAATGAGCTGCGCCGCCGGCACCCCACCCAGACAGTGCTGCACGCCTACCGTTTCACAGCCCAGCACGCGCAGCCAGTCGCGCAGCCGGCGCACACCAATGGGCTGGGCCACGGCGAGGGGCGCCGGTTCGCGGCACAGCCGGGCGGCCAGCCGCCAGCTGCCCCAAGGCGCAAACCCCAGCACGAACAGCTGCCCTTCGCCGACCAGCACACGCACGGCCTCGCGCACCAGCGCGTCCGGGTCCGCGGCAAAATCCAGCGTATGCGGCAAGAATACCGTGTCGACCATGTCTGACTGTACCGGCCACTGGTCGAGCTCCGCCGCCACATGCGGCCCGCGGTAAGTTCCCGGCGCCGCCAGCAGCGTGCGCCGTTGGGCGCGGCTGTAAGACAGCCATTCACCCCGCGCGCCCCAGGCACCGACCTGTAAGGCATGCAGCCCGACCGCCTGTTCGAGGGCAGGTTGCAGCAAGGCGGCTTCCTGGCGTTCCAGCAAGGCGCCGAGCGGGGTATGGAACCAGGCAGGGGTGGGGGATAAGGCAGCAACCATCCGTGCAGGATAGCGGGTGGCGCGAGGCAGGTAAAAGCGGGTTTAATACCCGGATGCAAACTCTAGACGTTCTGACCGTGCCCGCCTTCGACGACAACTACCTCTGGCTCATCCGCGGCCCGGCGGCGCCGTCGCAAGCCGTGGCGGTGGACCCAGGCGATGCCGCGGCCATTGAACAGGCGCTGCAGCAGCACCAGCTGCAGCTGGCTGCCATCTTGGTGACCCACCACCATGGCGACCATGTGGGCGGCGTAGAGGCACTGGCGGCCCGCTACGGCGTGCCGGTGTACGGCCCCGGCAACGAGAATATCGACGGCATCACCCACCCGCTGGTGGCCGGCGACAGCGTGGCGCTGCCGGCCTTGGGCCTGCAGCTGGCCGTGCTCGCCATGCCCGGGCATACGCTCGGGCATCTGGCCTATGCGGGGCACGGCGTGGTGTTCTGCGGCGACACCTTGTTCAGCGCTGGCTGCGGCCGCCTGTTTGAAGGCACGCCCGCACAAATGCACAGCTCGCTGCAGCAACTGGCCGCGCTGCCGCCCGCCACGCGGGTCTACTGCGCCCACGAATACACGCAGGCCAATCTGCGCTTTGCGCTCGCCGTGGAGCCCGACAACGCCGCGCTGCAGGCGCATGCCGCCACCGTGGCCACGCTGCGCGCGCAAGGCACGCCCAGCATCCCGTCCACCATCGCGGTGGAACGGGCCATCAACCCCTTCATGCGCACCACCGTGCCCGCCGTGCGCGCCAGCGCCGCCCAGTTTGCTGGTGCCATCCCCGCCAACGACATCGAAACGCTGGCCGCCTTGCGCGAATGGAAAAACGGGTTTCGCGGTTGAACCGCGCGCGCTGCGTGCCCCGTTCCCGCCGGGCAGGAGCGCTCTGGCTCGCGCTCCTGCTGCTGTCGGGCTGCGCCACCGCCCTCACCCCCCCGGTGACCGCCGAGGCGGACTGGCCCATGGTGCCGTCCACCGCTGCCGCGCGCGCCAACCTGCCCGCCACGCCAGCGCCTTCGGCCACCCCTTCGGCCACCGCTGGCACTACCTTCACCACCATTTCAGCGCCACCGGCAGCCGACGACGACTGGGTCGACGACGAGGCCTTGCTGCCCACGCCCGTGCCCTCGGCGCTGCTGTTCACGCGGCTGCGCAGCAGCTTCGCGCTGCCCGATGGCGCCGACCCGGCCATCCGCCGCGAACTGCAGTGGTACGCCAAGCACCCCGACTACGTAAAGCGCGTCTTCAGCCGCGCCGAACGCTACCTGTACTACATTGTCAGCGCCGTGGAAGCGCGCGGCATGCCCATGGAGATTGCGCTGCTGCCCGTGGTGGAGAGCGCCTACAACCCTTATGCCTACTCGCCCGGCCGCGCCGCCGGCCTGTGGCAGTTCATTCCAGCCACCGGTGCGCGCCATGGCTTGAAACAAAACTGGTGGCAGGACCAGCGGCGTGACGTGGTGGCCTCCACCAGCGCGGCGCTCGACTACCTGCAAACCCTGAACCGGCTGTTCGGTGGCGACTGGCTGCTGACCATTGCCGCCTACAACACCGGCGAAGTGGCGGTGCAACGCGCGATAGAACACAACCAGCAGCTTGGCCTGCCCACCCATTTCTGGGACCTGCCACTGCCGGCAGAAACGCGCGGCTATGTGCCGCGGCTCATGGCGATTCGCACCCTCATCATGAACCCCGAGCAGTACGGCATGACGCTGCCGCTGATCGCCGACGCGCCGTATTTTAGCCGCGTTGACACCGGCGGCCAGATGGACCTGCGGCTGGCCGCGGAGTACGCCAAGGTCTCGCCCGAAGAGTTGCACGCCCTCAACCCCGCGTTCCACCGCTGGGCCACCGACCCCGACGGCCCGCATGCGCTGTATGTGCCGGTGCCGGTGGCCGCCGCTTTTGCCGCCACGGTCGCCACGCTCGGGCCCGCCCAGCGTTTGTCGGTGGCGGCGCACCGCGTGGTGGCCGGTGAAAGCCTGGCCGATATTGCCCGCGAGTACCGTACGGCCGTAGAAGCCCTGCGCGCCATGAACCCCGGCCAGCCCGTGCGCCCAACACCCGGCGTACTCCTGCGCGTGCCCGTGGACCCTGGCAGCCCACTGCGGAGCGGGCTGGTGATTGAAACCGAGAGCGGTGTGTTTCAGCCCACCGGCGCCCGCGCAGCGCCAGCATCGACGCCGGCGTCGACGCCGGCATCAACGCGGGTATCAACGCGGGCGCCCTCCGCCTCACCGCGCCAGGTGCGCTATCGCGTCAAGCCGGGCGATACGCTGTACGGTTTGGCGCGCCGCTTCGAAGTGGCCGTGGTCGATCTCAAGCGCTGGAACCGTCTGCGCAGCACCACCTTGCAGACCGGCCAGCAGCTGCTCATCCACCCCCATGGGCAACGCTTACAATAGACACCACGGGCAGCCGCCCACCGACCACCGACACTTAAGGATCTGCCATGGGATTCATGACCGGCAAACGCGCGCTCATCGTGGGGCTCGCCAGCGACCGCTCCATCGCCTTCGGCATTGCCGAGGCCTTTCGGCGCGAAGGCGCGGAACTGGCCTTCACCTACCAGAACGAGCGTCTCAAAGAACGCGTCATCGACATGGCCGCCGGCCTCGGTAGCGACCTCTGCCTGCCGATGGATGTGGCGGAAGATGCGCAGGTGGCCGCCGCCTTCGCCGGCCTGAAAGAACGCTGGGACGGCCTCGACATCGTGGTGCATTCGGTGGCGTTCGCGCCGCGTGAAGCGCTGGCCGGTGGCTTTGTGGAAAGCACCACCCGCGAAAGTTTCCGCGTGGCGCACGACGTTTCCAGCTACAGCCTGACCCTGCTGGCGCGCGAAGCCCTGCCAATGATGGTCGGACGCAATGGCAGCCTGCTGACGCTGACCTATCTCGGCGCCGTGAAGTCCATTCCCAGCTACAACGTGATGGGTCTGGCCAAGGCCAGCCTCGAGGCCAATGTGCGCTTCCTTGCCGCCGACCTCGGCCCGCGCGGCATTCGCGTCAACGCCATTTCCGCCGGGCCGATCAAAACCCTAGCGGCAGCGGGCATTGCCGGCTTTCGCAAGATGCTAGGCCAAGTGGCAGCCGCTTCACCGCTACGCCGCAATGTGACCCAAGACGACGTGGGCAATGCGGCCGCATTTCTGTGCAGCGACCTGGCGGCTGGCGTGACCGGCGAAGTGCTCTACGTGGACGCCGGCTACAGCCACGTGGGGATGAGCTTTCCCGAATAACCCGCGCTGGCTCGCGAGGCGAGCTGCGGGTTAGTCGAACAGCTTGTCGTCGAGCTGCACTTCGGCCTTGGCGCGCAAGGCCGCCAGGTAGCCGGCAAAGTCGCGGGGCGTGGTCAGTTTGATCAGTTCCTGCGCGGCCACGGCCGCTTCCTGCCCGGTGAGCTGACTGCCCGGTTTGCCGGCAGTGACCACCCACAGCGCGTGATCGCCATTGGCCAGCGCCACCACTCCATGCCGCGCCGCACCAGGCCGCGGCCCGGTGAAGGCGGCTTTCAATAGTTCAGGTGCCACGCCGGTGGTCTTGCGCCCCACCCACGCCGCTGCCGTCAGCTGCGCCCCGGAAGCGCCCTGCAGCGCCGCCGACAACACCGCCCCACCATCTAGGGCCTTGGCCGCGGCTGCGGCTGCTGCCGCTGCCCGCTCACGGCCTTGCGCAGTACGCACCGCCAGCAACACGCGTTCACGCACCGCGGCCAAGGGCTGCGCCGCTGGCGGGCGATGTTGTGTCACACGCGCCACCACCACCCGGCCACCGCCCAAATCGACCGCGCGGCTGTTCGCGCCCTCCAGCACCGACTTGGCGAACACGGCATCCACCAGTTTTTTGTCCGCCGGCAAGCTGCCACCGCCCGCGGTGCGGGTGAAGGTGTCGAGCGTCTGCACCGGCAGACCCACCGCACGCGCCACGGGCTCTAAGGCGCCGGTGTTCTCAAACGCAGACTCTTCCAACTTGTCCTGCAGGTTACCGAAGATCTTGTCGGCCTCGTTGCGCTGGTACTCCGGTGCCAGCTCCGCCTTCAGTTCAGCAAAGCTCTTGCCGGTGCCCGCCGCAATCTCCTCCAGCTGCACCACGTGGTAACCAAACTGCGTCTTCACCACCTGCAGCTCGCCCGGTTTCATGGACCACACCGCTGCCGCAAACGGCCCGACGAAGAAGTCTTTTTCCTGCAGCCCCAGGTCACCACCTTGCGCGGCGGAGCCG
This sequence comes from Gammaproteobacteria bacterium, assembly GCA_947469285.1. Taxonomy (GTDB): domain Bacteria; phylum Pseudomonadota; class Gammaproteobacteria; order Steroidobacterales; family Steroidobacteraceae; genus CAIOHZ01. The sequence continues at coordinate 10,291 of CANIOW010000040.1, forward strand.
GTGTCAGTGCTGTTGGCCTGCGCCAGCTTTGCGAAATCGGCGCCCTGGCGCAGCTGGGCGAGCAAGGCGTCCGCCTTGGCTTTGGCCGGGGCATCGCCAGCCGCCGCATCGATGAGAATATGCCGCGGACGGCGCTTCTCGGCCGTGGCGTAGCGGCCCTTGACCGACTCGTAGTAGCCGAGCAAGGCCTCGTCCGTCACCGCCACCTTTGCGGCCATGGCGTCGTTGCGCAGTTCCACGAACTGCAAGGCCACCGACTCGGGTGTGCGGTAATCCACTGCGTGGGCGGTGAGCCAGGCTTCAAGTTCCGCTTCCGTCGGTGTGGCGGCGGCGGCATACGGTGCTGCCGGCAGCACCGCGTAAGCCAGCTCGCGCTGTTCGCCCTGCAGTGCCAGCATTTCGTCCACTTCGCGTGGTGTCAGGAACGCAGAACGGCCCACCCCGCCCACCAGCTGCCGCGTGAGCAGGTCTTCGCGCTGCTCCGCCTCGAAGGCGGGCACCGACAAGTTCTGCTGCTGCAGCATGGAAATGTAGGCGTCGCGGTTGAACACCCCACCGACCTGGAAATAAGGCAGCTGGCGAATGGACTCGGCCACTTCGGCGTCACTGACGCGGTAACCCGCTTGGTGCGCACGCTGCGCCACCAGCTGCTGCTGCACAAAGCTCTCGATGATGGAGCTTTGTATTTGCTTACGGGTGGCTTCGGGCACGTTGCCTTCGAAGGTGCGCGACAGCTGCGCGAACTGGTTCTGGTAAGCCTCGCGCACGCGGGCGGCGTTGACCTTCTCGCCATTCACCTGAAACCCGCCGCCTTGCGACATCGAGAAGTCGATGACGCCCTGTACGCCCCAGAACACGAAGGTGACGGAGAGCGGGAGAATAAAGACCCAAAAGGCGATGCCCTTGAGCCGGTCGTTGATCCACTGCAGCATGTCGCGGAACTCCCAACAAAAAAGGCCGCCGGGGAACACCCGGCGGCCTGTGCATAAATGGCGGAGCGGACGGGACTCGAACCCGCGACCCCCGGCGTGACAGGCCGGTATTCTAACCGACTGAACTACCGCTCCGCGTGCCACGCTGCTCCGGCTGACCGGCGACAGAATGGTAGGTGCTGAGGGGATCGAACCCCCGACCTTCGCCGTGTAAAGGCGACGCTCTCCCAGCTGAGCTAAGCACCCTCAGTGGGAGCCGGAACTATACGCACCCACGCCATGAACGGCAAGCCCTGTAGGCACTGGCGCCATGGCGCAACGCTACCTAGCAGTGTCCACCCATACTTGGTGACGCCAAGGGCGCTCAGCACCCGTAGCGCTCACGCTTCAGCCGCGACCGGCTCTTTGCCTCTGGCGACAACGATCTGCTCCGCCAAGCGACGGTAGTCTTGTTCGCTTCGCACCCGCGGCAGAGGGGAACGGCGACGATCCACCGCGTAAGCCTCGCGCCGAAAGAACTGCCCGAACTTACTGACATTTTTGAAAAATAAGGTTGTCGTGCCGCCCAGACCATTGCTGCGCAGCGCTCGCAGATCTTCCGAGCTTTTTTTCCAGATGCCTGCGAGCGAACCATTGCTCATTCCGCCAACCCGCATCTTCACCAGTACGCGGTTAATATAGGCGGTCTTCACCGACATCTGCGTGAAGAGCCGCAAAACAGCGTCGTAATCCGCGGCAATGCGGTAAGCGGTGTCGTAGCCACCCAAACGTTCCATGACTGACCGCCGCATGAACATGGTGGGGTGCGGCGGCATCCAGCCGCGCTTTAACTTTCGCTCGACAAACACGCCAGCCACCCAGTGACGGACAATGCGACGGGTGTCGGACTGGAACACGTAGTCCAGATCGCCGTAGACCACATCCACTGTCGGATCTTCGAAAGCCTTCGCGACGTCGCGCAGCACGTAGGAGTCCGCGTAGATATCGTCGGAATGCATGAGCCCGACAATGTCACCGGAAGAGAGCGAAAAACCCTTGTTCAAGGCGTCGTAGACCCCGCTATCTCTCTCGCTAGAGAGCCGCATTGCGGGGTACTTCACTTGTGCCAGCAGTTCTAAGGTGCCATCCGTGGAGGCACCATCCACCACCACATGTTCAAGGTCCGCGTAAACTTGCGTCGCCACACTGGCGACCGACTCAGCGATCGTGGCCTGTCGGTTAAACACCGCCGTGATGATGGAAATCTTCATGAACCAGCCCTCTTTAGCAGGCTTAAAAAGTACATGGTTTCCATCTATTTTTATGTGATCGATATCTCTGTTGTATTTGCTCCAATGTGACGAAAACGGCAGTTCTGCCATGACTGGGCCATGACCGGGCCATGACTGGGCCCTGACCGCCCAGCCAAACAGGAGAAAGCCTAAACGACTAGTGCGCCCGCACGCCCTTGCGCTTGGGCGCCGCCTTGGGAGCCCCCGTTTTGGGCGCCCTGCCCGCCTTGGGTGCCTTGGTCACGGTGGCGGCGGCACTGGCCGCCGCCGCCGCGACGCCCTGCGGCAGCGGAGAGCGCGTCAGCGCCACTTCCAGCACCTCGTCGATCCACTTTACGGTGCGAATCTCGAGCTTGCCCTTGATGTTCTCGGGAATTTCCACCAGGTCTTTTTCGTTGTCGTGCGGAATGAGCACGGTGGTAATGCCGCCGCGATGCGCCGCCAGCAGCTTTTCCTTGAGCCCGCCAATGGGCAGCACCTCACCGCGCAGCGTAATCTCGCCGGTCATGGCGACATCCGAGCGCACCGGAATCTTGGTCAGCGCCGACACCAGCGCCGTACACATGCCAATACCGGCACTCGGGCCATCCTTCGGCGTGGCGCCTTCCGGCACGTGCACGTGCACATCGAATTTCTGGTGGAAATCCGCGTCGATGCCCAGATGCTCCGCACGGCTGCGCACCACCGTCATGGCGGCCTGAATCGATTCTTGCATCACGCTGCCCAGCTGGCCGGTGTAGATGAGCTTGCCCTTGCCGGTGACCACCGCCGCCTCGATGGTGAGCAGTTCGCCACCCACTTCGGTCCAAGCCAGACCCGTCACCTGGCCCACGCGGCTTTCTTCTTCGGCCTTGCCATAGCGGAAGCGGCGCACCCCAAGATAGTCGTTGATATTGGCGTCGGTTACTTTGACCGGCTTGGCGTTCGGCTGCAGCAACAGCTGCTTCACCGTCTTGCGGCAGATTTTGGAGGTCTCGCGCTCGAGGTTGCGTACGCCAGCCTCGCGCGTGTAGTGACGGATAATATCCGTCACAGCGCTGTCGGCCACTTCCAGTTCATCGTCTTGCACACCATTGACCTTCATCTGCTTCGGCAGCAGATAACGGCGCGCAATGGCCACCTTCTCGTCCTCGGTGTAGCCGGGCAAGCGGATCACTTCCATCCGGTCCAGCAAGGCCGCGGGAATATTCAGGCTGTTGGCGGTGCAGACGAACATCACTTCGGAGAGGTCGAAGTCGACTTCCAGGTAATGGTCGCTGAAAGTGCTGTTTTGTTCCGGGTCGAGCACTTCCAGCAGCGCCGAAGACGGGTCGCCACGGAAGTCCATCGACATCTTGTCGATCTCATCCAGCAGGAACAGCGGGTTACGCACGCCCATCTTGGACAGGTTTTGAATGATCTTGCCGGGCATGGAGCCGATGTAGGTACGCCGATGGCCGCGGATCTCGGCTTCGTCACGCACCCCGCCGAGCGACATGCGCACGAACTTGCGGTGGGTGGCGTGGGCGATGCTCTGACCGAGCGAGGTCTTGCCCACGCCCGGCGGACCGACCAGACACAAGATGGGCCCGCGCAGGTTTTTGACCCGCTGCTGTACCGCGAGATATTCGACGATGCGTTCTTTGACCTTGTCCAGACCGTAATGGTCTGCATCCAGCACCGTCTGTGCCGCCGCAATATCGTGGCGCACCTTGGTGCGCTTCTTCCACGGCGCCTTCACCAGCCAGTCGAGGTAGTTGCGCACCACCGTGGCTTCGGCGCTCATGGGCGACATGAGCTTCAGCTTGCCCAGCTCAGCCAGCGCTTTGTCACGCGCTTCCTTGGACATGCCGGCTTTGCGGATGCGCTTTTCCAGATCGCCCAGTTCGTTCGGCGCGTCCTCCAGGTCCCCCATCTCACGCTGGATGGCCTTCATCTGTTCGTTCAGGTAGTACTCGCGCTGGCTCTTTTCCATCTGCTGCTTAACGCGGCCACGGATGCGCTTTTCGATCTGCAGTACTTCCATCTCGCCTTCGATCAACGCCAGCACGTGCTCGATGCGGCGACGGACTTCCGTAATCTCCAGCACTTTCTGCTTTTCAGACAGCTTCAGTGCCATGTGTGCGGCCACGGTGTCCGCCAGGCGGCCTGGCTGCTCGATGCCCGCCAGCGAAGTCAGAATTTCCGGCGGCACCTTCTTGTTCATCTTGACGTACTGTTCGAACTGCGTGATGACTGAGCGCACCAACACGTCGATTTCACGCTCGTCGTAGCCCTCGAGGTCCGGCAGCGCTGTAACGGCGGCAGAGAAGAACTCAGCGCTGACCAGCCGGTCCACGCGGGCACGCGCGCCACCCTCGACCAGCACTTTCACGGTGCCGTCTGGCAGCTTCAGCAGCTGCAGGATGGTGGCCAGGGTGCCAATCTCGTAAAGATCGTCCGCTTTCGGGTCGTCGACGTCGGCCTGCTTTTGCGCCACCAACACAATTTGTTTATCCGCCCGCATGGCCTGGTCGAGCGCGAGGATGGATTTTTCGCGCCCGACAAAGAGCGGGATGACCATGTGCGGGTAAACCACCACGTCGCGCAGCGGGAGCACCGGCAGCGGCGCAGCGGCCGCTTCCACGGTGGAGGGGACTTCGGTGAGCGGGGTATCGGACACGGGGGGGGGGCCTCGGGGTGCGGGGAGCCAGATGGCTGTTAGCTTAGCCTAGTGGGGGCCGGGGGTAGGACTTCAAGGGGGGTGGCGCAAGTTGGGGGCTGGCCACCGGGAAACCCCATCAAAAAAACCGGGCGGGGCCCGGTTTTTTGTGAACCAGCAGCCGCCTGCCGCTTAGCCCGTGGAGGCGAGCTTCGGCGCGTCTTCGGCGGGTTTGTACAAGATGTACGGCTGCGCTTCGCCGTTGATCACCGCGTCGTCCACGATCACCTTGTCCACGTTCTTCAGGGCCGGCAGCTCGTACATGGTGTCGAGCAGCACGTTCTCCAGAATGGTCCGAAGGCCGCGGGCGCCCGTCTTGCGCTGCATGGCCCGCTTGGCCACGGCACGCAAGGCGCTGTCGGCGAAATCCAGCTCCGCCCCTTCCATCTCAAACAGCTTGCGGTACTGCTTGGTGAGCGCATTCCTAGGCGAAGTGAGAATGGCGATGAGCGCCTCTTCGTCCAGTTCGTTCAGCGTGGCCACCACCGGCAACCGACCGACAAACTCTGGGATGAGACCGTATTTCACCAAGTCTTCCGGCTCCACGTCGCGGAACACTTCCACGCCATGGGGGCGGTCGTCTTTGTTGCGCACCTCGGCCACGAAGCCGATGCCGCTCTTCTGGGTGCGGTTGAGAATGATCTTGTCGAGCCCCGAGAAGGCGCCACCGCAGATGAACAGGATGTTCGAGGTGTCGACCTGCAGGAACTCCTGCTGCGGGTGCTTGCGGCCGCCCTGGGGCGGCACACTGGCCACAGTGCCTTCAATCAGCTTCAGCAGTGCTTGCTGCACGCCTTCGCCGGACACGTCGCGGGTAATCGACGGGTTGTCGCTCTTGCGCGAGATTTTGTCGATCTCGTCGATGTAGACAATCCCGGTCTGGGCTTTCTCTACGTCGTAGTCGCACTTCTGCAGCAACTTCTGGATGATGTTTTCCACATCTTCGCCCACATAGCCCGCTTCCGTGAGCGTGGTGGCGTCGGCGATGGTGAACGGCACGTTTAGCAGGCGTGCGAGCGTTTCCGCCAGCAGCGTTTTGCCGGAGCCGGTGGGGCCAATAAGCAGGATATTGCTCTTGGCCAGCTCCACTTCGTCCTTGGCGCCGGCACGGGAAGACTTTTTGTCTGCCGTGGTGCCACTGGCATTCTGCAGGCGCTTGTAATGGTTGTAGACGGCCACCGCGAGCGTCTTCTTGGCCTTTTCCTGGCCAATGACGTATTCGTCGAGCACCTTCTTGATTTCCTGCGGCTTCGGCAGCTTCTCGCGGGAGCGCTCCTGCTTTTCCTCGAGCTCTTCGCGGATGATGTCGTTGCACAGCTCGACACATTCGTCGCAGACAAACACCGAGGGGCCGGCAATGAGCTTGCGCACCTCGTGCTGGCTCTTGCCGCAAAACGAGCAATACAGCAGCTTGCCGTCGTCCTTCGCCCGGGTATCGTCGCTCATGCGCGCTCCTGCTTGGGGGTGCTCATTAGGTTATATCACGCCGCTAGCCGTTAGGGCTGTGCGGCATCCCCACGTTTGGAAAGCACGTGATCGATCATGCCGTATTCTTTGGCAGTCTCGGAGGACATGAAATTGTCGCGTTCCGTGTCCAGCTTAATACGGTCCAGCGTCTGGCCGGTGTGGTTCGCCAGGATGCGGTTGAGCCGGTCCCGCGTGTAGAGAATCTCGCGCGCGTGGATGTCGATGTCCGTGGCCTGACCCTGAAAGCCGCCGAGCGGCTGGTGGATCATGACGCGGCTGTGCGGCAACGAATAGCGTTTGCCCTTCGCCCCACCCGCCAGCAACAAAGCGCCCATGCTGGCCGCCTGACCGATGCAGATGGTGCTGACATCGGGCTTGATGAACTGCATGGTGTCGTAAATAGCCAGACCCGCAGTCACCAACCCACCCGGCGAGTTGATGTACAGCGCGATGTCTTTCTCGGGGTTTTCACTTTCGAGAAACAGCATCTGGGCGACGATGACATTCGCCATGTAGTCCTCTACCGGACCCACGCAGAAAATGACCCGCTCTTTGAGAAGACGCGAATAGATGTCGTACGCACGCTCACCGCGGGCGGATTGCTCCACCACCATCGGTACCAAATTCAATGCGCGCTCGTTCATACGTACTCCTCAGGGAAACAGGACTGCCTTTCCGTGGAAAGGTTCCGCTTAGGCCTCGGCGCCGAAGTTCATCACTTCACGGAACGTCGCTGGCTGCGGGGTGATATTGGCACGCACAGCCACCCATTCAAGGGCTGCCTCTTCCAAAGCTGCCACCTGCAGCTGCTGCATCGCCTGCTGGCTGCCGCGGTACTGCTTCTCCGCTTCCTCAGGGTTCGGTGTCTGCGCGACCGCTTCGGCGATCTTGGCGTCGATGGCGGCCGCGTCGATCTGGATGCGAGCGCTGTTCACCAGCTCCGTCATCAGCAGGCCAATCTGCACCCGCTTGCGGGCCGGTTCCACGAACGGGTCCCGGGGTGGCAGCGTCTTCGCGTCCTTGGCCCCCATCCGCCGCAACATGTCGATCTGCAGCTCGCGAATGGCTTGTTCCACCAGCAGCTGCGGCAGCTCCAGCGGGTTTGACTCGGCCAGCTTGTCGAGAATGGCCGTGCGCCGGCGCTGCTTGAGCGTCTGCGCCAGCTCGCGGTGCATGTTGTCGGTCACTTCGGTGCGCAGGCGTTCCACGCCGCCCTCGTCAATGCCGAAGGCCTTGCAAAACTCGTCGTTCAATTCAGGCAGCTGGGCAGCCTCCACCTTCTGCACCGTGGCGGTGAACTGGGCGGTCTTGCCGGCCAAATTAGGCGCGCCGTAGTCGGCCGGGAAGTTCACGTCGAAGGTCCGTGTTTCACCGGCGGCCGCACCGCGAACACCCGCCTCGAAGTCGGGGATCATGCGACCGGCACCCAGGATAAAGGTGATGCCTTCCGCCTTGCCGCCGTCAAACGGCACGCCATCGAGGCTGCCGTCGAAGTCGACGGTAATGCGGTCCTGGTCCGCCGCGCCGCGGCCGGCGTCGGCGTAGTCAGGGCGCTGTTTGCGCAGAGTTTCGATCATGGTGTCCACGTCGGCCGTGGTCACTTCGATCTGCGGCAAGGAGAGCTCCATGCCCTCATGGCCCTGCAGGCTAACCGTGGGGTAGACCTCAAACACCGCGAGGTAACGCAGGTCTTCACCCAAGCCCATGGCGAGCGGCTGCACCTGCGGCTGCCCCACCGGCTGGAGATTTTCCTGACGCAGGCTTTCGTTCAGGCTTTGTCCGATGAGCTCGGACACCACCTCTTCACGCACCTGCCCGCCATGCTGACGCCGCACGACATCCAGCGGCGCCTTGCCCGGGCGGAAGCCCTTGATGCGAGCGGTCCGGCTGAAAGTCTGGAGCCGTAAGGAGAAAGCTTTTTCCACCCGCTCGGCGGGCACAGCAACTTCCATCCGGCGTTCAAGGATACCCGTCACCTGCACCGTCACACTCATGGCTGCGTCAACCCCTTAACCTTGATTTTCATACCATTTTCACCACCGGCCGGTGGTGCGAGTGGAGGGACTCGAACCCTCACGGGGTTACCACTGGAACCTAAATCCAGCGCGTCTACCAATTCCGCCACACTCGCCCGGGCCGGTTTAACCCGCCAAGTATACCCCAGCCGGCTCAGCGCCAGCAGGTCACCGTGTTGTCAGTCCCTGCGGTCTTGGTAGCGCCTTTCAGCTGCGCCTCGGTCAGGGTGAAGCGGGCGCAATCCTTATCGTCCAGCTGCGGACTGCCCGCCGCAGGTACCGCCACCACGGTAAAGCCCGTGGTGAGGCCGGCGCTTTCAATACTGAGGGTGTAATAGCGCCTCTCGGTGCCAGTGAACCCCAGCCCCCCCGGCGCGGCCGTGGCGAGCTGTGCGTTGGAGGCATAGGTATTGTTCTGCAAATAGAACCGTTCCTGGGCGGCCGCCACCCGCAACAGCGCTACCGTGGCGTCGGTACGCGCCGCGCGACGAATGAACGAGCGGTAACCCGGATAAGCAATGGCCGCCAGAATACCCACGATACCAATGACGATCAGCAATTCCACCAGGCTGAAACCCCGCCGCCGCCGCGCACCAGACACACCCAGCGAGCGGTTCATGGGGTCACCTGCCGCTCGCGCCAGTAAGTTTTCACTGGTGCGTTGTTGAATTCGATACCACATTTTTCCAGACCCACCAGACATTGCGGGAGCGGTCGGCAGGCAGCTCCGACGCAGCCCTCCGCCGGCGTTGGGAACAGAAACACGGCTTCCGGCGAGATGCCACCCTGGGTGAGGACGCGTTCACGGTCCGCCGCCGTTGGCAGCGTGCCCGCCGGCGCGTCGCGGTTCGTCAACGGACTGCCATCAAACAGGCTCATGGAAAACAAGCGGTTCGTGCCCTGCCGAGGCGCACACGAAGCCGCCAGCGCGTCCACCGACGGTGTGAAGGTTGGGAAGAAGATGGTGTTCGCAAACGTCCGCGATTCGGCGAGCACCTTCTCACCGGAATGCTGCAGCAGGATTTTCCACCCGGCCGCACCCACTGGAATGGTGGGCGCAACATTGGTGGTGATGTCGAGCAGCGCGCTGTCCACCACCACGCTCCAGGTGTCGTACTGGGCCTGAGTGCGCTGCGCAAACAGCCCGTAATCCCGCAGCGCGTAGAAGCGGTCTTCCACCTGCGTATTCAGCGGACTGGCCCGGTGGCCAGAACCAATATTCAGGCTGACGTATGGCGCCTGTCCGGCACGACGCACCAGTACCACATCCGGAGGATAGTAAAACCGCCGGGTAGAGGCCACCGGGTGGCTCACTTCATCGGCATTGCCGAGCGAAGCAAACACACCGCCAGCCACCAGTGTTGCGGCTGGGTTGCCGCTGGTAATGTCAAAGCGCCAGACGCGCCCGCCCATGTCCGTGGCATACAGGCGTTCAGCGAAGCCGTTCCCGTCGGCATCCACCACGCGCAGGTCCGCGGGAATGGCGTTATTCATTTTTGCCAGCACCAGATTCGCGCCGCTGGCCGCGCCACCGGCACGCCATAGCAGGCTGCCGCTCACCGCATCCACCATGTAGATGGCGTTACCGCTGCTGTCAGTGGAATACGCGGTGGTGCCGTCAGTGGCGGTGTCCTGGTCTGGCTCATAGCCACCACCAAACAGCAGCACGAACTGGTCCGTGCTCTGGTTGCTGCCAGCGACCTCGACTTGGGTGACTTGTGGTGTGGACCAGGTCTGGCCCACCCCCGGCAACTGTGCCGCGCCAATCTTCCACAGGAAGCTCGGTGCGGTCTTGTTGGTGACATCGAGCGCAAAATAGTTGCTGCCGCCCCGACGTTGACCGAAATACAAATACACCTTGTCACCCAAGGACGGCTCGATGACGCCGTTGAAATTCAGATCGATCCGCAACACCTGCAGGCTGCCATCGAGGGTACTGAGTTTATTGGTGGTCGAAACGCTCGACAGCGCCGTCAGTACCGACTGCCAACTGGTGTCCGGCACGTAGGACCACAGCTCCTGGCCGCTGGCCGCATCGATAGCCTGCAAAATGCCTTCGTTGGTGGCCACGTAAACCACGGCATCGGTAGCGGTGGGCGCCCCAGCCGTACCGCCGTAGATGACCGTGGCCGGCCGCGCATGCAGCGGGTCGCCCATCTGCAAGCGGGCCTCGGTGAAATTGCCATCGCCGTCGATATCGAACGCGTCGGCGCCGCGCAGCCAGTTAATGGCGTTGGTGGCGTCCGTGGTAGAAGCCGCTCCCAAAGCCGCAGCGGTGAGCGCCGGGTTGGTGGTCGACCAGGCGTTACTGGCATCCGTCAGCAGCGTTGAGGTAGACACACTCGAATAGGTGTACATCTTGCGCAGCGCCGGGCTTGGCAACTGGCTGGCTGCGCCGCCCTGCGCCGCCTGCGCGCCATCCACGGCGGGCGACCAGAAGCTACGCGCGTAGTCGGCGAAGAAGCCGGTGTTGGGGCTAACCGCCGGCACACCCGCCGCGTCTTCAATGTCGCCAGTGACCGGGTCGATCTGGTACTTCTTGAGATTGCCCGGCCACAAAGCCGTTAGCGCCGGGCGGAATACCGTGACATAGATGTCGTTCAAATTTTGGGTGCGATTGAAGGCGTTGACGCTCACCGTGGGCGATGAGAACGTCGAGTTGACATCGAGAATTTCGGTGACGATGGACTGGAAGGAAGCAGCCAACCCCGCGGTATCGTTGGCCAGATAAAACTTACCACCGCCGCGAGTGGCCGTCCGCTGCAGCAGAGTTTGCGACGGCGTATTAAAGCCGATGGTGTAGGTCTGCGCTGTCTGGGTGCCGGCAATGGCGCTGTTCAGGTCTTTGGTGGCGTAATAGGCGGCCAGGTCATCCAGGCAAATGCCGTCGGGAGGGACCACGCTGCCAAGGGTATCGCAAGACCCACCGATGAGGGTGGCCGCCTTGGCATTGGCACTGATATCTGCAGTCGGGTCGCCGTCGGTGAGATAGACGATGTAATTTTTCTGGCAGGCGTACTCGATGGGCGTCTTGTAAATAGTGGGGTCCGTGGTCAGCCGCGAGCCCGCCGCACTGAGATAGCTCAGGCCACCCTTGGTGGAGCGACTGCCATAATCCCATGTCTGCCCACGCCAGTAGAGGCCGGCCTCGTACATGGTCTCGGACAGCGGCGTGTTAGTTTCAGCGTTCAAGCCGGCCAGCGTACTGAGCATGGTCGCGCGGTTGATGGCAATGTCTTCCACTGGCACCGACACCATGCCGCCTTCATTGTTACTGCTGAAGAACATCAAACCCACATTCACGCCGGTGATGGAATTCAACAGGCTGGTAGCCACTTCGCGCACGATACTGATCTTGGAACGCGGGGTGGCCGCCGGCGTGTTCAACCAAGCGAGGTAGTTGGCGCTGTAGAGCGTGTAGGTCGTCTGCCGACTCCACCGGATCACATTGCCCGCCGTCGTGGTGTACCCGGTGTCGGTGGTTGCCGTGTCGTCCATGGCATATTTGGCCGCACTGGCCGCATCCAAACCATGCACCCCGCTGTCCACACTGCATTCGACCAGATGCGCCGGAACGCCCGTACTGAGCGATGTCCAACGCCGGCTACCGGCAGAGCGCGACGCGATATCATAACGGGCAAAGGCGGCAGTGTATTTGCCCGCCGTGGTGAAAGCTGTCAGCGCTGCCTGACACACCACCGCCGACAAATTGACCCAATTGGCACTGCTGCAATTCGGGGCGCCATTGCCGCTGGCCGCATAGTAAACGCGAGACGCGTCACAAGTAGTACCAGCCAA
>CANIOW010000041.1 GCA_947469285.1 Gammaproteobacteria bacterium
TGGACATGCCATTGGCTGCCACCAGAAACACGGCGCACAGCACGGTTCCTAGCGAGTAACCGTGAGTCAGTCCGTACCATGGCACGGCAGTGAGAGAAATGAGCGCGGTAATCGCGAAAACCAAACTGGCGGACCAGTTGATTGGATACCGCACGGTGGCGTTGCTGGCTGGCATCAGAGGGTTGCTCCGGTGTAGCCGACGATGTTCGAGTGACTCATGAGCCTATCCTCTGGCGGCAGCTGGACTGGGTGCAGGGACCCCGTCGATGAATGTCTGCAAGCCCCCTATTATAGAGAGTACGGGACCAGTGCGCCAATGGTGGGTTCTAGCGTTGCCAGAGTACCTCGGTACCGGTTTCGTGACGCGCCAGCACGCGGGCAATCACGAAGAGTAGATCGGAGAGTCTATTCAAATATTGCAGCAGTTCCGGTGCAATACTGTCTTCGCGTGATAAAGACAGCACACGGCGTTCCGCGCGGCGCACGATGGTCCGGGCCACATGGCAGGCAGCGGCGGCAGGCCCTCCGCCGGGCAGAATGAACTCCTTAAGGGTTGGGAGGTCGGCATTGAATGCGTCTAGCTCGTCTTCCAGACGAGTGGTCGACTCCGCTTGGACGAGACGGTAGCCCGGGATGCACAGTTCGCCACCCAAATTGAACAGGTCGTGTTGGACGCGGACCAGACAGGCCCGCACCGCCTCGGGAAGCCCTACGACGGCGAGGACCACTCCCAGTTGGCTGTTCGCCTCGTCGACGGTGCCATAGGACTCCACGCGCAGGTCGTCTTTCTGAACCCGCGAGCCATCTCCCAGCCCGGTGCTGCCGTCGTCGCCAGTGCGGGTGTAGATGCGGGAGAGGCGATGGCCCATGGGTGAGTCCTCAGCGGAAGGCGTAGCGGGTGGCAACGAACAATGAACGGCGTGGTGTGTTGTAACCATAGGCCAGTTCGTAGCGTTCGTCGGTGAGGTTTTCAAGACGCAATTGAGCCGTCCAATGCGGTTGCAGTTCAAAGCTGGCCGACAACGCCGCCACGGTATAGGGCGCCAGACGTTGACCTCCGAAGTCCTGACGGGCGCCGGAGGCGAGCACATCGAGGCCGATCACGTGGTGTCCACCGAGGCCAAAGCGGCGCTCTACTCCCAGCGTGGCTGAACTGCGCGCACGGCGCAACAGCCAAGCGTCGTTGGAAAGATCGCGCGGGCTCTGGCGCGTTCCTTCTAAACGCAAACCCCAGGCGTCACCATGCCAGGCGTAGCTGGCTTCGATACCACGGATGCGGGCCTGTTCAATGTTCTGGTTCTGGCCATCGTAGGTGATGAAATCCGTGACCACGTACTGGATCAGGTCAGTGACGCGGTTTTGAAACGCCGCCAGACGCAGTTCCTGCCCGGCCCCCGGATGCCAGGCCGCTGCCAACTCCACTGAGTGGGCACGTTCCGGTGCCAGCATTGGGTTGCCGCCGAAGCCGAAGCGATCGGTGCTATCGGGAGCGCGGAAGGCACTACCAGCGCTGACGCTCAGGCGCAGCTGGTCGGTGGCGAGCCAATGGTATTCGGCGTTCCAGGTGGCCTGCCCGCCGAACGTGCTGTGGTCGGTGTAGCCGGCGGCCAACAGCACGCCATGTCGCGCGGCAGCATCGAGCGCAAAACGGTCCTGCAGATAGACGCTATCCACTTGTGTCGCTACGTCGAACAGGCTGTCGAACGAGGCGGCGCGGGTGGTTTCACGTTGCAGCAACACGCCGGCCGTGAGCGTCTGGCGGCCAAGCTGCACATCGTTCTGCCAGTCCACTGTGTTGCGTCGGGTGAGGGAACTGTCGAAGTTCACCAGATAGCTGGGCTTCTGGTTCTGTTGCAGGTTGTCTTGCATATGCGCCACGCGCAGGGTGGTTTGCCAAGCATCGTTGACCGGCAGACGCGCGGTCAGTGAATACACGTCGTTGACGTAGTCTTGGTCGACCGGCGAGAGGAAAAAATCGGCATATTCCGCCGTGCCGCTGGCACGCCAGCCCTGCACAGTCACTTCGGCGCGCCCCACGTCCCCGCGCAGCGCGAGCGTATAGGAGCGATTGTCATAGCCGCGGGCCAGCGCGCTGTCGCTGCGGGTAGCGAAGCCGTCGGACTGCAACCAAGAGGTGCCGAAAGACAGGGAGACCGCATCGCCCACCAGTGCGCCCTGAGCGCTGGCTTGTCGAGTGCCCCAGCGACCGGCGCCAGCCGAGACTTCGAGCGTGTCCTGTGCGGGGCGGCGCGTGAAGACCTGGATGACGCCTCCCAAGGCGTCAGAGCCGTAAAGCGTGGATAACGGGCCTTTCACCACTTCAACGCGCTCTAGCAGCGCGGTGGGCAGGTTTTGCAGCGCCGCGCCCCCGATGGTGCCTGGATTGAAACGCACGCCATCGACCAATACCAGGGCATGGTTGCTGTCGGTACCGCGGATAAACATCGAGGTGTTTTGACCCGGGCCGCCGCTGCGGCTGAATTCGAGGCCGGTGCGGAAGCGCAGTAGCTCCGACAGTTCTGCCCCCGTGGCGCGAGCCAGTTCTTCGCGCGTAATGACGGCATGGCTGACGGATACCTCAGTGACGCGCTGCGGCATGCGCGTGGCGGTGATGAATAGTTCATCTTCCGCCGCGGCGTCGGCGGCCTGAGTCAAAATAGGCAGGAGGGCGCCGAGCAAGGCGGCGGCTAGTTTAGGAAACGTCCAACAGGGACTGTTCAAGTATTTCTCCACCCTGCTCGCCCGCAGGGTATGGGGGGAATAAACCCGCCTTACGGAGAAGAACCAGGGAGGACGGTGCTCGCGAGGGGAACAGTTTGCGTCGCGACGCAAACCCCACAGGCACCGGCCACCCGCGTTCGCCCACCGCGCAACGGATGCCAAGTGCCAAGGCCGGTCTCCGGACTCTCGAGCGAACCTGACAGCGCTGAGCGCTGCGGATTCTGCCGGTCGCCTTCCCACAGCCGATGGCTGCAGTGGCTGTCGCCGTGAAACGCAGAGGCTTCACGGCTGACGGACCAGTTTTCTCGATTACCGTTGCGGGGGCAGTGCCGGATTTTCACCAGCTTCCCGATTAACCTGCCAACTTACGCTGGCCGGTCACCTCAACACAGGCCGGAAGAGTAGTGCCTGGCTGAGGCGCCGTCAAATGCGCGTCGCATTCCAGCAGGGAATGCCAGGCGGGGCGAGAGGGCCGAGGGTGAGTCGGCGCTAGCCGAGCAGGGTTCGCACGTTGCCCCAGAGCGCAGCTACCACGAGCACCAGTGCCGGCAGCATGCTCAGCACGAAGCCGATTTCACGTTTTGAAGGGTCGGTGACATAGCCGCGCAGGTAGAGAATGCGGCCGACCAGATAAACTGCCACGGCCACGGCGACTGTCTCTGCGCTGAGGGCGCCCACTGCCAGATAGGCGGCCGGCAGCAGCACCACCATTAGTTCGAGCGTGTTCATCTGCACGCGGTAGTACCGATCGAACATTTCGTGGCCGCTGGTGGCGGGTGCCTTGACGCCGTATTTGCCGCGAGCCCTACCGACCAGCACGCTGAACACGATGGCTTGCAGGAGGGTCAGAGCGATCATCAGATTTAACCAGGCCATGGCAGTTTCCTTGTGCGGTGGTCGACCACCGACGGTTAGGGTTGCTTGCGTCGCGAGCGGGTCTTCGGGGCCGGTTTGGCAGGTTCGCTCGTGGTGTCAGCGGGGGGGGCGTCTGCTGGGGCGGTGGCCGCCGCTGCCGCTGGCACGGGGGCCGTGCCGGTGAACATCGACTGCTGCATCTTCTGCCAGACCTCAAGGTTCTGGCGTGCCATCTCGGCCATCGCCGACATCGGTGTTTGCTGCATCAGCTGCGCGAGCTGGGTTTGCACGGAATGCTGCTGCTGGGTAAAGGCCTCAACACTGCGTTCGAGATACCGCCCCATGAATTCGTGCAGGCCATTGCCGTAAAACCGGATGATGCTTTCGAGTAGCTGCGAGGACAGGATGGGGCGGCCGAACTGTTCTTGCTCGGCAATGACCTGCAGCATGATCAGTCGTGTGATGTCATCGCCGGTCTTGTCCTCGACGACGCGAATTTTCTCGCCTTTGATGATCAGTTCGCGAATGTCGTCGAGCGTGACATGTCGGGAGACCGACGCGTCATATAGACGACGGTTCGCGTACTTCTTGATCAGGCGTTCCTGGCTCATGGGTCTGAATATACTCCCAACCTCCCGCACTGCGTCAATGCGCCGCAAAAAGGAGGGTGATAGGCCGATTCGGGCGGGTGGCCCAAAAAAAAGGGCGGTGGGCACAAGTGCCCATCGCCCCGAGGGGGGAGGGTCGTTCCGACGCTACGCATCGGAACAAGATTTTGGGGGCAGTCGTTTCGACCGCTAGCCGCGGCATACTGGTAGCCAGCAAGCTTCAAGGCTGCACCACGAGCGACCGATTATAGCGCCTTAATTTTGCATTGCAACAAGATCTGTGATGCGGCCTCCTGTGGTCGCTGGTTTTATCCGCAGGCCGTTGATTAAGCACTCTTAAATCAATGCAGAAAGTCTGGTGATGGGTGATTTTGGAGTGGAGATATAGTGCCCGACACCGCAGTGCATGATCGCTGGTGGCTGAGTAGCGCCGAGGGGCACGCGCAGCTTGCGCCGCGCTTGCTGGAGGCTTTTCTGCGGGATCTCGTGAGCTGCGAGCGCGCCCAACGGGAGCCCTTGCGCTTGCGGCAAGTGCTGGACTTGTGGGTAGCGGTGGGCGAGCGTGAATGGGCCGCCGCGACGCTAGCGCCGGCGACGCTGAACTGGCTCACCGCGACGCCCCAACCACTACCGGAACCGGTACTGCCGGGGATCGCCCTCGCGGCGCCGGGTCTAACCGAGTGGCTGGCATGGTTGGCCACACGGCCAGCCTTGTGGAGCGAATGGCTGGCGCTCGGAGGGGCATGGCAGGAGGGCGCCGCGAGCCTTGCCGCGCTGGTGGCCGCTGGCCGCTGTGAGCCGGGAGCCAACCCGCGGGAGTCGATGTGGCGCTGTGGTAACGCCTGCCTGTGGCGCTATTCGCCGCCGCTCAAACGACGCCGGGGTCCGCCGGTGGTGGTGGTGTACTCCCTGATCAATCGGCCAGAGGTGCTGGACCTGGCGCCAGGACATTCGCTCATCGGCGCGCTGCTGTCGCAGGGGCATGAAGTCTGGTTGCTGGACTGGGGCGAGCCGCTGGCGCCGGTGGATTTACGGCCGCTGGAGGCGCTGTTGCTGGAAGTAGTGGTGCCGGCAGTGGCCTTCGTGTGTGCGGCGCGACGCTGCCGGGCCGTGGATCTGCTGGGTGTTTGCCAGGGGGGCACGCTGGCACTGGTTTATGCGTCTTTGCCAATGGCCCGGGTGCGCCGTCTGGTGACAATGGTCACCCCGGTCAGTTTTGCACCATCGCCGCACCTGCTGGGTCGCTGGGCAACGGCCTTGGCCGGGGAGCTGGACCGTGTGGGCACCCAGGAGTTCGCCGCCCGGGGAAACCTGGCGGCGTCTTCGCTCCACCAAGGATTTGTTGCCCTCAGGCCATTCCAGCTGGGTTTCCAGAAGTATCTGGGTGTTGCCGACCACGCCGACGATCCGGATTGGCTGCAGCAATTCGGACGGATGGAGCGCTGGATCGCCAGCGGGCCGGCCCAGCCGGCGCTGGCCTCTGCCGAATTCCTCGGCCTCAGCTACGGTCGTAACGCGCTGTGGAACGACCAGTGGCGGGTGGGTGACCTGTCAGCCCAGCTTGAACAGGTGCGGGCACCCGTCTGCAATCTCTACGCTTTACGTGACCACCTAGTGCCGCCGGCGCAGACCACGGTACTCGAGCAGCGGCTGCCCGCGCCTCAGTACCGCGCCCATGCCTTCGACGGCGGCCATATTGGTATTTTTACTAGCCGCCGCGCCACGCTGGAGGTGTTCCCAGCAGTCGCCGCCTTCCTCAGGAGTTAACCCAGTCTGACCGCGCCCGGGGTTATCATGGGGCCCCTTTTGGAGACCCGTCCATGTCCTTGATCGCCGCCCTTGAAACCCTACGTGCCCAGATCGGCCAGGAAGTCCATGTCAGTGACTGGATGACG
This sequence comes from Gammaproteobacteria bacterium, assembly GCA_947469285.1. Taxonomy (GTDB): domain Bacteria; phylum Pseudomonadota; class Gammaproteobacteria; order Steroidobacterales; family Steroidobacteraceae; genus CAIOHZ01. The sequence goes on from CANIOW010000041.1 coordinate 6,080, forward strand.
ATCGAACAGTCGCGTATCCAGGCCTTCGCTAACGCCACAGATGACCAGCAATGGATCCACACCGACCCCGCACGAGCGGCGGTGGAATCACCGTGGAAAAGCACCATTGCCCATGGGTACCTGTCACTGTCGCTTTATCCTTGTCTGCGCAACCTGGTGGAAGAGGGAAAGCCCCTGTTTCCCGGTCTGCGCCAGGTGGTGAACTACGGCATTAACAAGCTGCGTTTCACTAACGCCGTCAAATGCGGTGCGCGCGTGCGCGGACGGTTTACCGTCATCGCCGTAGAGGAGGTGACCGGAGGCCTGCAGTTCACGGAGCAGTACACGCTCGAGATCGACGGTGAAAAGAAGCCGGCAGTGGTCGCAGAAATCCTGATGCGCGTGTATTTCTGATGCGTACGCTGGCGCTAGTGCTGCTGGTGGGCGCGCTGGCGGCCGGCTGCTCAGACTCCGCCGGCCCGGCCGGTACGCGAGCCGACCGTGGTCGTGTGGCCCGTGGTCCGGTACCGGTGGTGACTCGGGTGGTGGTGGCTTCGCGACTGGAAGACCAGGTCGAGGCGTTGGGCACCACGCGCGCCAACGAGGCGATCGATATCACAGCCAAGACGGGTAACACCATCACGGCCATCCGCTTCCGCGAGGGGAGCGCGGTGGCGCGCGGAGCGGTGTTGGTGGAAATGGATGGGGCCGAGGCGCGTGCCGGTCTGGGTGCGGCTGAGGCGGCCGTGGCAGAGAGCCGCAGCCAGTTTCACCGCAGCCGCGAACTGTTTGCGACCAAAGCCTTGTCCGCAGCGCAGCTCGAACAGATTGAGGCAACGCTGAAAGCGAATGAATCACGCGTGGCTTCGGCGCGTGCGCGCTTAGACGACACCATCATCCGTGCCCCGTTTGCCGGGCGTACCGGCTTGCGGCGGATCAGTCCTGGCAGCCTCGTGGCGCCCGGCGCAGTGATCACCACGCTCGATGATCTGCGGACGCTCAAGCTCGACTTCACGCTGCCGGAGGCGTTTCTGGGCGCAGTGCGCACCGGTCTGGTCATTGAAGCGAACAGTATTGCCTGGCCTGAACGCGTGTTCCATGGGCGCGTCGCGAGTGTCGACTCGCGGGTGGACCCGGTGACGCGCTCGTTCACCGCGCGAGCCTTGCTGCCCAACGCCGATGACGCGCTCAAACCTGGGATGTTGCTGACCGTGCGGTTGCAGGGTCCAGCCACGCAGGTGTTGATGATTCCAGAGGGCGCACTGGTCCCAGAGCAAGGCGAGCTGTTTGTGTTCGTGGTGCACCAGGATCAAGCTGAAAAACGGCGCGTGACTCTGCGCAGCCGTCAGGCCGGCACTGTGGCGATCGCTAGCGGCCTGGCCGTGGGTGAGCGGCTGGTGGTGGAAGGTACGCTGCGCTTACGTCAAGGTTCCAAGGTTCAAGAGGCAGCACCTGCGCCGCTGTAGCATGTTTCGAGTTGGAACAGGGAGTCCGCGCGATGCGCCTGTCGGAGTTATCGATTCGCCGCCCCGTGTTTGCCACGGTGTTGAGTGCATTGCTGGTGATCGTCGGTCTCGTGTCGATGTCGCGTCTTGCCGTCCGCGAAATGCCTGATATCGATCCACCGGTGGTCTCGGTGCAGGCCACCTACCGTGGTGCTTCGGCGCAGATCGTCGAAAATAAAGTCACGCAGGTGATCGAGGATCGTATCGCCGGCGTGGAGGGGATCGACAAGCTGAAATCCTCCAGTCGCGATGAACGCGCCAGTATCAATATCGAGTTCTCGCTAGAACGCAATGTTGAAGAAGCCGTGAATGATATCCGCGACCGCATCTCGCGTGTCGCGAGTCAGTTACCCACCGAAGTAGATCCGCCGGAGGTCGCCAAGAGCGAGGCTAACGCCGAGCCCGTCATGTTTTTGAATCTCGACAGCGCCGCCATGAGCACCTTGGCGCTGACAGACTTTGCCGAGCGCAACGTCAAGGACCGGCTCTCGGCAGCGCCGGGCGTGTCGGTGGTGGATTTGTTTGGTAGCCGCCGTTACGCCATGCGTATCTGGCTGGACCGGGTGGCGCTGGCGGCCCGTGGCCTGACCGTCAACGATGTCGAAAATGCGCTCCGCAAGGAAAATGTACAGGCGCCGGCAGGGCGACTCGAAAGCCTCCAGCGGGAATTCACGCTGCGTGCCGACACGGGTTACAACAACGCCGTCGACTTTGGCTTGCTGGTTATTGGTCGCGGTGCGGATGGGCATTTGGTGCGCCTCGGTGAAGTGGCTGACGTGCGTCTTGCGGCTGAGAATGAACGCAGCGTGTCGCGCTCCAACGGTGTGCCTGGCGTGACGCTGGGCGTGCAGCAACAGTCCAACGCCAATACGCTGGACGTTGCACGGGGTGTGTTGGCGCAGGTGCTGGCGGTAAATGCCGATTTACCCAAGGGCACGGAGCTCGACGTCAACATCGACCGTTCGGTCTATATTCGCGCGTCATTGCGTGAAGTGGGTTATGCCGTCGTGTTTGCCTTGCTGGGTGTATTGCTGGTTATTTACCTGTTTCTCGGCCAGTGGCGCGCAACGCTCATTCCGGCTGTGACCATTCCGGTCTCTATCATCGCCGCCTTCACAGTGATGTACGCGCTGGGTTTCTCGATCAATGTACTGACCTTGCTGGGTATCGTGCTCGCCATCGGCCTGGTGGTGGATGACGCGATCGTGGTGCTGGAAAATATTTTTCGGCGCCGTGAATTGGGTCAGCCCATGTTGCTGGCGGCGGTGGATGGCAGCAAGGAAATCGCCTTTGCCGTCATGGCCACCACGGCGACACTGACAGCAGTGTTCCTGCCTATCTCCTTCCTGCCGGGCAATGTCGGTCGGCTCTTCCGCGAATTTGGTTTCACGGTGGCGGCGGCCATTCTCTTCTCGGCGCTGATCGCGCTGACCCTCACGCCGATGATGGCCTCCCGGCTGCCCGAGGATGCAGCGCATGCAGGGCGCGTGGCGCGGGCCGTGAACGGCTTTTTTCTGCGGGTGTCGGCGCGGTATCGTGGCGTGCTCGAGCGCGTAGTACTGCGCCCGTGGCAAGTGTTGGGAGGTACGCTGGGCATTCTGTTGCTCGCTTCACTCGCGTATCGCAGTCTGCCGACAGAATTTGCGCCCGCGGATGACCGTGGCATCGCTTGGGTGAACATCACTGCACCAGAGGGCGCCAGCCTGGCCTATACCGACGGTTACCTGCGGCGGGTTGAGGCCGTCATGGCGGATGAGGAGCGTGAACACGGCGACATCAAGCGCTACCTTGCCCGTCTGCCGGGTGGATATGGGAGCGGCAGTGGTGAAGTGAACGCAGCACGCGTTACATTGTTGATGGAAGATTTCGGGACTTCAGGAAGACGGCCTATCAAAGCCGTGTTGGCATCACTCTCGGCGCGCTTCGAGGCGCTGCCCGGCGTGCGAGTGACGACCTTTGCCGCTACTTCCTTCGGTGCGCGCGGCGGCGGCGCACCCCTGCAGGCAGTCATCGGCGGTCCCGACTACCCGCAGTTGGCGATTTGGTCGAAGAAGTTGCAGGGATTGGCGGAAGACTCGGGCCTGTTTGTGAATCTGGATACCGATTACAAAGAGCGCAAGCCGCAAATGCTGGTGAGCGTGAACCGTGACCGCGCTGCGGACTTGGGCGTGTCGCTGCAGTCGATCGGCCGGACGCTGGAAACCATGTTGGGGTCGCGTATTGTCACTACCTATGTGGACCGTGGTCGGGAATACAACGTAGTGCTACAAGGACGCGCGAGTGAACGCCAGACGCCGACGGATCTGGCCAATTTATACGTGCGTTCCGACCGTACGGGGGCCTTGGTGCCCTTGTCGAATTTGGTGCGCTTGCAGGAGACGGCTGGGGCCTCGACACTCAACCGATTCGACCGGTTACGTGCCATCACCATCAGTGCCTCCCTCGCTCCCGGCGTCAGTCTTGGGCAGGGTGTGCAGTGGTTTCAAGACGCGGCACGCCAGCAGCTGCCACCGACCGCGCGCTTGTCTTTTGACGGCGAAAGTCGTGAGTACCTGAAAAGTGGCGGTCAGCTGTATCTGATGTTCATGATGGCTATCGCTATTGTGTTTTTGGTGTTGGCGGCGCAGTTTGAAAGCTTCCGTCATCCTTTGGTCATCATGACGACCGTGCCCTTGGCATTGCTAGGGGCCGTGTTCGGCCTCAAAGCCTATCAGTGGGCGGGTGCAGAGGGAGCGAGCATCAATATTTATAGTCAGATTGCGGTGATCATGTTGGTGGGAATTGCTGCCAAAAATGGCGTTCTTATCGTCGAATTCGCCAACCAGCTGCGTGACCGTGGGCTCGCCTTTCACGCCGCCATCGTGGAGGCGGCGGTGATTCGTTTGCGTCCCGTGCTAATGACCAGCTTGTGCACGGCCGTCGGTGCGTTGCCGTTCCTGTTTGCCAGTGGCGCCGGCGCTGAGCAGCGTCGGCCGATCGGCATCGTGGTTTTTTATGGCACCACCATCTCCGTGCTATTGACGCTGTTTGTGGTGCCGGCGGTGTACGGGCTTATTTCGCGCAATGCGCGTTCACCGGAGTACATGTCGAAGCTCATTGCGCATCTGCGTGGCGTGCCGGCTGCTGCGCCCATGTCGGACGGGGAGTGACCCATGGCTCTTGCTTCTCCCTACGAACAGCTGACGCAGGAATTTCGTCGCCTTAATGCCTTCCGCGGCGCGCTGTCCGTGTTGCGTTGGGACGCAGCAGTGATGATGCCGCCAGCCAGTGCGGACGTTCGCGGCGAACAATTGGCGGCTTTGGAAACGGAATATCACGCAGTGCTAACAGCGCCTAAGGTGGCGCGACTGATTGAGCGCGCAGAGGCAAGTCGTGGCGTGCTCGAAGACTGGCAGGTAGCCAATCTGCGTGAAATGAAGCGCCAGCGCGACCATGCCATTGCCACGCCGCCGTCGCTGGTGGCGCGTCTGGCACGTGCTTGCGCCACGGCCGAAGCGCGGTGGGTGGCGGCGCGTGAGCAACACGATTTCAGCATTCTGGCGCCGGCACTGGATGAAGTCCTGCAGTTGATGCGCGATAAGGCCGGATTGCTCGGTCAAGCGCTGGGTCTGGATCCGTACGACGCATTGCTCGATGAATTTAGCCCGGGCTTGACTCGTCCCGAAGTCGACACGCTGTTCCAGCCGCTCAGTCATCGGCTGCCAGCTCTTATTCAGCAGACGCTGGACCGGCAGTCGCTCCACCCGCCGTTACCCCTGAATGGGCGCTTTAGCCCGTCCAAGCAGCGTGCGTTGTGCATGGACGTGATGCGCACGCTGGGCTTTCCTTTTGATCGTGGGCGGCTCGATGAGTGCCAACAGCCGTTCACCGAAGGCGTAGCCGGAGATGTACGCGTGACTACCCGGTTTTTGCCGGGCGATCCATTCAGTGGTCTGCTGGGCGCGCTCCATGAAACGGGGCATGCGATGTATGACCTGGGGCTGCCGCAGGCCTGGCGCGACCAGCCGGTTGGCTGGGACCGCGGCATGGCGCTGGAGGAAAGCCAGTCCTTGCTGTTGGAGCAAGTGATTGGCCGCAGTCGCCCGTTCGTGCGTTATCTGCGCCCGCTGCTCGAAAAGCATTATGGCGTCAGCGGCCCCGAATGGTCAGAAGACAACCTGCTGGCGCATCTGACCCGTGTTCAGCGTGGTTTGGTGCGGGTGGACGCCGACGAGCTCACCTACCCGGTGCACGTCATGCTGCGCTATGAGCTGGAAACCCGCCTGCTGGACGGTAGTCTGCTGGTGCGGGACCTGCCCGAGGCCTGGGATGAGGGCATGGAGCATCGCCTAGGCCGTCGTCCCCAGGATCCGGTAGAAGGGTGCCTGCAGGATGCACACTGGGCGCTGGGGTCCTTTGGTTATTTTCCCGCCTACGCCCTCGGCGCGCTCATTGCTGCCCAGCTAGGCGAACAGTTGCGCGAAGACGTGCCGGACCTCGATGAGTCGGTGGCCGCAGGCCGCTTCGGGACCTTGTTCGAGTGGCTGCGGCAGAATGTGCACTCGCTTGGCGCTAGCCTGCCGGTGGACGACCTCGTCGAACGTGCGACGGGGCGGGCGTTGTCTGCAGCGCCGGCTCTGCGTTACCTTGAAGCGAAGTACCTCGGGGACGGCTAGAATGCTCGGCAGCCTTGCCGTGAGTACCATGACTGCTTCTATTGCCACTGCCGATACCCAGAATTTCCGTCGTCTCCAGGCGCGCTTGCGTGGACTGGTGGGCAAGGCCATCGATGACTATCGCATGATCGGCGAGGGTGATCGGATCATGGTCTGTCTGTCGGGCGGCAAGGACTCTTACACCTTGCTGGACTTGCTGTTGTCCCTGCAGCGCAGTAGCCCCGTGCATTTTGAAATCGTGGCGGTCAATCTTGACCAGAAGCAACCCGGTTTTCCAGCGCACGTGTTGCCTGAATATCTCGCGGCACTGAAGGTGGACTACCATATCATCGAGCAGGACACCTACTCGGTGGTCCGGCGTGTTATCCCCGCTGGCAAGACCCAGTGTGGCCTGTGTTCTCGCTTGCGGCGCGGTGCCTTGTATCGCTGGGCTGGTGAAAACGGCATTACCAAGATTGCGCTTGGTCATCATCGTGACGACATCGTCGAGACTTTGTTCCTGAACATGTTTCATGGCGGCAAACTAAAAGCCATGCCACCTAAGCTGCTGTCAGATAACGGACGTCATATTGTCATCCGTCCGCTAGCTTATGTGCCTGAACGAGAGATCGTGCGCTACGCACGAGCGCGGCAGTTTCCACTCATTCCCTGCACCTTGTGCGGGTCGCAGCCGAATTTGCAGCGTGTTGCTGTAGCACGCATGCTGGCGGAGTGGGAGCAGGCCTCGCCGGGCCGCATTGAAACTATTTTCTCGGCCCTTACCTCCGTTGCGCCCTCGCAGCTGGCGGATACAGCGCTCTTTGATTTTGCGGGACTGGAGGCACGCCGTCTCGCTACTGCCAGTGCGCTGAGTGACGCAGAAGTCGAGGCTGAGATCGATGGTTGAGACCGCCAGTGCGCCGGTGGCGGGTTCTCCGGGTCCGTTCCGCGGGACGTACTGGATATTGCCGGGACAGTTGCTTGCCGGTCCGTATCCGGGCCGCCCAGATCCGTACGAAACAGAGGTGCGCATTGGCGCGTTACGGGATGCCGGCGTACGCCATCTGTTCGATCTGACCTTCCCTGCCGAACTGCCGCCCTATGCAGCGCAGCTGCCGGAGCCTTTCGATGTCGATGCGATGGACCATCTGCGTCGGCCTATCCGCGATCATGGAGTGCCAGAACCGCTGCAGATGGCAGAAATTCTGGATCAAATGGAAGACCTGATTGACGGTGGGGAATGTGTCTACGTGCACTGCCGTGCCGGTATCGGCCGCACCGGGACAGTGGTCGGTTGCTATCTTGCCCGCCTGTTTGGCGATGGTGAGCGAGCACTGGACCACCTGATGGCCTTGTGGCAAGCGAGTGGCCGCTACCGTGACTATCCGCACGTACCTGAAACGGTGCCCCAGCAGCGATTCATTGGCGAATGGATGGCCCATGATCCGCGTGGCCCCGTGCCTGCGGCTTACCGGCGCCCTCCGGCGGCTGTCGGGGCGGTGGTACCGATGGAAGCCGCTACTGCCGTGATGCTCGAGCAGGTTCGTGACCGGTACCGGGGTCTGTTCCTCGGTCTGGCGATCGGCGATGCGTTGGGTATGCCGGTCCAGCATCGCCGTCCCGGGTCTTTCACGCCCATTGGCGATCTGCTCGGTGGTGGCCCCTACGATCTCCCGCGTGGTTCGTGGACGGATGACACCGCCATCATGCTTTGTCTCGCTGAAAGCCTGGTCGAACAGACCGTGCCCGATCCAGTAGATATGCAGCTGCGGCTGGCGCGTTGGCAGCGCGAGGGGCACTTAAGCAGTACAGGCCAATGTGTCGGCATCAGCGCGGCAACGGCGCGTGCCATTGCCGCCGCGCAGTGGAGTGGTAATCCACTCGCTGGGTCCCACGATCCCTCCCGGCTGGAGCGTGAACCACTGGTTCGGGTGGGTGCTGCGATTGCCTTTACCCACCCCGACCTACAGACAGGTGTCCGGCTGGCACTCGACACCCTCCGCCTGACTCATCAGGCGCCGCTGTTGCTGGATGGCGCGCGGGTGTATGCCGCGTTGTTGTCGGGTGCATTGCGTGGGCTGAGTGTCGAAGAATTGCTGGCACCGGGCTTCGTCCAGCAGTCATTGCCGGACTGGTCAATATTGCGTCCCGACTTACTGGCGCTGCTGCAAGGCGACTGGCGGGACTATCCGCTCCATCGCTTGGCTGGCGCAGGCGCAAGCGAAGGGGGCGTACTTGAAGGTTTGGCGGTTGCCTTTGGTGCGTTGCACCGCGGCCGACAGAATTTCCGCGATGGTGTGCTCTGGGCGGTGAATTTAGGCGGTGAAGCTGACACCAACGGCGCGCTTGCCGGGCAGCTGCTAGGGGCCGTGCATGGCGTGGCCGCGCTACCAGCCAACTGGGTGGCGGCCGTGGCGCGACGGCCGCTGTTGGAATCCCTCGCCGACCGCCTACTCGCAGCTGCCCTCGGTCAACTGGCAGCGGCGGCGGGATAGCGGCATGGGCAGCGTGCGTTATCCGCCACGCTCCCGCGGTCAGCCGCCATGGACGCGTTTGGATGACGAAGCGCTGCTGGATTTGCGGTTCTGTGATCTTGGCTTACGCATTGAGCACTCGCCGGTAGCGGCCGCCGTGGCGCGTTTACACGCCGAGCTGGCAGCGCGCGGCCTGACGGTGCATCCCCACGTGTGGTTTTCCTCGGAGTGGTTTTCGCCAGATGGCATTCCTGGCATTGCGGTGCCGTTCTATCTGGCGCACCCACGCCTGTTGCGTCTGGAGCGGCGTTTCACGCGCGAGGTTGAAGGAGGCAATGCCCTGTGGTTATTGCGAATCCTGCGCCATGAAGCGGGTCATGCTATCGATACAGCCTACCGTTTGCGTCAGCGCACCGACTGGCGCCGCTTATTTGGCGACGCGAAGAAACCCTATCCGAAAGCCTATACGCCGCGTCCTGGCAGCCGGCGTTATGTGCAGCATCTCGGGCACTGGTACGCCCAGGCGCATCCCACAGAAGATTTTGCCGAGACGTTCGCGGTGTGGTTAAAACCGCGGTCGACGTGGCGTCGTGACTATGCCGACTGGCCTGAGGCCTTACGTAAACTGGAATATGTCGATGCCGTGATGGGCGAGGTGGCCGGGAAACGGCGGCATGTTCACTCAAGGGCCTTCGTGGAGCCGCTGGCCAGCGAACGCAGTTCCTTGCGTCAGCACTACGCCCATATGCAAAAGTTGCATCGGTTTGGTCGGGTCACGCGGGTTGACCGCATCCTTGAACGCGCCTTCACCCGTGACCCCGAGGCCGAGCGGGGCGCATCTTCGTTGTTGCGTGCTTTTGGTGTCCATGCCTGCCATGGCATGGCGGTAGAAGCTGAGTGCAGTACCTACGTGGTGCAACAAGTGATCCGCGCGGCTATCAAACGCTGCGAGCGTCTGGATTTGCGTGTTCGGGGCGGATCGCGTGCGGCACGACATCGCTTGCGACGCCTGTTGGTGCGCCTCGCGCGACTCACGGCCCGCGCACCTGGGCGACGGGTTATCATGTAAGTCGCCCATGAAGTCACTTAAAGTCCTTGTTGCCACCCACGAAAGTCTGATTCCTCCTGAATCCATCGAGGGGCTGTCGATGCAGCAGGTCGATGCCTGGCGTGTGGAGTACGACGTGCGCGCAGCGTTGCGCCGTCTGGGTCATGAGGTACAGCTGGTAGGCATTGGCGACAGCGTCTCGCCGCTGCGCGAGGCGGTTCACGGAACACATCCTGACATTGTGTTCAATTTGCTGGAGGAATTCGGCGGGATCGTTGCCTACGATCATCACATGGTCGGCGTGCTCGAATTGCTGCGCCAGCCCTATACCGGCTGTAACCCCCGCGGCATGATGATCTCCCGTGACAAGGTGCTGACCAAGCAATTGCTCGCTTATCACCGGATCCCCACGCCCGATTTCACCGTTTATCCGCGCGGTCGGCGGGTCTTGGTGCCGCGTCGGCAACGCTACCCGGCGTTCGTCAAGAGTGCGACCGACGATGCGTCTCTTGGGATAGCGCAGGCTTCGGTGGTGGATGACGCCGCCCACCTCAAAGAGCGGATCGAGTTCATTCATACGCAAGTGGCGAGTGACGCGCTCGTTGAAGACTATATTCCTGGCCGAGAGATCTACATGGGCGTGCTCGGGAACGAACGCCTGACGGTACTACCGCCACGTGAATTGGACTTCGGCGCCCTGCCGGAGGGTCAAGCGGCGATCGCCACACGCAAGGTGAAGTGGGATCGTAAGTACCAGACCCGTCACGGCATTCGGCAGGTCGATGCGGAAGGGTTGCCGGCGGGGCTGGTGGAGCGGTTGAACGTGGTCTCTAAGCGTATTTTCCGCGCATTGCACCTGTCCGGCTATGCGCGCATGGATTTCCGGGTCCGCGCCGATGGCGCCGTGTTTGTGCTCGAGGCGAACTGCAATCCGAATCTTGCCGCCATTGAAGACTTTGCCTGTTCTGCCGCGCGTGCGGGCATCGGCTACGATCCGCTCATCAATCGTATTCTGTCGCTCGGGCTGTCGTATCGCGCCGCGTGGGCGCTTTAGGCGCGGCGCGGTGGGTCGCGAGCAAGCTCGTGACTGCATAGGCTCATGGCAACGAGCTTGCTCGGCGCAGTTGGTCGGGGAAGTCGGTAAAGGCGCCGTCTACACCTGCGGCCTGCAAGGCGTGAACCAGAGCGGTGAAGTCCTTCACCCCCGGCGGTAAATCATCAGTGCGCAAGGTGTAGGGATGGACCACCAGACCGGCCGCATGCGCTGCCGCTACGAACTCAGTCGGCACCGGTGTTTTGCCTAGCGCGAACGTCAATACTTGCGGGATCCAGGGGCCGACGCCATCGGCGAATGCGCCAATCTCCTGCAGGCCAGCCGGCGTCAGCAGGCGGGTATAGTCACTGCCTGACTCTCCCCAAGTGTTCTCGCCGATCAATTGGACCAGCTGCAGTTCGCTGTGTAGTTCGTGACGGATGCGGGACAGCTCGGCGAAGTCAAAGCACTGCAAAAATGCTTTATCGCTGCGTTTGCTGTAGCCGTGTCGAGCCAGCGCCGCTAGCACGATGGGTGCGGCATCAATCCCCTGTGTATGGTGCCAGGCCGGGCTTTTAACCTCCGTGTAGACGCCCACCTCCCGCCCCATGGAGGCGCCTAAGGTGCGGTTGAGGCCGCGCACAAAGGCGAGTTCCTCATCCAGGGTGTGCAGCCGGAAGTGAACGCCTGGTGTATTGAAACGACCCGTACGCGCAGGGGGCGCTGCAGTGGGGGCACCTTCTTGGGTGCGTTCGTGGATAGTCAGCGTCGCCAGTTCTGCCCAGAGAAAATCGGCCACATACCAGTGGCCATCGGCGCGTGCACGTCCGGGGTAGGCCTCGCGGACATCGGTGGTGGCGTCTAGCGTCAGGTCGTGAGTGACCACCCCCACCAGATCTTTGCTAATGACCACGTCTTGCTCGAGGTAATCCGCGCCCAGAGCATAGGCCAAGGCCTTGGCCTCGAGTGTATGTTCTGGCAGGTACCCGGACGCTCCCCGGTGGGCGATGATGAGCAGGGGCGAGGGAGTGGCAGCCATGGCAGGTAGGAGGGTAGCACTGCCCAGCAGGAATGCGAGGCAGCTAGAGAGAATGCCAAGGGCGGGCTGATAAAATGGCCGCAGGCGGCGCTTTGGCGTTACAAGGTCGGATCGGCGGTTCATACTCTTTCTCATGATGGCCACCGCAGCATTATGTCTCGATCTTGATGACACTTTGTGGCCAGTGGGCCCGGCCATCATCGGCGCGGAAGCGGCTGCGGTGGAGTTCCTCGCCCGCTATTATCCTCATGTAGCGGCACAGAACACCATTGCCGATATGCGCGCCTGGCGCCTGCGGGTGGCGATCGAACATCCGGCCCGGGGCCACGACCTGACGTGGTTGCGACAGGAAGCGCTGCGGCAGCAGGCCGTGGCTGCTGGGTGCGGGCCTGCCGAGGCAGAGCGAATGGCCGCCGCCACTTTCGAAGTGTTCTTCGCTGCCCGTCATGCCGTTGAGCCCTACGCTGAAGTGGCCGAGGCGCTGGAGCGTTTGGCGGCTGCCTTTCCGTTATATGCGCTGAGCAATGGCAATGCAGAACTCGAACGCACGCCGCTGGGGGGGTATTTTCGAGCGGCGTTTTCGGCGCGCGGATTGGGGGTGGCAAAGCCCGACCGCGCGGCATTTCTGGCTGTAGTGAAGGCGGCCGGCATCGCCCCGCAGGCCATGCTGCACGTCGGAGACGATCCGCAGGCGGATGTCCATGGGGCTCAACAGGCAGGCTTGCGTACGGCGTGGATTCATCGCGGCCAGCAACACTGGCCGGAAGCCTTGCCGCGCGCTGATCATGAGTTTGCGGATCTGGGCGGGCTGGCGGACTACTTGTTGGGGCCAGTTTGAGCGGCAGGGCAGCGACTTAGCGCTTTGGAGTGCCCTTTTTCATGGCGATCCACTTCGATAGTTCACGCAGGTCTTTCTTGGGACGCTGCTCGCGCTCGCCGGTGTAGAGAACACCACTTTGGTAGGGGTTATAGCCGTAGCTCAAGCCCTTGGTGTTCACGGTGACGTTCTGGTTGAACGGCTCTTCAGCCACCACCAGGTCCTCAAGTAGCGCCGATAGCGAGCCTGAGGCGGGAGCGTCACCGCTCCATTGCCAGATGGCATTGCCGCGGTCGTCGTGGCGCACCCTGCCCGAGGGAGTGGCATCGGGCGGCGACGGGTCATTCGATGGCGTGGGGGTTTTCATGCCCGAATATCCTCGAAAAAAGCGCAAACTCACATCGCTCGCAGGCAACCGCAATCGTAAAAACTGTACACGATGCTAGCCCACTTAAGCTGTGAGCAAACTCACACTGCAGGACTATGTTAAACCGCCCAGCGCGCCGAGGGAAGAGTGGCGATTGAGGGCGGCAGTGGGTGCCGTGGCCACGGGTTTTGACGTTACGCCGGTGAGCGTGCCTGCGTGTGGTATTCGGCGTTCGGGTGCATCTCCACGGCACTGGCCAGGCGATTGGTGAAGTTGAAAAAAGCAGTGACCGCCGCGAGATCCCACAGGTCGCGCTCACTCAGGCCGGCCCGGCGCAGGGCGGCTCGGTCCGCTTCGCCTACTTCGGCCGAGGCCACCGTGAGCAAGTGAGCGAACTCAAGCATCGCTCGCTGCCGCGGTGTGACCTGGGCGATACGCCAGTTGGTGGCCAGTTCCTCACCGAGAGCCGGGGTGCCGGACAGCTGGCGTACGGCGGCACCATGAGCCACCAGGCAGTAGTGACACTGATTGGCGCTCGAGACCACCACGGCAATCATTTCCCGTTCCAGTTTGCTCAGACCGGAGTCGCCGAGCATGAGATCGTTGTAGGTGTCGATGAAGGCGCGCAGTTTGACGGCATCGAAGCTGTAAGCGGCCAACACATTCGGCAGGAAGCCGATTTTTTCCTCACAGGCCGAAAAATACTTAGCTAAATCAGTCGGTAGCTGAGTACGCGGCAATGGCTTGAGTCGCACGGCCATCGGCGCGCGCGCTTTGGCCACTGGACGGCGCGTGGCGGAGGATCGGGCAGCGGGTCGTTTGGCAGGCATGGGGAATTCCTTGGCGACAGAGCCGCTGACGTCTTGCTAACTCAGGGTGCCGAGCGGACCGCAGTGGGCGCGATTCGTGGCTTCATAAAGCGCAGTGTGAAGCGGTCGCTTTCACCAATGGCCAGATATTTGGCGCGGTCCTTGTCCCCCAGGCGCAATACTGGCGGTAACGTCCATACGCCCTGTTCCCAGTCCCGCGTGTCCTGCGGGTTGGCGTTGATCTCGCTCCGGGCCAGCAACTCGAAACCGGCTTGTTGCGCCAGTTCAATCGCAAACTGTTCGTTCACATAGCCGCTGGTGGCTTTGGGGTCGACCGCTAGTGCCGGATCTGCGCGATGGTCCTTGAGGCCTAGGATGCCACCGGGTTTCAGGGCGGCGTACATCGCATGGAGCATGTCCAGCGCCTGGTCGCGGGCCAGCCAGTTATGCAGATTGCGGAAGGTGAGCACCATGTCCAGTGACTCTGGCGCCACGGGAGATAGCTTGGTGGGTGCTTGTAGCGCAGTGATCTGCACGTGGTCGTACAATTCGGGGTGAGCGGCGAGCTTCGCGCGGAACTCTGCCAGCGCGTCTTGAACAAATTTGCTTTGGCTGTCCGGGTCCCATTGTGCTGCGTAGTAGTGGCCATGGTCACGTAGTACCGGCGCGAGGATCTCGGTCCACCAGCCGCCTGCGCCTGGCCATACCTCCAGCACCGCCATGTCTTCGCGCAGACCGAAAAACTCAAGCGTCTGGAGCGGGTGCCGATAGACGTCGCGCTCGCGCTGGGCGGGTACGCGGTGGCTGCCGGTCAATGCCCGTTCCAGCGCAGCGTGGGTGGTCAAATCGGTGACGGGCGGTCCTGGAGGAGGTGGAGCCGGCCGCGGCGTGGTGACGCAGGCGGACAAACCAACGACGGCGGCGAGCATGAGCCACCGAGGCAGCACACGCGCGAATCGCGCAATGCGCGGGCTGGGCGGAGCAGGGAGGGGTGACATGCGGGAGTCTCCAAAGTGAAAGGGCGGTAGCCACCGCTGGCGGCCGCCACCATCTCAGCATTGCTAAGGGGTGCTTGTCACGTTTGTGTGTGGTTTTTGTCGCCCAAAAAAGAACCCCGCCTTGCGGCGGGGTTCCAGAGCGTCGTGTCCTGCGACCGATAGTCGCAGGACTGTCGTCGCGTCAGCGCAGGTCAGTAACGACCGCCGCCGCCGTAGCCGCCGCCGCCGCCGCTGCGACCGCCGCCGCCGTAGCCGCCGCCGCCGCCGCCGCCGTAGCCGCCGCCA
>CANIOW010000042.1 GCA_947469285.1 Gammaproteobacteria bacterium
CCCGCCACGGGCGACTGGGGGATGTCCATGGAAGATGCACGCATCGCGCGAATCCGCGCCCAATTGGCGCGAGAGAACTGGGACGCCATCGTCCTGACCAACACGCACGATGTGGTTTATGCCACGGGCTATAGCTCCATCATGGAGTACTGGACCCTGCAGGAGCCGATTTGCGCCGCCATCGTCGCCCGTGACCCGGCCATTCCGGTGGTGCTGGTGATGCCGGAAGCCAATATCGCTCTGCTGGCGGTGTCGGCGGCCAGCGGCGAGCCGGACCGGGCCCAGGAGCTGCGCCTCACGGAGCTGCTCACCTTCTGTGCCATGGCCCGCGCGGAGGACCCGTACGCCAAGGCAACCCCGCTGGGGGACAAGGCGATGGAGATTTTCGGCTCGCGCGTTCGCGGCCGCACTACCGACAACGTGGTTGAAGGCATTACCAGCGCACTGGCGGACCATGGTCTGGCGGGCAAGCAGGTGGCGTTTGACGAGCTGCGGGTGTGGAACTGGGTCCGTCAGGACGCGCGCTTTGGCAGCTACGCACCGCTGGATGGCATCGACGCCATGATCCGCGCGCGCTGCGTTAAGACGCCGATAGAGCTGGCGGCCATCCGCCGTACCGGGCCGAAGGCCGATGCCGCCATCCGGTTTGCGGCCTCGCAGCTGCGTCCCGGCGTGAACTGGACCGACCTGACGCTGTCGGTCGCCGGCTATATGGCGGGCATCGGCATCACGCCAGTGGACGAGGGCACCATGCTGTTCGGTGGCGCCTTCGAGGGCGAGTTCATCCCGGAGCTGTTCCGCACGCGGCACGACCGGCCGCTCGAGCAAGGCCAGGTGGTGATTCTCGAGACGCTGGGCAAGACCGAAGGCTACTGGATCGACATCAACCGCACCGCGGTCATTGGTCAGCCCACCCAGGCCTACCAGGCACTGCACGACACGGTACGCGATGGCTATCTGGAACTGATGTCGGGGATGAAAGCTGGCGCCCACACCGGCAGCTTGCGTACCGACGCCCATGCGCTGATGCGCAAAGCCGGCGTGTCGGCGCCCGAAAAATTATTGGTGTTTGCCCACGGCGTGGGCATGATGCCGGTAGAGATGCCGCTGCCTTCGCCGTCCATGGGCACGGTGGGGGCTGCTGGCTTCGAGCTGGAAGAAAATATGGTCATTTCCGTTGACTGTCTCTACTTCGGTTCGCAGCTCGGTCCGTGTCATATGGAAAACGTGTTTATTGTGGGTCGCAACGGCTGCGAGCCGTTGTACCAGACACCACTGGAACTGATGGGCCCGCGCTAAGCGCGGACTGCCATGCACGGCCCGCCTGATAATGGCGGGCAGCCTTTAAAACCAAAGCTATTTGTTGCTTTTCGAGAGGGGAACCTGCCATGAGTTACGACCCGATTATGCTGCTCGATGCCTACCGCCGGATGCGCGCCATCCGCGAGTTCGAGGAGCGGATGCGCCGCGAGGTACAAGCCGGCACGGTGCCGGGTTTCGTGCACCTCTACTGTGGTGAAGAAGCCATTGCGGTCGGCGCCTGCATGCACTTGCTGGACACCGACTACATCGGCAGCACGCACCGTGGCCACGGCCACTGCATCGCCAAGGGTTGTGACCTCGAGGGCCTGCTGCTGGAGATTTACTGCAAGCAAGGCGGGCTGTGTAACGGCAAGGGCGGTTCCATGCACATGGCCGACTTGAACAAGGGCATGCTCGGCGCGAATGCCATCGTGGGCGGTGCACCGCCTATCGCCATTGGGGCGGCGCTGTCTGCGCAGGTGCTCGGCAACCGCGGCGTGGCGTTGGCCTTCATCGGTGACGGTGCTTCTAACCAAGGCACGGTGTTTGAATCCATGAACATGGCTTCCTGCCATTCGCTGCCCATGATCTTCATGTACGAGAACAATGGCTACGCCGAGTTCTCGGGTGCGAAGTGGCACATGGGCAAGGCCGACATCACCCGGCGCGCTGCGGGCTTTGGTATGCCGGCGGTGAAGGTGGACGGCACCGACTTCTTCGCGGTCTATGACGCCATGGGCGCTGCGGTGGAACGTGCGCGCAATGGCGAAGGGCCGTCCTCGATCGAAGCGGTCGCCATGCGTTGGTACGGACATTTTGAAGGTGACATGCAGCTTTACCGCAAGGCGGGTGAGGTGGACGAGCTGCGCAAGAACTCGGACCCGCTGATCAAATTCGAAGCGCGCGTGACCGCCGATTTCGATATCAGTGCCGAGGAGCTGCGCGAGATCGACGAGGAACTCACCGAAATCATCGACGAGGCAGTGGATATGGCCAAGGCCGCACCGAAGCCTACGAACGATGCCCTCTTCACCGACGTCTACGCGAGCTACTGACATGCCCAACAAAAATATTCGTGATGCGATCAACGAGACCCTCAAGCTCGAAATGCGCCGCGACCCGCGGGTCGTGGTGTTCGGTGAGGACGTGGTAGGTGGCCTCGGCGGCAGCAGCGGCATCGAAGAGGCCGCAGGCGGTACCTTTGGTATTACCACCGGCCTCGCGGCCGAATTTGGCCGGCGCCGGGTGCTGGACATGCCGATCACCGAGTCGGCCATCATCGGCATGGCCGGCGGTGCGGCACTCACGGGCCTGCGCCCGGTGGCAGAGCTCATGTTCATTGACTTCATCGGCGTGTGCTTCGACCAGATCCTTAACCAGATCGCGAAGTTCCGTTACATGTTCGGTGGCAAGGCCGACGTGCCGCTCGTGATCCGCACCATGATCGGTGCGGGCATGGGCACGGGCCCGCAGCATTCGCAGGCGCTCTACAACGTGCTCGCGCATGTGCCGGGTATTAAAGTGGTGTTGCCCTCGAATGCCTATGACGCGAAGGGCCTGCTCACCACGGCCATTCGCGACAACGACCCGGTCATCTTCTGCGAGCACAAGGCGATCTACACAGAATCTTGCGAAGTGCCGGATGAGTCTTACGCCATTCCTTTCGGTCAGGCGGCCATCACCCGCACCGGTAAGGATGTGACCGTGGTGGCGCTGTCACGCATGGTGCTGCTGGCCAACGCCGTGGCCGACCGACTGGCGAAGGAAGGCATTTCGGTGGAGGTGCTGGACCCACGTACCATCTCGCCGCTCGATACCGCTTCCATCTTGGCCAGCGTCGCCAAGACCGGCCGGCTGGTGGTGGTGGACGAGTGCAATCCGTTCTGCAGTGTGGCGTCGGAGATCACCAGCCTGGTGGCTTGTGAGGCCTTGTCCAGCCTCAAGTCGGCACCGGTCAAAGTGACAGCGCCGCACACCCCCGTGCCGGCCACGCCACATCTGGAACAGTTGTACGTGCCCTCGCCGGCAGCCATTGAGAAGGCCATCCGCGCCACGCTGGCCGGTTAAAAGGAACCCACCATGAACCCCACCGGCTATGCCTGCTACATGCGCGTGCGTGTGCAGGCGGACAAACGCGCGGAATTTATCGGCCTAGTGTTGCAACTGAAGGCCGATGTGGCCCGCGCAATGCCGGAGGTGGGCTTCTACGAGTTTCTGGCTACGGCCGAGCCGCTGGAGTTTGTGTTCATGCAAGGGTTCGCCAGTCAGGCCGCCTTTCAGGCCTATGCCGATGCGCCATTTCATATGGCGATGTCGGCGGCGGGCTGGGCTTGCCTGGATGGTGAGCCGCACATTGAGTTCCTCACCCCCGTGGAGCCTGCATGATGGGGCGTTCTGTGGTGCAAGCGCTGGGCGCGCTGCTGTTGGGTGGCCTGGCACTGGCGGCCAGTGCCGATGAGGCAGGCTGGGGCTACTACGGTGGCACGCAGGCCGGCCAGCGGTATTCGCCAGCGCGGGAGATAACGCCGGCGAATGTCGCTGATCTGACCGTGGCCTGGCGCTACTCGACGGGTGAAGTGAAGCGTCGCGGCCCGGAGCTGATGGCGAACAGCTCCACGGAAACTACCGCGGTGCTGGTCGAGGGCAATCTGGTGTTTTGCACCCCCTTTAACCGCGTGGTGGCGCTGGACCCGGCGACCGGCAAGGAGCGTTGGTCGCACGACCCGCAGGTCGATCTGGGCCATGCCATGCCCTACCACTACAACTGCCGCGGTGTGACGCCGTGGCGCGACCCCGCGGCCAAGGCCGGCGAGGTTTGCGCCGTGCGCATCATCAGCGGCACCAACGATTCACGCGTGATCGCGCTCGACGCCCGCACCGGCCGCCGCTGTCCGGGCTTTGGGTTGAACGGCGAAGTGGCGGTGCCACGCGAAACGCCGAGCAAGTTCCCCGGCGAGATCAAAGTGACCTCAGCGCCGGTGGTGGCGAACGGCGTCATCGTGGTTGGCTCGTTCATCATGGACAACCTGCGCGTCGATGCGCCGCGCGGCACCTTGAATGCCTTTGACGCCCGCACCGGTGCGCTGCGCTGGCAGTGGGACCCGATCCCGCGCACTAAAGACGACCCGGCAGCCGCCACCTGGCAGGGCAATAGCGCCCAGGTGACCGGCGCGGCCAATGTTTGGTCGACGATGGTGGCGGACGAAGCCCGGGGCTTGCTGTTTGCGCCCGTCGGTTCCGCGGCGCCAGATTTCTTCGGCGGCGAGCGCAAGGGCGACAACCTTTACTCCAGTTCCATTGTCGCCATTGAACTGGCCACTGGCAAACTGCGCTGGCATTTCCAGCTGGTGCATCACGACATCTTTGACTACGACGCGGCCTCACCGCCCATGCTGGTGGACCTGCCGTTGCCTGGGGGCGGCACGCGCGCCTTGGTGGTACAGAACACCAAGCAGGGCTTCGCGTGGATTTTGGACCGTGACACGGGCAAGCCGGTGTTTGGCGCCATCGAAAAGCCGGTGCCGACCAGCGCCGTGCCGGGCGAGTGGGTGTCGCCAACGCAGCCGTTCCCGGTGAAGCCAGCGCCGCTGGTGCCAACGCGAGTCACGGCGGACGACGCTTGGGGCTTTACCTTCTGGGACAAAGCGAAATGCCGCGAGAAGATTGCCGCGTTGCATAACGAAGGCATTTTCACTCCGGCCAGCCTCGACCCGGGCACGTTGCTCACGCCCGGCAATGCCGGTGGCATGAACTGGGGTGGTCCGGCGTATGACCCGGCGCGCAAGTGGATGATCGTCAACGTCAACACGGTGCCGCAGATTGTGCGGCTACTGCCGCGCAAGCAGATCGGTAACATCGAAGGCATCTCGCTCACCAGCGGCCGGGACATTGCCGCGCAAGTGGGCACGCCGTATGGCACCAATCGCGACTGGCTGTTGTCGCCATGGGGTGCGCCGTGCACCGCGCCGCCCTGGGGCGAACTGGTGGCCGTGTCGCTGGAAGATGGCAGCGTGAAGTGGCGCGTGCCGCTCGGCTCTATCGAAGACAAGCTGCCGCTGCCGATCGAGTGGAACCTGGGCACGCCGAACCTTGGCGGCCCGGTGGTCACGGCGAGTGGCGTGGTGTTCATTGCCGCGACCCAAGACAACTTCATCCGCGCTTTCGATGTCCGCTCGGGCAAGATGCTGTGGCGCGACAAACTGCCGGCCGGTGGTCAGGCCACGCCGATGACCTATACCGCCGGCGGTCGCCAGTTCGTGGTGATGATCACCGGGCACCACTTGTGGTTTGGCTCGAAGGCAGGCGATGAAGTGATCGCCTACGCTTTGCCGGCGAAGCGCTAAACGCGGCCGGCATCGCGATGCCGCCGGCCTTAAAGCCGGCGGAAGGTGATCGGCAGCGTTAGCAGGTTGCGCCCGAAGAAGCTCGGTGTGTAGGCCGGCGCCGCGGCGCCGGGCGCCATCGCAAAGCTGTCGAAGCGGGCGAACAAGGCGGTGAAGGCGCTGGCAATCTCTTGCCGCGCCAGGGCGGCGCCAATGCAGTGGTGTCGGCCAATGCCCAGCGCCAGATGCTTGCCCGCTTGGGGGCGATGCAGGTCGATGCGCTCGGCCACCGGGAACTGCTCCTCGTCGCGGTTGGCAGCGCCGAAGCGCAGGCTGAGCAGGTCGCCGGTGTGCAGTTTCACGCCGGCCAGCTCGGTGTCGGCATTCACGCGGCGGAACATGCCTTGCGCCGGCGACTCCAGTCGCAAAATCTCTTCCACCAGATTGCGCATCAGCGCGGGTTTGGCGCGGATCTCGGCGATGGGTGTTGGGTCTTCGATGAGCAGTTTCATGCCAGAGGTAACGGCGGCCGTGGTGGTCTCGTTGCCGGAAGCGAGCAGGTCGATCATCACGATGGTCAGCTGCTCCTCCAGATTGAAGCCGCCGGGGACGTCGCTGGCGTGCACCACCGCAGTGAGGAGATCGTCTTGTGGGTGCGCGCGGCGCTCTTCGAGCAAAGCCTTGAAGTAGTGCTGCATTTCCACCACCAAGCGCGCGCATTCCAGTTCGCGCTCGGGCGACACCATCATGCTGAACGGTTCGACGATGGCGTCGGACCAGGCTTTGAAGCGGGCGAGATCGCCATCGGGCACGCCCAGCAGTTCAGCGATCACCATCATGGGCAGGGGATGCGAAAAGGCCTGCACGAATTCCATCTCGCCCGTGGGCGGCAGACGGTCCAGCAAGCTGTTGGCAATGCGGTCAATGAGTGGCGTCAGTTCGCGTACGCGCTGTACGGTGAACAGCGGCTCGAGGAAATCGCGGACCCGAGTATGGGAGGGTGGGTCGGAAGTGGAACACGAAGCGCGCGGCAGCCAGCCATTATTGACATAGACATCGATAACCGCCTGCGGCACCCCACCGGGGCGCAGCGCCATGGGGTTGACGCCACTACCAAACAAGTCGGGTTGGCGGATCACTTCCCAACACACGTCGAAGCGCGTGACGAGATGGATCTCGGTGCCGGGCATCTTGTACACCGGCGCTGCGTTGCGCAGCTTGGCGTAAGCCCCATAGGGGCATTGTTGGATCGCCGGGTCGAGCAGGTTGGTGCCTGGAATGTCGAGTGCGGTGGTCATGCGTCTCTCTCCTGGTCAGCGGTTGGCGAGCCTGCTCGCGTTCACTTCGGTCGTGAGCGTGGCGCGGTTATTTGCCGTCCACGGAAAATGCCAGCAAGACATTGCCTGGCATGCGTCCGCCAAATAAATAGCCGGAGTTCACCAGCACGTGGCCGTCCCCCACCATGGCGCCAGCGGACTCGATGGAGCCGCCCTGGGCCGTGGCGCCGGAGACTGTCACGTACTCGCGAACCGTGTCGAAATCCCACAGCAGTGTGCCATCCAGCGCATAGGCGCGCAGGTGGCCATCGAATGCGGGCTGAAACACGGCCCCTTCAATGGCGGTGGGCGGTGGGGAATAGCCCGGGTCGCAAGCGGGTTTGAGGGCCGCAGCGCAGGCAATGGGCGCCGGGGCAAACCACTTGACTGTGCCAGTGGCCGGGTCAATGGCAAACAAGCCGGGCTTGGCCACCCCCTGTTCGGTGCCAAGGAAAACGGTGTCGGCATTGGGCGCGAACAGCGTGTCGGCATTGGCCGCCATGCCCCAGTGCACGCCGCCGCCAAACCCGCCACGACCTTCCTTGATGCGCCAGCGCAGCGCGCCGGTGTCGGGGTCGAGCGCGAACACGTGCGCCGACTTCTGGCCGACCAGCAACACGTCATGGCCATCGGGCAGGCGCTGCAGGATGGGCGGCGCCCCGATATCGAGGTCCGGGCCGTTCTGCGCGGGGCAGTTGGGGCCACCCCCAATGAAGCAGGCCATGTTCCAGGCATCGCCGGCGATCGACTGGTAGCTCCACAGCAGTTTGCCGCTGTCCATGTCGATGGCGAGCACGGAGTCGCTGGTGTTGGCGGCGGGCGAGGTGTAGGCCTCACCGGTGCCCACGTAGAGGCGGTGCCGCGCCAGGTCGAGCGTTGGGCTGTTCCACACCGGCGCACCGGCCGGGCCGCGGCGCGGGGTGCCGGCAGTGGTCTTTTCGCCGGTGAGCCGGGGCTCTTCGGGGATGGAGTAAGTCACCCACAGGCGCGCGCCGGTGGCGGCATCGAGCGCGGCCACGCCGCCGCGGAACGAGCAGCACTCGTAGCTGGGGTCGGCCGCGGCCGCCCATTCATTGGAGGACAGCGGCACGAACAGCTTACCGGCGGCATACCGTGGCGAGCCGGTGATGGTCAGGCGTGGGTGGGTGTCCACCCGGGTGCGCCACAACAGCTTGCCGCTAAAGGCCTCGAGCGCATACGCATTCCCGTTCAGGTCGCCAAACCACACCCGCGGCGCGGCCTGGGGGTCGTTGGCATTCCAGCTTTCCACGACCGGGCTGGCGCGGACTTCGTTGTCGGCCTTGAACTGCCAGCGCAGGCAGCCGCTGCGCAGGTCCAAGGCGTAAACGGTGCCATCTTGGCTGCCCACGAAGGCGGCGCCTCCGGCGATGGTGGGCTGCGACCGTGCGCGGGTGGCGCCGGGGAAGGCAAAGGCCCATTTCAGTTGCAGGCGCGGGACGTCTTGGGCGCTCAGGCCCGCCGCGGCGGGCGGTACGAAGCGCGAGTTGCGCGGGTCCACGCCCCAGCCGGTGGACTGGGCTGGACGGCTGCGGTCAAAGCCGGCGGCGTCGGCGGCGCAGACCTTTTGCGGGGCCGGCACCGTCGAGCCCAGCGCCCGGGCGCCCAGAAACTCGGCCAAGCTGCGCTTTTGTGCCATCGACAGGCTGGCGCCCTGGGCGCTCATCAGCCCGCCGTCGAGCGCCTTGAGGACCGTTTCCGGTCCGAGCATTTGGAATTTCAGCACGTGTGGCGCGCGCGGCACACCGCCTTCATGGCACGCGGCGCAGTGGGTTTGGTACAGCTCGGCGGCACCGCTGGCGGGCGTAGCCGCGTGGCTGGTGGGCGCGGCCGGGACGGCGGCGGGGGCCCAGCCTGGCAGGCCGGCCAGCAGCAGCGCGACCACGGCCGTGGCTGTGGCTGTGGCCGTGACCGTGGCTGTGGCCGGTCCAGTACGTAAATGACGGCAGTTTTTCATGCAATTTCCCCCTCTAAACGCCTTGCGTCACCCGGGCAGAGCGCCCCGCCAGCGGGGCTGACGGGACGCGGTGGGATGGCCGCTGAGGGTTTATCTTGCAACAAAAACAGTCATGATTGTTTTTTTAATCCAACTGTCTTACAGTGGCCACGTTTTCGGGTTTATAGCGTTGTTGTTTTTTTTACTCGTGACCGGACGCTGGGCACCAAGCGGTGGCAGGTTTGGTTCGAACACTCGAGGGGGTCTTATGTCCACATTGCATACCATTGCAGCGCGCTCCGCGGTTGCGGTCGCCATCTCCATGGTTCTCGCTGGAGCTGCCTATGCGCAGGCCCCGGCCACTACCGATGAAGGTAAGCTCGACGAAGTCATCGTCACCGGCACCAAGCGTGCTATCGCCTCGCAGGATGTGCCTATCGCCATCTCGGCGATCAGCGCAGCAGAGCTGGGCCGCACCCAGATCAACGACGTACGCGCCCTCGCGGCGGTGGCTCCAGGCCTCGTGTTGTCCAACCCAGCGGGCTTCAACGCCACGGGCGGCGGCATGCGCGGCACCGGCACCAACATCATCCTGGTCACCCAGGACGCGCCGGTCAGCTTCCTGGTCGACGATTTCGCTCTCAGCCACGTGACTTCGCAGTTCGTGTCGCTGTTCGACCTGCAGCAGGTCGAAGTGTACCGCGGCCCGCAGGGCACGTTGTTCGGCAAGAACACCACTGGTGGTGTCATCTCGCTCATCTCCAAAAAGCCGGTCATCGGCGAATACTCGGCCGAAGCGCAGGTGGGCTTTGGTCAGTACGGCAACGGCGCCGGGTTTAATTCGGTGAAGGTGGCGCTCAACCTGCCCATCTCCGACACCATGGCTTTCCGCCTCGCCGCCATCTCCGACAAGGACGACGGCTACTACACCGACGACAAGGCCTCGGCTACGTTCCCGAACGTGGTGACGCTGTGGGAAATCTTCGGCATTCCGCGCGGCACGCCCATTCCCTCGGAAATCGACCCTACCGTCAAGGGCGCAGGCGGGCGCTTGGGTGGCAAGAACGTGCTGGCCGCCAAGGCCAAGCTGCTGTGGCAGCCCAATGACAGCTACAGCGCCTACGGCATTGTGGAAGTGGTGCGTGACCGCTCCGACTCGCCGCCGGGCGTGAACGAGAACGTGCCCAGCGACCTGCTGTCGCTGCTCGGGTTTCCTGGCATCGGCATGACCGGGCAGAGCAACCCGTTCAGCACGCTCATCAGCCACAACGACAACATCCAGATGGACAAGGGCCACCGCGTGGACACGCAGGGCGTGTACCTGACCCAGACCCTGGAAGTGGGTAGCGGCACCATCAAGTCCATCACCGGTTACCGCGAAGAAGTGCAGCGTCTGCCGAGCACCTACACGGGCGAGGCTTTCCAAACCCTGTTCGACTCCACCCGCAACACCGAACGCTTCACCTTCCAGCAGGAACTGCGTTTTGTCTCGAAGCTGGACGGTCCGTTCAACTTCGTGGCCGGCGGCAACTACTTCAAGGACAAGTTCAACTTCCGCGCGTTCTTCTCGGTGGGCCTGACGGCGCTAATCCCGCAGTTCGACGCGGGTACCGGCTCCTTCATTCGTGCTGACGGGGCCGTCAATCTCGACACGCGGGCGCTGTCTGACTACCAGCTGCAGTACACCAACCAAGACCGTACCGAGTACGCGGTGTTCTGGGACGGCACTTACGACCTGACTGAGCAGTGGCACCTGACCGCCGGTGTGCGCTACAGCAAGGACAAAAAGGCCTTCATTCGTGCCGTCGATGGCGGTGGCCTGTGCAACCAGTACACCGAAACTCAAGATATCAAGACGGTGGACGGCGTGTGCCGCGACACGCGTTCGCAGAACATCAGCCGTGCTGGCATCACCCCGCGCCAGTATGACGGCCGCAGCATTCCTCTGCCGCCGTCGAGCTTCGGCACCTATCTGGACACCGAGAACAGCTGGAGCAAGAGCACCTTCCGCTTGGTGCTCGACTACAAGCCGATGGATGGCCAGATGGTCTACTTGAGCTACGCGACAGGCTTCCTGTCGGGCGGCTTCTCGGAGACCTGCGCTACCGTCTCGCGTTGCGCGTACAAACCGGAAACCAACACCAACGTGGAGCTGGGCTACAAGGCGGACTTGCTGGATAACACGCTGCGCTTCAACGCGTCCGTGTACCAGACCAAGTACGACAGCCTGCAGCGCGCAGTGACGGCGTCCTACCAGTCGGCTGACGGCACGGGCCAGCAGGAGACGGTGACGGTGAATACCGGTTCGTCCAAGGCCAC
This sequence comes from Gammaproteobacteria bacterium, assembly GCA_947469285.1. Classification (GTDB taxonomy): domain Bacteria; phylum Pseudomonadota; class Gammaproteobacteria; order Steroidobacterales; family Steroidobacteraceae; genus CAIOHZ01. The sequence continues at coordinate 11,214 of CANIOW010000042.1, forward strand.
CGGCGTGGATTTGGAGGCGACCTGGGTGGCCTCTGAAGCCCTGCGGGTGGGTGGCTCGGTCAACTGGCTGAAGCACGACTACACCAGCGGTATTCTGCCGAACCTGCGTGGAGATGGCGGTACAGAAATTTCGCTGTTGCCGTTCGACGTGCCGTTCTCACCGAAGCTGAAGTACGGCGTGAACGCGTCTTACGACGTGAACCTGGCCACCGGTTCACGCTTGGTGTTTGCGGGCGACGTGAACTACCAGTCGGTGTCCGAGACGGACGTGTTCAACGGGGACAATACGCAGCAGCAAAAGCGTACCCTCGTGAACGTGTCGGCTACTTGGCACGATGCTAAGGACCGTTATTCGCTCACTGGGTATGTCGCTAACGTGACGGACGAGACCTACCGTATTGCAGCACTGCCGGTCGCAGGCCTGTGGAACTTCACCAACTACGGTGCGCCGCGTTCCTTTGGTCTGACCCTGAACGTTAAGTTCGGCGAGTGACCTAAGACGACTGACGGGTGTTCTACCCGAAGGCCCGGTGCGCAAGCACCGGGCCTTTTTGTTGGCGCATGCTGTTTCACGGCGCGGTGCTGGGTAATGGCGGCGTGCCGCTGACTGTGCTTGAACAGCAGGTGGCTGCCTGGATTGCCGCGGATAGGCAGGCGGCCGTTCGTAAACACTTGCTTGATGCTCACAAGAATAATATGGTGCTCGCCGGGTTAAGGTTTTTGGGCAAGGGAGGCGGGCGCTGTGCTGGACGAACAACCAGGGCCCCTCGCTGGCCTTCGAGTGCTGGAACTGGCCGGTATCGGCCCAGGGCCTTATGCCTGCATGATGCTGGCGGACATGGGTGCTCAGGTCATTCGTGTCGACCGCCCCACGGCAGCGCCTGCGCCCTATGACCCGTTGCTGCGGGGCCGGCACCATCTCACCTTGGATCTCAAGCACCCGGACGGCGTGGCCGCGGTGCTGCGGCTCGTCGACTGGGCAGAGGTGCTGGTGGAAGGCTATCGCCCGGGGGTGGCGGAGCGGCTGGGCGTGGGCCCAGAGGTGTGCAGCGCGCGCAATCCGCGGCTGATCTACGGCCGCATCACCGGCTGGGGCCAGAGCGGTCCGCTGGCCCATAAGGCGGGGCATGACCTCAACTATCTGGCGCTCAGCGGCCTGCTGCAGCAAATTGGCCCCTTAGGCGGCAAGCCGGTGCCGCCGCTCAATGTCATCGCCGACTACGGCGGTGGTGGTTTGCTGCTGGCTTTCGGCGTGTTGTGCGCCTTGCGTGAGCGCGAGCGCTCCGGGCGGGGGCAGGTGGTGGACACGGCCATGGTCGATGGCGCGGCGTCGTTTATGGCGGCGTCCTACGGCTTGCAGGCCCGCGGCCTGTGGAAAGACACGCCGGGGCGCAATTTTCTCACCGGTGGCGCGCATTTTTACGACACCTACGCCACCCGGGACGGCAAGTGGGTGGCGGTAGCGGCCATCGAACCACAGTTCCACGCGCAGCTGCTCGCGCGGCTGGGCCTCGACCCGGCGGAGTTTGCTGCGGGGGTCGGCTTCGAAGGGGCGCCCTACGACGCCCTGCTGGACACCATCTGGCCACCGCTGCGTGAACGCCTCGCGGCCGCCATCCGGCAGCATTCCCGCGATGAGCTGGAGCAGCTGTTTGCCGAGGCGGACGCCTGCGTGACGCCGGTGCTCGGGATGCACGAGGCGATGCAGCACCCGCACAACGTGGCACGGCAGACGTTTGTCGAGGTCGATGGCCAGTGGCAGAACGCGCCGGCGCCGCGGTTTAGTCGGACGCCCGCCGCGGTGCCACACACCCCGGGAACCGCCGCCGAAACGGTACTGCAGCTGAGCGGCTTCACGCCCGCCGAGATCGGTCAATTACGCGACAGTGGCGCGTTATCCGAGTAAGGTCGAGGCGAGCTTGAGAGCGTCAATAGTGCGCTGCACAAAAGCTTGCTTGTTGATAACAAGTACATTAGCATCGGGTCGCCAGTGTTCGCTGGTGGTCCATTCACGTCAAGCCAAATCGAGGGGCATCCTGCCATGCGCGTCGGACTTCTGATGGTCTTCCAGAACTTCATGGACACGATCACTGATCGTGAGGCCTATGAGCGCGACCTGCACCTTGCGGATCTCGCTGAACCCCTTGGGTTTGACACCGTCAGCGGCGTTGAACATCACTTTTTCAACTACGCCATGGCGCCGGACCCCAGCCAGTTCCTGAGCTACATGGCGGGCCGCACTTCGCGTATCAAGCTGCTCACCGGCGCCATGATCCTGCCGTGGTGGCGGGACCCGGTCCGCGTCGCCGAAAAAATGCTGCTGCTCGACCACCTGAGCAAAGGCCGCGCGCTGTTTGGTATTGGCCGTGGGCTGGCCCAGCGTGAATACGAAATTTTTGGCATCGACATGAACGAAGCGCGCGACCGCTTCGACGAGGCCGCCGATATCCTCATCCGCGCCCTCGAGACTGGCGTCATCGAAGCCGACACCAAGCACTTCAAGCAAAAGCGTACCGAGCTGCGCCCGGGTCCTTACGCGTCCTGGAAAGGCCGCTTCTACGCGGTGGGCATGTCGTCCGACTCGGTGCCGGTAGTGGCGCGCTTGGGCGCGGCCATGATGACCTTCGCGCAGAAGCCGTGGGAGCAGATGACGCCGCACTTCGAGCGTTACCGCGAGCTGTACCAGCAGCACCACCAGGTGTTGCCGCCGCCGCCGGTGTGCGTCGACTTCCTGTGCTGCCACGCCAGCGCCGAGAGGGCTGAGGAACTGGCCCGCGAGCACATGTCGAACTACTACCTCACTGTCATGCAGCATTACGACATGGCTGGGGATCACTTCAAGAACATGAAGGGCTACGGCGACTACGCCAACAACGCCGCCTTGCTGAAGGATGTGGGCATGGAAGACGCCGCGCGCGGTTTCACCGACATCAACACCTTCGGTACGCCGCAACAGATCCTCGACAAATTGGCCGCTCGCCGCAAGACCATCGGCGACTTCGACCTGACGGTGCAGGTGAGCTACGGCGGCATGCCAGCGAAAGAGGCGGAAAACAGCATTCGTCTGTTTGCCAAAGAAGTGTTGCCAGAAATTCAGTCCTGGCGCGCCGCCGGACGCTGAAACGGCTGGCGGCAGGTGGACGGCACGGCCGTCCACCGCTTGGCCAAATGCACACGCAGCCCGGGCCCTCCCGGGCTGCGTTGTTTTTAGGCTCCAGCCGCGTTAGCCCTTGCTGATATCCACCAGCTGGAATTGTCCGCTGGCATACGCACTGCGCAGGGCCTTCTTGTCGATCTTGCCGACGCTGGTGCGTGGCAGCGACTCAACAAACGCCCAGCGCTCCGGTAACCAGAAACGCGCTACCCGCGGCTCGAGAAAGCTGCGCAGGGCAGCGGCATCCGCGGTGCGTCCGGGTTTAAGCACCACCAGTGGCAGCGGCCGTTCTTCCCAGCGGGGGTCGGGAATACCGATGACTGCGGCTTCGTGAATGTCCGGGTGGTGCAGCAGGTGGCCTTCAAGGTCCACGGAAGACACCCACTCTCCCCCCGACTTGATGACATCTTTGGCGCGATCGGTGATCTGCACGTAGCCGTGATCGTCGAGCGTGCCCACATCGCCAGTGCGCAACCAGCCGTCGGCCGTGAAGGACTCGGGTGAAGCACCCTGGTGATAGCTGCCGGTGATCCATGGGCCGCGCAGCTGCAGTTCGCCAACGCTCATGCCGTCGGCGGGCACGGCCTGCCCGGCGTCGTCCACCAGACGCACCTGCACGCCCGGTACCGGGCGGCCGCTCTTGGCTCGCCACTGCGCCTGTTCGGCGGGGGGCGTGCCTCTGGGCGGGTGGGAGAGGGCGCACAACGGGCTGGTCTCGGTCATGCCCCAGCCTTGCAGCACGGGCACGCCCCAGCGTGCGCTTACCTGGTCGATGAGCGCGGGCGCCACGGCAGAACCGCCGGAGACGATCACCCGGAACGAACCCATGGCCAGCGGCGCGGCGTCATCCGCGAGCAGCAGGTCGTTAATGAGCGTGGGCACGAGTGCGGTGAACGTGGGGCTCTCGGCTTCGATCATCGTGCGGATATGGGCGGGCTTTAAATGGGGGCCCGGCAGCAGCAAATCGGCGCCGGCCAGCCAAGCGGAATAGGGCAGCCCCCAGGCGTTGGCATGAAACATCGAGGGCAATAGCAAAATGCGGTCAGCGGCACAGATGCCGAAAGTGTCGACGCCGAGCGAAGCCTGTGAATGCAGGAAGATGGAACGATGGCTGTACACCACGCCCTTCGGGTCGCCGGTGGTGCCGGTGGTGTAGCACACGGCGGCGGCACTGCGTTCCTCGAGCACTGGCCAGGCAAAGTCGCAGGCCGCCGCGGCCGGCGCTGCGGCAGCGAGCAGCGCTGCGTAGTCATGCACTTGGGCGTTGCCGAGCCGAGAGCCGGGCGCTACGTCAGCTGTCCCCGCACCCCCGATCACAATCAGGTGCTGCAGGCCGGTAGCCGCGGCCAGCACGTCGCGCAGGCCCGGCAGCAGGCTGGCATCGATGAGGATGGCCCGGTCATCGGCGTGTGCGATCACCATGGCGATCTGCGCACTGAACAGGCGCACGTTGAGCGTGTGCAGCACATAACCGGCGGCGGGGATGGCGAGGTAGGCCTCAAGGTGCGCCTGATGGTTCCAGCAGAACGTGCCGACACACTCGCCGGGCTGCAGGCCCAGCGTGGCCAGTGCCTGCGCCAGGCGCGTGGCTCTGGCGGCCACGGCGGCATAGGTGGCGGTGTGAAAACGCGCGCCATCGAAGGTCAGTACGCGACTGCGCGAGTGCAGGCGTGCGCCATGTTCGAAGACCAAACGGGTCGACAGCGGTACCGACATCATCGTCGCGTCCACGGGGAGACTCCTACAGGTGAAGGTGGATCGTCAGTCGCCGCAGGCGCGCTGGGCTGCTTCGCGTAACAAGGCCGGTACATCGTATTCCAGGTGCCGCGAGTAGTCGTCATGCACTTTGCCCTGGTGGAACAAAACGTAAGCGCCTTCGACGATCGCCGCCAGCCGCCACAGGGCAAACACCAGGTAGTAATCCAACCGCTCGATGGAATGGCCGGTGCGTTCCGCCCAACGCTGCGCCAGCTGTTCACGGCTCACCACGCCGGGTCGGCGGGTTACTTGCTGCACAAAGGCAAAGCCCGGGGGGTCGATGGTGCGCGGACCCCAGCAGGCCAGCATCAACGCCAGGTCAGCCAGCGGGTCGCCGATGGTCGACAGTTCCCAGTCGATGATGGCGGTCAGGCGGGGTTCCTGCAGGTCGAACAGCGTGTTGTCGAGATGAAAATCGCCATGAATAATGCCCACCGCGCGCTCGGCGGGAAGGTGCTGTTGCAACCAGGCGCCAACGCGTTCCAGATCGGGCAAGTCGCGCACCCGGTCGGTCGCGCGGACCTTGAGCCAGCGCTCGATTTGGCGCGGCACATAGTCGGCCGGGGCACTGGCTTCCATGCCCGACTGCGCCCAGTCGGCGCAGTGCACCGCGGCAATGCCATCGACCAAGGCTTCACCGATGCGCCGCAAGGTGTCTGGGTGGTCCGCATAGGCCGGGGGCAGCTGGGTGGTGATGGCGGTGCCGGTGACGAAGCCGGTCAGGATGAACGGCTGCCCCAACAGTTCGCGCTCTTCACACAAAGCAATAGCCGCGGGGACGGGCGCCACGCCTTGCAGGGCGCGCAGCACGCGGTATTCGCGGCGGACGCCATTGGCAGCGCTGGCCGAGATGGCGTTATCGGGTGGGCGCCGCAGGATGAGCGGGCCGGTGGCCGTGTCCACGCGTTGCGTGACATTCGAGTTGCCACCACTCAAGCGGGCGCCCAGTTGCGCGCCTTCAAAATTGGCGTGCGTAGCGACCCAGTCGGTAAAGCGCGCTGCGTCCGTTACAGCTGGCACAGCATGCCGCCGTCGGTCGGGATGACCGCGCCAGTCATATAGGTGGAACCGGCAACCCACCACACCACTTCAGCAATTTCCGCTTCGGTGCCCATGCGGCCCAAGGGAATGCGCGCCAGCAGTCGCTGGTGGGCGGCTTCGTTGACGCCCGCGGTCATCGCGGTGAGTACAAAGCCTGGCAGGACCAGATTGACGCGAATGCCCCGCGGCGCCAGTTCGGCGGCGAGCACTTGGGTTAGCCCGGCCAGGCCGGATTTGCTGGCGCCGTAAGCGCTGTCCCCGGGGAAACCCCGGAAACCCACGACGGCGCCGATGTTGACTATCGCCGCGCCTGCGCTCATGTGCGGCAAGGCGGCACGAATACAGTGGAGGGGCCCCGAAAGATTGGTGGCCAGGACGGCATCCCAGTCGGCGAGCCGCAGTTTGTCGATTCGACCGCCCCGATGGAGGCCGGCATTGTTGACCAGCACGTCGATACCACCCCAGGCGGCGGCGACAGTGTCGCAGGCGGCGCCCAGTGCCACGGGGTCGGTTACATCCACGGGCAGTACCAAGGCTGCCGCGCCGAGTTCAGCGGCCAGACTGGCGGATGGTTGCCGCGCCAGTACCGCCACGCGGTCGCCATGCGACAGCGCAGCGCGGACCGCCGCCAGGCCCAGACCGCGTGAACCGCCGGTGATTACCCAACGTCTGGACATACTTTTCATTTCCTGCGGAGTCAAAAAAGCCCGGCAACCCGGGAAGCCGTGAGGCCTCCCGGGCGCCGGGCTGTTAGATCAGAACCCGTACTGTAGCCGTACGCCGTAGGTCCGCGGCGGCCGGGTGGCCGCGTAAGTCCACAGGCCGGCAAAGGCGCGACTGGTGCCGACGTCATACGCCTGCGTCCAGTTGTCCTCGTCCGTCAGGTTCGCGCCCCACAAGCTGACCGTCAGCTTGTCCTTGCGGAAGTTGAGCGAAGCGTCCAGCACCGTGGTGCTGCCGTTATGGCTCTGGGGCGAGTTGAGGAAGGTCAGTTCCGTGGCGCTGACCATGTGCGCGTCGGCCTGCACCCAGAACTGGCCGTTCATCGCGTTCCACTCGTAGCTCGGCGAGAGCGTGAGAGTGGTCTTCGGTGCGCGGCGCAGCTTCAGGTAAGTCAGGTCGGTGCCATCGGCCGGGTCCACGAACTTGTCATAGCCGGCATCGAGGTAACCGAAGCTGGCATTGACCGAGAAGCCGCTGCCCAGATTGGCCGCCAACTCGAGCTCGAAGCCCTTCAACGTGGCGGTGGCCGCGTTCAGCACGATGGTCTGCTGGCCGGTACCCACGCTCGTCGGGACGCTCTGCTCTTCCTGCTTCTTCTTATACTTCATGACGTACACCGAGCCGTTCAAGCGGACGCGGTTGTCGAGGAACTGGGCCTTCCAGCCCGCTTCCACGTTGTCTACCTTCTCCGGGTTGTAGGCAATGCTGGCCGCCTCATAGGTACCCGGGCGGCCGCTGAAGCCGCCGGCCCGGAAGCCCTGCGAATACAGCCCGTAGACCATCAAGTCCTCGTCGATGCGATAGCGCAGGCTCACCTTCGGCGAGAACTGGCTCCAGTCCTTGCGGAACGGGTTGCTCAGGCTGCCGAGTGTGGCCAGATCCGGCATTCCGGCGTCAATCAGGCCACTTTGCTTCTTGTCCTTGGTGTAGCGGCCGCCCACTGTCAGCGTTAGCGCGTCGGTGAACTTGTAGTCCGCCTCGAAGAACGCCGCGGTCGACTTGGTCTTCTGCTCCACGGTCTGCGCTACCTCGGCCACATAGTCCAGTGGGACTGGCACGCCTATGGCACCGAGAAAGCCGATGTAGCTGAGCAGGTCGATGCGGTAGCCTGAATCCCACTGGTAGAGGCCAGCGGTGTAGGTGAGTGCGCCATCACCGGTGTGGGTGATGCGCAGTTCGTGGCTGCGCTGGTAGTAGTTGGCCGGACGCTCGGTGTGGTACAGCGTCAGGGGCGTGCCGTCCCAGTCCTGATAGACCTCTTCTTTGGTCTTGAACGAACCGAAGATGTAGTCGAACTGGTAGTCCGGCGCAAATTCCCACTTCGCCTGCAGCACGTGCATCTGGGTCTTGAAGAAAGAGCTGCCGCCGTCGCCGTTCTGCAGCACCGTAAGCCGGTCGCCGGACTGCGG
>CANIOW010000043.1 GCA_947469285.1 Gammaproteobacteria bacterium
GTGCGTTGCGCCGCTCCCATGCCATCCCCCAGCATGAAGATGATGTTACGGACTTTGCGGCCACTACCCGCGAGGCGCTCAACGCGAAATTCACCGCGTGCGCTGACGCGCTGGCCATCATCTTGCTGGGCCTCCACACTGAGCAGATAGTCGCCCGCCTGCAGCGGAGCCGACCAACCACGATACGAAGCCACCAACGTGCCCGGGGGTAGTTTCGGCGACACCCCGCTGGTGGTTTGTTCGGCTTGGCCACCGTTCACCACCACTCCGCCGACGCTGAAGGTGACCGAGGTGAAGGTTTGGCCAGCGTCTGGAACGAGGGTAGCTTGGAGATCCAAATGCTGGCGGGGTAGAAACCGGGCCAGCATGACCCCGTCTGCTCCTGCACGCTCGCTGCCACTGAAGAGGTAACTCGGCGGCGTCAACCGCAACACCTGCGGTGTAGCCTGCGCCATGGTGGCTACGAGCATTCCTGCGACCAGTAGCAGCCCACAGACAGGACGCCGGGCTGGGTAGTTGCCACGGATAGCAGGTAAAACATTTACTGGCAGTAGGGTCATCGTGGATCTCCAGACGTGGCTAGTACGGCCGGCGGCCAATCCAAAAGTAGTCGAACATAAGACAACCGCCCATCAGGTTCTGCGGCAACACCAATTTGCAAGCGCCCCTCCAGCAGCAGCATGCCCGGCACATAGGGCAACAAGGTGCTGTTGAACGGCGGGGGGGCGATGACGGTCACCACTGCGGGCGGTAGGTCGTCTGCCTGCCCATCCGCTTTCTCCGCGAGGGTTACCGGCCGGGGAGCCAGAATAAACCGACCAGATAGCGGCACGTCGTGCAGCACCATATAGCCGAACAGGCGTACTCGCTGGCCATCGAGGGCCATTAACCTTGTGGTCGCGACGAGACCGCGGGGTCCTATCGGCCGGTTAAAAAATTCCTCGAAGTGCAGCAAGCTCGTATCACCGCGCAGCGGTGGTGGCGTTGCCGGTATTTGTAGCCGCCGCACGACAGCGAGATCTGTGATGCTGTAAGGACGGACGCTGCCACCATGCGCCAGAACCTGGCCAGAAACGCCCGCTCCGATTGCCGCAATCAGGAGCAGCGTGAGGTACCCGTCCATACACCTATAGCGACTCATGGCGTCAGTATAAGCTGGCCACCGTGAATTCGCGGTGACGAAAGCGCCATCTCCTTGGCGCCGCATGGGCAGCGGTGTGGCCCGCGCCCGTCAGGAGCAACTTAGCGGACGTTACCGCCGTTAACCTTGGACGCGGCCCAAACCAGCGGCAAGGTCGGCGAGCAGGTCTTCGGGAGCCTCAATGCCCACCGACAAGCGCAACAGACTGTCGGTGATACCGGCGCGTTCACGCGCCGTGGCGTCCATGGCGGCGTGGGTCATGGAACCGGGGTGAGCCACCAGACTTTCCACGCCACCCAGTGACTCCGCCAGCGAGAAGCATTCGAGGCCATCGAGGAAAGCGCGCACCTCAGGCTCGCCACCAACGAGTTCGAAGCTGAGCATGGCACCAAAGCCCTTTTGCTGCCGGGCTGCCAGTGCGTGGCCGGCATGCGTTGGCAAGCCGGGCCAATGAACCGCTTTGACGGCAGAGTGCCGCTGCAATGCCTCGGCAATCAGTCGCGCATTGATCTCATGCAGCCGCAAGCGAGCATGCAGCGTCCGTACGCCGCGCAGCGTGAGGAAGCTATCAAAGGCACTGGCGGTCAGGCCCAGGCAGTTGGCCCACCAAGCCAACTCGTCATGGAGGGCGCGGTCTTTGGCCACCACGGCTCCGCCCACGACATCGCTGTGACCATTGAGGTACTTGGTGGTGCTGTGGATGACTACGTCGCAACCCAGTAGCAACGGCTGTTGCCACGCGGGCGATAAAAATGTGTTGTCGGCGCAGACGACGGCGCCCGCTGCATGGCCAAGCGCGGAGGCGGCCTGCAGGTCGGTGATACGCAGCAGCGGATTGGAGGGGGTTTCTAGCCATAACAGGCGAGCAGGCGTCGCCAGTGCTGTCTGCAAGGCTGACAGGTCGGTGGGATCGACGAAATCGACGATGGCCCGTCCCGTGCGGTGCAGCGCTGCAAACAAGCGATAGCTTCCGCCGTAGCAATCTTGCGGCACCACAATGCGTTCACCGGGCTTCACCAGCGAGGTGACCAGCGTTACAGCGCCCATCCCCGAGGCCACGATGATGCCCCCAGCGCCTTCCTCAAGATCCGCGAGCGCATTGCCCAAAGCATCCCGCGTCGGGTTACCGGATCGCGAATAGTCGTACTGGCGGCGTTGGCCAAAGCCTGCGAAGGAGTACGTGGAGCTTAGATGAATGGGTGGGACGACAGCACCGTAGGCGGTGTCGGTATCGAGGGCGGCGCGAACGGCCCGTGTCTCGGGATTTAGTTTGCGGGTCATGGTAAAGCCTGTTGAGTCAATGAAACCGGCGCGAGTAACGCCTGGCTAAAAAGTGGACCTAGCAGCTCACGTTCCTTGAGGAACGCGTCGTGCCCGAAGGCCGAACTGACCACGTGCAACGTGGCGCAGGGCAAGCCAGCCGCCAAGGAGTGTAGATCGGCCAGCGGAACCAGCTGGTCTTCCATGACCGCGACGAGGGTGGTGGGGGTGTTGATGGCGGACGGCTGAATATGGTGCAGGTCGATACTTTCTGACAGGCACAGGAATGCTGCCGGAATATGCCGCGCTGCGTAGTCTTCACCGCGGGCATGCAGGTAACTTTCCACTGGGAAACGCAACACTCCCTGCGCGTCACGAGTGGGATCTCCTGCAAACCGCTCGGCAAATTCGCGACCCGAGCGGTAGGTGGCCATGGCCAGGGCGCGGGCGAGTTTGAGCCCCCCCGCACTGTCCTGATGACGGATGCCAAAGCGCACCATTTCCCGCTGCACGCTGCGCCAGGCCGTCGACAGCGGGTGCGTACGCTCACCCGCCGAGGTCACGACCAGCCGTTCCACCCGTTGCGGGTAGCGCTCGGCAAAAGCCAGCGCCACCATCCCGCCATAAGACGCGCCCACGATGGCGTGCAGCCGTTGGATCCCCAAGGCCTCCAGCACCGCCAGTAAGGCAGCCGCCTGATCAAACGTGCTGACTGTTTGGAAACTTTCGTCATGGCGCCCGGGGCCTGTGGAACCGCCACTACCCCCGAGATAGTCGATGCCCAAGACTTGGAAAGCCTGCGTGTCCACGCCGCGACCGTGACCGACCAAGGCGTGCCACCAGCCGCCCTCTTCGGCGCTCACGATGCGTTCGGCGGAGATGCCGCCCAAGACGGCCACCAGCGGTCCGTCGCTCGGACCGGCCAGATGCCAAGCCACGCGCAGCTCTTCCAGCCGACCGCCGTGATGCAGGCTCAGGCCTTGCGGGAGGACAACGACACCATCGCGTCCGTGGAGAGCGGTATTGGAGGGTGTCGTTATTGACACAGGCAATTCAGCAGCGGCAGGCGCGGATGCGTTCACAGGTAGATCTCCGTCCATCTGTCACCGCCGCACCTAGGCGCAGCAGTGTTGGAGTTGGCACCGGGCCGCCAGGCCCCCGGGGAGGTCTAGCGGTTGGTTGCCCCGGCTTCAAAGGGCCAGTCCCTCAGCCGGTCTCGATGGAAGCGCGCATTTTAGGGATCGTTTTGCCGTGCAGCAAGTCCTGCCGTGGATTCAGTTGCCAAAGGCGCAGTAATGTATTAACGTACTAGTACATTATGAAACTCCACCGCATTGTCAGCCGCAGCCAAGAGCAACAGGCAGAGGCGTTGCTTTACGCAGCAGTGCTGAAGCTGCGCTCGGTAAATGAAGCGCAGGCCTTCTTTCAAGACCTGTGCACGCCCGCCGAACTGCAAGCGCTGGCAGACCGCTGGTCGGTAGTGCCGTTATTGCAGCAAGGCCTGCCATACCGCGAGATCCATAAACTCACGGGCGTTAGCGTCACCACCATCGGTCGTGTGGCGCGCTGTCTAACCGCTGGCACCGGCGGCTATCGAACCGTCGCGAGCCGTCTCCAGAGCAGCAGCGCTGCCCCCTCGTCTCTCACCTCGGACCCCTCGTATGGATAAGCCCACCCGCCTCAAGGTTGCCATCCAAAAATCCGGCCGCCTGACCGACCATTCACTCGACCTGCTGAGCCGTTGTGGTCTCAAATACAGTCGCGGCAAGGATCAGCTGGTCTGCTACGGCGAAAATATGCCGTTAGATGTGCTGCTGGTACGCGATGACGACATCCCGGACCTGGTGCAGGAAGATGTGTGCGATCTCGGGATTGTGGGTTTGAATGTCGTGGAGGAACAGCGTCTAGCGCTCGCTACGCGCGGTATTCAGCCGGCCTTCGAACAGATCGGCGTGCTCGACTATGGCCGCTGCCGCTTGTCCATCGCAGCGCCCGAGGACGTGGCCTACGAAAGCTCCGCGGCCTTGCAGGGGAAGCGCATTGCCACCACCTATCCGCACATGCTGAACCGGTTTTTACGTGAGCGTGGCGTCACTGCGAGTGTTGTGACCCTGTCGGGAGCGGTGGAGATTGCGCCACGCCTTGGTCGTGCCGATTTCATCTGCGATCTCGTCTCCAGTGGCGGCACGCTGACTGCCAATCACCTGCGTGAGGTAGAAGTTGTGCTGGAGAGTCAGGCGGTGATTCTGCGCACGCCTGCGCCATTACCAGCCGAGAAAGACGCTTGGGTGAAGCGTTTGTTGCTGCGTATCGATGGTGTGCAACAAGTCAAGGAAAGTAAGTACATCATGTTGCATGCGCCGCGCAGCGCCTTGCCTGCCATTCGAAAGTTGCTCCCCGGTAGCGAGTATCCAACGGTTATCCCGCTGGAAGGCCCAGGCGACAAGGTCGCCGTGCATGCCGTGTGTCGAGAAAACGTCTTTTGGGAAACCCTAGAGGCGCTCAAGGCAGCAGGCGCTAGCGCAGTGCTGGTGTTGCCAGTGGAGAAGATGCTCGCATGACTGATGCTGCGCTGACACTACCGGTGATCGTCGATTGGCAGACCTTAGATGGCGCGGCCCGTCGTGAATTGCTGCGTCGTCCTGCGCAGCAGGACAATGCAGCCCGCGTAGCCGCCGCGCGCGAGATCATCGCGCAGGTGCGTGCCACGGGCGACGCGGCGCTGCTGGCGTACGCCAGCCGCTTCGATCAAGTGACGCTCGATCGTTTGCTAGTGACGCCTGCAGAAATCGCAGCAGCAGCAAACCGTCTCACCGCCGTGCAGCGCGCCGCTATTGACCGCGCGATCAGCAATGTTCGCGTGTTTCACGCCGCACAACGTAGCCAGCCGTTGGTCGTCGAAACCTCACCGGGAGTGGTTTGCGAACGTCACGAGATTCCCTTGCGTGCGGTTGGCCTGTATGTGCCAGCGGGTTCTGCGCCGCTGCCCTCCGCTGCCATCATGTTGGCAGTTCCCGCTGAACTCGCTGGCTGCGCGGTAAGAGTGCTGTGCACTCCGCCTCGGCCGGACGGTGCGGCTGATCCAGGCGTGCTGTATGCCGCCAGTCGCTGTGGCGTGACGCAAATATTCAAGGTCGGGGGCGCGCAAGCCGTGGCCGCCATGGCCTATGGAACCGAGTCTATTCCGAAGGTGGATAAAGTCTTCGGCCCAGGCAACGCTTGGGTAACGGCGGCTAAAATGCTGGTTGCGCAAGACCCAGAGGGCGCGGCATTTGACTTGCCCGCTGGACCTTCCGAAGTGCTGGTCATCGCCGACGACTCGGCCCGCGCCGATTTCGTGGCGGCAGATTTGTTGGCCCAAGCCGAACATGACCCGGCCTCGCAAGTCGTGCTGCTAACGCCCTCCACCGTCCTGGCCACGGCTGTTTATGCTGAACTGGCGCGCCAATGGCAGCGGCTGTCACGTCGCGACATTACCGCACAGGCACTGCTCAGCAGTCGGCTGGTGGTGGTTCCGGATCTGCCCACCGCCTTTGCTATTAGCAACGACTACGCGCCGGAGCACCTAATCCTCCAAGTGATCGAACCCCGCCGCTGGCTGCACGACGTACGCACAGCCGGTTCCGTGTTTCTCGGTCCCTGGACGCCGGAACCCATGGGTGACTACTGCAGTGGTACCAACCACGTGTTACCGACTTACGGCTATGCGCGTGCCTACTCCGGGTTGTCACTGGGTGATTTTGTCCGGCACATGACCGTGCAGGAAATCAGTCCTGCGGGCTTACGCGATCTTGGGCCCGTGGCGCGGACTCTCGCGGAGCTGGAGGGCCTCGATGCGCATGCGAACGCCGTGACTGTGCGTTTGGATGCCTTGGACGCCAGTCGATGAACGGTTCTTCGGAAAATCCGCCTTGGCCTGCGGCACTAAGAGCACTGGCTCGCCCCGACATTGCTCGTCTCGCACCCTACCGCCACGCGCCCTGGGAGCCGGGTTACGAGCGTCTGCACGCTAATGAAAACCCGTGGCGCAATCCCGCGGATACCTCCATTGCCGGGTTGAACCGCTATCCAGAGCCACACCCACTGGTGCTCGAATCACGTCTGGCGCAGCTCTACGGTGTGCCTGCTGCCTGCCTGATCGCCGGTCGCGGCAGCGATGAAGCCATTGATCTGCTACTGCGGGTCTTTTGCAGAGCAGGCCAGGATGCCATCGTGCATTGCCCACCGACCTTTGGCATGTACGCTGTTGCTGCGGCAGTACAAGGCGCTGCGCTCGTCGAGGTGCCCCTGCAGCGGGAGCATGGATATGCCCTTGATGTGGCCGGTGTCATTGCCGCCGCCACCGCAACCGAGGGTCCGCAGGTGAAGCTGGTGTTCCTGTGCGCACCCAACAATCCCACCGGCAACGATCTACCGCTCACGGACCTAGAAGCCGTTTTGCGGGCGCTCGCCGGACACGCGTTAGTGGTGGTGGACGAAGCGTATGTAGAGTTCAGCGGACGCGACAGTCTTGCGGGGCGCTGGGCAGAGTTCCCGAATTTGGTGGTATTGCGTACGTTGTCAAAAGCCTATGCCCTGGCTGGCGTTCGCTGCGGGGTCGCTTTGGGTCACCCCGAACTCATCGAGCTGCTGCGCCGGGTCATTCCACCCTATGCCATACCCGAACCGTGCATTGAAGCTGTTCTCGCGGCGCTCGCGCCTGCCAGTTTCGCGGCGACTACGCGGCGCTGCACGGAGTTGTTGTCAGAACGTCCGCAACTAGCCGCGGCATTAGCGGCATCGCCATACATTCGTCGTGTCTGGCCAAGTGCTGCTAATTTCCTGCTGGTCGACTGTACCGATGCTGGCGCGGTGATGGCGCGCGCTCGCGCGGCGAACTTACTGCTACGAGATTTCTCTACCAACTCGCGTACGCCTAATGCGGTGCGCATCAGTCTTGGAACGCGCGCGCAGCATGCGCATCTGCTCGCTGCCTTAGACTGCCCTGCCCTGCCGGAGATGCCATGAGCACCCAGTTTCCCGCCGTGCTGTTCATTGACCGTGACGGCACCCTCGTGCTTGAGCCCGAAGATCAACAAGTCGACCGGCTCGACAAGGTACGGTTTGTACCCGGCGTGTTTGCAGCTTTGCAAGCCCTCAAGGAAGCGGGTTATCGTTTGGTGATGGTCACCAACCAAGATGGCCGCGGCACGGCAAGCTTCCCCGAAGAGCAGTTCGCCGTGCCGCAGGCCTTTATTATTGAAGCTTTCGCTTCGCAGGGCTTGACCTTCGACGCCGTGTTTATCTGCCCACACAAACCGCATGAGGGCTGCCACTGCCGCAAGCCACTCACGGGACTGCTCGATCCATGGCTCGCTCATAACCCCATCGATCGCTCCCGTAGTGCCGTCATCGGCGACCGCGACAGCGACCTTGAGCTGGCAAAAAATCTCGGCGTGGACGGGCTGCGGTTACTACCAGACGGCGGCCCGGAGCACACCTGGCCCGCTATTGTTCGCTGCCTGACGGGTCGTCATCGCACCGCTCGCATTACACGTAAAACCCGTGAAACCGAGATTGTAGTGGCGGTAGATTTGGACAGTGAAGGCCCCCAGATACTTCAAACGGGCATTGGATTTTTTGACCACATGCTCGAACAAGTGGGTAAACACGGTGGATTTCAGCTGGAACTCAGCTGCCGTGGTGATCTGGCGGTGGATGAACACCACACCGTAGAAGATTGTGCCCTCGCACTCGGCCAAGCTCTGCGGCAAGCACTCGGTGATAAGCGCGGCATTGGCCGCTACGGTTTTTTGCTCGCCATGGATGAAGCGGAAGCGCAAGTGGCGATTGATCTCTCCGGACGCCCCTACTTCGTCTGGGAGGGACAATTTAGCCGTGACAATGTAGGGGGCCTGCCAACTGAGCTGGTGCCGCATTTCTTTCGCAGCCTGGCCGAGACGCTCGGTGCTGCTATCCACATTACCGTGCGCGGTGAGAATGCTCACCACATGGTGGAGGCGGCGTTTAAGGGCGTGGGCCGTGCACTGCGTAACGCCTTACGGCGCGAAGGCAATGACTTACCTAGCAGCAAAGGCGCTCTGTGAGCTTTGCCTCTGGAACTGTCGCCTTGATCGACAATGGTGGCGCGAATGTCGCCTCGGTCGTTCATGCCCTCGAGCGCCTCGGGGTTCAGGCAGAGCGCACTGCTTCACCGGAACGAATTGCCGCAGCGGATCGCGTCATTCTCCCTGGTGTCGGTGCCGCCGCCGATGCGATGGCCCGGCTACAAGCCTCCGGGCTAGACCGTCTTATTCCAACCCTGCGGCAGCCATTGTTGGGGATCTGCTTAGGGATGCAGTTGTTGTTTAGCAGTTCTGCCGAAGGCGATGTTGACTGCCTGCAGCTGCTGCACGGACGTGCTCAGCGCTTTCCTACCGGAGGTCTGCCGGTACCTCATATGGGTTGGAATGAGTTGCGTTTATTAAAGCCATCGCCGCTGCTGGCTGGACTCAAAGATGGCGACTACGCCTACTTTGTGCATAGCTATGCTTTGCCGATCACGGCAGACACCTTGGCCAGCGCCGATTACGGTGGTGAATTCACCGCCATTGCCGCACGGGACAATTTTTACGGCGCACAATTTCACCCAGAGCGTTCAGCGCGCGTGGGCTCAATACTGATCGCTAATTTCCTGCGTCTGCCTGCGGGCGGACACTGAACTCACGAGATACCCATGGAACTGATTCCCGCCATCGACCTGCGCGGCGGCCAGGTGGTCCGCTTGCTGCATGGTGACTTCGCGGCTGAAACGCAATATGCCATTACGCCGGACACCTTGTACGCACGCTATGCCGACTGGGGGGCCCAGACCCTGCATGTGGTCGATCTTGATGGTGCTCGCGATGGAACGTCCATGAATCTCTCCGTCATTGAGACGTTCGCAGCAGCGGGACGGCTCCGGTTGCAGGTAGGCGGCGGGGTGCGTTCAGCCGCGGCTTGTGAGCGCCTGCTGGCACTGGGAGTGTCCCGCGTGGTGGTGGGTAGCTTGGCGGTCACGGCTCCGGAAATGGTTCGCGAATGGCTACAGCGGCTCGGCCCCGAGCGCATTACGCTGGCGCTGGACGTGCGTCTTGACGGTGAACTCGCCAACGGTGGCACGCCATGGATTACCACGCACGGCTGGCAGACCGCGAGCACCGTCAGCCTGTGGGAGGCGGTTGCCCTCTACCAGCAGTCGGGTTTGCGGCATGTGTTGTGCACTGATGTGGCGCGTGACGGGGCACTGGCTGGACCCAACCTCGAGCTGTATGCACAGGCCGTGCAGCGTTTCCCCAGTATTGCCTGGCAGGCTTCGGGTGGCGTTCGCGATGTGACCGATCTGCTCGCGCTGAAGCGTGTCGGCGTAGCCGGTACGGTCAGCGGCAAAGCTTTGCTTGAAAACCGTATGACGAGGGAGGAGTTGCAGCCATTCTTGCCCGCCGCATAATCCCCTGCTTGGATGTTCGCGACGGCCTGGTCGTCAAGGGTGTCCGCTTTCGTGACCACGAAGTGGTCGGCGACATTCTCGAGCTGGCGGCACGCTATGCGGCGGAGGGTGCCGACGAACTGGTGTTCTATGACATCACGGCCAGTCCCGAGGGTCGTGGCGTTGACCGCCGTTGGATCGAGCGCATCGGCCGGCTGCTCGACATTCCTTTCTGCGTGGCTGGCGGCATTCGTTCCATTGCCGAAGCCGAAGCAGTACTGGCCGCTGGCGCCGAGAAGATCTCGGTGAACTCTCCGGCCCTCGCACAGCCGCAGTTAATTGACGATTTGGCGCGGCGCTTCGGCTCCCAGTGCGTGGTCGTGGGAATTGACAGCCAGACCTTTGAAGGCCGTTATGAGGTGTATCAATTCACCGGCGATCCGACCAAGACGCGCAGCACAGCACGCGCAACCCTCGACTGGGTGCGTGAAGTACAAACGCGTGGTGCGGGTGAAATCGTTCTGAATTGCATGAGCAGTGATGGCGTGCGCCACGGCTACGATCTTCCACAATTGCAGGCGGTGCGGGCTATTTGCGACGTACCGCTTATCGCCTCAGGCGGTGCCGGCACGATGGCGCATTTCACCGCGGTATTCAAAGCGGCACAGGTGGACGGCGCGCTCGCCGCCAGCGTGTTCCACAAAGGGCTGATCGCTATTACAGACTTGAAGCGACAGCTTGCCGCTGACGGTATTCCAGTGCGTCCACCTGAAGGAAATTCCCCATGACTCAGGAACGAAGCCTGGCTGATCTCGACTGGAGCAAAGGCGCTGGCCTGCTGCCAGTGGTGGTGCAGCATGCGAGTGACGGGCGGGTACTGATGCTGGGCTACATGAACCAGGCGGCCTTGGCCACCACGCTGTCCACGCGCCGCGTCACCTTCTTCAGTCGCAGCAAGCAACGACTGTGGATGAAAGGCGAGACCTCGGGACACGTACTGGAGGTACAGCGCGTGGCCTCAGATTGCGATCACGACACTTTGCTGGTCCTGGCGCTGCCGAAAGGCCCGACCTGTCATACCGGAGCACCGACCTGTTTCCGCGATAACCCAGCACCCGCCGTGGCACCGCTGGCATTCTTGACGGAGCTTGAAACGGTGATCGCCGCACGCGCTAGCGAGACGAGCACTAGCAGTTACACGGCCAGCTTGTTCGCCGCCGGCACCAAACGCATGGCGCAGAAGGTAGGCGAAGAAGGTCTAGAAGTCGCCTTGGCCGCAGTAGCCGAGGGCGATGCGGCTTTGCTCGGAGAAAGCGCTGACCTGCTGTTTCACCTGATGGTGTTGCTCAAATCGCGCAAGCTGGGTCTGGCGGAGGTGGTGCAGGAACTGGAACGGCGACATGAATCCAAGACTGCCACTCCCACCCGCTGAGGCAACAAGTCGCGAAGAACCGCCGCGGTAGGTGAAGTTAGCGCGCGGAGGGCTGCCGTAACAGCCACGCGGCGGTCCCGGCAGTCAGCGCAGCAGCAAACCCCAGCGCACTGGCCGAACCCGCCCACTGCCACAAGGCGCCGAGAATGACGGCACCCGGCAGAGCGGCGATACCGATAGCCATATGGTAGCCACCATAAGCCCGACCTCGCAGGCCCTGCCGCGTGGCATTGCCGATCCAAGCGCGCTCGGCGGGCTCGGTCGATGCTACCGTGACCGCATACAGCACCAGTAGCAGCACGGCCGACGGAATCGATTTGCCGACAAAGGCCAGCGCGAACAACAAGCAGACCCGTGCGCTCCACCCGAGCACCAGCAGGCGGCGCACTCCAAAACGATCCACCGCCCACCCCGCGGGGTAGACCGCCAGCACTTTCGCAAGACTGGTCCCCGCCCACAGCAGCGGGATACCGACAACCGGCACACCGGCCTCGGTCGCCCACAAGACCAACAGCACCTC
The DNA here is from genome assembly GCA_947469285.1 of Gammaproteobacteria bacterium. Taxonomy (GTDB): domain Bacteria; phylum Pseudomonadota; class Gammaproteobacteria; order Steroidobacterales; family Steroidobacteraceae; genus CAIOHZ01. The sequence goes on from CANIOW010000043.1 coordinate 11,801, forward strand.
TGGCACGGCCGCCAATGCCAGGACGCCACTCCCCGTCACTAGGCGGCGTACGTCGGTCGGTAGGGCACGCCAGGAGGCCAGGAAGCCAGAATCGGCGATCTCTACCGGCACCGGAGCGGTTTCCGCTCGGTGGCCGTGTAAGCCGAACCACAACACCAGCACCACGCCCGCCCCCGGCACCAGCGCCCACAAGAACACTTCGCGCAGCGGTACCTGCGCCGCGAGCAAGGCAGCAGCCAGCAGTGGTCCGATAACCGCACCGGTATGGTCCATGGCTCGGTGCACGCCGAACGCGCGGCCACGCACCCCCTCTTGCACCACGTCGGCAATCAGCGCATCGCGTGGCGAAGTTCGCACGCCCTTGCCGACGCGATCGAGAAAACGCAGGCCCATCACCACCGGCCAGCCGATAGCCAAACCTGCCAGACCAATCCATGGCCGGGAGGACACCGACACCAGGTAGCCACCAATGACCAAGCGGCGCGCCGGCACGCCGCGGTCTACCCAGCGGCCTGACCACACCTTGCACAGGCTGGACGTGGCCTCAGCAATACCTTCGATCAGGCCGATAATGGCCGGTCCGGCCCCAAGGGTTAGCGACAGGAACACCGGCAACAGCGGTGTGATCATTTCACTGCCGGCATCGTTGAGCAGTGCCGCCAGACCCAGCACCCACACTGCGCGAGGCAGGGGCGCAGCGATGTTCAGCGCAGCACCTCGACGGCGGGTGGGCGCAGGTTGTAGTGGGATGACATCACACGACCATACGCTCCTGCGGTGGCGATGAGAATGACATCGCCTTCGAAGGTCGGCGGCAAGTGGCGGTCGTTGCCGAGCACATCGCCGGTTTCGCAGATGGGTCCGACCACGGTATAGCGTTCAGTGGCGGGGTCTGTCAGACGGGACAGGTTGACTATCTCGTGCCAGGCGCCATACAGCGCGGGGCGGATGAGCGAGTTCATGCCCGTGGCCAAGCCCACGTATTGGGTACCCCCCTTGCCCTTCAGCTGGGTGACTTCGGCCACCAGCACGCCCGCCTGCGCGACCAAGAAGCGTCCTGGTTCCATCCATAATTCGAATTGCGGGTGGGCGGCACGGAACCCGTTTAGCGCCGCCTCTAGCGCTGCCAGATCCACGGGCGCGCGGTCAGGTCGGTCTGGCACGCCAAGGCCGCCGCCAAGATCCAAGACCCGTACTTCTGGGAACGCCGTCGCCGCCAGCGCCAACTGCTCGGCCACCTCCGACCAGGTAGCGGTGTCGAAGATGCCACTCCCGACGTGCGCATGTAGCCCGGTGATACGGGCACCTGCGGCGATGGCTAGGCGGCGCAGCTCGTCGAGTTCAAACAGGGGCACACCAAACTTGCTGTGTTGCCCGGCGGTGCGTACGTGCTGGTGATGACCGCGGCCATGGCCGGGATCCAAACGCACAAATACCGTCGCACCAGCGAACAGCGCTGGCCATTCCCGTAACGGATGCAGGTTATCTAGCGTCAGCCGCACCCCCTGCGCCAGGGCCCACGCGTATTCTTCCCGTGGCGCAAAGTTCGGTGTGAACAGCACTTCGTTGGGCAGCAGACCGGGAACATGGTGCAGTACGTGTTCCACCTCGGCGCGCGATACACATTCGAAGGCCATGCCCTCGGCGGCCAAGATGCGCAGTACGTTTGGATTGGCATTGGCTTTAAGCGCGTAGTGCACGCGGTTAAGGCTGCGCAGTGAACGCAGCGCCCGGGCTTGCTGCTGCAAGGTGGTCGTGTCGTAAACGTAAGCGGCCCCATGCTGGTGAGCTAGCTGCTGCAGCTCTCCGGCCGCCGCCACCCACCAGGGCTGGGTAACGAGGCGTGCGGTGGATGGTTTGTAAAGGTCTTCCCAGGTGGGGCCCATCACTGGGTCTGACGGCGTGGTACGGATCAGTAACTCATGCAACTGCGAGACCAGACGGTCACCCTGTTCTTCGTCGATCACCAGCGTGAAGTTCAGGTCGTTGGCTGCCTGACTGACCAGATAGATGCGTTGTTCCTCAAACAAGGCCAGCGCCTCGCCCAGCTCATGCAGGATGCCGCGGATGTTCCGGCCCACCAGCGACAAGGCCGCGCAGGGACCGATGATTTCGGCACGACACAACTCACCGAGGCTGGCCAACAGCCCGTCCAGCACCTCGGTGTCGAGCGCGTTCGCCGCCGGGTCGAGCGACACCGTCACGTTGGTTTCAGAGGTGGACACCAGATCGACACTGAGGCCGTGCTGCTTGAAGACCTGGAAGGCATCGGCCAAAAAACCGACCTCGTGCCACATGCCCGGGCTTTCCATCGACACCAGGGTAATGCCCTTCTTCAGCGCAATGGCTTTGACGCGGGCCGCATCGGCGCCGGCTGGCGTAGCGCTGATCACGGTCCCCGCCAGTTCAGGGGTCTGCGTCGCGTAAACGTGCAGCGGAATGCCGTAATGCCGCAGTGGCAGCAGGCAGCGCGGGTGGAGCACTTTCGCGCCACTCGAGGCGATCTCCTGCGCTTCGTCGTAATGCAGACTCCAGATGAGCCTGGCGGAGGGCGTGTTGCGCGGATTGGCGCTAAACATGCCCGGCACGTCCGTCCAGATCTCCAGGCGCACCGCCGCGAGCTTGGCCGCGAAGTAACTGCCGGAGGTGTCACTCCCGCCGCGCCCAAGCAATACCGTGTGACCATCTTCGTCGCTGGCAATGAACCCTTGTGACAAGTACACGCGCCCTGGCACGGCCGAAAACCGCGCCTGGAGGGCTGGGTCCGGGGTGAAGTCACAGGTAGCGGAGAGGACGTTCGCTTTGGCACGGGCACCGACGCGCTGCTCGGCGCGCAAGACTTGGCGCGCATCGACCCATTCGGCGTCCAGCCCTTGAGACTGCAGATAGGCCACCCCCAGCTCGGTGGCCATCAGCTCCCCCTGCCCCATCACCCGGGCACGGATGTGGTCGCTGAGTTCCCGCACCAGACAGACTCCGGCAGCGATCTTGTCCAGCTCGCGGAGCCTGGCGTCAACACCCGCCGGCAGCGGCAGTCCCAGCTCCACCGCCAGCGCTTGGTGGCGCTCGCGCAGGGCTAGCAATGCTGGAGTGGGATCACCGAGCAGCGCTTGGTTCAGCAGCGCCTCCAGCTGGTCCGTCACGCCCGAGACGGCCGAGTGCACCACCACCGGCTGCTCACCGGCGGCCAGCCGCGCACGTAGCACCTGGGCGATGTTGTCCCAATTAACGCGTGAGGAAACGCTGGTGCCGCCAAATTTCAGCACGACCACCGGTCGGCGCACCGGCGCCGGAGCAATGACAGCCACGCGGCGGACCTTACAGCTCGCCGTCGTCGTCGAAATCACTGAGCTCGCGTTTTAAGCGGCGCTCGGCGAGCACGTCCTCTAGTTTGCTCCAGGCCGCGCGGCCTTTTTTCACGCCAGCCTTGGGCTTGCCGCGATCGACTCGGTCGATGATGCGGTCATAGTCATGGTCCTCTTCGGCAGCGCCGTCGAGAAATTCCTCGTCGAGGTCGAAGTGGTCGTCGTCTCGTTCGCTCATCACTTCATCCCGGTAATTTATTTAGCCGAATCAATGGCTTGCGGATTTTCCAAGACAGTAAAAATCCGCTGCACTATACAAGAATGCAGCCACTTGGCAACAGCTAACGTTCAACGCGGCCCAGACGAGGTAGAAATCCCTCCTCCAGACACTCAGCATTTACTCTGGCAGGCCTCGTATTTCTCATCGCAAGCGGCCTGTTTTTTCTCGTCTTCGCCGGCTTCCGTCATACAGACATCCGCGCCCTCGTCGCACTTGGCGACGCATTGGTCATCGGTCTGCGGGGCGCTTTTCTCGACCGCAAAAGCCGGGTTCGGCACGGCAGCCAAGCAGAGCGTTAAAGTCAGAGCACTCAAGAAGGCCAGAGGTAAGGTGCGCAGGTTCATGGGGTTCTCCTCAACGATGATGAGCGATTGTAGCCGCAGTTAGGTAGACACTGGCAATGAGGATATGTCCGCAGGGCTGAACCGCGCCTGAACACGGCCCGACCGAGCCCCGACCCAGACTGTCTACCATCACCCCACCTCCCCGTGCCGGGGTTCGCCTGGGTCAGGCCCAGTTAGCGCCCGGCTAGGCCCCAGTCAGGCCCCAGTCAGGCCAAGAGGGCCTCCGCCGGCACCTCCATGAGGCCCGCGGCGCCAGCCCGTACCGCCGCCGCATGCGCCGCCGCGCGCGGCAACAGGCGTTCGAAGAAAAAGCGTGCCGTGGCGCGTTTGCCCGCAGTCCAGACCAGCGACTCGTTCGTGGCGATGCCTGGGTCCTGTTCCAAGGCGGCCACCGTCCGCCACCAGCACCAGGCCAGCAGCGTATAGGCGGCATGGTTCAGGTAGTCGTGCGCCGCCGCACCGACTTCGGCGGTGTCGTGTGTCACCCGCCCTGCTACCACGGTCGTCAGCTCGCCGAGCTCCTGAGCGAGGCGGTGCACTGCTGCGGTCCATGCCGCCGGCACGTTGGCGGCTCCGGGCGCCGTGGCCATCACCCGCTGTACTTCCGCCAGCAAGGTCTGAACCGTGGCTCCGCCGCTGCCGATCACCTTGCGTCCCATGAGGTCCAGTGCCTGGATGCCGTTGGTTCCCTCGTAAAGACAGGTGATCTTCGCATCGCGCATCAGTTGCTCAACGCCGGTATCCCGAATGAATCCGTGGCCGCCGTGCACCTGCACCGCCATCCCGGTGACCTCCATCGCCATGTCAGTCAGAAATGCTTTAGCGACGGGCACCACGAAACCCACCAGCGACTCTGCCTGTTGCCGCACCGCGGCTTCGGGATGGCGGTCCAGCGTGTCTTGCCACTGATAGGCTTGGTAAAGCAGCACCCGCCCACCCTCCACAAACGCGCGCATGGTCAGTAGCATGCGCCGTACGTCCGGGTGCACGTGGAGCGGGTCCGCTGGCTGAGCCACCGCCACCGGCCCGCGCAGACTGCGGCCCTGTAAGCGATCCGTGGCGTAGAGCGCAGCGGCCTGCCAGGCGCGTTCCGCCAAGGCCAAACCTTGCAAGGCCACGCCGAGGCGTGCGTGGTTCATCATGATAAACATCACCGCAAGCCCGCCATGTGGCTTGCCCACCAGCCAGCCCTCCGCATTCTCAAAGCGCATGACACACGTGGGGGACCCATGGATGCCCATCTTGTGTTCAATGCGTTCGCAGTCGACGCCATTGGCGGCTCCCGGACTGCCATCCGCCAGCAAGCGCCGCTTCGGTACCACGAACAGACTAATGCCGCGGGTACCCCCAGGCGCATCCGGCAACTTCGCTAACACCAAATGGACAATATTGTCCGTTAGGTCATGCTCGCCATAGGTGATGAAAATTTTGGTGCCGCTGAGACGGTAAGTGCCATCGGCGCTGGGCACTGCGCGGGTGCGCATCAGCCCAAGATCGGTCCCACACTGCGGTTCTGTCAGGCACATCGTGCCGGTCCACTCACCAGCGACCATCTTGGGAATAAACTGCGTCTGCTGCAGCGGCGCGGCACCATGTTGCAATGCAGCCACGGCGCCTTCGGTCAGGCCGGAGGCCATCCGCCAAGCCATCGCGCCAGCCACAAACGTTTCGCCAGCGGCAATCGACGCCATGTACGGCAACCCTTGACCCCCAAAAGCTTCGTCGCAGTGGGTGCCCATCCAACCGGCAGCTGCAAAGGCGTCAAAAGCCGCTTTATAACCTGCAGGTGTGCGCACCGCGCCGCGCTCCCAGCGGGCGCCCTCCTGATCGCCTTGCCAATGCAGTGGCGAGAGCACGGACTCACTGAATTTAGCGCCTTCCTCAAGCACGCCGTCGATGAGCTCGCGATTGAGGTCATCACGCCCGAGTGCAGCCAGTGCTTGCTCTGCTTGGAGTACCTCGTGCAACACGAATTGCATATCACGGCGGGGCGCGCGGTACTCGTACATGAAGTCAGTCCTCGGCAAGCGTCATGAAACAGCCGCCAGCCTAATGACCTACGCTGTCTCAGGGCTGGTGCCGCTCTCGGTCCAGCGCCTTATTGTCCGACAACTAGCAGCGCCTCACGGTGAGCGCGCCACGCCATCACGACGACTGTCAGCACCACCCGCCAACCCGCCACCTGGGGTGACTCGCACCACATGCAGCCCTGAACCCTCGGCGCCGCGACCCGTCCCAAACACGTGCCCAAGTCCGACCAGTCCCTCACGTAGCGCAGGGTCCAAACGGCCTTCTGCCAGCACCGGTCCGCGCGCGACGACATTTGGCAGATCGATGGCTTGCTGCGGCGTCAAATTCCAATCCAGCATGCCCACCAGCGCCTTGCTGACATAGCTGATGATGGCATTGCCGCCAGGGGAACCAATGGCTAGCTCAAAGGCGCCGTCATGAAATACCAGCGTGGGTGACATCGACGAGCGCGGCTTCTTGCCCGCGGCGGGGGCGTTCGCGAAGGCCTTGCCATCGCTGCCGGTGGGCAGGAACGAAAAATCCGTCAACTGATTGTTCAGAAAAAAACCACTCGCCATCCGCTGCGATCCAAACAAAGACTCTACGGTGGTGGTCATGGACACCACATCGCCGCGCACGTCGACGACCACAAAATGGCTGGTACCACTGAACCCACCCGCTGGATCGGCTGCCATGCGGGTGCTGCCCGGTGGATTGCCTGCCTCCACGCTCACCAGCGCATGGTCCGCCTGAATTAAGGCCGCGCGGGAAGCGAGATAGTCTGCATCAATGAGCCCCGCTAA
>CANIOW010000044.1 GCA_947469285.1 Gammaproteobacteria bacterium
TCGCGCAAGGTGGTGCGGCTGATGCTGGACCTGCCGAAAGTGGGCATTGCCAGCGCCAGCCTCGGCTACCGTAAGGAAAAGGCGGATGGCTGGGCGAAGAACCTCACCGGCCCGGACCTCGGCGCGGTGGACAGTGACGCCGCCCGCGTAGTGGTGGACCTGGATTTCACCGACAACTTCAAGGCGGAGTATTCCTTCGACTTCTCGCAGGCCAACAACACTCCCACACCCTCCAGTCTGTACGCCGTCAGTGGCTGGGGCGGTACGTTCCCCAGTATCTTCGGCGCTTTTCTCGGCGGTGCCATCGAGACGGCGGCGACGCCGTATGTGCGCACCACGCGCCCCGATACGGTCAGCACCAACACCCCGGCTGGCGCCGAACTCTACGAGCGCAACCGCAGTGCGGCGCACTCCATCACGCTGGACTACGAGCTGAACGACAACAACCAGCTGAAGTACATCTTCGCTAAGCGCGACAACCACTACGCCGACAGTCAGGATATTGACGGCATGCCGTTGGCGAGCATTACCCTGTTCCCGGGATTTTCATGGGGCATGAACGCGTTCTTCAGCCGCGACACCCAGTATTCGCAAAAATCGCATGAGCTGCAGTGGGTAGGTTCGGCCAACAAGTTCAAGTGGGTGGTTGGCCTGTACCACTTCACGGACGATGGCTTCACCCATGGTGAGCAAGCCTTCACCCTGTTCGGTTCGCCTTATCAGGGCGTCGACTACGCCGCTGCCACCAAGGCCAAGGCGGTGTTCGGGCAGGTGGATTACGCCTTCACGGACCGCCTGACCGGCACCGTGGGCATGCGCTACACCAAGGAGCATCGCGACGGTTTCAGCCATCGCTACAATGCCGCCAGCTATGGCGGACCGCTGACCACAGACACTGTGCCGGGCACCTTGGCGCCCCTCTCGTATGGCGCCGATTTCTCCGGCAATTCGCCGATGGGCTCGCTGGCCTTCAAGGTGAATGACGACATCAATGTTTACGCGCGCGTGGCCAAAGGCTTCAAAAGCGGTGGCTTCTCGAGCGAGTTGGTGTCCCCGACGGTAGCCACGCAGCCCTACCAGCCGCAGACCTCGCTGTCGAAGGAAATTGGCCTGAAGTCCACCTGGTTGGACGGCAAGGCCCGCGTCAACATTGCCTACTTCAACAACAAGGTCTCGAACCTGCAAATTACGCAGCTCGTGCCCTCGACATCGCAATCCATCATCGTCAATGCAGGTGAGGCTACCTATCAGGGTGTCGAGCTCGAGGCCGCGGTGGTCATTACCGACGGCTGGCACCTGCAGGCGAACTTCGGCTGGCTGGACACCAAGTTCGACAAGTACCTGGACAACTCGTTTGGTCCAGGGCGCCCGATCGTCGACTCGGCGTCGAACCGTCTGGCACCCTATGCGCCGAAGACCACGATGAACGTGAATCTGGATGGTCGCCTGTTCAGCTCGAATCTCGGCAACCTACGGCTGATTGTGGATTACTCGTACACCGGCAAGGTGAACCTGTATGCGGTGAACAAGACCTTGGACGCGCCGAATGCTGCCGGTGCCTACTTGGTGGGGACGGACACGGTGCCGGCGCTGACGATGGTCAATGCCAGACTGCTGCTGTCTGACATGAAGCTTGGCAACGGTACGGGGGAAGTGTCGCTGCTGGTGCGCAATGCCACCAACGAAAAACAGCGAACGCAGATGATCGACTTCAGCATGTTCCGCGGTGCGAACTGGCAGGACCCGCGCACGTACGGCGTGTCTTTCGGCTACAAGTGGTAACACGCCCAGCCCGGAACTCTCCGGGCGACGAATGGCGTTGCTGAGTACCAAAAGGCCACCCGCAAGGGTGGCCTTTTTCATGGGCCGCGGCGGTTTAGAACCGATGTTCTACCAGCAGCGTGAAACTGCGCAGTCGTGGGTCAGCAACCCGCGGCTCCCAAGAGCTGCCTGCACCAAAATTGCTGTCGTAGGTAATGGCGAAGGGGGGGTGCGCGTTGAACAGGTTGTGGATGCCGGCGGTCACCGTCAGCGCCTTGAAGCCCTGGTACGACAGGCTCGTGTGGTAGGTGATGTCACGCTGCACATGGGTCACGAGGTGCGGCGGCGTCACGGCTCCGGAGGCCACGCCCGGGAGCTGCTGGTTGGTATAGCCGGAGCGCCACAGCTGCGATAGCGACGCGGTCCAGTGGCCTTGCTGGAACGACAGGTAGGCATGGTGTTTCCACCGCAGCCCCAGATCGCCGGCGAAGGTGAACACGCCGACTTCGCTCGGCCCGAAGGGCAGGCCCGGCACCACGCGTGAATGTTTGGCGAGCAACCGCGCACCGTCGATGCCAGCGCTCCAGTGGCCGCCCAGCGCGTCACCCCGCATTCGCGCGCTAATCTCCAGGCCCTCGGTGATGGAGCCCCCGGCATTGATCAGGCGCTGGTCAATGGCGGTGAGTGTGCCGGTAGCGTCACGCAGGTAGCGCTGCTGGAAAACGCTGTAGTGGTCGGCCAATTGCTGCAGCGTCAGCAGTTCGATGGTGTGGGCACGGCGAATGCGCCACCAGTCCAGCGACAGGCTGAAGCGGTCGGTGGGGGTGAACACCACGCCGGCGTTCAGCTGTTCGGCGGTCTCTGGACCGAGCGTGGGTTGACCGCCGTTGATCAGCACGGGCTGCACCACGGCGCAGCCCGGCTGCGTGGGGTCCGGCTGGCCACCTGGGCAGCTTCCCGGATCGGCGAGATCGCGGCCGGCGTAGAGCGACTCGGTCGCGGCATTGAAGATTTGGTTGAACGCCGGGACGCGAAACCCAGTGTTGTAGGAGGCGCGAAACAGCAGAGGCGCGAACGGCTGGTATTTCAGTGCCAGGTTCGGGTTGGTGGTCTGGCCAAAGCCGCTGTAATGGTCGCGCCGCACGGCGAGGGTCAATTCCAGGTCCTTGCGCAGGGGCGCCATCACCTCCGCGTACACCGCCTGCACCTGGCGCGCGGCGTCTGCCAGCACATTGCCCTCATCGAAGGGCGCAGCGATGATCACCGGGCGCGCTGCTGCCGCGCGACGGTCGCCCTGAAAGGCATAAGTTTCCCGACGGAAATCCACCCCGATGGCCGCCAGCGCCTCACCTGCCGGCAGGCTGAACAGGCGGCCGGAGAGGGCACCATCCAGCTGCGTCATGGTGAACCGGCCGCCATAGAGGGTGACCCCTGCTGCTGAGGCGGCAGCGAGCTCATCGAGCCCGGCGGCTGACTGGCTTTCCCCCGGCAGCAGGAACGGATTGATGAGACCGGTGTTCAGTGCATCGATGAGGCCGTTGGCGATCACCGTGCCGTTGGCATCGAGCGTGGTGTTGCGGTAGTAGTACCCCGAGCCCAGCGTGGATTTGGCCTGACTGAAGGCATAGGAAACACCGCTGCGGTAGTCCCAGCCCTCAAGCCCCGGCAAGGGCCCTTCCATCCCGATGAAGGCGCGGCCGGTGTCGGTGGTGGTGTCGATCTCGCGTCGGCCGCACTCCAGGCAGCGCCAGCGATATGCCATGGGCAGGCCGCGCTGTGCGGCCAGCGACGGGAACACCGCCAGCACCTGGTCGAACACGCGGTCATACACGGCCGCTGCCGCCGCGGTGCGCGCTAAGGCGAAATTTTGGGTGGTGGTGTTAGGCAGCAGCTGCAAGTTGGAGAAGCGCTTCGCCGAGTTGGCGCGTGAGCCAGTCACTTCCGCCGACAGCTGCTGCTCGCCGAAACGGAACACGCCGCGGCTCACCAGATGCACGGTGTCGATGGGCTGTTGCAGCACGGCGGCGCGGCCCGTGTCCCAGGCGCAGGCATAAGCTGCTTCCGGGAAGTTCCACAAGGCCGTGTCGTAGGGCGCCATGCCGTCGATGGCAGCGCACCCCGGGCCGCCCGGCAAGGCCAGCGGATTGATGCCCCCCGAAGCGCGGACGGTGCTGCTGCCCGGTAACCACGGCGCGCTGCCGGCGCTGCTGATGAAGGTGCCGTCTGGGGTATTCGGGCCGATACCCAGCGGCACCAGGGTGGCGAAGGGTGTGCCGCGGGTGTCCACCGACAAACCACGATCGGGCTGGAAAGTATTGACGAACGGGCGCTGGTCGCCACGCAATTCGCCGTGGTTGCTGTAGGCGAGGGTGGCCATCAGGTGGTAGTGGTCCTCGGTCAGCGAGCCCAGGCCCGCGACCACGGAAGCGCGGTAGCGGTCGCCGCCGCCGAGCCCGGTTTGGTCCGCAAACGCCGTGACGCTCAGGCCCTCGACGTTGTCCTTCAAGATGAAGTTGATGACCCCACCGATGGCGTCTGCGCCATACACCGCCGAAGCGCCTTCCTTGAGAATTTCCACGCGCTCTATCGCCGCCAGTGGGATCTGGTTGACGTCTACCACACCGCCATTCAGACCATGCGCTGCCACACGGCGGCCGTTGAGCAGCACCAGCGTGGCGGCGGCACCCTGGCCGCGCAGGTTGGCCGAGGCGGCGCCATTGTTGCCGCGCTGCGCGCCCCCGACGACGTCTGCATTCGAGGCAAGGTTGTCCAGCCCCGTGCCATTGGAACTGAGATACATGAGCAGTTGCTCGGGGCTGCTGATGCCCTCGCGCGTGAGCTCGGCCGCGGTGATGATCTGCAGTGGCAAGGCGCTTTCGGCTACCCGGCGCTTGATGCTCGAGCCGGTGACGATGACGGTATCGAGGACCGTATCGACGGCGCGTGGGCGGGCCGCTGTGGTGGCAGTGTTGTCCGTGTCAGCCGCCGCCGCGGCGATGCCGCCGGCCAGGCCGCTTAGGCAGCTGAGTGCGAGCAGCTGGAGGAGCAGGCGGTGCAGGGGGAAGGGCAAGGGTAAGCAGGACATGGGCGCGGGCTCGACAGCAGGCGGTTTTGACGGGGCGGTGGGCGGTCGGCCGGCATCGCGGCGTTCATACGGAGCGATGATGCCGTAATCTGTGGCTCTCAGGTGGGAGGTACTCATGACGATTTCGCCGGTTCCTGTTTGCTACCGTGGCGTCGCCCACGCTTGGGAGTGTGATTCCCTGGGTCATCTGAACGCGCCGTTCTACAGCCGCATTTTCGACGATGCGAGCACCGGCGCCATGCTGGCCTTCGGTTTGTCCATGCCGCAAGCCATTGCCGCCGGCTTTAGCTGGGCCGATGTGCGCATGGAGCTGGATTATGTGAGTGAGGTGACCGTGAACAGCGTGCTGTCGGTGCGGGCGCAACTGGTGGCGCTGGGGCGCGCGTCGATCACGGTCGAGTACACCTTGCATAACGACACCGACCGCGGCGCGGTAGCCGCCAAGGCGCGCATCAAGTCGGTGTGTTTCGATCTGACCGCGCGCAAGTCGATGCCCTGGCCGGAAGCCTTGCGCCATTGCCTCGCAGTGAACCTGCCGGCGCTGGAATGAGAGGGGTCGCCGCTGGCGCTGCCAAGCGCGTGGCGGTTGCACGCGTGCGGGTTCAGCTCAGCCGTTGCAGGGCGCTGCCAAGCGCGCGCGCCAGCTGTTGTTGCACCGACTCGAAATGGCGGTGGACACGACCGCTGCTGGGGTCCCAGTAGAGCTTCTGGTTCAGCTCCACGGCCACGCAGTGCACCCGCCGGTCGAGTCGGTAATGCTGAGCGGGCACCAGAGCGCGCTCATGGGCACGCGCCACCTGCACGGACCAGCCTGCAGCTTGTAAGGCCGTGGAAAATGCTTCAAGGACGCCCTTAGGCGTATGGTCAGGGTCGGTACCCAGGCGCACCTCGGGCAGCGGTGCGAGGCGCTCGTCGATGTCAAATGACGGCTCGCTGGCGGCGAAACTGCCGCCGTTCACTACCAGACACCGCCCGTAGGCGGCGATGGCCAAAGCCACTTTCGTGGCAAACCAGGCCTGCTGCGGATAGTGGAAATCGTCCAGCAGCTGCTCGCGCTCCAGCGCCGTTAGCTCACGCCGCAGTCGCGTGGTGTCCAAGGTAGCGCCGGCCACCTGGCCAAAGGCAGTGGTAGGACGGAGCTCGCCTAGCTCGAGTGGCTCGAAATCAAGGACCAGCGGGCTGACCGCGGCGCGCACCACCTGATGCTCGGGTGCAGTGCTGGCAAACAGCTCGAAGGAGCAGTGTGCGGTGCGCTGGGCGATTTCGTTGGCGAGTGCGGCCTCGGACACGAGAAATTGCTCCCGGACATCCTTCGGGATGGCGGTGGCATCGCGCGGCAGATGAAACACGACCCAACCGGGCCAACGGGGCAGCGACATGCAGCGTTCCTAAGCCTGACCGCCGGTGGCAAGTGCCACTGGCGAAGTGGAGCCTACGCCTCCCAAAAAGATTATGCCAATAATGCCAATGATCATTGCATTATGTCAAAACAAATGCCCGCGCTGTGAAGCCGTATACTGTGGGCATGACGTATCTAGAGAAATCCCTGTCCACCGGGGAAGTGGTGGTGGCGGTGTTCGAGCGCCATTGGGTCACCCTCTTGCCCGTGATCGGCTGGGCCTTGCTGGTGGTGACGATTCCGGTAGCTATCTACCAGTATCTGCAGCTGCGTTTTCTGGAGCAGGCAGTCACCAACAAGCGCCTCGTGCACAAGGTGGGCATCATCAGTCGGCGCACCTCGGAGATGAAGCTCAGTGCCATCGAGACCATCGACATGGAGCAGTCCATTCTCGGTCGGCTGCTGGACTACGGGTATGTGCGCATCACGGGGCGCGGCACCAGCAGTGTCATTCTGGCCTGCGTGAAAGACCCCATCGGCGTGAAACGCACCATCGAAGGGGTGCTGCCCGCACCGCCTTAAGCGGCGCTGTCGGGCTGTTCCACAAAGCGGCAGGCGGCAAAGCGTTCTGCCAGCACTGCGCCTTCAACCCGCTGTGCGCGGATGGCGTTCACCAGTTCCAGCGCAGTCTGCGGGCAGGGCGGTAGTTCCGCCGTGCAGGGCTGCAGCGGTGTAATGCGCTGGCCCCAGCGGATGAGGTGCGACGACAGCGTCAGCCCGCCGCCAAAGGCGGGCATGAGCACCAGACTGCCGGGCGCCACCCGCCCTTGTTCCACCGCCTCCACGAGCGCCACCGGCGCGGTGGCGGAAGACATGTTGCCGTACTTCTGCACCGTCAGAAACACCTTCTCTGGTGGCGCACCAGCGCGCTTGGCCACGGCATCGATGATGCGTAGGTTCGCCTGATGCGGCACCACGAGGCCAATCTCGTCCATGGTGACTTGCATACGCCGCATCACGTCCAGGCTGGCCTCGCTCATGCCTTGCACGGCCTTGCGAAAAATCTCCTGGCCATCAAAGTCCCAGCGCGTATGGCCATAAGGCACCCCCAAATTCGCATACAGCGTGCCCATGCCCCGAACGCGCAGGATCTGCCGTGAATCGGCATAGCACTGCAGTTTCTCCGCCAGCACGCCGGCTTCGGTCTCGGAAGCTTGCAGTATCACGGCCGCCGCGCCGTCGCCGAACAGCACCGCCACATTGCGGTTGTCCCAATCCATGTACTGCGAAATGAGTTCCACGCCAATCACGAGAGCCGTTCGCGCCACGCCGGTTTTGATCATGGCGGTGCCGATGGACAGGCCATACATAAAACTGGTGCAGGCGGTATTCACATCGAACGCCGCGGCCCGGGTGGCGCCAAGACGCTGCTGCACGCCGGAAGCGCTGTTCGGCACGGTCTCGTCGTTGCTACAACTACCGTAGATGACCAGATCGATGTCCTCGCCCTTAAGGCCCGCGCAAGCGAGCGCGCGTTGCGCCGCCACAATGGCCAGCTCGATGCCTGGCACGTGCGAGATGCGCCGTTCCTTCATGCCGGTGCGACTGGTGATCCACTCGTCGTCGGTCGGCAGGAAGGTCGCGAGGTCAGCGTTGGTCAGGATGGACGGTGGCAGGCACTTGCCCCAACCTGTGATAGCAGCGTATGTCATGGATCCCTCGGTCCGGTCTGGTCGTGGGCCATTGTCGCCCAAAGCAGTGCTGAAAGGGGTGTGGGTTGGTGGGCGTCTAAAGAGGGCGGAATAAGCGCTATCTAGCTTGTATGCTTTGCCACGTGGTGTGCGCTGCGCAGCACGGTGTGGGCAAACAACGTACCGCAATGACGGGGGAAGTTATGAACCAGGCTGCATCCACCACTGTCGACCGCCCACTGCGCTATGCCGTGATTGGGGCTGGCATGTCTGGCATCCTCGCCGCCAAGCGCTTGCTGGAGCGGCCGGAAGTCGCCAGCGTTACGGTGTTTGAAAAGGCGGCACGTATCGGCGGCACCTGGCGCGAAAACCGCTACCCCGGCCTGACCTGCGACGTCATGGCGCATGCCTATACCTATTCCTTCGCGCCGAACCCTGACTGGAGTTGTGTGATGGCGGGTGGCGCCGAAATCTGCGACTACTTCGCCGCGGTCTGGCGGCGCTATGGCGTGGATAAAGTTACGCGGTTTAACGCTGAAGTGACGCTCTGTGAATGGCGCGGCCAAGAGTGGTACCTCGAGGCCAGCGATGGCACGCGCGCTGAATTTGACGTGGTCATTGTTGCCAGCGGAGTGCTGCACCACCCCAACGTGCCGGACTTGCCCGGGCTCGCTGAGTTTCAGGGTCAGGCGTTCCATTCCGCACGCTGGCCAGACGGGCTGGCGTTGGAGGGGCAGCGGATTGGCATTATCGGCAACGGTTCCACCGGCGTGCAACTGGTGTCGGCCTTGGCGGGCCGAGCGCAGGTGACCCAGTTTCAGCGCACCCCGCAGTGGGTGATGAAGATCGACAACCGTCCGTTCAGCGACGAGGAGCGCGCCTATTTTCGGGCGAACCCCGCGGCGGTGGAGGCCATTCGCAAGGACCCCGAGTATCTGCGGTTGGTGAAGCGCTTCAATGACGCGATTACGCAGCCGGACAGCCGTGAGATGGCGGAAATCGAGGCGATTGTGCGGCAGGATCTGGAGCAAGCCGTGACCGACCTGGCGCTGCGCGCCAAGCTAACGCCCGACTATCGGGCGGCCTGCAAGCGACTGGTCTATTCCTGCGACTACTACGCCGCGTTACAGCGGCCAGGGGTGGCCGTGGTGCGCGAAGGCATTGAACGCATCGAAGCGGCAGGTGTGCGCACGCGTGACGGCGTGCTGCATCCGCTTGATCTGCTGGTGCTGGCCACGGGCTTTCATGCGGACCGCTTCATCCGTCCGACGCGGGTGGTGGGCCACGGGGGGGTGACCTTAGATGAACGCTGGGCAAAGCGACCCAGCGGATATCTGGCGGTGACCGTGCCTGACTTCCCGAATTTTTTCATGCTCAACGGTCCGACCTCGCCGGTGGGTAATTTTTCGTTGATTGAAATTGCCGAAGCACAATGGGGCTATATCGAGCAGCTGCTCGATGAGGTGCGCACGGGACGCTGCGTGGCGATTGCACCGACCGCGGCGGCGATGGCGGACTACGAGGTGCGTCGCGTGGCCGCTGCGAAGACCACTATCTTCGCCAGTGGCTGCCACAGCTGGTATCTGGACCAGGAAGGCGTGCCCGCTACCTGGCCCTGGGGCTACAGCGCGTTCTTCGAGGCGATGGCTCAGCCCGCGCTGGCTGCCTTTGAATATTTCGCTGCCGATGGCCGCCGCACCAGCGCGCGGGGCGTCTCCTAAATGTCAAAAAAATGTTTTTGTTGAACCTGCGCCGAATTATGTCCAGAGTCAGGGTGTCTGGTGGCCTTCGGCCGCCGGTCCGACAAGATCAAATACAATTTTTTTTCGAGGGGGAATGAAAATGAGTCCTGAGAAGATCTTTGGTCTGATTGGCGTCATTGTGGCGGTGGTGGGTGGCTTTGTGGCCATTCCCTATGCGGCGCTGGTGCTCGTGGTGGCTGGCGGTGCGGCCGCGGTCTTCACGACAAGAGATTCAACCGCGATCAAGGCAACGGCCATCGTGCTCGCCGTGGCGGCAGCACACACGCTGGATGTCATCCCGGCGGTGGGGACGCAGTTGAGCGCTATCTTGGGCGGCATTGCCCAGTTTGCGGCGGCGGCTTCCATCGTGCTGATCGCACGCGAGCTGTGGGCCGATTTCAAGCCCTAATCGTTGACCGTCATTGACGGACGGCAAGGCCGCCTGCGGGCGGCCTTGCTGTTCATGAGCCCCTTGCATGGACGCGCTATGAGCTCTCGCCCCTGGCTACGGCTGTTGCTGCTGACCTTATTGGCCTGCTCCTGGGCAAGGCCAGCGGCGGCCTCGTTACTGCAGGAGCGCACGCCTTGCGTCATGCTCGCAGGGTCCTACGCCGACTACCAACAGCGCGCCGTGCAGCAATGGCAGAACGATGCGGCCGCCGCCCTCAAGGCGCAGCGGGCATTGCGCCCGCAAACGGAACTGGCGGCGGCGCTGTGGCCGGCAGACGAATACGCCCGTCGCAGCGCCTATGTGGGCTTCACCTGCGAACGGTTGGTGTATTTGAGCGATGGTTTCAAAGTCGTCGCGTTTCTCTGGAAGCCGGCCAGTGCCCCCGCCGCTGGGCGGCTGCCGCTCATTGTGTTTAATCGTGGTGGATTGGGTGAAGCCTTCAAGCTGCGCCCCAACACCTGGTTTGGCTTTTACAGTTACGTGGCCGCCGGCTATGCAGTGCTGGCCACGCAGTACCGTGGCAATGACGGGGGTGAAGGCGAGGAAAGCCCGGGGTCGGGAGACATCCATGATGTGCTGAACTTGTTGCCGCTGGCCGCTGAGTTGGCGCTGTTCGACCGTGAGCGTGTATTCATGCTGGGGTTTTCGCGCGGAGGCTATGTGACGCTGCGTGCCTTGCAAGATGGCGCGGGTGCAAAAGTTCGTGCGGCAGCGGTGGTGGGCGCAACGCGCTCTCTGTCCCAAGCGGCCGCCACGGCGCCGACAATCACCAGCGGAGTGCCCGTGCCCTTGTTGGTGCTGCATGGCGGGGCGGACGGCAGTGTGCCGTCCACGGAAGCCGTGGATATTGCGCGCTCACAATGGGCAGTGGGGCAGCCCGGCGAGTTGGTGGTGTACGACGGCGACTCGCATGGCCTGACGTTCAACCAGCGAGACCGAGACGCTCGTGTGCTCGCCTGGTTTGCACGATTCACCCCTCCCTGACGTTCGGGTTGCGCGTTATGCGCTACGTGATGCCCTGCAAGCGCCTGCAAAATAATAGGCAATAAGTTAAATCGACACCCTGGCACGGCCTGCTTCGTTCCAAAATCACCCTGCCCAATCCAGAAAAGCCAATAAAAGGCACGGAAGGGCACGGTGTCGGAAGAACACCAAAATGCTAGAAAGTCAGGGGTTTTATATGAATAAGCTTACGAACGGCCTGCGCCTGGCGTGTGCCGGGCTGCTGGCCTCCACGGTGGTGGGTGCCGCGGTGGCTGCGCCACCAGACGTCATTTTTAACGATGGACGTTACATAATCCATATGCGTGCACCCGGCGTGGCCGCCGCTCGTGCGCTGGGTCATGGCGACGACAGACTGGCCCGTGGCCGCGGTGCGGCCAAAGCGGCCGGCGGCATCCTCGTCAACGAGCTGTCAAAGCACGGGTCGGTGGTGGCGGTGCTGTCCGATGCCGGTGCGGCCCGCCTCAAGAACGACCCCGACGTCGAGCTGATCGAGCCCGACCCGCGCCGCTACCCCAAGGCCGAAACCAAGCCTTACGGCATTAGCATGGTGCAAGCGGACGATCCGTTCTTCGACACCCACCAGACCACCTCGAACGTGATGGTGTGCATCATCGATTCGGGATACCAAGCCGCGCATGAGGACCTGGCCGATGTGTTGGCCACGGCCAGCACCGTCACCGGTACTCAGAACCTGGGCACCGGCAACTGGTACGAGGACTCCTGTGGGCACGGCTCGCATGTCGCCGGCACCATCGCCGCGTTACAGAACGGCGTGGGCGTGGTGGGCATCAACCGCAACGGCAAGCTCAACCTCCACATCCAGAAAGTGTTCAACGGCTCGGCTTGCTTGTGGGCGTATGCGTCGGAGCTGGTGAGTGCCGTCGATAACTGCGTCACGGCCGCCCAGCAGGCAGGCAAATGGGCGGTGATCAGCATGAGCCTTGGGGGCACTTCGCCCACCGTGACCGAAGAAGCGGCATTCCAAGCGGCCTACGCCGCCGGCCACCTGTCCGTGGCGGCAGCGGGCAACGACGGTAATACCACGCCGACCTATCCGGCGGCCTACGACTCGGTCATGTCGGTGGGCGCGGTCGATGCCACCGGCACGGTGGCGTATTTTTCGACGCATAACCCTGACGTGGAAATTGCGGCGCCGGGGGTCGACATTCTCTCGACGACACCGTTCGTGCAAAAAGGTTTAACGGCCAACGGCAAGGCCTGGACCGGCTCGAGTGTTACTTACGCGGCCGCGAAAAACGTCACTGGCGTGCTTGTCGATGGTGGTTACTGCGACAAAGTCTCCAGTGCGTGGCTGACGAAAGTGGTGCTGTGCCGTAGTGGCTCCCCTACGGCGAAGGTGGTCACCTTTGCCACCAAACTGTCCAATGTGAAAAGCGCTAAGGGCTTAGGCGCGGTATTCACCAACGACCTGCCCGGTGCGCTGAGCGCCTATTTGGAAACCGGCATTACCAGCACGCTGCCGGCCATTACCCTCAACGACGTCGACGGCGCTGCCGCGCGTCTGGCCGTGGGCACGAGCGCGACGCTGAACAACACCGGCGGTGCGGGTAGCGGTTACCAGACTTACAGTGGTACCTCCATGGCCACGCCGCATGTGTCCGGCGTGGCCGCGCTTATCTGGAGCCAGTTCCCCAACCGTTCGGCGGCACAGGTACGTCAGGCGCTGGATTCAAGCGCCGCTGACCGGGGCCCCGCGGGTCGGGATGTGGACTATGGCTATGGCATCGTGCAGGCCAAGGCGGCTTACGATGCGCTGGCGGCCATGCCGGCGAGTGCCTTGCCGCCGCCGCCGCCACCACTGCCCACTTACACTCTCGCGGCTACGTCGGTGGCGTTTGGCACGCAGGGCTTCGGTGACAGCGTGACGCGCAGTGTGACGGTGACCAATACCGGCACGGTTAACTTACCAATCAGCAGTGTGAGCTCGACCACCTCGACCACGGGCGCCTTCACCGCCAGTCATGACTGTGGGGTGGCTCTCGCAGTGGGCGCCTCCTGCTCGTTGCTGGTGACGTTCAAACCCACCACCATCGGTTCGTCTACCGGCACCGCCACCTTCACGCCAGGCGGTGGTGCCAGTGCTAAGACCATCACGCTCAGTGGTAGCGGCGCACTGGCGAGTTACTCACGCAGCACCACGCTGTTGGCTTATGGCAGCGTCAAGTCGGGCACGGTCAGTGCCAGCAAGAGCCTCACGCTGACCAACAACAGCACCAGCGGCGTGCCCATTACCGTTACCGCTATTGGCTTTGGCGGCGCCAATCCCGCGCAGTTCCGCCAGACCAATAGCTGCGGTGCGGTGATGACACCGGGAGCCTCTTGTGTGGTAAATATCAGCTTCGCACCGACCGTCGTGGCGAGCAGTGTGTCGGCGACGGTGACGGTGACCACCACCGGCGGTGCGCTGGCGACTTCGTCCATTAACCTGACCGGTACCGGCACTTGAACGGTTTATTTTCTCTAACCTTGCTTCGCGAGAATCCTATGCACAGATGGCAGCAAACGGCCTTGGCCCTGGTGATGGGTTCGGTAATCCTCGGCAGCCTCGCTCCCGGCGTCGCCTTGGCGGCGGATGCCCTCAATGACGGTCGTTACATCATCAAGATGCGCCCGCCAGGCGCGGCTGCCGCACGGGCGCTCGGGCGTGACAGTGATGACCTGACGCGGGGCCGCGGCGCAACGACGGCAGCCGGCGGCATTGTGGTCCAGGAGCTTGCGCGTCAGGGGTCCGTAGTCGCACTGCTGTCAGATGAAGGCGCCGCACGCTTGCAGGCGGACCCGGAAGTGGAGCGCGTTGAGCCGGACTACCGGCGCTACCCCCAGGCTGAAACCAAGCCTTATGGCATCACCATGGTGCAGGCAGACGATGCTTTCTTCGTCGCCCACCCCACCACCAGCAACTCGATGGTCTGCATCATCGACTCTGGCTATCAGGCGGCGCATGAAGACCTGGCGGATGTCTTGCCCAGTGGCAGCACCATCACGGGCACGCAAAATGCCGGTACCGGTAACTGGTATGAAGATTCCTGCGGGCATGGTTCCCATGTCGCTGGCACCATCTCGGCGCTTGGCGGAAATGATGTCGGTGTGCTGGGCGTTAACAGCAATGGCGCCGTCAACCTGCATATCCAGAAGGTGTTTAACGGCTCTGCTTGTGGCTGGTCGTATGCCTCGGATCTGGTCAGTGCGGTCAATAATTGTGTGTTCGCCGCGCAGCAGGCGCAAAAATGGATGGTCATCAGCATGAGCCTCGGCGGCGGCGGCAATGTGCCGACCGAAGACGCGGCGTTTCAGGCAGCCTATGATGCCGGCTATCTTCCGGTGGCGGCGGCGGGGAATGACGGCATTTCGGTGATGTCTTATCCAGCGGCTTATGCTTCGGTGATGTCGGTGGCGGCCGTGGACAGCACTGGCGCAGCGGCCTCCTTCTCGAATTTTAGTGTGGACGTGGAAATTGCGGCACCGGGCGTTGATGTGCTGTCGAGCACGCCTTTCGCGCCGGTCGGGTTGACTGTCGGCACTAGCACGTGGGCAGGCTCGGCGGTGACGGGCGCCGCAGCCGTGAACGCCACGGGCGTGCTGGTCGATGGTGGCTACTGCCAGACCGCCAATAGTGCGTGGCTGAACAAGCTGGTGTTGTGCAAGCGCGGTTCACCCAACACCACTAGCGTGACGTTCGCTACCAAGGCAGCCCGTGTTAAGACGGGTGGCGGCGTCGGCGTCATTATTTTTAATGACCAGCCAGGCGCCTTATCCGGAACTCTATTGCCTTCTACCAGCACGCTGCCGGTCATTGCGCTCAGCGACGTGGACGGCGCTGCGGCGCTGCAGGTCGTCGGGTCGGCCGCTCAGTTGACCAGTGGTGGCATTGGCAACGGCTACGAGTATTACAGTGGCACCTCCATGGCCACGCCGCATGTGTCCGGGGTGGCGGCGCTCATCTGGGGTCTGTTGCCCAACCGCTCTGCGGCGCAGGTGCGCCAGGCCTTGACCTCCAGTGCCCTTGATCTGGGCGCGCCAGGCCGCGATGTCCACTATGGCTACGGCCTAGTGCAGGCCAAGGCCGCTTACGATGCGCTGTTGGCTCTGCCCGATAGCCCACTTCCCCCTCCTCCCCCTCCCCCTCCGGTGGTGCCGACCTACACCCTGACGCCGGCGACCTTGAGCTTTGGCAGCCAAACCGTGAATACTTCGGTGCAACAGGTGCTGACGGTGGTGAATACCGGAACGGTGGCCTTGCCGGTGAGCAGCATCACCCTGTCCAGCAGCCCGACTGGGCAATTCTCCGGCACCCATACTTGTGGTACCCAAGTGTTGGTCGGCAGTTCTTGCAGCATCACGGTTACCTTCAAGCCGACGAGCTCGGGTAGCAAGACGGGCGCTATCACCTTTAATTCCAGTGGTGGCGCACCATCTACCGCCGTGAATTTGAGTGGCACGGGTGTTGTGCCGGTGCCGGTGTTCACCCTCTCCGCGACGGCGTTGGCCTATGCCGGCCAGACGATCAACACCAGCAGTACGGCGCAGCTGGTGACGCTGACCAATACGGGGGCCGCTGCGATGGCGGTTGCCACGGGTTCGTATGTGTTTTCGCCGACAGGTCAGTTCAGCCAGACCAACACTTGCGGCACCTCGGTGGCTGCGGGCGCCTCGTGCACCATCAATGTGGTGTTCCGCCCCACGACGGCGGGGGCAAAGAGCGCCACGCTCAGCGTCACCCCTACCGGCGGCACGGCCAAGACGGTCAGTTTAAGTGGCACGGGTTTGGCGGCGGTGGTGGGTGTGGTCTCGTTGAATCCGACGACGCTGGCTTTTGGTACGCAGGCGCGAAATAGCTCCAGCATCGCGCAGCCGGTCACGGTGACGAACAGCGGCACGGTGAGCATTGCTTCGTTGACTATCAGGTTCACGGGCTCCAACACCAGCCATTACAGTCAAACCAACAACTGCAACACCGCGCTGGCGGTGGGCGCCACGTGCACGGTTAACGTGGTGTTCCGGCCAACGTCCACGGGAGCGAGAAACTCCACGCTGAGCATCACACCGGCGGGTGGTGCGGCGAAGACGGTGTCGCTTACCGGTACCGGCCGGTAAGGGCGGCGCTGTCTTCGACTGACGTTTCAGGGTGCGGCGTAGCGCACCAGCTGCTCACCGGTGAAGGCGCCGATATAGAGCCCCTGTCCCAGCTCGACGGCGATGGTGGCGCCGCCGA
>CANIOW010000045.1 GCA_947469285.1 Gammaproteobacteria bacterium
CGAAGAAGGTCGCATCATGACCCGCAACGGCGTGGCGCCTCCGGTGTACGAACAGGGCCGTAAGGACCTCTACCACCTCAACACGAATGAGCAGGTGCAGGTGTTCTTCCAGTTCCGTGACTTCCCGGACCCGGCTTACAACCCGCCCAACCCGGCCTACAAGCCGGAAGCCGGCCGGTATGCCATGCACTGCCACAACACCGTGCACGAAGACCACGCCATGATGTGCCGTTGGGACATCAACCCGTAAGGGACCGACGGCCACTCGGTTTTGATGATAAAGCTCAAGAAATTGAGCTATAGGACACGAAACGCCTTGGCCTAATTCGCTAAGGTGTGAGTAGCCTTGAACGCTGGGCTGGAAGCCCTGCCGCTACGCGCGCTGGACAGCATGTTGTCATGTGACTGTGATTGCTGATGGATTCACGCCCCCGCCGATGACCCACCCCGGTCTGCTATTCGTTGTTGAAGGACAGCCCCCATGAACCTGCGTTCATTCTTCGTTTTCACGGCCATGGCCGTGGTAACGCTCACTGGCTTCACCGGTCACGCGCTCGCTGAGCAGGCGGCGCCGCCGCCATTGCTGGACCCCAGTGACGAGCTGCTCGGCGCTACCGAACGCGCACTCGTCGAAAATCCTTGGGCGAAACTCGACAGCCTGAAACGTTATCCGGTCCAACTGCCCGACTTGAATGGCATTGTGCTGAACCGTCCGCTGGCCATTATGCTGGGCAAAGCCTTGTTCTGGGACCAGGCAGCAGGCAGTGACGGCGTGGCTTGCGCTACCTGCCATTTTGCCGCCGGGGCGGATAGCCGTACGGTCAATCAACTCAACCCGGGTGGCGACCTGCGCTTTCCCGGCGGTGACAAAGCCTTCGGTGCGCTGACGCAGGCGCCTGGGGCGAAAAGCGAGGAGCTCTCGCCGGCCAATACGGCTGGCCAGACTGCTGGCGGGAGCGTTGCCGCACCCAATATGGCCTTGTCTCCAGCAGACTTTCCGCTGCATCGCCTGGCCGATCCGAACGATCGCAGCTCCGAGGTGTTGTACACCACCAACGACGTGGTCGGTTCCGGTGGTGGTTTTGGTGGGGCCATCATGTCGGCCCCGGCCGGCTCCACCACCGACAAGTGCGCGCCTGGCAGCGCCAGTGTGTTCCATGTGGGAGGGCAACCAACGCGCGCGGTCGCCGGGCGCAATGCCCCTACGGTCATCAATGCCGTGTATTTTCGGCGCACCTTCTGGGACGGCCGTGCGAATGGCACTTTCAACGGCGTTGATCCGTTTGGGGCGCGCAACGCTGACGCCTTCGTGGCCGAAGCGGTGGGCATGACGGGCGTTGCCCCACGCAAGCTAGCGCTGAAGAATGCCACGCTGGCCTCGCAGGCCGTGGGGCCGCCACTGAGCGATGTTGAATCCTCCTGCGCCGGGCGCGTCTTCCCGCAGTTAGCTCGCCGGCTGGGCAGCGTGCGCCCGCTGGCCTCGCAGGCCGTGCACGCACAAGACGGCGTGCTGGGTACTTACCGGCACACTTCCGGCAAGGGTCTGTCGACGACTTACTCGCAGATCATTCAGAAGGCCTTCGATAGCCGCTGGTGGCGAGTGCCTGGCAAATACAATCGCGTCAATGGTCGCTTGGTGGCGGATGCCAATGGCTTTACCCAGCAGGAACTGAACTTCTCCATGTTCTGGGGCATTGCGGTGATGCTCTACGAATCCACCCTGCGCTCGGACGACTCGCCGTTCGACCGCGCGGCCGAGGGGGTGTCAGCGCTGAGTGAACAGGAAATGCGCGGCATGCGCCTGTTTAACACCAAGGCGGGTTGTCTGTCGTGCCACCGCGGGCCGGTAATGAGCACGGCGTCCTATGCGGTCATGCGCGAACCTATCAGCCATGAAGTCTACGAAGTCCCTGAAGGCAGCGCGGTGCAGCGCATGCCTGGGGTCCATGTCACTACCCGTCCAGTGCTATACGACGAGGGTTACTACAACATTGGCGTCACGCCGACGGTGCAGGATATCGGCCTCGGTGGCACCGATCCGTGGAAGAACCCGCTGTCGTTCACCAAGCAGTTTGTGAATCCGGCGAGCAAGAAAGACACCTTTGATATTCAGCCGTGCTGGTTTGAGGTTCGCTTTAACGCGGAGCAGGCGCCAGAAGAATGTGTGGCGTCGAAGGAGCTGGCGGTAGCGGATCTGAAAAACCAGCGGCTCGGTGTGGACGGGGCCTTCAAAGTACCGACGCTGCGCAACGTGGGCTTAACCGCGCCTTACTTCCATAACGGTGGTTATGCCACCTTGCGTAGCGTCATTCAGTTCTATGCGCGTGGCGGGAACCGTCGCGGCAAGGCCGGTGACGACGTGGATTTCCAGTTCGACGATAACAGCGGCACCGGCGCTTTTGGTCGGGATGACCCCGCGGCCGCGGCTGGCACCGGCTCGAACGTGCTGGGCGTGGAGAACATCACTGGACCAGACCCGTTGGATCGCCCGCCGCCGGGCCGGCAGCCAGAAGAGGTGCGGGGCCTGTCGGACGGCGAGATCGACGATCTGGTGGCTTTTATGCTGACCTTCACTGACCAGCGTGTGCAGTGCAGTGCAGCGCCGTTTGACCACCCGGCGATCAGCCTGCCGGAGGGTCACCTGACCACCCGTGGTGTGGTCACCAATGCCAAGGATTTCTATACCATCTTGTCAGCCACGGGCGCCGAAGGTCTGCCGTTGGAACAGTGTCTGGTGAACAGCGGCGACTTGTTCGTCCGTTGACCGGACTGCGAGGCAGGTCGCAGCAGCAGCAGCGCCAATTTGCGTAGTATCCGGGGATCTGTTCCCCGGAGGCTGCTATGGCCCTGCCCGTCGATACCACCCTTCTACCGTCTTGGCGTCACTGGCGTTGGGTCATGCTGGGCGCAGCCGCGGCGCTCATGGTGCTCGGTGCCGGACTGGCATGGAAGTTTCTCTGGCCACATGCGGGCCCCCAGCAAGACCCCGCGATTGTTGAAGTGGCGGCGCAAGTGCGCGCTGCGCGCGAAGCCGGTATTACGGTGCAGCAACAGCTGAAGGACGACCCGGGCTCGGCGGCGCACCGTCTGACGCTGGCCCAGCTACTGTTGGATCGCGGCGACCTACACGGTGCGCTGCTGGAGGCCGATAAAGCGGTGAAGGCTGGGGCGACGCCGCTGAGCGCGCGTGACATCCGTCTCGAGGCCATGATGCGTCGTGGCGACCCGGTGCCGCTGCTGGCGGAACTGCCCGCTCTCGGCGCAGGCACCGAGGCTGATCGCTGGCGTGGCGACGCACTGATGCTCAAACATGACTGGGCTGGCGCCGCCACCGCCTACCGCGCGGCACTGAGCAAAGATGGACAGTCGCTCCAGGCGCGTCTTGGATTGGCGCAGGCATTGGACCTGGCCGGGGACGTTAACGCCGCGCATGAACAGCTGACCACCGCGCTGGCACAGTCGCCACAGGCGCCGGAAGGCGTGCTGGCGCTGGGTGTTTGGCAAGCTCGCCACGACACACGTGAGACCGCACGGGCCACTTTGCGGACCGCCGCCAGCCTGTCGGGTGCTGCGGGGCACCTGCAAGATGCGGCCTCCGCTTGGGCTTTGATCGCCGATCTCGACTTTGCCGACGGGCAGTATCTGGCCGCGGAAGTTGCCGCTAACGCGTTGGCGCGCCTAGCCCCTGGCAGCGAGGTGGCCGGCGTGCGCCTCGCACGTGCCGATCTGATGTTGAACCGTCCGGCACGCGCTGAAGAACGCTTGCGTGCGGTGCTGAAGAGTTACCCGGACAGTGCCGACGCCCAGTTTTATTTGGGTGCCGCGAGTAGCTTGCTGGGCAAAAAAGAAGCGGCGCGTATGTATCTGGGGGCCGCAACGGTACTCCCCGACACGGAACTGGCGGCGCGGCGCTTGCTGAGCACCCTGCTGTTGCACGATGGCGAAGCCAACGAGACCTTGCGGGTCGTGGGCAGTGCTGCCGAGCAGGCCGATGGCGAGTTGCTAGCGCTGGGTGGGCGGGCCAGCCTGCTGGCAGGGGATACCCCGGCGGCACTTGGTTATTTCCAGCATGGTGCGGCGGCGGCGCCAGCCGACCTGCGGCGGCAATTGGACCTGGCCGCGGGCTTGCTCCGCGCGAACCAGGCGGCGGCGGCAGTCACACTCCTCGAAAAACTCACGGTGCCGGCCGGGCAGTTGGCAGAATGGACGCTGCTGCATACCACAGCGCTGGTGCGAGCCGGCCGAGTGGCAGAAGCACGTGCTGCGTTGCAGACGCTGACCACCCAACATGCGGGCGAGGCGAAGTTTCAGTGGCTGGCCGCGCGGTGTTACACCATGGCCGGCGACCTGACGGGAGCTGCGGCCGCCTTGCAGCGGGTGGTCAAACTCACGCCGCAGGATGTCGAGGGCCAGGCGGCCCTAGGGCTGCTGCAATTGGTGCAAGGGCAGCTGGCGGCGGCGAACGCTTCGCTGGACCAGGCGCTCAAGCTGGACCCCAAGCGGGGTGAAGCCTTGTATGCCAAGGCACAGATTGCTGCCTTGCGGGGTCAGTCGGCGGAAGTGGTGGAGTGGCTCACCAAAGCCGCCGCTGCCTCACCGCAAGCCTTGCTGCCACGTTTGGCGCTCGCGCGTTTGGCGCTGAAAGGCAAAGACCTGACCGTGGCCAAACGTCGCGTGGCGGAAGCGCGCGCGGTGGCGCCAGCGAATTCGGTGGCTATCGCGGTGCTGGCGACAGAACTGCTGGAGGCCGAGGGTGACCTGGCGGGAGCCTTGTCGGCTTGGTCGAAGCTGGCGGAAGGGAATCCACGCAATGTGGACCTACACATCCGGTTGGCCGTGTCGTTGGTACAGGCGGATCGCCTAGAAGAGGCGCTGGCACGCGTTAAGCGCGCGCTGGCCATTGAAGAGACGAACCGCGCCGCGCTCATGCTGGAGGGCGACCTGCTGCTGAAGGCGGGCGATGCGCGTACCGCTGCGACGGTTTATCACAAGGCCGCTGTGGGGCGGCCGTCGCGCGCGCTGGCGATTCGTGAATTCTCGGTGTTGCGCACGCTTAAAGACGACAACGCGGTAGCGCCGCTACGGCGTTGGCTGGAGCATCGTCCGCGCGACATCGAAGTGCGCCTCGCACTGGCTTCAAGTCTCAGCGAACAGCATCAGACCGCCGAGAGTGCGGCGCAGCTCGAGGAAGTGTTGCGAGTGCAGCCGGGACACCCGGGGGCCGCCAACAATCTCGCTTGGCTGCGCGCTGAAGCCGGCGATCTGAAAGCGGCCTTACCTTTGGCGCGTGCGGCCTATCAAGGCGGTGCGCATCAGGCGGACTTCGCGGACACTTATGCTTCCCTATTGCTGCGCTCTGGCCAGAAGACCGCAGCGCTGCGGGTCCTCCGTGAAGCGCTGACATTGGCGCCGGACAACGCCACGCTTAAATCGCGCCTGCAGGCAGTGACGGCAGCGCCATAAACGGGGCATTGCCGGCTGCTGCGGCGAGACTGGCGCGTAGCCCGGTGGTGCAATCGGCATAGTGCGGGTGAAACCCCAGCTCCGCGCGTAGCCGGTGCGTGTCAATCTGCCGCGACTCACTGAGAAACGAGCGGCTCTCGGCGCTGAGTAGCGGGTATGCCATGGCCTCCGGCAGTATCGGCGGCGCTGGCAGCCCGACGGCTTGCGCGAGCTGCTGGAGGAACCGGGCCGTGCTGGTGGAGTCGCCATCCCCGACGTTGTAGCAGCGGTTCGCGGCGGCCGGATGGAAGGTGGCGAGGTGCAAGGCAGCGAGCAGATCATCGACATGGATGCGGTTGCCGGGCCGGCCGAGGGACTGTTCAGGCAGTGGGTCGCCACGGCGCAGACGCTCCAGTGGCAAGCGACCGGGCCCGTAAATGCCCGGCACGCGCAGCACCGTCCAGGCAATGCCGCGCGCGACACACGCCGTCTGCACGGCCTGTTCGGCCGCAACCCGGCGCATACCTCGCGCAGTCCCTGGCTGCACGGCCGCGGCTTCATCCACGCGTTCGCCGTCGGTGTTGCCATAGACGCCGGTGGTCGACATATACACGAAGCGTCGCAATGGCATGGCGCACAACACGGGTAGCGCGCGCTGCAACCAGGGATCCTCGCGTGCGGCGGCCGGCACGCTGGGCGGTGGGGCCAGATACACCACCTGAGTGAATGCGGCGGAGCGTTCGCCCGTGAGCGCTGGCGGTGGTGGCGCGTCGTCGCCGAGGTTCCAGTGGAGCACCGGCACTTGCTGGTGCAAGCGGGCGGCAAGCGCGGAGGCCGTGGATTCGTGTGCGGTGCAAGCGGTCAGCGTCAAACGGTGCGGCACCAGCTCCTGCTGTAGCAGCGCCGCACAGTAGCGGGCACCGACATAGCCGGCCCCTAGCACCAACAGGTTGGCAGTCGCTCGAGCAGGGTCTTCCACGCGCGCTCCTCGCAGTACTGGACATGGTGGGCCGGTGGTACCGTCATCCTTACAGTAACATTGCGCACCGATGAACTCTTTGCCCTTCTCGCTCGACTCTGTGGTGACTTTTCTGCCAGGCGGGCAGACAGTGCTGGCCGCGCCAGGCGAGTCGTTGCTGGCGGTGGCACAACGCGCGGGTCTGCGCGTTCCGCATAGCTGTCGCGGTGGCAGTTGCGGTTCTTGCCGGATGGCACTGCGGTCCGGCGCCGTGGACTATCCGCGGTTTGCGCCGGGTCTGCCGCCGGGGCTGGTATTCAGCGGCGAAACCGCTGCGGAGGTGCTGGCTTGTCAGGCCGTGCCACGGGGTCCGGTCAGTGTGGAGCCCCGCGAGCTGCGCAGTGCCGGCGAGGTCGAGATTAAAAAGCTGCCGTGCCGCGTGGCTCGCTTGGAAACGCTCGCCCCAGGAATCTTGGGGCTGTGGTTACAACTGCCGGCAGTCGAACCGCTGGAATATCGTGCCGGCCAGTACGTGAACCTGTGGCTGGCGGATGGTCGACAGCGCAGTTTTTCGCTGGCGGCCCCACCCCATGCGGGGCCCTGGCTGGAGCTGCACCTGCGTGAGTCACCCTCGATGCAAGCCAGTGGCGCGTTGTCGGCCTTGCGCGTTGGCAGTCTGTTGACCGTCGAGGGCCCGTTTGGCGAACTGGGCCGCGAGCTGGCGCCGCTGCCCCAGACGGTGGCCATGGACCCGGTGGTGCTGGTGGCAGGCGGGACGGGCTATGCGCCGTTGCAGGCCTTGTTGTGGCAGTGGCTGGAGTCAGGAACGCAGCGCCCGGTGCATCTGTACTGGGGTGCACGCACACCCGTTGAACTCTACCGCGACGCTTGGTTGCGGGAACGGAGCCATGGCTTTACGCAGTTCCGCTATGTGTCGGTGCTATCCGCAACGCCGGCGCTAGTTCTGCCGGGTGGCGCAGGGGAAAGTCGCCATGGTCTGGTCCATGCGGCCGTGCTGGCCGATCTGGCCGACCCGAGACTGTTCCCGCCGGCGGTGGCCGCTAATCTTCAGGTCGTGGCGGCGGGGCCGACGGCGATGGTCGAGGCTTTGCGCGCCGGGTTGCGGGACCGTGGTCATGCCGCGGCGCGGTTCACCTGTGACGCTTACGGTTAATCCGCCACGCGGTGGCGCTGCCAGAAGGTCAGTGCCGCTAGTAGGCCGTGATCGTCGGGTTGTTCCGCGACAATCACATCGCCACGCAGCCCGAGTTCACGCACCCGCTGGCCGATGCGTCGGCTACCGGCAAGCCAGTGCACCTGGCTCAGACGGGTCTGGTCGGTGAACAGGCGCAAGGTGTTGTCCAGCAGTTCGCTGCTGGTGGCGGTGACCACTTGCAACTGCCCGCTGTCGAGCGCCTGTTCGGCGGCGGCCACTTGCTCCACGAGCAGTGGCGTGGTTGGCGGCAGGTCGCGGCGGTAGACGTCGGCGTAAAATACCTCCGCACCACGTGCCTGCAACGATTGTGCGAGATGTTCGCGGCCGCCGGTGCCACGCACGATCAGCACGCGCTGGCCGCGGACCTGTTGCAGGGTGTCAGCACTTAACAGCGTTTCACTGTCGTAGCTGCCGCCTGGTGCCGCGGCCACGGGGTGTCCGGATTGTGCCAGTGCTTGCGCGGTGGCCGGTCCGATCGCGAGCACGCGCGGCGTGCGCCGCGGCTCGGTGCCTTCCAGTAGCGTGGCGCCGTAGGTCACGGCATTGCTGCTGACGAAAATAACCCAGTGATAATGATCGAGTGGCCCGACGGCTGCACGGTGACCGGCAGCATGTCCCAAAGGCACAATCTCCAGTGCCGGCAGTCGCCATACCTTCGCGCCCTGTGCCATGAGGGCCAAACACAAGGGCTCGGCTTGTGCAGCCGGTCGCGTCACCAAGACGCCAAGGCCGGTCAGCGGCGCGGGCATACGCGGCTTAGTGCTCTGCGGCGCGAGCCGCATCCAGCAGTTCAGCGGCACCTGCGGCGAGTAGTCGTTCGGCCACGGCCACGCCCAGCGCCGCACCGCTCGCTTGTGCGGCCACGAGGCCGGCCGGAGAGACGTCGGCCAGTGTGAGGCTGCCCGCGTCGCTCACGCTGCGTGAACCATCGGTGGCGCCCACTAGGCCGCGCAGTTGCAGCGTGTGGCCTTGCAGGACGGCGAAGCCCGCCACAGGGGATTGGCAGCTGCCGGACAGTCGGCCTGAAAAGGCGCGCTCGGTAGTCAGACACAACATGGCCAGCGGGTCGTTGAGCACCGCCACGGCCGCGAGGGTGGTGCTGTCGGCGCTGCGGCATTCAATGCCGATGATGCCCTGACCTACGGCCGGCAGCAGCACGGTGGGACTGAGGGCCTCGGCGATCCGCGTCGAAAACCCGAGTCGGTCGAGACCGGCGCAGGCCAGCAGGATGCCGTCGAATTCACCGGCGTCGAGCTTGGCGAGACGCGTGTTCACATTGCCGCGTAAGGGCTGCACATCGAGATCCGGACGCAGCGCCCGCACCTGGCAGCTGCGGCGCAGACTCGCGGTCCCCAAGCGCGCGCCTTGGGGCAGGTCTTGCCAGCGCGCGTGATGGTTGGAAACGAAGGCATCGCGCGGATCGGCGCGCTCGAGCGCGGCAGCGAGGCACAGACCCGCTGGCAGGTCGGCGGGCATGTCTTTCATGGAATGCACCGCAAGGTCAGCGCGATCTGCTTGGAGCGCCACCTCTAGTTCCTTGATAAACAGGCCTTTTCCGCCGACCTGAGCGAGGGTACGGTCGAGGATGCGGTCCCCTTGGGTGACCATGGGGACCAGCTCGATGGTAGTGCCAGGGTGCGCTGTCCGCAGACGCGCGGCGACATGCTCGGCTTGCCACAGCGCGAGTGCGCTGCGGCGGGTGGCGATACGCAAGATCTTCATGGCGCGAATATTCGCACAGCCACACTCACCTGCCCAATCGGCGTAACACGGCTGGCGCCAGACGCCGGCTGGCCATGACCACCAGCGGGCTATCCCGGAAGCACAGGCGCAGGCCGCCATCCGCTTCGCGGGTGAGGCTGCCGATCGCCGCGGGGACCACCAGTGCATTGCGGTGCACCCGCAGCCAATAGGTGGGGTGCTCCTCTTCCAGTTGTCGCAGGGAGTCTTCGGTCAGGAACTCCCCTTCACGGGTGTGCAACGTTACGTACTTCTGGTCGGCCACGCAGGCCAGCACGGCGGTTAAGGGCACCACCCGCCACTGCGTGCCATGACGTACCAGCAGGTGGCCCGCCGGCGCGGCCGGTGCGAGCTGGGGGCGCTGCGCTAACGTGGGGCGTTGTAACTGGGCGAGCGCTGCGGCCAGTTGCTCGCGGCGGACTGGCTTGAGCAGATAACCACTGGCGGCGGCGGCGAAGGCCTCAAGGGCGTGTTGTTCATAGGCGGTGATAAACAACACCGCGGGCGGCACGGCGAGTCGCGACAGCTCTGCCGCGGCTTCCAGCCCGTCCATCCCCGGCATGCGCACGTCGAGCAGCACCACTTCCGGTTGGAGGCTGGCGGCGGCAGCGAGTGCCTCACGGCCGTTGCTGGCCTCGCCAATGACTTCGACGCCGGCAATGCCGGCGCATAGTTGCCGCAGCCGTTCACGTGCCAGCGGCTCGTCATCCACCAACAACAGCCGTAACGGCAGTGGCGGCGTCGTCACGGCAAGGGATCCACTGGTCGGAGCAGTGGCCAGACGAGTCGTGCGCTGAAGCGCTGGGCCACCACGCGGGTTTCAAGCGCCCCCTGGCCTGCGTAGAGCAGCGCGAGGCGTTCGCGGATGTTCGCCAAGGTCTCCTGGTGCCCGCGATGCAGGGGGCTACCGGGCAGCGCTGTTGGCGCTAGCGACGCTTCGGGTAAGGGGTTGTCCACTTCCATCCACGCGCATTCACCCTCGCGGCCAGCGCGCACGGTGATGGTGCCGCCCTCGAGCAGCCGTTCGATGCCGTGGTAGACAGCGTTTTCGAGCAGCGGCTGCAACATCAGCGGCGGCATTGCGTAGTCGACCTCCAGATCCTCTACGGCCCAGTCGATGGTGAGGCGTGCCCCGAGCCGTGCCAGTTCCAGTCGTGCATAGGTACGCGCTATCTCGAGTTCTTCACCCACGGTCACTCGCTCCCGGTCAGCCGCTAGGCTGGCGCGAAACAGCTCCGCCAGATCTTCCACGGCGGTGGCGGCGCGTTCGGCATCATGGCCGGTCAGTGCGGCGATGGTGTTGAGACTGTTGAACAGGAAGTGCGGGCGGATACGCGCCTGCAGTGCGTGCACACGCGAGCGACTCTCAGCTTCGATTTGTAGCCGCCACTGGTGCGTGACATACAGATAGCGCAGCAGCACGGCGCCACAGAGCGCGGCGAGCAGCGCATTGCGCAGGATGAAGCCACGCATGAGCTCGGCCGAGCTGACCGTGGCCGGACCGGTCAGGACTGCCAGCGGGCTGGCGGCGAGATAGACGGCCAACGCCGACACCGCCGTGGTGACGCCGACGACACACAGCAGTGCCGCGGCCGACTCCACCGCCACGCCGCGGGTTGGCAGGCGGCTGCGGCGTAAGGCGCACAGGCCGGCCGCGGTGCCAAGACCGATCCACAGGAGCAACCAGCTGGTGGTGGCCAGATCGGCCCAAAAACCCAGACTGAGGTTGGGTCGCTGGTCCAGCCCTTGGCGTGCCAGGGTTAGGATCAAGGCAATGAGAGCGGCGACCAGTACC
The DNA here is from genome assembly GCA_947469285.1 of Gammaproteobacteria bacterium. Lineage (GTDB taxonomy): Bacteria > Pseudomonadota > Gammaproteobacteria > Steroidobacterales > Steroidobacteraceae > CAIOHZ01. The sequence goes on from CANIOW010000045.1 coordinate 11,152, forward strand.
ACCCGCAGCACCACCGGCGGCGCGCAGCTGTCGGGCAGGTAACTGCCGCGCGGCAGGGAGAGCGTGCGGACGGCGACCGGGGCCGACCGGTCATTCACGGAACAGCGCATCCTTCAGCACGAACAGCGAGGAGATGTCGTCATCGCCATGGCCGGTCGCGATCAGTTCCGCGTAGTGCGCTAGCGTGGTGTCGACCACTGGCAGCTGCACGCCGTGACGCGCCGCCATGGACTGGCAGATGCGCAGGTCCTTGGCGTGCAACTGCACGCGAAAACCGGCAGGGTAGGCGTCGCGCACCATGTTGGGTGCGCGGTTGACGAAATACCACGAAGCCCCGGCGCCTTTGCCGAGCGTGTCGATGACCTCGGCCAGCGGCAGGCCCTCGGCTTTGGCGAAGGCCATGGCTTCGGCTACCGCCTGAATGATGCCGGCGCACATGATCTGGTTGGTGGCTTTGGTGGCCTGACCAAAGCCGGTGGGCCCCAGATGCCGTACGGTGGCGCCCATGGCGGCCAGGACTGGCAAGGTGTGTTCGAAGGCGTTGCGGGAACCACCGACCATGATGGCCAGCCGCGCGTCACGCGCGCCTTCGACGCCGCCACTGACCGGGGCATCGAGAAACTCGGCGCCGGCCGTGCTCAGGCGGCGCGCGGCTTCGCGTGCGGTGTCCGCCGCCACCGTGGAGCAGTCGACGACGACGAGACCGGTGTGCACACCGGGCAAGAGCTGGTCGATACATTCCAGGACGTCGCTGTCGGCGGCGACACACAGCACCACTACATCGCACTGGCGCGCCATGTCGGCCAAGCCCGCCGGCCCGGCGAGTGCGCGGCAGCCAGTGTCGGCCGCGAACGCGGTGGCCTTGCTGGTAGTCCGGTTCCAGACCGCCGTGAGCAGGCCTTGATGGTGCAGATTGCGCGCCATGTGCGCGCCCATGGCGCCAAGCCCCGCAAAGCCGGTGCGTAGGGCGGGCGGAGCGCTCATGGCTGGGCGCAGGCGATATCCATTTCGCGTTTCGCGTTCACGCGCGCCTCGACCAGTTCGTCGTTGGTGAGGTACACGCGTTCGTTGTTCTTGCCCGGCTTGAACAAACGCAGTGCCTGCAGGTAAGCGGTATAGCGGTCACGCGACTCGGTGCAGCGATCCGACTGCACTTTGGCCATGTCTGCGGCCACTTGACGCGCGGCCTCTGCATTCTTGCCCGGACCGGTGGCGGGAGCACCTGGCGTCGAGGGGTTGGCGCGGGACGACGCGGCTGTGCCTGCGTCGGTGTGGCCTTGGGTGACGCGCAGCACTTTGGCGCCGGTGGGAGGTGGCCGGTCGGTGGCGTATTTCTGGCCGTTGAGCGTCCATTCGTAGATGGTGCCGGCCATCGCCGCCGGTGCGCACAGGCAGGTGGCGAGCAGTGCGAGCCGGAGCGGCCAGCGGGTTCTTGAGCGGTGGGGCATAGCGTCCATGAAAGGCTCCCGGTGGGACGGTCCGTATCGAGATGAGGATCGACCTACAGTTTACAGCGCCTGCAGATCGGTTTCGCCGGTGCGGATGCGGATGACGCCGCCAAGGTCGCTGACAAAAATCTTGCCATCACCAATCTTGCCGGTGCGGGCGGCTTTGACGATGGCTTCGATGACAGCGTCCACGCGGGCGCCTTCCACGGCAATTTCCACTTTGACTTTCGGCAGGAAATCGACCACGTACTCCGCGCCCCGGTAGAGCTCAGTGTGGCCTTTCTGCCGACCAAAGCCTTTGACTTCGCTGACGGTAATGCCTTGCACGCCGATCTCGGCCAAGGCTTCGCGGACATCGTCGAGCTTGAACGGTTTGATCAGGGCGGTGATGAGCTTCATGTGGGGTTCCTCCGGCCAGAGGGCCGGCAAGGTTCAAAGGATAGGCGAAATTATGCCGCGCGGGGCGCTGAACATGCTGCGCAGTCGCTTGCGGGCCTCGTCGACGCCTTCTTTGGTCAGGGCGGAGAACAGTTGTGCCGTGGCCCGTCCTTCCGTGGCGGCGCAGATGCGTCGCAGTGTGGGCAGTGCTTCGTTGCGGCTGACCTTGTCCGCTTTGGTGAGCAGCAGGTGTACCGGCAGGCCCCGCGCAGAGACCAGGGCCATCATCTGTTCGTCCTTCTCGCCGAGGGGACGGCGGATATCCATGACGATGAATAGCCCCTTGAGGGTAGCGCGATTGGCAAAATAGATGGTTAGCAGGCGACCCCAGTGGTCCTGGAGTTCCCGCGGGACTTTGGCAAAGCCGTAGCCGGGCAGGTCGACCAGCCGGCGCTCGGGTTCTAGCTCGAAGAAGTTCACCAGTTGCGTCTGGCCGGGCGTCTTGCTGGTACGCGCCAGTCCATGTCGCTGGGTGATGAGGTTGATGGCACTGGACTTGCCGCTGTTGGAGCGGCCAGCAATAGCGACTTCGCCCCCGGTCTCGGGGACGAACTGGTCTGGCGCGTTGGCGCTCTTGATGAACCGAACATTGGGAAAGGCAGACATGATGGTAAGATTCGCGACTTTGACGCCAGCAGTGTACAGGCTGGGCGCGCTGTCCTAAGCCCTGAAAGAATGTCCCCGTGGGAGTCCGTCGATGAAGAAGTGGTTTGCGTTCGTTCCGGCGGCAGTGACCGCCACCGTCCTGCTGTCTCTACCGCTGTGCGCCACGGCTGGCGCGGGCGTCACTGGGACTGCCGAAGCTGGGGCCGCGAAATCGGCTGTCTGTGCCGCCTGCCATGGCGCCACTGGCAATAGCGTGAATCCGGAATGGCCGAATCTCGCCGGCCAGCACCGGCAATATATCGCGCTGCAATTGGCCGCTTTCAAAGCCGCTGTCCGCCTCAATCCCGTCATGATGGGTCAGGCCGCAGCACTGTCTGAACAGGACATGGCGGATTTGGCGGTACATTTCTCCAAGCTGACGCCCAACGGCCAGGAAGCGGACCCCACGCTCGTGGCACGCGGGCAGCAGCTGTACCGTGCCGGCGATACCCCCCGCGCTTTGCCTGCCTGCATGGGGTGCCATGGCCCTGAGGGCCGGGGTAATGGCCCGGCGCGCTACCCGGCCTTGCGCGCGCAACACAGTGTCTACGTCTATAACCAGCTGAAGGCCTACGCCGGCGGCACTCGCTACGGCGCTCCGGCAGCAGAGGCGGCGGTACAGGTGCCGGCCGGTGCGGCCATCATGAACGAAATTGCCGCGAAGCTGTCTGATGAGGACATGCAGGCGCTGGCCTCCTATGTCCAAGGCCTGCGCTGAACCCATCCCGCTGGAGAATCCAAAAATGCCGCTGTCTAAGCTTTTGCCCTTGCTGGCCCTGATGACGCTGGCTGCCTGCAGTGGTGCGCCGTCGGGTGAAGGCGGCGTCGCTGCGGCGCCTACCGCCATTGCCACGCCTGCCGTGACCGCGCCCCCAGCCGCCGCGGTGGCGGCCAGTGAGCGGCCGGTTGGCGGCGAAGCGATCGACGCCGAGGCGGTCGCTGAGGCATTGAGCCCGGTGGCGGCGGCGGTAGCGGCCACCAC
>CANIOW010000046.1 GCA_947469285.1 Gammaproteobacteria bacterium
TGGGTACCCCTCCAGTCAAAGAGCCGCGTATTCTCGTCCGCAGCCTGCCAGATGTCAACCCAAACGCTTCCTTGATCCCGTCACTCCAACCATCGAAGTCGTCAAACCGATCGTCGCCTTGGGCAATCCCTCAGGCGGACCCGACTGAGCCGCTACCGCCACCTCGCTCAGCGGCTGCTGACTATACGCCGTTGAGACCGCGGTCTCGTCGGCAAAAAGCTGGGCCGCCCTAGGCAAGCTCCAGGCATTCAGCGACACGGACCGCACATCCGCCCCTCCCAGCGCCTGCGTCAGTAGAAACGCGTGCCAGCTTCCGGGAAGATCGCCCGCCAAGCCGAACACCAGCCGCACCGTCTGTGGGCGACCTTCTCCAGGGTTGAGGCGGCCGTCGCAGATGACGAACCAGTCGTCCTGCCCGATTAACGCTGTTGCCGGCAAGTTCGCGTGATTAGACAGAAATTCGCCGACTTGGCGCGACAACCTTCGCCACAATACGGGGCCGCCTGCCGGCTCAAATAAGACCCAATGGGTGGCCAGTATTAGCGCCTCGCTGATGGCCTGTAAGCGGCGGCGCAGGAGCAAGTCTCGCAGATAGGGATTCGGCGTTAAGGCCGGCATGAGGGTCCGCCAGCGGAGAGTCGCGCCCGGGGGCGGGCGAATCTGGTCCGGCACGTTGGCGCCCCAAGCCGCCAACCGTGCTCGGTCCGCGGGCAGCACTGGACAACTCAGCGCATACCCCTGGCGCAAGGGGAGCAGCAGCGGGGTTGCCGCGGGCGCTCGCCAAGGCGGATGGGCTATTTCCCGCCGCGCCAACAAACCCGCCACAGCGCCAGTCGGCGGGAATTCAGCCCCCTCCCCGCGCAGCCGATCCGTCGTTCGAAGCCATGGAAACACGAGCGCAGCGTCGGCCGTGCGCAGCGGCCAGTCGCGCAGGCCCGTCAGCGCCTCGGTCACGCCCGTCCACGCGCGTGGGGCATCGATCAGCAGCAGCGCGCGGCGCGCGGCGCAGCGCTTGGCAGCCACACACCAGGCGGCCATCCCTACCGGCTCGTTCCGGGAACGCGGCGGCAATACCAGCCATTGCCAGTCCACGCCGTCGAGCGCGAACAGGCCCGTGCCTGCCTCAGCGGTACCGATCAGGTCATGGTCGGTTGGCGTCGCGCCGTCGAGACCATCAGGCGCCGAGGCGATATACGCCCCAGACGCCGTGGCTGCTGGCCGCAAGGTCGGTGCCACACCCACCAAACGCACCAGACGCGAGGTAGCCAGCAACTCCGCCAATGTTCGGGGAGCCCCCTGCGCCACCGAAACGCGCAGGTAGTGCTCCTGCTCCTCGACGATTTCGCCAGCCGACCCACGCAGGCGCTGCACCAGCAAATTGAACTCTTCTGTTTCATCGGCGCCGATGCCATCGTAGTCCACCGCCACCCGCAAAAACTCCCGGGTACCGGGGTTGACGGCCACGAGACGCCAGACGGCTGCCGAGGCCGGCACGTCCGAGCACGGCAAGGTCAACGTAGCGCAACGCGCGCCGTTGACCGCACGCACCACCACGGCGCGTGGACCGCCATGTTCGAAATAGTGCTCCAGCGCATAGCTGAGCGGCGAAGGCTGCCATAAGCCGCCAAAAATACGCTCGAAGGCCGCATACGAGTCAAGGATGACAGCCTGCCCGACGGGGCCACGCAAGGTGCGCCCGACGAAAGCGACGGTGGGAATCTGGACCGGCACAATGCTTGCGCCGGCCACCACCTGCTCGGCGACGTGCATCCCTCCGGTGAGGGTCTCGCGCAAAGCTTACATCCTCCCCATCGGCAGCACGGCTGGACTCGTTCGCCGCGCGCTGAGGTTAACACGGGGCCTCAGCACGAATGGAGTAAGCTGCGGCCGATCATGCCCACCCCGCACCATCGCTCGCAACGCGGCTTCCTGCTCGCCCTGCTCACCGCCTCCATGTGGGGGCTGCTCCCAATTTCCATGGCCTTGCTGGTGAAGCAACTGACCCCCTTCACCATTACTTGGTGGCGTTTGGCCGGGAGCGCCGCCTTGCTGGCTGGCTGGTTGGCGTCCCGCGGCTCGCTGCCACGACTGGACCGGCAACTGCTCAAGTCCCTGCCGTGGCTGACTGTGGCACTGGTCGGATTGATCGGTAACTACCTGTGCTATTCCGCATCCTTGCAACACACCACGCCCTCGGTCAGCCAGATCGTCATCCAGCTGGCACCGATGCTGCTGTTGGTCGCGGGGCTGTGGTTGTTCCATGAGCGCCTTTCCCGCATTCAAGCAGCAGGCCTTGGCGTCCTGCTCATCGGTCTGGCGCTGTTTTTTAATCACCGGCTGCCAGAGCTGCTGAGCTTACGCGGCGAACTCAGCACTGGCGTCGCGCTGGTGGTCCTCTCCTCCGTGCTGTGGGCCAATTATGGGATAGCGCAAAAGAAACTACTGTCCCGAATGACGCCGCCGCAAATCCTCCTGCTGCTCTTCGTCGCCGGCATGTTGGTGCTATGGCCACTGGCGCACCCGGCAGACGCTCTGCAGCTGAACCGCGCCGGCGGACTGTTGCTGCTGTTCGCCGTGGCCAACACCGTCATCAGCTACCTCAGCTTTGCCGAGGCCATGGCTGCTTGGGAAATCTCCCGCGTCAGTGCCGTGGTGTCCGTGGGACCCGTATTCACGCTGGCCTCGATGGCCCTGCTTGAGCGGTGGCTGCCTGGAACCCTGCCGCCTGAAGGACTGAACTACCTGAGCGTGACCGGCGCCCTGCTCGTGGTCGGTGGATCGGCCACCTGCGCCCTAGGTGCTGCGGCCCGCCGGGGAACCAAAGCTACCCGCTGAAACCGTGCGCTGCTCGGCAAGTGCCTCCGCCTCCTTACGCTGAACTTCTTCAGTCATCACTTGTAGCCATTCCGACAACGGCAGCACAGATGCCATGGACGAGGCTGGCGTCAGCTTCGCCACCACGCCGACCACCGGCGCACTGTTCGCTGGGGCAGCGCCCAATATTGACAGAGTCATCGAATAGTCCTTAAAACAGTTGCAGCGGGGACAGGAGGTGTCGGCGATGCCGTGGCGGTGGCGGGCGCCGCTGCACCACCTTCGATTTCAGCCCGCATCTGCTGGTACTGCGCTTCATCGACGCGCAACTCAACTTTGCCACTCCAATTGGCGCCTAGCGGCACCTCATTCAGCACCCGGGTAGCGCTAGCCAACAACAACGCCAGCGGCTCAGCGGTTGCCTTCATTATCGGCACCGGAACACCCAAGGGCTTGAGCGCCACATGGTGCGCTGCTTCCCAATCGATGTCCGCATCTTTGGCCAGGATGCGCCGCCAGGTGGCGCTGCCCTTGTCGGCACGCTTGCGCAGCGTTAAGGGTGCGTGGCGCCAGTCGCGCTTATCATCCTCCAAGACTTCGTAGGCCTGGGCGTGCAGCACGCCTGCCTGCCAACCGAAGACCAGCGGCTGATTGACCACCGTTACCCGGGTCCCCAGTGGCAACTGCGAATAAAGATGCGCAATATCCTCGGGATACAGGCGTAGGCAGCCGTGGCTGCTACGCATACCGACGCCGTAAGGCTTGTTGGTGCCGTGAATTAAGTAGCTGGGCCAGCCCAAGCGGAACATATGGGCGCCCAACGGATTGTCCGGGCCTGCCGGCACCAGGAGCGGCAGTTCCTCGCCATTTTCCCGGTGCTCTTTGCGGACTGACGCCGGTGGCCGCCAATCAGGGTCCTTGATTTTGGCCACCACACGGGTGCCGCCCTCCGGCGTCACCCAACCGACTCGGCCGATGCCGATCGGGTAGGTGTAGACCACCTGCAGACGTCCTGACTCGCGTTTGGGAAACCAGAACAGGCGCATGGCAGCCAGGTTCACCACCAGTCCTTCCCGTGGCGCATTCGGCAACACGAAGCGCGTTGGCAGGAGCACCACCTTGCCCTCACCCGGCAACCACGGGTCAACGCCGGGATTGGCGCGAACGATTTCCTCGTAGCCGAGGTTGAACCGTCGAGCAATGTCGGGCAACGCGTCTTCCTTGCCAACCACCGTCGCCTGCAGCACCCCGACCACATCGGTCGTGGCCGGATCGAATTCGAAACGGTGGGTCGCTACGCCGAGTGGATCTGGCGGTGGCGGCAGCGGCAGTAACGCCACCAGAGGTGGCGGAACCGGGGGCGGCTGGCCGCGTAGCGAAGCACACCCTGACAGCAGCAGCAGCGACGCCGCGCAGCCGCCAAAGCCAATCATCAGCAGTGTGCGCCATGCAGGCACAACAGGGGTCCGGAGCCAGCAGTTCATGCGCCGATTATGCCAGCCTCAGGCGCATTTAGAGAATGAGTGGCCGATCCGGCAGTTCGTTATGTACCACGCCCGGCGGAAAATGCCGTGCCAGCAAGGCAGACGCCTGCTGGATACCGGCCAACGCTCCGGCTTCAAAGCGCCCTGCGGCGAAAGCGGTGCGCATGCCCGCACACACCAACTCCCACTCAGCGGGCGACACTCGCCCCGCAAAACCACGGTCAGCGACCACTTCCACGGCACGGTCAGCCAACTGCACGTAAAGCAAGATCCCGTTGTTTGCGGCGGTGTCCCACACATGCCATTCAGCAAACAGGGCGATAGCGCGTTGGCGCGGTGTCTGGCCACGCCATACAGCGGCCAAATCGAGGTCCGCTTCAATCACCAGTCGCAACTCGCCACCATGCTGGGTTTCGCCATGGGCAATCGCCGCCGTGATGCTTTCCAGCATTGAGGACGGGAAAGCACGGCGCAAGTCTCGATCAGTCACCCACACATGCCGCCAGAGGCGCCGCCACAACGTTGACCCTAGGCGTGACGCCAGTGAACCTAAGAGGGAGTGCATGAATCGAGTCCCTTACCAGTTGCCTGAAGCGCCGCCGCCACCAAAGCTGCCGCCACCACCACCACCGAAACCGCCGCCGCCAAAGCCGCCGCCCCCAAAACCCCCGCCACCGAAGCCGCCGCCGCCGAAACCACCACCACCAAAGCCACCGCTGCGCCACTGATGGCCACCCCCGCCTGCCAGCGAGAGTAAAAAACCGATACCGCCAGCGATAAGGCCAAGCCACAAGCTGCCAATCAAGGCCCAGCCGGCAACGCCGACCACGCCACCAGCGAGGGTAGAACCGGCCACGCGACCAAACACTGCCCGCAGCAGACCCCCCACAAAGACCGCCAAGATCAGCAGCAGCACCCAAGGCGCCTCGCCACCGGCGGCATGACGACGTTTCACCGGTGCCGGCAATGGCTCACCGTCAATCAGGCGCACGGTCGCCTCGACCCCGGCAGCAATGCCGCCGGAGACATCGCCGGCACGAAACCGCGGCACGATGATGTCGTCAGTAATGCGGTTAGCGTAGGCGTCAGGAATGACGCCCTCAAGCCCGCGCCCCACCTCCAGCCGTACCCGATGGTCATTGAGAGCCACCACGAGAATGGCGCCGTCATTGACGCCTTTGCGGCCCGGCGACCAGGCACGCGCCAGTCGGATACTGTATTGCTCAATGGCTTCCGGCGCTGTCGATGGCAGCACCAGAACGGCTAACTGGCTACCCTTACGTACCTCGAGATCTTTGAGGCGCGCAATGAGCTGCGCGCGCGCCGCCACGGGCAAGGCCCCGGCGGGATCCACCACATAGTCACTGAACGCCGGGAGCACCACCAAGCCCGGCGCCGACTCCGTGACGGACGCCGACCTCGCAACTGGCATCAGCGACAGGCCTGGCACTAGCCAGGCCAGCGCGACGAGCAGCGCCACCGCCCGGCTCCGGGCTGGGCGCAGAATCACGGGGTCGGAGCGGTCGGCGCAGCGGTCGGCGCAGCGCCAAAGTTGACTGCCGGTGCCTTGCTGATGGCCGCTTCATTGTCGACGGTGAAGCTCGCCTTTTCCTTCTGCCCAAACATCATGGCGGTCAGGTTTGAAGGAAAGGAACGCACCGTGGTGTTGTAGCTACGAACCGCCTCGATATAACCATTGCGGGCCACCGTAATGCGATTTTCAGTGCCTTCCAGCTGCGCCTGCAGGTCCCGGAAACCCTGGTCACTTTTTAGCTGCGGATAGTTTTCGGAGACCATCAGTAACCGTCCCAGCGCACCGGACAACTCGCCTTGGGCCGCCTGAAAAGCGCGTAATTTACCCGGGTCGTTCACCGTGGCCGCATCAACCTTGACCGAGGTCGCCTTGGCCCGCGCCTCGGTCACGCCGATCAGCACCGCCTGCTCCTGCACAGCGAACCCTTTCACCGTCGCCACCAGGTTCGGCACCAGATCGGCCCGGCGCTGATACTGATTCAAGACCTCCGCCCAAGACGCTTTAATGACCTCATCCTGACTCTGCAGGGTGTTGTAACCACACCCAGACAACAACAAGGAACCGGCTATCAGGCTGGCAGCAAATAACTTACGCATGGGGGCTCAAGACTCCTCAAGGAAATAGCGAACCAGCACCAAAGGTGCTGGATGTTGTTCACAGTGTGCGCCCGGACCCGCCGGATACAAGGTCTGATGACCAAGCAGGGGATAAAAAAACGCCTTGCCTGGTTACCCGGGCAAGGCGTGAAAGAGCGGACTTATAATGAAGGGAAGAAGTCCGCCAGGGGATTCGTCGAAACTCAATCTACCGGTGAGGGCGCCGGTCGTCCGTGACCTGACGCACAATTACTCTGAAAACAATGATGCTGTAGGCCCTACGGGCTGCCCATTCGTAACCACCGCAACCGTGCCTACGGATTTCCCTGAATATAGCGAAGGAGTGAAGCCCCATGGGACGCTGGCGACCGCCCACAACGCCCGGCTCGCAGTACATCACGCCCGAAGGGGAGGCCCGCCTACGGGTTGAACTCGACCACCTCTGGCGCGTGGAGCGCCCCCAGGTGACGCAGGCGGTCTCCGAAGCCGCCGCCATGGGCGACCGTTCTGAGAATGCCGAGTACATCTACGGCAAACGCCGACTGCGCGAGATCGACAGCCGGGTGCGGTTTTTGCGCCAACGCCTTGACGGCATGGTGGTAGTGGATCGCCCGCCGAGCGACCCACAACGCGTTTTTTTCAGCGCTTGGGTGGCACTGGAAGATGAATCCGGCGAGGTAGTGTGGCACCGTCTGGTCGGGTCAGACGAATTTGACGCCGATGCGCGCTATGTGAGCATGGACGCGCCACTGGGGCGTGCCTTGCTTGGCAAACGGCTCGACGACGAGGTGGGCGTGGAGACGCCTGCCGGGCGTCGCGTCTGGGTGATCGCCGCGGTGCAATACGGTCCGGCGCCCACCACCACGCCGTAAACGCCGCATTCCGGGACCGAAGCCCCGGGCTCCATTCAGACCAAGACGTTCTGGAACTGCCAGGGACAGGTGGGATCGAGGTCTTCCGGGAACAGCCGTGCGCGATCGTGCAACGGCGTCCAGTCGGTGTACTCGCCCACCACTGGCCCTAGGTAGGGCAAGCAGATCTCGAGGCAACGCCGGAAATCCATTTCGTCCGGCTCGACGAGCCCCCGAGCAGGATTCTCCATCGCCCACACCAGACCCGACAGCACCGCCACCGTCACCTGCAGCGAGGTGGCGTTATTGTAAGGCGCCAACTGCCGTGCCTCATGGATCGAGAGTTGCGAGCCGAACCAGTAAGCGTTTTTCGCATGGCCTGCCAGCAGCACTCCCAGCTCGTCAATACCTTCGGCAATCTCGTCCATGAGAATGCGTTTAGCCGGCTGTACCTGCCAATTGCGACCCGCAAACTCATGCACTGAGATCACTGCGCTGTCGCTCGGATGGTAGGCATAATGCGCGGTCGGGCGGTACACCACTTGGCCCGCTTCGCGAACCGTGTAGAAGTCCGCCAGCGAGATCGCTTCGCTGTGCGTGATCAGAAAACCGTGAAAGTGGCCCGCTCGCGGCGTCCAGGTACGCACCTTCGTGGCTGCTCCAGGCTGCATCAGGTAGATAGCAGCACCTGAGCCAGCCGCATGCTCGCGGCCATTGGCCGGCAAGCGATGTTCGTGGGTACCCCACCCCAGTTCAGCCGGTTGCGCCCCCTCGCCGACAAAGCCATCCACTGACCAGGTATTGACGAACTCGCCCATGCGCTTAGGCACGGTCGGCGTCTGCGTATCCCGCTCTGCGATATGCATGACCTTGATGCCCAGCTGGCAAGCCAGCTGCGCCCAGCCCTCGCGGGTAGTCGGTACGCCGGTAGCGACCCCCGTATCAGCGGCAATATTCAGCAGCGCCTGCTTGACGAAATGTGACACCAGACCCGGGTTGGCGCCGTGAGTCAGAACCGCTGTGGGGCCACCGGGGCGTTCCGCGCGCAAGGCCAGCGCCTGCTCACGCAGCGCATAGTTGGTGCGTTGTGCATGCGACAACGCGGGGTCGGTGTAGCCACCGGCCCAGGGCTCGATGCAGGTATCGAGGTACAGCACGCCCAGTTCACCACACAGCCGAACGAGCGCCAGCGACGAGACATCCACCGACAGGTTGAGCAGAAAATCACCGCGCGCCAGCAGCGGGACGAGTACCTGCCGGTAGTTGTCGCGCGTGAGCGGTTCGCGCACGAAGGCTACCCCATAGCGTTCCGCTTCGGCGGCCCCGGACGCTTCAGCCGTGACAATGGTGATCCGGTCTGCCGTCAGACCACCAATATGACGCAAGATGAGCGGCAGAACCCCTTGGCCAATGCTGCCAAAACCGACACAAACAAGCTTGCCGGAAAACTTCACGTGAATGGTCGACGGCGCAAGGGTCATGATGGTGAGGAGAACCTTTAGTGGTGCGAGGACAGCAATGCCGTCATCATTACAAGGGCCTAGTGTAACGCTCGCGGGGGATACTCGCGTCTTTCTGCCCTGCCGAGGTTGCCATTGAACGCACTCTCCACCCCTTGGGTCACCCCTAGCGAACTTGCCACCCACCTGTTGGGGAGCCCCACGCCGTGGTGCATCCTGGATGCGCGCTTCGATTTGGGCGACCCGGCTGCCGGCGCGCGATCCTTTGCCTTGGGACACGTCCCGGGCGCCCATTACCTCCACCTCAACGACGATCTGAGCCGGCCAAGCGGCCCCACGGAAGGACGCCACCCACTCCCGGAGCGCGCGGTAGCCGCCCAACGTTTCGCCGCTCTTGGGGTAACGCAGGAGCAAACCGTGGTCGTCATGGATGGCGGCAATGCGCTCTTTGCAGCACGTGCCTGGTGGCTCTTGCGCGAACTCGGTCATCCCACCGTGCGGGTACTCGCGGGTGGACTGGCCGCCTGGCAGGCCGCGGGGCTCCCGCTGAGCACTGACGACCCCCCCGCACCGCCGGTGAGCCTGAACCCACTGGCGCTGGAGCCCCCACCGGCTGGCTTTGGCACCGTCGAGGCGGACGCCGTTTGGGTAGCGGTACAACAAGGCACCTGCCTGCTCGATGCGCGCGCGCCGGAACGCTTTGCCGGCCTGGTCGAACCGCTGGACCCGGTGGCCGGGCATATCCCCGGCGCCCGCAACTTGCCCTATAGTTCGCTGCTGCAAGCCGATGGCACCTTACTGCCCACCGACCAGCTACGCGAACGGCTACTGGCCGCTCTGGCCGGTTCGCCCCCGGGCGAGTCTTTGCTCATGTGCGGCAGCGGTGTCACCGCCTGCGCGCTGCATCTGGCCTTCACCTCAGCCGGCCTTAGCGACACACAGGGACCCCAAATCTACGTCGGGTCTTGGAGCGAATGGAGCCGGCAAGCCCACCGGCCCATCGCCACCGGTTTAACCTAAGTTCGGGGCTCGACGCCTCGCCGCTCATGACAAGCCGTCATTTACACGTCGCACGATTTTGTTATGGTGCGCGCCCATGAACACCAGCACACCCAAATCGTCCGCCGGCATAACGCCAGGCTGGAAAGTCGAAGACAGCGCGGATCTGTATCAGGTGGCAGCCTGGGGCGGTGGCTATTTCGGCGTGAACGCAGCTGGCCACGTGGTGGTGCGCCCGAACCAGAGCGTCGACAGTGAAATCGACCTCCATGAAGTGGTGGAGGGTCTCAAGGCACGTGACCTTACGGCCCCAGTGGTGGTGCGCTTCTCCGACATTCTCGCGCATCGGTTGCGTCACCTGCGGGATGCCTTTGCGCAGGCGAGCGTGGAAAATGGTTACCGGGGTGGTTACGCTGCCGTCTTCCCTATCAAGGTCAACCAGCAACGACTGGTGGTGGAGGAAATCTACCGGTACGGTGCAGAATTCAATTTCGGACTCGAGGCCGGCTCCAAGCCAGAACTACTGGCAGTGATGGCGCTCACCGAGGGCGCACCCGAGAGACTGATCGTCTGCAACGGCTTCAAAGATGACAGCTATATCGAGACCGTGACGCTGGCCGCCAAGCTGGGTCGCAACATCGTGCCGGTGGTAGAAAATTTCGCCGAATTACCCCTCATCCTCAAACATGCCGAAAAATATGGCGTGCGCCCGAAGATTGGGGTGCGCGTAAAGCTGGCCAGCGAGGGCGCCGGGCGATGGCGTGACAGCGCCGGCGACAAGAGCAAGTTCGGCCTGTTCACCAGCGAGATCCTTGAGGTGGTTGAAGTGCTGCGCGGGTGCGGCATGCTGGATTGCTTAAAATTAGTGCACTGCCACCCCGGTAGCCAGCTGCAAGATATCCGTCGCGTCAAGGACGCGGTGAACGAATTAGCGCACGTCTACGCGGAACTCAAGGCGCTCGGTGCCGGGCTTGAATACATCGATATCGGCGGCGGACTCGGCGTAGATTACGACGGCAGCCGCAGCAACTATGAATCCTCGATGAACTACACGCTCAACGAGTACGCCTCGGATGTGGTGTATCGCATCATGAGTGTTTGTGATGCGCGCGGCATTCCGCACCCGACCATCATCAGCGAGTCAGGGCGCGCCATAGCAGCCCATCACAGCGTTCTCATCTTCAACGTCCTCGGTAGCAGCCGTCTAGACCAATTCAAGGTCAGCGGTCAGACGGACATCGACTGGCCTTCCGAAGAAGAACTGCCGCAACCGGTACTCGACCTGTTCGACGCTTATCGTTCAGTCAACGAACGCCGCGTAGTGGAGTGCTACCACGATGCGCTCCAAGCGCGCGAGCAAGCGCTGCAACTGTTCAATCTCGGTTATCTGTCACTGCAACTGCGTGGCCTGGTGGAACGTCTGTTCTGGACCACTTGTGCCCGCGTCCGGGACCTGTGCCGCCGCATGGAGCAAGTCCCGGAAGAACTGGCAGATATCGAGGTCCGCCTCGCCGATATCTATTTCTGCAACTTCTCGCTGTTCCAGTCGTTGCCTGACAGTTGGGCCATCGATCACCTGTTTCCGCTCATGCCCATCCACCGACTGGCAGAAAAGCCCACCCGCCATGCTGTGCTGGCCGACATCACCTGCGACAGCGACGGCAAAATCGATCGCTTCGTCAGCCTCAAAGACGTCAAACGCACGCTCGAATTACACCCCCTGGAAGAGAGCGGCGAATACTACCTCGCCGCCTTTCTGGTCGGCGCCTATCAAGAAACCCTGGGCGATCTCCATAATCTGTTTGGCGACACCCATGTCGTGCATATCCGACTGGAAGAAGGCGGTGGTTGGTGGATCGAAGAGATCGTCAAGGGCGACACCGCGCACGAAGTGCTTGGCTACATGCAGTACGGTGACGACGTCCTCTACCCGCGACTCGCCCGTGACTGTGAACGTGCCGTCCGGGAGGGGCGATTGACGGTCGCGGAGAGTCAGGCGCTGAAACGTTTCTATGAGGGCGAACTCGACGGATATGCCTACCTGGAATAAGGTAGGATGAGCGCAGGCGTTGGTGGTCCGGCTTAAGGCTGTTTTGCGACGCAATATTGAACAAAATGACAAACTTGTTTGCATCTTGGGCCCGACTGCCATAACATCGGCCCCGGATCGTTTCCGCCTATCCGCTTCTCGGGCAGTCAAGTCGGTCGAAGGGTGTCGGTTTATCCGGCCTTAAAACAAGAAAGTTCCCAAAGAACTCTTGGCCCCTCGCCCCCCCACCTGTGAGTTGATCTGCGTACGTTCCACGGTACGAAGATGTGTCGTGGCGCGCTCGGTTGCCTCCCGCAACCAGCACGTCCACACATGTCTTCGAAAATAGCGACCCGCGGCTCGCCAGGCCTCTCCCGGCCGGTAGCTGCACGACGAGTGAGATAGGTTCGATGACGACGATTTATGTGGGAAACCTTCCCTTCAGCGCGACCGAAGACGAAATCCGCCAGCTGTTTGAACAGTATGGCAAGGTGGAGTCGGTCAAGCTTATCAACGACCGCGAAACCGGTCGCCCCCGTGGCTTTTCCTTCGTCGAAATGCCGGCCAGCGATGCGCAGAACGCCATCGCCAAGACCAACGGCTTCTCGATGGGCGGTCGCCCGCTGCGCGTGAATGA
>CANIOW010000047.1 GCA_947469285.1 Gammaproteobacteria bacterium
GCCTCGTCACCACCCGTGGTGCTTGCCGCGCGGTCAGACACTGACCTCGTTTTCGATCAGACCGCCCGCATTGCGCCGTCTCCTGCAGACCCGCATATCCAAACCGTGCCTGATCTGGGGTTGGCGCTGGCCAGTGAGCAGTCCAGTGAGCAGTCCAGCGAGCCGGCGCCGGATGCAGTCCTGGCGCCTAGTGACGCGCAGGCGGCACTGCTCGACGAGCCCAAGCAGACACTTCCAGTAGATGAGTTGGCCACGCAGGCAGTGCCGGCCGCTGCCCATCTGACGGACCCGAGCATCGACCCTGAGCTCGTGGAGTTGTTTATTGACGAAGCCCGCGAAGAGCTGGCGGTGATCGAACGTGTCTTTCCGCTGTGGGTGGAAAGCCCGAGCCAACTTGAGTCGCTGGTGCGGGTACGACGTGCTTTCCATACCCTAAAGGGCAGCGGCCGCATGGTGGGGGCCAAGGCGATTGGTGAGTTTGCCTGGGTCATTGAAACCTTACTCAATCGGGTACTGAACAACACCCTGCCGCGTAGTGCTGACGTGGTCCGCACCGTGCGTGAGGCAGTGGCTGAGCTGCCGGCGCTCATTGCCCATCTGGAGACCGGCGGCGCCGCTCCGGATAGCGCCGGCTGGGTAGCTGCGCGCGCGTTGGCGCTTGGCGAAGGCCGCGACCTGGCCACCGTTACGAATCCATTGCCATTAGCGCGTGGGGCGCCGCGCGCCGTTGCGCAGCTGGCGCCGCCGCCGGTGCTGCGACCGGCTGACGAGATGGACGCGCAGCTCGCCGAAATCTACCGCGCAGAGACGGCGGCCCATCTGGCCAGCGTGCGGGCGTTCTTGGCGGAGTGTGTGGGTCACTTACCGCCGTATGGGGTCACCGAGGCTCTGCATCGGGCCTGTCATACGCTGTCCGGCGCCTCCAAGATGGCGGCGGCCCATCAGGGCGTCCGCATTGCTGAGCCGCTCAATCTTTACCTGCGCAAGCTGTTCGATCACGGTGTTGGCCTTCCCGAGTTGGGCCGTGTCGTGCTGGCCGCAGCGATGGATGCGATGGAAGAAGTGGCCGAGCACGTGGATGAGCCGCTGGCGTACTTTGCCCACCACGAAGAATTGTTGCTGCAGCTGGACAGTCTGCACCGCGCGCTAGATCACGAAATTGCCACTCGTGGGCTGCGTCCGCAAGGCGCTGGCGAAGAGGTCGGCGGTGACGAGTCATTGTCCGGATTGACATTCATTCCGCCGGAGCCGGAGCCGGAGCCACAGCCGGAACCACAGCCTGAGCCTGAGCTCCAGGCGGTCGCGGAGGCGGTAGTGGAGCCTGAGTCGGCGCCGGTTGAGGTGGTCGATGCTGAAATTGCTGCGATCTTTAGCGAGGAAGCCACCGAATTGCTGGAGGCGGCAGACAAGGCCTTGGCTGGCTGGCGCGCGGACCTGCAGAACACGGTGGTGCTCGGCGAACTGAAGCGTCTGCTGCATACCCTGAAGGGGGGTGCGCGCATGGCCGGCTTGGACGGCATGGGCAGTGTGGCGCATGAAGTGGAAACCTTGTTAAGCGTCATCGAGCATGCGGCACCGACTGAGGTCTCGCCAGTGATGAACTTGCTGCAGCGTGGGCTGGATCATCTGGCCACCTTGCGTGACTGTGTGATGGCGGGCGAAGCCGCGGCGGTAGATGCCACGCTGATGGCCTTGCTGCAGGACGCCGCCAAGGCACCGACCAGGATGCCCCTGCCCGCGGAAGTGCTCGCGGCCGCACCTGAGGCTACAGCCGAGCCCATACCCGAGATTTTGGCGGAGCTCGTACCCGAGGCGGTGCCCGAGGCGGTGCCCGAGGCGATACCCGAGGCGATGCCCCCAGCCTTGCTCGAGACCGCACCCGAGGTGCTCTCGGAAAGTGTGCCTGCGGTGGAGCCGGAGATTGAGCAAACGGCAGCGGCCTTGCCTGAGCAGGCACGCCCATGGGCGCCCGCGCCTGAAGTGGCGCCGACGGCAGCACCACCTGGCCGTGAGCCACTGGGTGCGGCTGAGCCACGTGAGCTGGCACGCGTCGATGCTGAGCTGCTCGACGACTTGCTGAATAACGCCGGTGAAATCAGTATTTTGCGAGCGCGTCTGGAGCAACAATGGTCGTCGGTTGAGTCGAATCTCGCAGAGTTGTCGCGTGTCACCACGCGTCTTAAAGAACAGCTACGACGCATGGAAATGGAGACCGAGGCGCAGATCCTAACGCGCCATCAGCATGACGCCGATCGTGGCGGTTTCGACCCGCTGGAGCTGGATCGTTATTCTTCCCTGCAGCAGTACAGCCGAGCTCTCGCCGAGAGCGCCAGCGACGTTGCCAGCTTGCAGGGGCTCCTTGAACATCTGACTCGCGATGGGCAGAACCTGCTCATGCAACAAGCGCGTGGCATTAGTGAAATGCAAAACGGGCTGATGCGTAGTCGCATGGTGGCCTTCCAGCGTCATGTGCCGCGTCTATCGCGACTGGTGCGCCAAGCCGCGCAGGAGACGGGCAAGCAGGCAGAGCTGGTGGTGACCGGCGCCAGTGGCGAACTGGATCGGCAGGTGTTGGAACGGCTCATTGGTCCGTTTGAGCATCTCCTGCGCAACGCCGTGGTGCATGGGCTGGAGTCGCCTGCAGAGCGTGTGGCAGCGGGCAAGCCGGCCGAAGGTCGGGTTGAAGTGGCCTTGCATCGCGAGAATTCGGAAATGATCATTACCGTCGCGGACGACGGTGCAGGTTTCAACCTGCGCGCCATCCGTGAACGGGCGCGGGCACAGGGTTTGGTTGCCCCCGGCGCCGTTCTCACGGACAGTCAGGCGATGCATTTGGTGCTCGAGCCTGGGTTTAGCACGGCGCCCTCCGTGACCCAATCGGCCGGTCGCGGCGTGGGCATGGACGTGGTCGCTACCGCGGTGAAGAAGCTTGGGGGGAGCCTGAACATTGAAGGCGTGCCTGGCCGCGGAGCGCGGTTCACTTTACGCTTGCCGTTCACGCTCGCCGTCAGTCAGGCACTGATCGTACGCACGGCGGATGAACTTTATGCGCTGCCATTGCCAACGGTTGAGGCAGTGGTGCGGCTGCCGAAATCTGAAGTGCTGCGTCATCTTGCGGCGCCCAGCACTCCCTACGAATACGGCAATCAACGTTATCGGTTTCAGCATCTGGGGTTATTTCTCGGTGCGCCGCCAGCGCAACTGCCGGAGCAAGACGTGGCAGTGCCCGTCGTATTGGTGCGTTGTGGTGAACACAGCACCGCACTGGTGGTCGATGAGTTGGTTGGCAACCGTGAAGTAGTAGTCAAGTCGGTCGGGCCGCAGGTGGGCGCTATTCAAGGTATCGCCGGCGCGACGATTCTCGGCGACGGGCGTATCGTGCTCATCCTCGATATGCCGACGTTGGCCGGCATTGGTTGGCGTGCGCGTAGCTTCGAGGTCGTGCCGGAACGCGTCGATACCCGTCCATTTGCGCTGGTGGTCGATGACTCGATCACGGTTCGGCGAGTGACGCAGCGTCTGCTAGAGCGGCATGGCATGCGTGTGGCCACTGCGCGAGATGGGCTCGATGCGCTCACGATTTTGCAGGAACATGTACCCGACATTCTGTTACTCGATATTGAAATGCCGCGCATGGATGGCTACGAACTGGCCACCCTTGTGCGTGCCGATGTGCGTCTGCGGCAGGTTCCTATTGTCATGATCACCTCACGGTCGGGCGATAAACACCGTGCACGTGCGATCGAGATCGGGGTGGATGATTATCTCGGGAAGCCTTACCAAGAAAGCCAGCTGCTAGATGCGATTGAGCCGCTGTTGCGCCGGAATGCCCATGCCAACGACGCCTGACGAGTTGTTCTGTTTGCTGATTGCCCTCGATGGTGATCGGCTGCTGCTGCCGCGTAGCGGCGTGGCTGAGGTGGTGGCTTGGGCAGAACCCACCCCTATGGCAGGAGCGCCTGCCTGGTATCTGGGTACTGTGCCGTGGAATGGTAAGACGGTGCCGGTCTTGTCGTTTGAAGCGGCTAGCGGCCGCGCTACGCCGCCGGCTTCTGGTCGGACGCGTATTGTATTGGTGCATGCACTGGGCGAACGCATTCCAAGTCGCGTGTTCGGGATCGTTACGCAGTGGTTTCCGCAAACAGTCCGCGTAACGCGGGAAGTACTGAAGCCCGATCCGACACGGCACTTTGCTGAGGTGGGTCCGGCCTTGTGTCAGGTGCGGATCATCAATGAAACACCGCTGATTCCCGATCTGGAATGGCTGGAGTCGATGATTGCCGATGAGACCGTGGTTGGCGCCGGCTGAAACGCGAGTCCAAGCGTCTGCGGTGGTGGCTACAGGCAGCGCGGCATCCTAGGTTCGCCAGCGCGTGGCTGGCAAGTTGATGGGGAACCCTTTGGAGAAGCCTGTGACGCCGCCAAATCTGCCTGCTCATGCCCGCGTCGTGATCGTTGGCGGGGGAGTGATCGGTACATCGGTCGCCTACCACCTCGCCGCGATGGGCTGGCAGGACATTGTGCTGCTGGAGCGTGATCGACTGACTTCTGGGACGACCTGGCACGCGGCCGGGTTGATGGTCACGTACGGCTCACTCTCGGAAACTTCCACCAGCATCCGCCGTTACACGCGCGATCTCTACCAGCGCCTTGAAGCCGAGACCGGGCAGGCTACCGGCTTCTCACCGATCGGTTTCATCGAGGTGGCCTCCGACCGCGATCGGCTGGAGGAGTTCCGCCGCATTGCAGCCTTCAATCGCTACTGCGGCGTGGATGTGCAGGAGATTTCCCCGCGCGAAGTACAGGACCTGTTCCCGCTCGCCAAAGTGGACGATATCGAGGCGGGCTTCTACGTGAAAGAAGATGGCCGGGTGAACCCGGTCGACGTCACCATGGCACTGGCCAAGGGTGCGCGCCTGCGTGGTGTACGCATTATTGAAGGCGTCGCGTCACTGGGCGTATTGAAGCGCGGCGGCCGTGCCGCTGGGGTGCGCACTGCTTACGGTGATATCCACGCGGACGTGGTGGTGAATTGCGCGGGTATGTGGGCACGTCAGCTGGGCGAGATCGATGGCGTCACCATTGCGAACCAAGCCGCTGAGCACTATTACCTGATCACGGAAGCTATCCCAGGGCTGCCGCCAGGCATGCCGGTGCTGGAAGACCCAGCATGCTATGGCTACTACCGGCAGGAAGGAGCTGGGCTGATGGTGGGGCTGTTTGAACCCATCTGTGCGCCATGGAAAATAGAAGGTATTCCGCCGGATTTTTCTTTTGGTGAATTACCCCCGGATTGGGATCGGGTCATGCCGTTTCTAGAGCGCGCCATGTCGCGCGTGCCAGTGACCACCCAGGTGGGGATCAAACAATTCTTCTGCGGCCCTGAAAGTTTTACTCCGGATTTGGCGCCCATCGTGGGCGAAGCGCCGGAGTTGCCCGGCTACTTCGTGGCGGCGGGTCTGAATTCGATTGGTATTTTGACGGGTGGCGGGCTGGGTCGTGTGCTGGCGCATTGGATCATTCATGGGACGCCTGATGTCGACGTCACCGGCATGCACATCGATCGCTTACATCCGTATCAGGCCAATCCAGAGTACCGTCGCGCGCGGACTATTGAGTCGCTGGGTCAGGTATATCAGTGCCATTACCCGGCCCATATGCTCCAGTCCGCTCGTGATGCGCGACGTTCGCCCTTGCATGAGCGGTTAGCGGCAGCAGGCGGCTATTTCCGTGAAACCAGCGGCTGGGAAACGCCCGACTGGTACGCCGGTGTTGGACAGACGCCCGACCCGGGCCCTTTGTCCTGGGGTCGCCAGCAGTGGTTCGGTCAGTGGGCGGCAGAACACCGTGCTGCGCGTGAGGCCGTGGTGCTGATGGACATGTCCTTCATGGGAAAATTTCTCGTACAAGGCCGCGACGCTGGCAGTTTGCTGAACCGAATTTCCACCAACCAGGTAGACGGCCCGGTGGGCGTCATCACCTATACACAGTGGCTGAATGCCGACGGTTTACTGGAGGCGGACCTGACTGTGGCGAAGCTGTCGAGCGAGAGATTTTTGGTGGTGGTGACTGACACGATGGTGCGTCATGCTGAAACCTGGCTGCGGCGGCATATACCTGCCGACGCCCATGCCTTTGTCACCGACGTCAGCGGTGCGTGGGCGCAGCTGAATGTACAGGGGCCGCGTTCACGTGAACTGCTGCAGGCAGTGACCAGCGCAGAGCTATCGAATGCCGCGTTCCCGTATCGCACGGCCCGCGAGATTGACATCGGCTTCGCACGGGTCTGCTGTGTGCGCCTGACCTATGTCGGTGAGCTGGGCTATGAGTTGTATATTCCTGTTGAGCAGGCGGTGCATGTCTATGACCGTCTGCTGGCTGAGGGCGCGCGCTATGGGTTGCAACACGCAGGTTTGAAAGCGCTGTCCAGTCTGCGACTGGAGAAAGGCTATCGAGACTATGGCCATGACATCGATAACACGGACGATCCACTAGAGACCGGATTGGCCTTCGCGATGGATCTCACCAAGCCGGAGGGGTTCATTGGCCGCGAGGCGATGCTGCTGAAAAAATCTCGCGGCCCGTTATGTCGTCGCTTATGCCAGGTACAAGTGTTGGATCCTGAGCCACAGCTGTTTCACGCCGAAGTGGTGTGGCGCGATGGGCTGCCGGTGGGGTACGTTCGTGCTGGGTCTTATGGCCATACCTTGGGCGGAGCGGTGGGTCTGGCAATGATCGAGCCTGGCACACGTGGCGGCACTGCACCGACAGTGGTGGTGGACGCCGCCTATTTGAACAGTGGTTGCTGGGAGGTGGAGATTGCCGGCCAGCGTTATCCGCTGCAGGTGTCGTTGCAACCGCTCTACGACCCGGCGCTGTTACGCATTAAAGCCTGACTATAAATCGCCAGCGATGGCTTGTAGTGCCGCCAGTGCCGCCAGTGCGGCGGTTTCTGTGCGCAGCACGCGCGGTCCGAGCGATAAGTCGGTGTAGCCGGCCTGTAAGGCGGCAGCACGCTCGCCCGGCGACAGGCCGCCTTCCGGGCCGATAAGCAACGTAGCCGCTTGCAGCTCCGGCAGGTCGCGGGCGCGGGTGGTGGCGCCAGGATGTAGCAAGAACCGCCTTTCGGAGGGGGCTGGCGCAACGCGCAGCCACTGGAGGAGCGGCTGCACGGGTAGTACTTGTGGCAGCAGTGCCCGCCCACTTTGTTCACAGGCAGCGGCTACCACGCCTTGCCAATGCTGTAGGCGTTTGGCGGACTGCGCCGCATCCAGCTTCACCACGCTACGTTCCGTTAATACCGGCACGAGGCAGGCCACGCCCAGTTCAGTGGCTTTTTGCATCACCAGGTCCATGCGTTCGCCGCGCGACACGCCTTGCACTAGGGTGAGTCGCAGCGGCGATTCACGGTCCACGCTCACGGCAGGTTGCACGTCGACGCTGACCACGATGCCGTGCACAGCCGTGAGCTGTGCGGTGGCTTCATAGCCGTGCCCGTCAAACAGCACTACGGCATCGCCGGCGACCAACCGCAGCACCCGTGCGACATGGGCGCCGGCATCACCGGGGAGTTCAAACACGCCACCCGACGCTGGAAACCCTGGGGCGAGGACGCGGATGGTTCTCATGTGGCGTCTTTGGCCATGATGTCCACGCACTCTGCGGCCACCTCCGCGAGAAAGTTCACTTCGCTGGGCGTGATGACGTAGGGCGGCATGAAATACAGTACCGTTCCCAGCGGGCGCAGCAAGGCACCACGCGCTAGCGCGTGCTGGTGCGCACGCAGGCCGCGCCGTTCTTCGAACGGCCAGGTGCTGCGGGTCTGTTTGTCTTTCACGACTTCGATGGCAAGAATCATTCCGGTCTGCCGGATTTCCGCGACGTTCGGGTGGTCCGCAAGGCCCGCCACGGACTGTGCCATGTGCGCGGCCGTGATGCGGTTGCGCTCGATCCATGGTTCATTTTCGAAGATGCGCAGGGTGGCCCTAGCTACCGCACACGCGAGCGCGTTGCCGGTATAGCTATGCGAATGTAGGAAGGCCGTTTTGCGCACATAGTCGTCGTAGAACGCGCCGTAGACCTGCTCGGTGGTCATCACCACGCTCAACGGCAGCCAGCCGCCAGTGAGTCCCTTGGAGAGGCACAGGAAATCCGGGCGGATACTGGCCTGTTCACAGGCGAAGAGGGTGCCCGTGCGGCCGAAACCGACCGCGATCTCATCAGCGATGAGATGGACGCCGTGCGCGTCGCAGGCAGCGCGGAGCAGGCGCAGGTATTCCGGGTCGTACATGCGCATGCCACCGGCACACTGCACCAGTGGCTCGACGATGACCGCTGCTACTTCGTCGGCATGACGAGCGAGAGTCGTTTCCATGTGCGCGAACATCTTCCGCGCGTGGTCTGCGGGCGTGCTGCCCGGCTCGCGATGGAAGGCGTCGGGTGACGGGACCGTGATGACCTCGAGCAGCAAGGGGCGATAGGTGTCCTTGAACAGATCCACATCGCCCACGGACAGGGCACCTAAGGTTTCCCCGTGATAGCCGTTGCTGAGGGTGATGAACCGCGTCTTGCGCGGGCGGCCGGTATTGCGCCAGTAGTGGAAGCTCATTTTCAGCGCCACTTCGATGGCGGCGCTGCCGTTGTCCGCGTAGAAGCAGCGGGTGAGGCCGGGCGGTGCTAGGCGCACCAGACTTTCCGAGAGTTCCACGATGGGCTCGTGGGTGAAGCCCGCCATGATGACGTGCTCGAGCGTTGCGGCTTGTTCCTGTGCCGCCTTCACCAAGGTGGGGTGGCAATGACCAAACAGATTGACCCACCAGGAACTGATGGCGTCCAGCACCTGACGGCCATCGTGCAATTCGAGCCACACGCCTGCAGCGCGGCGCACCGGCAGCATGGGTACGGTTTCATGGTCTTTCATCTGCGTACAGGGGTGCCAGACGGCGGCAAGATCACGTCGGACCAGATCGGCCATGGCAGCGTTGGGGGTGGTGTTCATGGGTAGATTCTAACGAATCGTGGCCCGGTCCCTGCGCTAAGCTTGACGGTATGAACTCAACGGCAGAAATCCTCGGCGTGGTGGATGTAGGCACTGGGCTGTTGCTGGGAGCGCGGCTGGTGCCGTCGCCCCATCAGGATGCCCGTCCACCGGGTGCCGCGCCGGTGCTGGTGGTGGTCCATGGCATCAGCCTGCCACCGGGCCACTTTGGCGGGCCGTGGATTGATGCGCTTTTTACGGGTGTGTTGCCACCGGGGGAACACCCCTATTTCGCCGCGGTGCAGGGCCTGCGGGTGTCGGCCCACGTATGCATTACGCGGGAGGGTGGGGTCACGCAATACGTGCCGTTTCACCGCCGCGCCTGGCACGCGGGGGCGTCGGTGTGGAAATACCGGGGGGCCTGCAATGACTACTCGGTGGGCATTGAACTGGAAGGGACGGACGAGCTGCCTTACACACCGGCCCAGTACCGGCAGCTGAACCAAGTGCTACGCGCGTTGCGGGCGGCCTATCCCAGTTTGGCGCGCGGCGAGGTGGTGGGGCATAGCGACATCGCTCCTGGCCGCAAGACCGACCCCGGTTCGGCGTTTGATTGGTCACAGGTGCAGCGATGACGCCACCGGCGTCAGGCGTGGTTGGCGGGCGCTCATGCCAGGTTCGGCGGGGGTTCCGGTCGTTGTGGCTCTTCGGTCTGCTCGGGCTGGTATCGGTCGCGGCATTGGCGGCCGTGGCCCCGGCTCACCGTTTGCTCAGCCTGTCACCGAACCTCACGGAACTGGTCTATGCGGCGGGTGCGGGCGACCGGCTGGTGGGGGTGGTGGCCTACAGCGATTTCCCGGCAGCAGCACGGCGAGTGCTGCTCATCGGCGATGCCTTTCGGCTCGACATGGAACGCGTCATGGCGGTTCGGCCAGATTTGGTGCTGGCCTGGGGCAGCGGCACGCCTGGCGAAAATGTTGCGCGTCTGCGGGCGCTGGGTTTGCGGGTGGAGGCCGTGCCGGTCGATCATCTGGATCAGATTGCG
The DNA here is from genome assembly GCA_947469285.1 of Gammaproteobacteria bacterium. Lineage (GTDB taxonomy): Bacteria > Pseudomonadota > Gammaproteobacteria > Steroidobacterales > Steroidobacteraceae > CAIOHZ01. The sequence goes on from CANIOW010000047.1 coordinate 10,023, forward strand.
CCGGCGATCGAGAACATTGGTCGTTGGGCCGGCACCAGCGCTATCGCCAGCCAGGCCGCCAAGCGTTTTCGCGTGGCGCTGGCCGAACGCCGTCGACAGCAGCGCGGGCGGGTCGGGGTGGCGCCGCGGGTTTTCATCCAGGTTGGGCAAAATCCTTTTTATACCGTCAATGACCAGCAGCTGATCGGCGAAGTGGTGCGCTTGTGTGGCGGGCAGAATATTTTCGGTGAGCTGTCGCAGCTAGCGCCGAGCATCGGTGAGGAAGCGATCGTGGCGCGGCAGCCGCAGGTTATTTTGGTACTAGATGACGGGCGCGATGGTGACGCGGCGCGACGCGCCTGGCAGCGCTGGCCACAGGTGCCGGCGGTGCGTGAGGGCCGCGTCTACACGCTGGATTCGAACGTCTTAGCGCGGGCAACGCCACGTATTTTGGAGGGCATTGACGCGGTGTGTCGCCGCCTGTCGCCCGTCAGGCCTTCCTGACAAAGACCGACTTGAGGCGCATGGCGCCGATGCCCTCGATCTTGCAGTCGATGTCATGACCGTCCTCTGCCTCGGCGACCAGACGGATGTTGCGCACCTTGGTGCCCACCTTGACCACCGACGAAGAGCCTTTCACCTTCAGGTCCTTGATGACGGTGACGGCGTCTCCATCGGCAAGCACATTGCCGTTGGCGTCTTTGATGACGAGTGGGCTGTCGCTCGTGGTGGTGGCTGCCTCACGCGACCACTCGTGGCCGCACTCGGGGCAGACGAACTGCTGTCCATCGTCATAGGTGAGGGCTGAACCGCATAGCGGACAAGGAGGAAGCTGGCTCACCTCAGGCAATGGCCGGCGGCGCAGCGCTGGCCACGAGCACCGCAAGCCGACGCCGCTGTTCGCTGAGTGCACGGACGATTTCCCGTGAGCGGATGCGGAAGCGGACGAGATCCTGCTGGCGTAGGTCCATTACCTTGGACCACTCAGCGAGAGTGGTGCGAAACGCTTCGACCTCTTGCTGCACCCGGGCGCGCAATGGCGCAGCCAGACGCGCCAGGCCTGCGTGGCCCTCGGCACTGGCCGTGGCCGATTCGTCGGCTCCGAGGCGGCGTAGTTGCATCTCCACCACCGCGCGCTGAATGGTCACATCGGGCGTCCGGCGCAGGCCATGCGCGAGCCCCAGGCGCGAGACGCTCCAGATGAACCATTTGGTCGGGTCCCACTGCCACCAGCGGATGGCGTTGCGGTAGTCGTGCAGAAAGTGATGGTGGAAATTGTGGTACCCCTCGCCATAGGTGAGGAAGGCGAGCACCGGGTTGTCCTTGGCGCTGTTACGGTCGTTGTAGGGCTGGGTGCCCCACATGTGGGCCAGTGAATTGATAAAGAAGGTGACGTGGTGGCTGATGACCAGCCGCAGCACGCCGCCCAGCAGGAGCATGCCCCAGACATCCCCTACCAGCCAGCCAAGCAGGGCTGGAATGCCGAAATTGGTGAGCAGCACGAGTGTCAGGTAATGGCGGTGCTGGAAGCTTACCAGGGGGTCTTTCTCGATGTCCTTCACCAGCGACAGATCGGGTTCTGCACTGGGATGGTTGCGCAGCATCCAGCCAATGTGCGAGTACCAGAAGCCGCGCCCGGCCGAGTAGGGATCCACGTCGTTGTCGTCACAGAAACGGTGGTGAACGCGATGATTGGCGGACCAGATGAGAATGCTGTTTTGGATGGCCATAGTGCCAAAGATCATCAGCGGCAGGCGGACCAACCAGTGGGCTTCCCAAGCACGGTGTGACCACAGACGGTGGTAACCAGCCGTGATGGACATGCCATTGGCTGCCACCAGAAACACGGCGCACAGCACGGTTCCTAGCGAGTAACCGTGAGTCAGTCCGTACCATGGCACGGCAGTGAGAGAAATGAGCGCGGTAATCGCGAAAACCAAACTGGCGGACCAGTTGATTGGATAC
>CANIOW010000048.1 GCA_947469285.1 Gammaproteobacteria bacterium
ACCGGCCTTGCGCGGGCCGTGTCCTTGCGTGCACCCAAGCCACCCCGACCGAAAGCCAAGTGCAGTTGTTGCACGCTGGCGCCCACATAAGCGGCGTCCTGCCAGCGCACCAACGCGCCTTCCACCGCGGCACCTGCCGGCGTGGCCGCAGCCGCCGCGCGCAGCACGGAAAAGCGCAGGCCATCGGCGGTGGTCCGCTCCTCGGCTCCCCTCACCGTCGGCAGCGCCGCGGCCATCTCGGGCAGGCCAGGCAGCTGCTGCCAGAAACTGGCGAGGCCGGTGATGGTCAGCACTTCCTGCAGCGACGGCAGCACACCGGCCAGCACCGTCGCCTGTCCGCGCTGACGCAGCTGCTTTTCGTGCACCAGCAGTACGCGTACGCCCGCGCTCGACAGAAAATGCAACCCGGCCAGATCCCACAGCAGCGGGGCGGGCGCGTGTTCTTGCAACCAACGCTCGAGCAACAACGCGGTGGCACCATTCAGCCGGCCACTCAGGCGCAACACCGCGACTTCGCCGTGCACGCTGCGCGTAATCTCAAGATCCATAAAGGTGCTCTGCCAGCTGCAGGCACAAGGCATGGTTAGGTGCTGACTGCGCGCCGGGCTCGGCGTCGAGCTGCTGCACTTGTGGCGCTGCCGGGTCGTAGCTGGGCCACGCTGGCAAACCTTGGCCATTGGGGTTGCCGCTGCGAGCGAAGTTCACCCAGTAAGCCATCATGGTGCGGGTCAGTAGTGGTTCTGTGGCATCGCTGCTGAACCAGTCGTCATGGGTGTTAAAAACATAGGGAATTTCGGCGCCATGGTAAGCCAGCAGCTGCTGTCCACCGGGCCCTGGACGAACCCGGGTGAAATGGTAAAGCCACGCGCTATGCCCGGCGCGCTGTACCGCGGCACCCAGCAGATAACCCGGACAGACATTGTCGACAAACGCTTTCACCCGGTCATGCCCTAAGCGCAGCACCGACTCGCGTGCCGCCAGTATGCGCAGCGCGGCGGCCGTCGGCGGCGCCCACTGCTGCAGATAGCGCTCGAAAGCCGCCACGTCACCCGATTCATACATGTAGTCTTCAGCGCCATTCGAGCCCATGAGCAGGTCGTAGGGAACGGCCGCAGCATAGGCCACCGGGGTTGTCGACAGTACCGTCGAGCCATCCACCACGGGCGTGTAGTCGTGGTCAGGCAAGGCCGTTTTAGCCGCAGCAAACACCACCGCGGCTGACGTGTCGCGCAAGCTCTGCAGCGTTGTGGGTGGCGCACTGGCCGCCCCCGCCACAGCAGTACCGAGCAAGGTACCGGCGTTGGCCAGCGTCGCCCAAGTGGCAGTGTCCTGTAGCTGGAAGCCACCACTCTGACTGATGGCGCGCTTAAACAAACCTTTTGCCGCCGGTGACACCATGAGATAGCCGATGTCCTTAGCGCCAGCGGATTCGCCGAACACCGTGACCTGCTCCGGGTCGCCACCAAAATAGGCAATGTTCGCCTGCACCCACTGCAAGGCCGCGAGCTGATCTTGCAACCCAAAGTTGGGGCTGACGCCTGCCGCCTGCAGCTCCGGATGTGAGAAGAAGCCAAAGATGCCGAGCCGATACGGCACGGTGACCACCACCACCGGACCCGCCGCCGCGAGGCGCCCGCCTAAGTAGTTGGGCTCATAGGCCCATCCGGCTTTATTGCTGCCCCCATGCAACCACACCATGACGGGTAACCGCGCGGCCGCATCGAGACGGGGCGTCCACACGTTTAAGTAGAGGCAGTCTTCATTGAACGGGGGGTCCTGAAACAGCGCCGGCGGGGCGCCGAAAGCCTTGCCTACCCGCCGGTACCAGTCGGTGTTGTAACTGTCCTGAAAACAACCGGGAGCAAACTCCGTGGCCGTGCGGATCCCAGTCCGTGGCTGAGGCGGCTGGGGAGGTGCCCAGCGCAGCGCACCGACCGGTGGTGCCGCGAAAGGCAGGCCCTTGAAGACCACCACGCCCGCCGCCGCGGGGTCAGGCAGGCCGCGCAGTGTTTCACCACCCACTTCTACTTGCGTGATGGCCACTGCTGGCGCAGCACCCGCCAGCGCAGGCAGGCATCCACCTGCACCAAGGCCGAGTAAGCCCAGGGCGGTGATAGCCACCCACCGACCATAACGTGCACCCTGTGGTGGGCGCATCACGCGCCCACCGTCACAACCACGCAGCCACGCACCTGCCCTTGTTCAATGAGTTCATGCGCCTCAGCCAGCTCGGCCAGCGGCAGGCAGGCAGCGATACGGTGCTGCAAGGTGCCCGCCAGCAGTTCGCGGGTGATGTCGGTGATGGCCTGCTGTTTTGCCGCTTCCGGCATGGAGTAGACGATCACCAGGCGCAAGCTGAGGTCCATATACATCATGCGCAGGAACGGCAGCTTTGGCTCTGGCACCTGCACCGACGAATAGGTAGCGATCACACCGCCCACCCGGATGCAGTCGAGGACCTCCAACAGATTGGCACCAAACTCCACGTCCACCACACGCTGCACTTTGGCGCCACCCGTCCAGGCATCCACTGCCTTGCCCCAGCCCGCTTCGCGGTGATTGAACACTTCCGTGGCGCCAAGCTCGCGGCATTCTTGGCTATCCGCGGCGTTGCTGGCCGTGGCCAGCACGGTGGCACCGGCGAGTTTCGCCCACTGAATGGCATAGCGGCCCACACGACCTGCGCCCCCAGTGACCAGCACGATCTGACCAGCGACGGGGCCGTCAGCCAACACACAGCGATGCGCGGTCATCGCTGGAATACCCAGACACGCCGCCACTTCGAACGAAGTATTCTCCGGCAACGGGACTGCCCGGCGCGCTTCTAGCGTCACGAACTCCGCGGCCGTGCCGAAGCGGCGCTGGAACTGCGCCTGATACACCCAGACCCGTTGCCCGAGGCGCCCTGGCTCCACGCCGGCACCCACCGCGATAATCGTACCGCCGCCGTCACTGTGCGGAATGATCTCGCCCGCCGCGAGCAAGGCCGGCTGCGAGCCCGCACGTTTTTTAACATCGCTGGGATTCACCCCGGAGGTGGCCAGCTGCACCAGCACTTCCCCGGGACCCGGCACCGGTGTGGGATGTTCGCCGACAACGATCACGTCAGCGGCTTTGCCGAACTTCGAAAACCAGGCTGCTTGCATCGTCTTACTCGCTTTAAGTGCTTGAAAAAATACCGTGCCCACTCGAGGGCTGGCAGCAACGGTCAGGAGACCGACGCCAGGCTTTCCGTGTGGCCATCGATGCTGAGTGCTTGGCCGGAGATCATCCTGCCCGCCGCACTGGTGAGGTACAGCGCCATGCTGGCGATATCTTCAGCCTCCACAAACTGGCGCAGTGACACTTGCCGTGCATACTGCTCGCGCACCAGCTGCGGCGTCACGCCGCGCTGTTTGGCATCGGCATGGATGACCCGATCGATACGCTCGCCATTGATGCTGCCTGGACAAAGAGCATTCACACGGATGCCCAGCGGCCCCAACTCCATCGCCCAGGTCTTGGTTAAGCCAATCAGCGCCCACTTGGTGGCTGCATAAGCCGACCGCAACGGACAGCCCAGCAAACCAGCCGAGGAGCTGATATTGATGATCGACCCGCTACCGCTGGCCTTCAGCAGGGGCACCGCCAACCGGGTCATGTAGAACGCACCACTGAGGTTGACGCCCACGCACTGGTCCCAGCCGGCGATATCGCAATCTTCCACCAAACCCACGGGGCCGGCGATGCCGGCATTGTTCACCAGCACATCCAGCCGGCCGTAGCGCTGTTGCAGGTCCTCGAACACCGCAGCCACCTCCGCGGCCTGGCTGACATCGGCCACTGAACCGCTCGCGCCGGGGTTTTGCTGCAGGAACGCTGCCACCGCCGGGGCCGAGACGTCAAAAATGTGCACCTGATCGCCGGCGTCCAGGAAAGCGCGGGCCAGCACCTGCCCAAGGCCCGTGGCGCCGGCAGAGACCAGCACCGTACGGCGGGGAGATTCAACAGGAGGATTCATAATGACTCCAGCATGTCTGACGGGATGACTGACCGAGAATGCAGCGCCGCATCCACCCACTCCAGCCAATGGCGTACCGGTAGGGTGGTGCCCGTTTCCAGATGGGCGAGGCACCCTATATTCGCCGAGAGGATCATCTGCGGATGCGCCGCCTGCAGCGCTGCCAGCTTACCGTCACGCAAGGCGGTGGAGATCCCCGGTTGCAGCAACGAATAAGCCCCAGCCGACCCACAGCACAGATGCGCATCGTTCACCGGCAACAGCTCGGCACCCAGCGCGGTGAGCAGCGCTTCGACGACACCGTGTATTTTTTGCCCATGCTGCAAACTGCAAGGTGGATGGAACACCACCCGCTGCGCCGGCACCGGACCCACACGCTTCAGTAACGCGGCGCGCTCCGCCAGCAGGAATTCCGCCGGGTCCCGGGTTTGGGCGCTCACCTGTCGCGCTTTGTCTGCATAGAGCGGGTCGTCGTGCAGTAGCTGTCCGTAATCCTTCACCTGTAAACCGCAACCTGAGGCATTCACCACCAGCGCTTCCACCTCGCCACTGGCGAGTTGCGGCCACCACGCGTCGATGTTGCGACGGGCTGCCTGCAAGGCGCCTGACGGATCGCCCAAGTGATACTGCACCGCGCCACAGCAGCCAGCGCGTGGCGCTACCACGGCTGTCACGCCAATGGCCGCCAGCACCCGCGCAGTAGCGGAGTCGATTGCCGGCGCCAGCGCCGGCTGGGTGCAACCGCGCAGCACGAATACCTGCCGCGGCGGCGTGTTGCCTGCTGAGCGAGCCAGGGTGCCCGCCTCCGGCCAGACACCCGCCGGGCGTGAACGGCCCATTTTTTGCCGCCACGTGGCCGGCAGCGCCAAGGCCAAGGCTCGCCCAACGGACAAGGCTGCGCCAAACAGCCCAGGCCGCGTTAAACCCTCGCGCAATACCCAGCGCACGCAGCGTTCCGTCCACGGTCGCCTCACCTGTGCCTCCACCACCTCGCGACCTACCGCCAGCAACTGCCGGTAGTCGACACCGGATGGGCAGGTGGTTTCACACCCCAGGCACGTCAGGCACCGGTCCAGATGCTGTTGCACGGTCCGCGTGGCGGGTGCGCCTTCCAACACTTCTTTGATCAGGTAGATCCGCCCGCGCGGGCCGTCCAGTTCGTCGCCGAGCAACTGGTACGTCGGGCAGGTGGCCGTGCAAAACCCACAATGGACGCAGGAACGCAGCACCCGTTCGGCGGTCTGTCCGGCAGTGGTATCGCGAATCCAGGGGGCGAGGTTGGTTTCCATGGTGTTGCCAGCAGTATATAGGCACACTTCAAGCCTCTCGTTCATCCGCTACCCCAACGCCCTACCGCCTCATGCCGCCGCACGCCATCATTGCCGCCCTGCAGGGTGTGCTGCCCCTTGCAGCGGTGCTCACCGAGCCCGCGCAGCTGGCGCCGTATGAATGCGACGGTTTGTCGGCACTGCGGGAGCGGCCACTGGCCGTGGTGTTGCCGCGCACCGTGAGTGAAGTGCGCGCGGCGCTAGTCGCCTGTCACCACTTAGGCGTGCCGGTAGTGGCGCGCGGTGCCGGCACGGGCCTGTCCGGTGGTGCCACCCCGCATGCGCAAGGCATCGTGCTGTCGCTGGCGCGCCTGAACCGCGTCTTGTCCATCGACCCGCTCACCCAAACGGCGTGCGTCGAACCGGGCGTGCGCAACCTCGCCGTATCCGAGGCAGCCGCTGCCTTCGGCCTGTATTACGCGCCGGACCCGTCGTCACAGATCGCCTGCACCATTGGCGGCAATGTCGCTGAAAATTCTGGCGGGGTGCACTGTCTTAAGTATGGCCTGACCGTGCATAACGTTCGCCGCGTCACCGGCTTGCTCAGCGACGGCACTGCCGTGACCCTCGGCAGTGGCGGCCTGGACTCGCCCGGACTCGACCTGCTCGCTGTGGGCATCGGCTCCGAAGGACTGCTGTTGGTGGTTACGGAAGTGCTCTTGCAGCTCAAGCCGCGCCCACCGGTGGCGCAGGTGGCCATGGCTTCCTTCGACGATCTAGGCCGCGCCTGCCAAGCCGTGGCCGACATCATCGCTGCCGGCATCATTCCCGCGGGGCTGGAGATGATGGACCGTCAGGCCACACGCGCCGTCGAACCCTTTGTGAACGCCGGCTACGATCTGGAGGCGATGGCGCTGCTGTTGGTGGAAGCCGATGGCACGCCGGAGGAAGTGACCGAAGAGATGGCGCGTATCGACGCCGTGTTGCGCGCGGCCGGGGCCACGGCCGTCACCGTGTCGCAGTCAGAGGCCGAACGACTGCGGCTCTGGTCGGGTCGCAAAAATGCGTTTCCGGCCGCCGGGCGTATTTCACCCGATTACTACTGTATGGACGGCACGCTGCCGCGCAAACAGCTGGGTGCCATGCTCGCGGCCATGACCGGCATGGAAGCCCGCTATGGTCTGCGCTGCATGAATGTCTTTCATGCCGGCGACGGCAACCTGCATCCGCTCATTTTGTTCGATGCCAACATGCCCGGTGAATGGGCACGTGCCGAAGCCTTCGGGGCCGAGATCCTGTCGCTGTGCGTGCGGCTGGGCGGCACCATCACCGGCGAACACGGCGTGGGGCTCGAGAAAATCGGCTCGATGTGCGAACAATTCACGCCGGAAGAACGCGCAGCCTTCTTCGCCGTGCGCAACGCATTCGATCCCACCGCCCGGTTAAACCCCGGCAAGGCCCTGCCCACCCTCGCCCGCTGCGCAGAATTCGGCCGCCAGCATGTCCATGCCGGCCAGCTGCCGCATGCCGACTTGCCGCGGTTCTAAGGCCCGTTTATGCCTCGCCCAACGCTCGACCCCTCCATCCTGCCAGCACTGCGCGAGCAAGTACTGGCAGCCGCCAGTGCACGCGCCCCCTTGATCCTGCGTGGTGCTGGCACCAAAGATTTTCTCGGCGAGTATTGTGTGACGGACCGCGAGGCGACCGCCAACGCCACCTTACTCGACACCCGCGTTCTGAACGGCGTGGTGGCGTACGAGCCCACGGAACTGGTCATCACCGCCGGTGCTGGCACCCGTCTGTCTGGCATCGAGGCGCTGCTCGCCACCCAAGGGCAGTCGCTGGCGTTTGAACCACCGCGCTTTGGCGGTGACCCTACCTTGGGTGGCATCGTTGCTGCCGGTCTGTCAGGGCCACGACGCGCCAGCGTCGGCGCAACGCGCGATTTCGTGTTGGGCGCCACCTTGCTAGACGGGCGCGGCGAAGTGCTGCGCTTTGGTGGCCAGGTGATGAAGAACGTGGCGGGCTTTGATGTATCGCGCCTGCTTTGCGGTTCGTTTGGGCTGCTCGGGCTCATCACCCAAGTGTCACTGAAGGTCCTGCCCTTGCCACCAGCAGAGACCACCCTGCGCTTTGCCTTAACGAGCGCCGCGGCGTTGCAGGCGTTTCAGCGTTGGGCCGGGCAGTCCTGGCCGGTGTCCGCCACGGCCTATGCTGCTGGCAGTGCCACGGTGCGTTTATCCGGCGCCACCGCCGCCGTGTCCACTGCCGCCCGCGCCTTGGGCGGTGAGCCACTGCCGAAGCTAGAAGCCGACCACTTCTGGGCCGGCCTGCGCGATCAAACCGACCCGTGGTTCACGCACGCTGAACACTTGTGGCGGCTGTCAGTTCCCACGAGTGCGCCGCTGCCCGCCGAACTTGGCGAACCGTTGATTGAATGGGGAGGCGCTTTGCGCTGGCACCGCACCACGCTGCCACCTCGCGCCGTGCGTGCCTGGGCCGAGGCGCAAGGCGGTACGGCTTGGCACTGGCGCGGTGGCGTGGCGGGCCAACGCCTGCATCCACTGACCCCCGCCGTGCTGGCCATTCACCGGCGACTGCAACAGTCGTTTGACCCAGCAGGCGTGTTCAATCCGGGGCGGTTACTTGCCGATGCGGAAACTCTTCATGGATAGAAAACGCTTATAAAATATGTATTTGCGTATTCTGAGCATCGAAGGTGGACACGTATATGGACACACTTTCCCCCGCCGCATGCCGCGCTACGCACCCTTCCGATAAGCCAAGATCCGATGCCTCAGGGGCGCGACCGATGAATTGGACGCATAGCCGCGTCCGGATGCCCATCACCAAACGCACTCGAACATTACGGCAGCGTTAGTGGCAAGAGATCATATTCCGGCGACATCGGATCCCTGTGCGTCAAGTTGACGAGCCATACACGCAGACTCGCTACTGGCACGGGCTTGATTAGTCGAAAGTTGTGCTGCTGGCAGAAAACTTCCACCAGGTCTGGTGACTCTCGTTGAGTATTTTCGATGAACTCAAGATTAACTTTGGGATCACCACAGTGCTCGGTAAGAAGCCAGGATTCCGGGATACCGTCAATACGAATCACCAGAGGCGCGGCAGGAAGATCGATCCGGCGAATCACCTCAGGAAATCGATCTCTGGGCCCCGTGGGGATATGCTCGCGGAATTGGACATACAACTCGAGCAGCAAGTCCAGCGTATAGCTCAGCAGTTCGGATCCGAATCGATTGGTTGAAGCGTATCGAACGGCTGTGTCAAGCGCGGGCGACAGGTAGGTGTCACCGTGCTGTAAGTTTGAAAACGCCTGCAATTGCTGACCATTCGCTTGAAGCCATCCACCTTCAGCATGAGGTCCTCGTTGGGCGCGAGGTACCGTTCGACAACCGGGTAGATTTCCTGGGCACACTCGAGAACTTTCCAATCAACAATCGGGTTTGCTCCGGCCAGGCCCTTCGACCAGATGCCATCGATAAATAGTGTTGATGTCCCGTGGTACAGGGGGACAGAAACCGTCTTCAATTGCTCAGCCTGCGATTGCGTCCCACAGCGTGGTGTACGAGTTTTGGTTCTTGGTCTAGGTTGATTCGCGCTCAGTTGACCACTGCGGACAACCGAGCGATCTGATTGTTGCTCAAGCGTAGAGCGCCGATGAGGCGCTGGACTGCGGCCCCGTTGGGGAAG
>CANIOW010000049.1 GCA_947469285.1 Gammaproteobacteria bacterium
GCTACGAGCAGCTCGAGTACCGCGAAGACGTTCCCGTGCCACAGCCGCAGGCTGGCGAAGTGCTCATCCGCGTCGCAGCCGCCGGCGTCAACAACACCGACATCAACACGCGCATTGGTTGGTATGCCAAAGAGGTGGTAGGAGCGAGCTTGCTCGCGACTGCTGCCGAGTCCACTTCGTGGTCCGGCTCGGCGTTTCACTTCCCCCGCATTCAGGGCGCAGACGCCTGCGGGCATATCGTCGCCGTGGGCGCAGGCGTTCCGGCCACGCGCAGCGGCGAGCGCGTGTTGGTGGACCCCATCTTGCGCCATGGCCGCTTCGGTAGCGACGCGGCGCCGGGTTACTTCGGTGCGGATTGCGACGGCGGCTTCGCGCAATACACCGTGGTGCCGGCAGAAAATGCCTGCCACATCGACAGCGCGATGTCGGACATCGAGCTCGCCTCGTTTCCCTGCTCGTATCTCGCCGCCGAGACGATGGTGCACCGTGCCGGCGTACAGGCCGGCGAGCGCGTGCTCGTCACCGGGGCTTCAGGCGGTGTGGGTTCGGCCGCCGTGCAACTGGCGCGCCGACGCGGCGCAGAAGTGATCGCCGTGGCAGGTGCGGCCAAAGCCGCCGGCTTGCTCGCGCTCGGCGCCAGCCGCGTCATCGGCCGCGAGGCCTCGCTGGTAGAGATGCTTGGCCAGGATGCCGTCGATGTGGTCATCGACTGCGTGGGCGGCCCGCAATTCCCCGACTATCTCGAGCTGCTGCGTCCACGCGGGCGCTACGCCGTGGCCGGTGCCATTGGTGGGCCACTGGTAACGCTGGACCTGCGCACGCTGTATTTGAAGGACCTGCGCTTACTGGGTTGCACCATCGACGGACCGGAAGTGTTCCGGCAGCTGGTCGGCTATCTCGAGCGGGCCGAGATTCGTCCGCTCGTGTGCGGCACTTGGCCGCTGCGCGACATCGAGTCCGCGCAGGAAACCTTCCTGCAGAAGACGCACCTGGGGAAGCTGGTGCTGGTGCCGGAACAGCGCTGAGGCGCCACCGGCACTCGCCCCAGCACGCCAGTCGTCTTACTTCATGGTGGGCATCACGAAATCGGCGCTTACCGACTTCGGCTCGGGCCAACGCTCCGTCACGGTCTTCAGGCGGGTATAAAAACGCACGCCTTCGGGACCATGCATGTGGTGGTCACCAAACAGCGACGAGCGCCAGCCGCCGAAACTGTGAAACGCCATCGGCACCGGCACCGGCACATTAATGCCCACCATGCCCACTTCCACTTCACGCACGAACGCACGCGCAATAGCGCCGCTTTGCGTAAAGATGACCGTGCCATTGGCATATTCATGGCTGTTCACCAGCGCCAGAGCAGCGGCGTAATCGGGCACCCGCACCACCGACAACACCGGCCCAAAGATCTCATCGCGATAAACGCTCATCTCGGGCGTCACGTGGTCGAACAAGGTCGGGCCCACGTAGTAACCGTCAGGCCGGTCCGCCACCTTCACGCCCCGTCCATCCATACACAGCTTGGCGCCCGCCTTTTCGCCCGCATGGATGTAGCCCATCACACGCTCACGCGCCGCGTCCGTCACCAACGGGCCCATGTCCATCCCAGGCGCATCCGGCGCCCCCACCTTCAGCTGGGCAATGCGCTGTTCAAACCGCGTGATCAAACCATCGGCGGTGGCAGCGCCCACGGCAACCACCACCGAAATGGCCATGCAGCGCTCGCCGGCCGAGCCGTAAGCGGCACCTACCACCGCTTCACAAGCCGCGTCCAGATCGGCGTCGGGCATGATGACGGCGTGGTTCTTGGCACCACCCAGCGCCTGCACCCGCTTGCCATGCGCCACTCCCTGCTGCTGGATGTAACGAGCGATGGGGGTGGAACCCACGAAACTGACCGCAGCGATATGCGGATGTTCAAGGATGGCATCCACCGCCACCTTGTCGCCTTGCACCACGTTAAAGATACCGGCGGGCAAGCCCGCTTGGGTCAGCAGGTCGGCCATGTACAGCGCCGCCGAGGGGTCGCGCTCAGAGGGCTTCAGAATAAAAGCATTACCGCAGGCCAAGGCCACCGGGAACATCCACATAGGCACCATGGCGGGAAAGTTAAACGGCGTAATGCCCGCCACAATCCCGAGCGGCTGGCGAATGCCGTAGCTGTCCACGCCCGTACCCACGCTTTCGCTGAACTCACCTTTCAGCAGCTGCGGTGCGCCACAGGCAAATTCCACCACTTCCATACCACGCGTCACCTCACCTTCAGCATCTGCCACGGTCTTGCCGTGCTCCGCCGAGATGATCTCCGCCAGCTGGCGCGAATGCTGCACCAGCAGTTCCTTGAAACGGAACAACACGCGCGACCGCTGCAGTGCCGAGGTGCGTCCCCAGGCCGGCTGTGCGGCACGGGCGCTTTGCACGGCGGCGTCGAGTTCTTCGACCGTGGCCATCGCCACCTGACGGACGGGGCGGCCGAGGGCCGGGTTGAACACCGGGACCGTGCGCGCAGGCGCGGTGGTGACCACCTGCCCATGAATGTAGTGATGCACTAGCGGCAAAGTGGCGCCTGGTGCGGTGGACTGTGTGCTCATTCTGTTCTCTCCCGTAACCATGGACAGCAACCAGCCGCGCACCAGCCGAAACGACTCCCGGCGCATGGCCGGGACGGAATACAAGGTGTGCGTGGCGTCTGCCAGTAAATGGTATTGCAACGCAGCTCTTTCCAGAGCGTTCATAAAATTTTTCGTGGTCTGGCAAGGAATTGTTTCGTCCTGACCCGCTGCGATCAGCTGCACCGGGCCGCGAAACCCCCTTAAGGCTGCCAAGGCACGGTTTTCACTGGGGAAACACGGCCTCGAGCGCCACGCGCGCGGCGCGTCGCCGGCAATGTAGTGGGCCACGGGCTGCGTCGCGAACACTTCATCCGGGTAATTGGCCGGTACCCGCAGGCTTAAGGCGGCCACCGGACGCTCGGCGCTCAGCCGCGCCGCCAAATAGGCGCCGAGGCTGGACCCGCTGACCACCACCGGGACGGGCGACGTCGCCAAGCGGTCATAGGCGGCCACCGCCTGCGCCAGATAATCCTCCAGCGTGAAGTCCTCGGCACGCCCCTCGCTGTGGCCATGACCGCCGAGGTCGAAGGTAAGACAGCGGAAACCCTCCCGCGCCAGTTCACGCGCCAGTCGCACATCATTGGCGTCCTGTGCCCCACCCCAGCCATGGATAAACAGCACTTGTAGGGGTGCGTCATCGCCGGTGCCGGGAAAGAGCCGCAAAGCCACCCGCCGACCGCCACAGTGGAGATTGTCCAGCACTGGTAGCACGTTCCGGTTCCTCTGATTAGTAGGCCGCGGGGCTATCCCCTAGACTGAGCCCACCATTTTACCCGCTCTGCCGTTGGTCCGAAGGGAATGCACTTGAACCGTACCGCACTCGTCACCGGCGCCGCCCAAGGCGTGGGCCTGACCACCGCTACCCTGCTCGCGCAGCAAGGTTATCGCGTCATTCTCACCGACCTGCAACCACTGGACACACCGCTGGCCGCACTGCGTGCCGCGGGGCACACGGTCGCCGGCCTGTCAGGCGATGTGTCGGCGGAAGCCTTCGTGCAAACGCTGGCGGCCTATGTGGCCGAGCATCACGGTGCCTTAGACGTGCTGGTGAATAACGCTGGCATCAGCTGCATTCTGCCCGCGGAGGACACCACCGCCGAACAGTGGCAGCGGGTGATGAATGTGAATCTGCTGGGGCCGTTTTTGCTGTGTAAATATCTGGGTGGCCAGATGCTGCAACGTCGCTTAGGCAGCATCGTGAACGTGGCCTCTATTGCCGGCCTACGCGGGGTGAGCCACCGCAGCGCCTACAACGCTTCCAAGCATGGGCTGATCGGCTTAACCCACACGCTGGCGGCAGAATGGGGTGGCCGTGGCGTGCGCGTTAACGCCGTTTGCCCGGGTTGGATTAAAACCGAGATGGATGAGGCTGACCAAGGCCCCGGCAATTACAGCGATGCCGACATCATGAACCGGGTACCGATGGCGCGCTTTGCCAGCCCACAGGATGTAGCCGCCGCCATTGCCTATCTCGCCGACCCGACAGTGAGCGGCTTCATCAACGGCGTTAGCCTGCCGGTCGATGGCGGCTGGCTGGCCGATGCCAGCTGGGACACGCTGCGCCTGAGAACACGCGAAGCCTGAAGCCGCCTACTCACAGGACCAACCATGCCCCTTCGACTATTCTTTGCGCTAACGCTGGCTGGCCTGTGTCTCAGCGCAGCGGCCACTGCCGCCAACCCCCTGGTGGTCGTGACCGGCAGCGGTCCGGTACGCGGCTTTAGCGCACACGGGGTGCGTGAGTTTCGCGCCATTCCCTATGCCGCCTCCACGGCGGGTGAGCAGCGCTGGACACCCCCCGTGCCGCCCGCGCCGTGGGTCGCGGTGCGCGACGCCACGCAATTTCAGCCAGGGTGCCCACAGGTAGTGCGCTTCGCAGTGACCGAAGCCAGCGACAATGAAGATTGTCTGCACCTAAATATCGCTATTCCAGAAAGCGCTGCTGCCCAGCACGCGGCATTGCCGGTGCTGATCTGGATGCACGGTGGCGCCTGGGTGGGTGGGTCCAATGACCTATATCCACTGGATTTTCTAGCACAGCACAGCGGCGTGATCGTGGTCGCCATCAACTACCGCCTGGGTGTCTTCGGCTTCATGCCACACCCCGCCTTTGATGCCGCCACCAACGGCGGACTCGCCTTCGAAGATCAGCGACTGGCGTTTCGCTGGGTGCAGCAGAACATCGCGGCTTTCGGCGGCAACCCGCATAACGTCACCATCGCCGGTGAATCCGCCGGCGCTGCCAGCGTGTGCCTGCAGCTGGCGACGCCTGAACGGGCCCGTGGACTGTTTCAGCGGGGCATCATCCAAAGTGCCGGTTGTACCACCCCGCTCCGCACGGTGGCCGAAGGGGAAGTGATGGGCTTGCAGCTGGCGCAGGACGTTGGCTGCGCCGACCCCACCACTGCCCTCGCCTGTCTGCGACGTGTGCCGCTGCCGCCATTGCTGGCAGCCCAGACGGCGCTGGCAGCACGCGTGGGGCGCGCGTTTTCGCCGAGCGTGGGTTCCCTCGCACTGCCACGCGACGGCACCACGGCCTTCAGCCACGGGCAGTTCGTCCGCGTGCCGCTGCTCAACGGTGGTACCCGCGACGAGATGCGCCTTTATGTTGGGTATGACGTCATTGGTGGCTCGCCCGTCACCACCGACAACTACCTCGCCAAGCTGTCCGCGCTGTATGGCGCCCAAGCGCCGGCCATTGCGGCGCGCTATCCGCCCAGCCACTATTCGTCACCCGCCTCCGCACTGGGCACGGTGATGTCCGACTACCTGCCCGGGGCCGGGCTCAATAATTGCTTGTTTTTGCACACTGCGACTTTGGCCTCCCGCTATGTGCCTGTCTACCAATACGAGTTCACCGACCAGGCAGCGCCCCCGGTCATGCCGGATCCGGGGTTTGAATTAGGCGCTGTGCATTCGTCCGAACTGCCCTACCAGTTCCCGCGGTTTACCAACAAACGGGTCTTCGATGGCCCCGAGCTGGCCACGGGTTCCGCGCGCTTAGCCAAACAGATGGCGGCCTACTGGGGCGCCTTCGCGCGCTCCGGAAAACCCACCGTAGCAGGCCTGCCAGCGTGGCATCGCTTTCGCAGCGACGCTGCCGTCCTGCGCCTGGATCCGTCTCACGTGGTGGAATACGACGCTGGACAAGCACACCAGTGCCGCTTCTGGGCAAGGCTCTATCCGCCGGCGCGCGTTCGCTCACGAACGTGGACTAAGGGCGCGCGCCCCGTAACCGATAAGCCACTAGCACCACCACCACCGAAACCACACTCGCCCAGAACTGCGTTGACAGTGCCGGCGTCAAGGCCATGGCCAATAGCAC
>CANIOW010000050.1 GCA_947469285.1 Gammaproteobacteria bacterium
AATGCCAGAAGCTGGGCGGGACCGCGGCTTTCGTCGACGCGGAACATGCGCTGGATCCCAGCTATGCGGAAAAGCTGGGCGTGAACGTGCAGGAACTGCTGGTGTCCCAGCCCGACACGGGCGAGCAGGCGCTGGAAATCACCGACATGCTGGTGCGCTCTGGTGCGGTGGATGTCGTCGTGGTCGACTCGGTCGCTGCGCTCACACCGAAGGCTGAAATTGAAGGTGAAATGGGCGAATTGCAAGTGGGCTTGCATGCCCGTCTTATGTCGCAGGCGCTGCGCAAGCTCACCGGCAACATCAAACGCTCGAACACCATCGTTATCTTCATTAACCAGATCCGCATGAAGATCGGCGTCATGTTCGGCAGCCCGGAAACCACCACCGGCGGCAATGCGCTGAAGTTTTACGCGTCAGTGCGTCTCGATATTCGGCGCATCGGCGCGCTGAAAAACGGCGAAGAAGTGATCGGCAATGCCACGCGGGTCAAAGTGGTCAAGAACAAGGTATCGCCGCCGTTCCGTGAAGCAGAATTCGAAATCCTCTACGGTCAGGGCATCTCCCATCAGGGCGAACTCATCGATCATGGCTCGAACCACGGCATCGTCGAGAAATCCGGTAGCTGGTACAGCTACAAGGGTGAGCGTATTGGTCAGGGCAAAGACAACGCCCGCGAATACTTGAAAACCCACCCGGAGGTGGCTCAGGACATCGAGGCGCAGTTGCGTAAGAAGCTGCTGCCCACCCGTCGCAGCGGCAGCGTGGAAGGCCCGAGTGAAGGGGCGACCTGAGCGCTGGGGATCTCGCCGGGGGTCTGGTCCCGCGAAGGCGGGCCCGGCCTCCCCGGAAGACCCTGAAGCTGCGCGCCAAAAAGGCATCGCCCTGCTGGCGCGCCGAGATTATGGGACGGAAGAACTGCAAGAGCGGCTCATGGCCGCCGGTTATGCATCCGCCGCCGTAGAAACGGCACTGCTGGCGCTAGAGGCTGCCGGTTTCCTCGATGACAGACGTTACGCGGAGCATTTCGTCGCGTACCATGCGGGCCGTGGGCAGGGTCCCCGGCGTATCCGCTCTGGGCTGCGCGGGAAGGGGCTTTCCGTAGAACTCGCCACCTTGGCGGTCGACGACACGTCGGCCGTCTGGGGGCAGCGTGCGCAGGACCTGCGCCGCCGGCGGTTCGGTGTGGAAGCGCCGGCATCGTTCGCAGAACGTGCCCGGCAATCCCGATTCCTGTTGTATCGTGGTTTTACGCCGGCGCAGGTGCGTCAGGCGTTCGCCGCAGACCAGGTCGATCTTCACGACCTGGACCTCGAAGCCGCTGTGCCCGAGGACTCCGCCCACGAGGACTAGCCCGCTTCTACCCCAGAGATTGCCCTGCCATGACCGTCGATCGTTCCGTACCGCCTGTGCCTTTCCTCGGGAGCGCCGAAGTGCGCGCCCGTTTCCTCGGGTTTTTCCGCGAGCGCGGCCATGCGGTAGTGGGCTCCAGCAGCTTGGTGCCGGGCAACGACCCCACCTTGCTGTTCACCAACGCCGGCATGGTGCAGTTCAAAGATTCATTTCTCGGTAAGGAACAGCGCAGCTACGTGCGTGCAGTCACCAGTCAGCGCTGCGTGCGTGCGGGTGGAAAGCACAATGACCTCGAAAATGTCGGTTATACCGCGCGACATCACACCTTTTTTGAGATGCTGGGTAACTTCAGTTTTGGTGACTATTTCAAACACGACGCCATTCGTTTCGCCTGGGACTTCCTGACGGGTGCGATGGGTCTACCGAAAGAGCGGCTCTGGATCACGGTCTTTGAAACGGACGATGAAGCCTTCGACCTGTGGGCTAACGAGATTGGCGTTGACCGAGCGCGCATCACGCGCATGGGCGCCAAGTCCAATTTTTGGTCCATGGGCGACACCGGTCCCTGTGGGCCCTGCACCGAAATATTCTGGGACCATGGCGCGGACATTCCCGGCGGCCCACCGGGTTCGCCGGACGAAGACGGCGATCGCTTTGTCGAGATCTGGAACCTGGTGTTTATGCAATTTGAGCGTGCGGCGGACGGCACACTCACGCCGCTGCCTAAGCCTTCGGTCGACACGGGCATGGGCCTTGAACGCATCAGCGCGGTCATGCAAGGCGTGCACAGCAACTACGACATTGATTTATTCCGCACCCTGCTGCAGGCCGCGCAGCGAGTGACCGGTTCGAATGAGGCAGGCAGTCCGAGTCTGCGCGTCATTGCGGACCATATTCGTGCCTGCAGCTTCCTGATCACCGACGGCGTGTTGCCGTCGAACGAGGGGCGCGGCTATGTGCTCCGTCGCATCATTCGCCGGGCCATTCGTCACGGCTACAAGCTCGGTCAGCCGAAACCTTTTTTCAGCGAACTGGTCGCGGACCTCGACGCGGTCATGGGTGAGGCCTATCCGGAGCTGCGCGCAGCGCGTGACCAGGTGGCGCGGGTGCTGCGTCAAGAAGAAGAGCGTTTTGCGGAAACCTTGGTGCACGGCATGGCGTTGCTGGAAGGTGCCATTGCGGGTCTTGAAGGCGCGGTTATCCCTGGCGAGACCGTGTTTAAGCTGTACGACACCTATGGTTTTCCGATGGACCTGACGGCGGACGTCGCGCGCGAACGGGGTCTGGCCATCGACGAGCCGGGCTTTGAAACGGCCATGAATACGCAGCGAGAACGTGCCCGCGCCGCCAGCAAGTTTGGTGTGGACTTGCGTGAGGCCGTTAAACTTGAAGGCCGTGTCGACTTCTGCGGCTACGAACGCACGGCGTCGGTGGGTACCGTGGTCGCGTTGGTGCGCGATGGCGTGCAGGTGAACAGTCTGGCGGCGGGTGAAAGCGGGCAAGTGGTGCTCGACCACACCCCGTTCTACGCTGAAAGCGGTGGGCAGGTCGGTGACACCGGTCGCTTGTTGTGCGGCGTTGCGGAATTTACCGTCATCGATACCCTGAAGGTGGGCAAGCAGCATGCCCATGCTGGGCGGTTGCACGGTGCAGCCTTGACGCTCGGCGACCGGGTTGAGGCAGAGGTGGATGTTGCGCGGCGCGATGCTATTCGTCGCAATCACTCGGCAACGCATCTGTTGCATGCGGCGCTGCGTGAGGTGTTGGGTGTCCATGTGCAGCAGAAGGGGTCGCTGGTCACCGCCGACCGCCTGCGGTTCGACTTCTCGCACTTTCAGGCGCTGTCGGCAGGAGAGTTGTCACGCATCGAACACTGGGTGAATGCCGAAGTGCGTACCAATGGCGTAGCGCAAACGCGCCTGATGGCCTATGACGACGCGGTGGCTGCCGGTGCAGTGGCCTTGTTTGGCGAAAAGTACGAGACGGAAGTGCGGGTGTTGTCGATCGGAGAGCGCTCTACCGAACTGTGTGGCGGTACGCATGTGTCGCGTGCCGGGGATATCGGTCTGTTTAAGTTGTTGGCGGAAGCCGGTGTCGCTTCGGGTGTGCGGCGTATTGAAGCGGTGACTGGCCAGGGGGCACTGGATGCGGTAACCGCCGACGAACAACGCTTGAAGCAGATTGCGCAACTGGTGCGGGGCACTCGTGAAGACGCGACCGAAAAAGTCGAGGCACTGCTCGAGCGGGCCCGGCGGCTGGAAAAGGAAGTCGATCAGCTGAAGGCCAAATTGGCCAGCGGGCAGGGAGGCGACCTCTCGGCGCAGGCCGTGGAGCTGGGCGGTATCAAGCTGTTGGCTGTCCGGGTCGAGGGAGCAGATGCCAAATCCTTGCGCGGTGTGGTGGATGGCATGAAGGCCACGCTCGGCCGCGCCATCATCGTTTTGGCGGCGGTGGAGGGCACCAAGATTGCTCTGGTGGCCAGCGTCTCTGACGACCTCACCGGTCGCGTCAAGGCAGGCGAGCTCGTCGGGCACATTGCGGCACAGGTCGGTGGCAAGGGCGGGGGACGCGCGGACTTTGCACAGGCGGGCGGTACGGAGCCGGACCACCTGGCCGGTGCGCTCGCCGGTGTACTGCCGTGGGTGCAGGCCAAGTTGGGCGCACCGTAGCGCTGTGAGCCGCCGGCCGCTCATCGTCCAGAAATACGGCGGCACCTCGGTAGGCTCCGCGGAGCTCATCCGGCGGGTGGCGGCGCGTGTCGCCCGCCTGCGCGCTACCGGCTGCGAGGTGGTGGTGGTGGTGTCGGCCATGGGGGACCACACCGACCGTTTGGTGGATCTGGCCCACGAGGTCAGCCCCCACCCCGCCCCGCGGGAAATGGATGTGCTGCTGTCGACCGGAGAACAGGTGTCGGTGGCGCTGCTCGCCATGGCGCTGCAGCATCTCGGTGTGCCAGCCCGGTCGGTGCTGGGTTTTCAGGTGCCCGTGCGTACCAGTGCCCTGCATGGCAAGGCGCGTATTGAAGGCGTGGATGAAGCCTGTCTGCGGGCCATCTTGGCGGGTGGTGGAGTGCCGGTGGTGGCGGGCTTTCAGGGCGTGAATGCCGCGAACGAGCTCACCACCCTTGGGCGTGGCGGTTCCGACACCACCGCGGTGGCGGTGGCGGTGGCGCTTGGTGCAGACGAATGCCAGATACTGACCGACGTTGATGGGGTATACACCACCGACCCGCGTATGGTGCCTACCGCCCGCCGGCTGCCTCGGCTCACCTACGAAGAAATGCTCGAACTGGCCGGTCAAGGCGCGCGCGTGCTGCACTTGCGAGCCGTTGAATTTGCAGCCAAATATGGCATGCGCTTACGGGTGGCGCTCAGTTTCGAAGACAGCGAAGGCACCCTCATTTCAGCGGAGGACAGGACTGTGGAAACACCTCTGGTGGCGGGCATCGCCTTCAATCGGGACGAAGCCGCGATAACGGTCACTGGGCTACCGGACCTGCCAGGAGCCGCGTTGGCGGTACTGCAGCCGGTCAGCGAGGCAAATATTGAGGTGGATATGATCGTCCTGAACTCGCCGCGCGGCGGGCAGGTGGATCTGGCCTTCACCGTCCACCGTGAGGAGTCTGCAGCAGCGCTGGTTTGCGTGTTGGCTGGCATTGCCCAGTTTCCGGGTGCCGCCGCCTACGCCGACACCAGTGTCGCCAAGCTCGCCGTGGTCGGTGTTGGGATGCGCAGCCATGCCGGGGTGGCTACGCGCCTGTTCGCGGCCCTGGCGCAGGAAGGCATCAATGTCCGTTTGGTGGCGACCAGCGAGATCAAGGTGTCAGTGCTGGTGGCGGAAGCAGACCTAGAGCGCGGCGTTCGGGCCTTGCA
Organism: Gammaproteobacteria bacterium; assembly: GCA_947469285.1. Classification (GTDB taxonomy): domain Bacteria; phylum Pseudomonadota; class Gammaproteobacteria; order Steroidobacterales; family Steroidobacteraceae; genus CAIOHZ01. Next base: position 5,223 of record CANIOW010000050.1, read on the forward strand.
TGCGGCCTATGGGCTGGCGGCTAATTAGGTCGCTCATGTGACGCTCAGTGTCGTTGGGTTGAAAAATACCGCTGTATTTCCATTTCTTGACGTTTTTTTCATTCCCCCCCTCTGGGTAAGCGACTACATTCTGCCGCAAGATACACGCAGCCAGCGTGAAGATTGTACGGGGAAAAAGGGAATGTTAATCCTGACTAGACGCATGGGCGAAACACTGATGATTGGTGACGAGGTCACCGTCACGGTGCTGGGTGTCAAGGGGAACCAGGTACGCCTCGGGGTCAATGCGCCCCGCACGGTGTCCGTGCACCGGGAAGAGATCTTCGCGCGCATCAAGGCAGAAAATGACGACGGCGTGCTGGCAGATTCGCTGGACCTAGGAGACCAGATCACGGAATAGGTCCGCAGGCGGCGAAAAGCGGCCTGTTTTTGCGGTTTTAACTTGTCGTGGACGCCAGTCCACCCTATCATTCGCGGTCTGCGGAGAGTTGGCCGAGTGGTCGAAGGCGCGCCCCTGCTAAGGGCGTATGGGCCAAAAGCCCATCGAGGGTTCGAATCCCTCACTCTCCGCCA
>CANIOW010000051.1 GCA_947469285.1 Gammaproteobacteria bacterium
GCCGCGGACCTGGAGCGCATCGAAGTGCTGGAAGGCCCGCAGGGCACCCTCTTCGGCGCCGGCGCCCAGGCGGGCGTGCTGCGTTACATCACCAACAAGCCCAAGCAGGGTGTGACGGAAGGCTCGGCTTCGGCCAGCTACGGCACCACGGCCCATGGCAGCAATAGCAGTAAAGTGCAGGCCATGTTGAACCTGCCGCTGTCGGACAAGCTCGCCATGCGCGCGGTCATTTTTAATGACAGCCGCGGTGGGTACATCGACAACGTGTTCAGCACCTTCACACGTCGGGCAACTGACTTGGGTATCGCGTTACGGACGTGTAACGCCGGTACCGGAGCCGGCACCGCACTCCCGTGTAATGTCGACTATAGCGCTGCCACGCCTGGCACGGTCCCGATCGATTCGGTCGCCATTAACAATGCGGCCATCGAAGGCAAGGACACCAACCCGGTCACCTACAAGGGCATTCGCGTTGGACTGGCGTACGACATTAATGACGACTGGAAGGTGCTGGTAACGCAGACCTATCAGGACATGACCACTGCCGGTGTGTTCTACCAGATGCCGGTCGGGTCGGAAGGTCAGACGCTGAACGAATACGAAGTGACGCTGTTCAACGACGGCAAGGTGCACGACCAGTTCTCCAACACCGCTTTGACCGTGACCGGCAAGGTGGGTTCGCTGGACCTGGTGTACTCCGGCGCCCTGTTGTCGCGTCACTCGGAGCAGATTCAGGACTACACCAACTACGCGCGTGGCGTGTACGGCACCTACTACCAGTGCACCGGCTATTCGGGTGGCTCGGTAGACAAGTGCTACACCCCCTCCAGCACCTGGCACGACACCACCAAGAACGTTAACCAGAGCCACGAGTTCCGGCTCAGCACGCCTACCGACTGGAAAGTGCGCGGCATCGCCGGCGTGTTCTGGGAGAAGCGCGAGCTGAACGACGACACCGAGTGGCTGTACAAGTCGGTGCCCGAGTGCACCATTGGCGGCCCCGGCAGCTGCTTTAAATGGCTGGACCCATCGGCGGCTCCGAAGTTCGCGAATTCCTCCATGAACAACATGGGGCGGCGTAACCCGCAGACCGGCTTCTTCGACGACTTCCAGCGCACCTATACGCAAAAGGCATTTTTTGCTTCTGCCGACTGGGACATCATCGACAGCCTGACGCTGACCGTGGGCACCCGCTACTACGACATCAAGAACGCGATGAAGGGCGGTAATCTCGGTAGCTTTTTCTGCAAGAACTACCAGAGCGGCCCAACGGCTTCAACGGTGACCGGTCCTTGCGGCGCCAACGGTACAGTAAATGGCAGCGCGCCCTACGGCAGCAACCTCGACAATCAGGATCCGAACACCACGAAAGTTAGCGGCTTCAAGAGCCGCGTTAACCTGAGCTGGCGCCCGATGGACGACGTGCTGCTGTATGCAACTTGGTCGGAGGGTTATCGTCCGGGTGGTTTCAACCGCGGGACAAAGAAGGTATTGCCGGCGGCTGATGCGTCTGGTCCGCAGTGGCAGATCCCCTATACCTACGAATCGGACGAGTTGGTCAACAAGGAGCTGGGTTGGAAGACCACGTTCTATGACAACCGCATCCAGTTCAATGGCGCGGTCTACCAAGAGGAATGGAAGAACGTTCAGACTGGCATCTTCGCGCCGCAGCTGGGCTTCGGTAACCTCACGGTCAGCGTCAACGGCCCCGATTACCGGGTCCGCGGCGTGGAAATGAGCTTGCTGGTGCGTGCAACGGCTGGGCTGACGGTGCAGGGCTCCATGTCCTACAACAAGAGCGAGCTGACCAACGACCCCGTGTTCATTAACAATGTCGTGGGCAGCCCAGGTTTTGGGCAGCCGATTTTGACTGGCGTTGGCGCGGGCGGAGTGGTGCCGATTCGGAATGTGTTCGGTGCTAAGGGCCAAAGCCTGGCCAACTCACCGAAGATCCAGGGCAACGTGCGTGCGCGTTACGAGTGGACCATGGGCGATTACGACTACTACTGGCAGGCGGGTTTTGCCCACCAGTCAGAGTCCAAGCCATCGCCCGCGTCCATCAGCCAGAACGCCATGCCTTCTTGGACGGTGGTGGATGCTTCTGCCGGGGTGTCGAAGGGCAACTGGTCGGTGGAACTGGTGGGTTCGAACCTGGGCGATGTGAACAGAAGCCTGTTCACCTCGGCCTCGCAGTTCATCGAGACCCAGGTGCCGCAGCGTCCCCGGACGCTGGAGCTGCAGATTGGTTACAAGTTCAAAGACTGAACCTGTAGCCGCTACCTGACGGGCCGGCAACGGCCCGTCAGATTGCTATGATGGCGGGCCTGGTGCCCGCCATTTTTTTGAGCACACTCTATGGACACTGCCAGCTCTGATGCGACCGAAGCCTTGCCACCAGCCGCCGATGCTGGGCAGCTGATCCTCGAACGCGAGGTGCGGCAGCTGCAGGAGGCTTTGGCGCAGAGCCGCTTCGACGAGGTGGTCGCAAACGCCCACCCGCTGTTGGCTGCCCACCCGGGCCAGCGGGACGTGCTGTACTGCCTGGCGGTAGCGCAGCGCATGCAGCAACGCATCCCCGAGGCGCTGGCCACGCTGGCCACGCTGCAGGCCTACCACCCGCGCTATCCACGGCTGTTTCAGGAACGCGGCCATTGTCAGGTTTTCCTGCGTGATGCTCCGCAGGCGGTGGCGGCCTTTGAACGTGCCACGCAGCTGAACCCGGCGCTGCCTGCGAGCTGGAACATGCTGCAGACCCTCTACCGCATGGTGGGGCGTTTGGACGATGCGGTGGCCGCAGGCCAGCATGTGACCAAGCTCGCTTCCTTGCCGGTAGAGATTGTGACCACGCGCAGCCTACTGGCCGATGGCAACTTGGCTGCGGCCGAGGCGGTGCTCCGGCCATTTCTGGCCACGCAGCCCGACAATCTTGAAGGCCTGCGTTTGCTGGCCACCATCTCGCGGGACAACCAATACGCTAACGATTCGGAAAAACTGTTGGATGCCGTGCTGCAGCAGGCACCGGAGTACCACGCAGCCCGCTATGAGCTGGCGCTGTCGCTGGTGGACTTGCACAAGTATCGCCGCGCTCGCGACGAAATTGAAACGCTGCTCTTGGTCGACCCACGCAACCCCGCTTACCGCGTTACCGCGGCCAGTATTCGCGTTGGCCTTGGCGAACTGGAAGCGGCCGTGTCGCGGTTCGAGGCGCTGGTGCTAGAGTTCCCCGAAGACCCGGCCATCACCCAGTCCTTAGGCCATGCCTTAAAGACGCTGGGCCGGCAGCAGCCGGCCATCGACGCCTACCATCGCGCCAATGTGGTGCACCCGGGTTTCGGCGAGGCCTATTGGAGCCTTGCCAATCTCAAGACCTACCGGTTTACCGACGAAGAGCTGGTGCGCATGCGCCACCACGAGGCGCTGCCTACGGTGCAGCTGGTGGACCGGTACCACTTGTGTTTTGCCCTGGGCAAGGGCCTTGAGGACCGTGGTGAGTACGCCGAGTCCTTCGTTTACTACGAGCGCGGCAACGCGCTGAAGAAGTCCGAAAGCCACTACCGCCCCGAACCGCACGAGAGTACCGCCCGGCGGCAGAAGAAAATCTGCACGGCGGCGTTCTTTGCCGAAAGGCAAGGGTGGGGCTGCGCCAGTAGCGCCCCCATTTTCGTGCTTGGCCTGCCGCGCGCGGGGTCGACCCTGCTGGAACAAATTCTGGCTTCGCATTCCGCGGTGGAAGGCACGATGGAGCTGGCAGAGGTGCCGCGGCTGGTGGGCTCGCTCGGTGGCAAGGACCGGCCCGGCGAACACAGCTACTACCCACAAATTCTTGCGGAACTCAGCGCGGCGCAGTGCCGGCAGTTCGGTGAAGACTACCTGCGCGACACCTTGGACTACCGTCAGGGCGCACCGTTTTTTATCGACAAGATGCCGAACAATTTTCGGCATATCGGCCTCATTCATCTGATGCTGCCCAACGCCAAGATCATTGATGCGCGCCGGCACCCAATGGACTGTTGTTTCAGTAATTTCAAACAGCTGTTTGCCTCGGGGCAGCAGTTCACTTACAGCCTGGACGATATTGGCCGCTACTACCGCACCTATGCCGACTTCATGGAGCACTGGGACCAGGTGTTGCCAGGGCGCGTGTTGCGCGTGCAGCATGAAGACGTGCTTGCCGATCTGGAAGGCAGCGTGCGGCGTATCCTCGACTACTGTGGCCTGCCGTTCGAACAGTCCTGTATTGAATTTCACAAAAACACGCGTAGGGTTCACACCGCCAGCTCCGAGCAGGTGCGGCGTCCCATTAACCGGGACGGCGTGGACCAATGGAAACCGTACGAGCCTTGGCTCGATCCTCTCAAGGCGGCGCTGGGGCCGCATTTTTCTCATGCAACGGAGTGACACGATGCTACCCGCACGACAGATGAAACAGGCGGCACGGCGGTTGCTGGCCGCTGCCTTGAGCATGGCCCTGACCACGGGGGTGTTATGCACCAGCGGCGTGGCGTTGGCCGCGCGCAAGGAGCCCACGCCGTTGCCACTGGCCAAGCCCGAAACGCTGGGCATGTCCAGCGAACGCCTGGCGTACATGGGCGAGTACTTCAAAGGTGAGGTGGCGCACAACAATGCCGCCGGCTACGTGCTGCTGGTGGCCCGCGACGGCCAGCTGGTGTATTCCGCGGCGGTAGGCCTGCGTGACCGCGAAGCCGGGGCGGCAATGACGCTCGACACACGCTTTCGCATTGCCAGCATGACCAAGCCAGTCACGGCCACGGCCGTGATGATGTTGTACGAAGAGGCGAAGCTGCAGCTGGACGACCCGGTGTCGCGTTACCTGCCGGAATTTTCCGACCTGCGCGTGTTCGCCGGCCTCGATGAAGCGGGCAACCCCAAGACCGAACCGGTCAAGCGGCCGCTCACCATCCGCCACCTGCTAACGCACACCGGCGGGCTGGGCTATGGCGGGTTTTTCGATGGGCTCTCGCCCAGTGGCAACGCCAAGGCTTGGGCGACGCTGAACCTGCAAGGCGGCGAAACGCTGGCGGACAAAGTGCGTGAAGTGGCCAAGCTGCCGTTGTACACCCAGCCAGGCGATGCCTGGCGTTACAGCGTGTCCAATGACGTGCTCGGCCGGCTGGTCGAAGTGGTTTCGGGCCTGTCCTTCGACCGCTTCTTGCAGGAACGCCTGTTCAACCCCTTGGGCATGACGCATACCGGGTTCAATGTGCCGGAGCAGGACCTCGACAAGGTGGCGGGCGTCTATACCCAGACCAAGGACGGTGGCTTAGAGCGCGCCAATTTCGGGCCGCTGAAGGCCACGGCCACGCTGCCTACGTTTATCTCGGGCGGTGGTGGCCTGCTGTCTACTGCTGGCGATTACTTGCGCTTCGCGCAGATGCTGGCCAATGGCGGCACGCTGGAGGGGCGGCAGTATCTGTCACCGGTGACGGTGGCGCTGATGACCAGCAACCAGGTTCCCGATGACGCGCAGAGCAAGTACTGGGGCGACAATTCTTTGGGGCTGGGTTATGGCCTGGGCGTGGCACCGGAAATTGACTTCCGCATTGGGCAGCACGCCACGCTCGATGGTGACTACGCCTGGGGCGGCGTGCTCGACACGCATTGGATCGCCAGCCCGCGCACGGGTTTGGTGGCGGTACTGATGTGTCAGGTGAA
>CANIOW010000052.1 GCA_947469285.1 Gammaproteobacteria bacterium
CGCGGTGACGGTAGGCGAACGTCGGTAGGGTTTCCAGCGGGAGAGAACGATGCGACAGACTGACAACGGCGGTTCGGGTTGGCGGACGCTGCGGGGGGCGGCGACGTGGTGTTGGCTACTGTTCGCGCTGCCCACGCAGGCGACCAGCAGCCTGCTGTTCATCGGCAACAGCTTCACCTTTGGCTGGGGTTCGCCGGTGCAGTTCTACCGCGCGCAAACAGTTACGGATCTGAACGGGTCCGGCATCGGTGGCGTGCCGGCGCTGTTCAAGGTATTCACGCTGGAAGCCGGGCAGGACTGGGCGGTGTTTCTGGAGACCCAGCCCGGCGTTGGCATGGACTGGCACTACGCGCACCGGCGCGAACTGCTGACTTCCCGCCCTTGGGACCACGTGACGATGATGGGCTACAGCCTGCTGGACCGCGCCAAACCTGGCGACCCAGCGCTGTTGGTACAAAGTGCGCCGCAATTGGCTGCGTTGTTGCACGGCGTGAATCCACGCGTGGATATTCAGCTGGAAGCGACTTTCCCACGGGCAGACCAGCTTTACGCGGTCACTGGGCCTTGGCTTGGCAAGGGCGTCGACGCGATGGTGCACGACATTCGCGCCGGGTATGACCTGGCCGCTGTCACGCACCCGGCCATTCACGGTGTGGTGGCGGTGGGCGAGGCCTGGGCGCGCGCCATGCGCAGCGGTGTGGCGGATGCGAACCCCTACGATGGCCTGGAGCCGGGCAAGCTGGACTTGTGGACGTATGACCACTATCACGCCAGTGCCTTCGGTTACTACCTGAAAGCCCTGATGATGTTTGGCCACTTCACCGGGCTGGACCCGCGCACGCTAGGGGCGGGCGAATGTGCGGCGTATGAACTGGGCTTTTCGCCGGCGCAAGCCAGCGCCCTGCAGCAGGTGGCTTTCGAACAGTTGGCAAGCGCGGGCCGGGTGAAGCCCGCGGCAGCGTTGCCAGCCGTGGACAGACCAGCGGCGGACAGGCCAGCGCAGCGCTGCCCAGCGGGCTGATGGTCGCGCAATTGGACACTGTGTGGTGCCGGCTGAGGGAATCGAACCCCCGACCTTCTGATTACAAATCAGTTGCTCTACCATCTGAGCTAAGCCGGCGCGGGGAGGCATTCTAGGCGAAGAGCGCGCTATAAGCTTGCCTCGCAGAGAACCTTAAAGACCCCCGGCGACTGCGGGGGAGGCGGCTGGTGCCGTCACGGCCGGAGGCGTTGGCGACGGAGTAGCGCCTGCCGGCAGCTCTGGCACAGCACGTGTAGCGCACAGTTCCTGGCGTAGCCCCTCCATGGAGGGCGAACCGGGAAGCAGCGCTGCCGCAAAGGGCGGCTGCCCGGCAGTCAGATCAATATCGATCCAGGTTTGAGCCGGCTCACCCTGTACACGCTCGCGAATGACGTAAGCGCCGGTGGCGAGTGCCGTGCGCCACATCTCCAAGGGCTCGTTGGCCGTAAACGGTCCGATACTCACGCAACGGGCGGCAGCAACCGCCAGCGCGTCAGGTTCGCTCGCCAGGTGCAAGGTCGGAACCGCCGCTTTTTCAACGGGTGGCGCCGGACGTGCTGGCAGGTCGATAAAGCGAATCCAGCCCCACAGGGCCAGATTCAACAGCAACAGAACGGCAAACAGAATGCGCATGCTGCCAATCATGCCCCAAAGTGGTAGCGCAGTGCGGCTGGTAGTGTGTCCACTAGCGCTCCGCCACCAACCAGCAGCCCGGGACGGGCTGACCGGCCGCGCGCGCTGCGGCGACACACGCCAACCCCTGCAGCACCAGATCAGGTCGCAGTTCGGCAGCGGGCACCAGCGGCGAATGGCACCCGGCGGCCCACATCCGTTCAGCCACCACCTCAGCGCCGCCACCGGTCAGATACACCGCCACCGGCTGCCCGGTGCGTGCCGCGAAGTCATCAGCCACCCGCGCGGCCAACGCGGCGCCCGCCAGCCAGCTGCCTTCGTGAATCGCCCCACCGGTGTTGACCCCCAAGCCATCGCGTAGCGCGGGCGCAGCGCGGCGGGCAGCCGGACCAATCTGCGCGGTGCGGGTGAATAGGGCATCACGCATCAGCTCGGGACCAGGAACGATCAGGCCACCCTGATGGCGACCCGCACTGTCGAGCACATCGACCGTCAGCGCTGTTCCCACCCCCACGATACAAGCCGCGCCAAGCGCATGTGCACGGACGGCAATCAGTCCCAGCCATCGGTCCACGCCTAGCAGCTCTGGCTCTACATAGGCATTGGTCACGCCACAGGCTTGGGCGGTAGCGAGCATGCGGTAGGGTAGACAGCCCAGACGTCGCACTGCCTGGGCCACCACGCGCGCCACCGCCTCGTCAGCCACGCAAGATAACAACGCCTCATGAACCACGGCCTCAGGCCGTTCACCGACGAGAGAAACCTTTCCCATACACGCGGCGAGCGCCTCGGCCACCCCTGCGGCCGAGCTGGAGACCGAGGCCGCCGCCGGCAGGCCCACGTCGGCGAGGTTCACCACTCCCTCCTCCACAGCCCCGAAGGGTGCCGCCAACCAACGCCACTTAAGACGCGTATTGCCAATGTCGAGCAGCAGGCTCATGGCTGGCGTCTCAAGTGACCGGCCGCAAGTGCATCACTTCACCCGCCATGACGCGCTCCACGGTGGGTTGCATGCCCGCACCCGCCGCGGCAAACTCCACGCGGAGCGCCCCGTCGCTGTCGATGCCCCGTGCAATGCCACGCCGCTCGCCGGCCGCCTCGACCAGCCGTACCGGCTGATCCAACAGTGCATCGACCCCCGACCAAGCTTCACGGAAAGGTGCGAATCCAGCGGCTGAAAACTGCACCAACATGGCGTGGAGCTCTTGCGCGAGCGTGGCGGCCAACCGCGTGCGTGACGGTAGCGCCAGACCCAGCTGCAGCGCACTTTCCGTCAGATCGGCCAGCGCCAGTCCGGTCGCGGCCACCGCTTCGCGGGTAGCAGGCGGCAGGTCCACATTCAAGCCGACACCGATCACCACGTAGGCCGGGCCACCAGCTTCGGCCCTGAGTTCAATCAGGACCCCGCCCAGTTTACGGCCCGCCTGCAACAAGTCGTTCGGCCATTTCAAGCGCACTCCGGCGGCTAACTGGCAACTAGCCAAGGCCTGCCGCACCGCCACGCCGGTGGCGAGACTGAGTGCGCCGAGCCCGGCGGGTAACTCCCGAAAGGTCCAAGACAGGGACAGGCACAGGCCAGCGGCGAACGGGGATTGCCAGACGCGTCCCCGCCGCCCACGGCCGGCGGACTGGAATTCGGCGAGGCAGAGATCGAACTGGCCGACCGGCAGGTCTTTGACGGCGAGCAGCTCGGCATTGGTGGAGCCCAGCTCCGGCGCCACCGTCAGCGTACGCAAAGACGCTGCGCACGCCGGCGCCAGTGCAGCGCGCAAGCCGGCGCCATCGAGCAAGGACACCGGGCGACTGAGGCGATAACCGCGGCCAGCCTCGCTCTCCAGCTCGAGGCCCCACTCTGCCAGCTGGCCAGCATGTTTCCAGACCGCCGTGCGGGACACACCCAGCGCCGCCGCCAAGGCCTCGCCGCTGTGCCAAGCGCCATCGGCCAAGCCCTGAACCAGCGCGAGGCGCCGGAGATGTGCGTCAACCGCCGCCATCGCCGGTCAGTGGCGCGGCGCGAACAGCCACAGCCGTCGCGCTCGGTTTTCGGTGCCCGCCCGCATGCGGGCAAAATTGCCGCGGTGCGCATAGGCGACAACAGCTGCCAGCCCCACGGCCAGACAAACGGTGGCGGTGGGTGCGCCACTCTGCACCACCCAGAACGGCAGGGAGGCCATCGCCAGCGTGGTCGACAGGCCGACAAAACCGCTCAGGCAGGCGACCACCAGCCACACCGCCAGCACCGGCCAAACCAGGAGCGGCGCCAACCCTAAGAGCACCCCGATCACCGTCGCCGCCCCCTTCCCTCCCCGGAAGTCGTACCAGACGGGATAAACGTGACCCACCACCGCCGCTGCAGCGCAGCCCGCGGCAAGCCAGTCGCGGGAGAACATCCCCGGCACCATCTCCACCGGCAGCACGCCCGGAAGGGCGGTGAACGGCAACAACCCAGCGGCCACCACGCCTTTGCTAATGTCGATGAGCACCACGGCCAGGGCAAAGGCCTTTCCCTGGGTCCGCAACGCATTGGTACCCCCGGCATTGCCACTGCCCTGCTCGCGAATATCGACGCCCCGCAGCCGTCCGACGACTAACGCGCCCATCACGGAACCGATTAAGTAGGCGATGAGCCATTTGAGTGCAGCTTCAAGCATGCGGTGAGTGTACCTCGGCCACCAGTAAACCGATGCTGCCGCCGGTGAGCCGCTCGATGGTGTGCAACGGATGGGTGGTAATCGACGTGAAATGCGTCTGCAATAGCCTTTGCTGCGACGCGGTCAGCGCACCCCAACCGCGGTAACTACAGTGCAGACACTGCTCACCGGAACGTGAGCGCAGCACCAGCAGTTGGCCGGCAAACTGCTGCAGTTGGGTCAGCGACAATTCCAGAGCAAGACCTGGGGCCACCCACAGGGGAGCGCCGTTACTGTTCGCCGCAACTGCTGCTAGGGCGGGGCCGTCGGCGAATCGCAAGTCGGCTTGTTCCGCCAGTAACTCGCAAAACTGGGTGAACTCGTGCTCTACCGCCTCAAGTTCTCCAGCGGACAGCGCGACACGCGCCCCGGAATGGTCGGCGAGGGCCATTGATGCTCTGGGCTCAGCCAACCAAACAGGCCGAAACACCACAACACAGGAAACAGCGGGAGCAGTAAGCATAGGTGGAATGGTAACCCCAAAAAGACAAAACCCCGTGTAGCACTTGGCTACACGGGGTTTCGATTTGGGACCCTGGCGACGACCTACTCTCACATGGCCTACGGCCACACTACCATCGGCGCTGAATGTTTTCACTTCCGAGTTCGGAAAGGGATCGGGTGGTTCCCACTCGCAATAATCGCCAGGGAATTCGGGACGGCGAAGCGTAAGACTGCCTTAGCAGTCTGCGGCTTCCACCGGATTGATCGTGATGCGCCTGACAACACAGGCGATTGATGCGCATTTGGAGAAACTTTAGCACATGTTTCCTCGCATCCGGCTCGAAGCCAGACTGCTTGGGGTTATATGGTCAAGCCTCACGGGCAATTAGTACTGGTTAGCTGAACGCATTACTGCGCTTACACACCCAGCCTATCAACGTCGTAGTCTCCGACGGCCCTTCAGGGGTATCAAGTACCCAGCGAGAACTAATCTTGGGGGGGGCTTCCCGCTTAGATGCTTTCAGCGGTTATCCCGTCCGTACATAGCTACCCGGCAATGCCACTGGCGTGACAACCGGAACACCAGAGGTACGTTCACTCCGGTCCTCTCGTACTAGGAGCAACTCACCCTCAATTCTCGAACGCCCACGGAAGATAGGGACCGAACTGTCTCACGACGTTCTGAACCCAGCTCGCGTACCACTTTAATTGGCGAACAGCCAAACCCTTGGGACCTGCTACAGCCCCAGGATGTGATGAGCCGACATCGAGGTGCCAAACTCCTCCGTCGATGTGGACTCTTGGGAGGAATAAGCCTGTTATCCCCGGAGTACCTTTTATCCGTTGAGCGA
>CANIOW010000053.1 GCA_947469285.1 Gammaproteobacteria bacterium
CCCGATCGTTGGCCTGCCAAATTCCGTTTGGTCTCTTGGTTAACCCCTTGACTGCTTGGAGATTCGTTTGGCGCAGCCCAGCTTTGAAACTCTGCTCTATAGCGTGGACGACGGCATTGCTACCCTCACGTTAAATCGCCCTGAGAAGCTGAATGCCTACACCATTCAGATGCGTGACGACTTATTGGCGGCCTTTGACGCCACCGACGCCGATGATGCGGTGCGGGTAGTCATTATTACCGGCGCCGGCCGCGCTTTTTGTGCTGGTGCGGACCTGTCGTCGGGCGGTAAAACTTTCGACTACGCTTCTCTAGACGAGGCTGGGCGTGCGAAGTACAAAGTCGGGGATGTCTACCGTGACGGTGGCGGCATTGCCACCTTACGCATTTTCAACAGCCTAAAGCCGGTGATCGGCGCCATCAATGGCGCGTCGGTCGGTATTGGCATGACGCTGCAGCTGCCGATGGATATCCGTCTGGCCAGTACTGATGCCCGTTTTGGGTTTGTGTTTACCCGTCGTGGTATTACCCCCGAAGCCGCTTCCACCTGGTTTTTGTCCCGGTTGGTGGGTATGCAAACGGCGCTGGAGTGGTGTTTTACTGGCCGTCTCTTTGGTGCCCAAGAAGCACTGGAGCGGGGTCTGGTGCGTAGTCTGCACGCACCAAACGACCTACTGCCTGCTGCCCGCGCGCTCGCCCGCGAGATTGCTGATAACACAGCCCCGGTGTCCATCGCGCTTACCCGTCAACTGCTGTGGCGCATGTCGGGGCAAGACCACCCCATGGTCGCTCACGGCATAGAAAGCCGTGCTATTCAGTCGCGTGGTCGGTCAGCAGATGCGCGCGAGGGTATCAGTGCGTTTCTGGAGAAACGCGCTCCCGTGTACCCAGACCGTGTGTCCGCTGATATGCCCGAGTTTTTCCCGTGGTGGGACGAACCCGAGTTCAAGTAAGACCTTAAGGCGAAGACCATGTCCCAACTTCCTGCAGTATTTGCTTCGCTGAAATTTCCAGTGATCGGTTCGCCACTGTTCATTATCAGCAACCCCAAGCTCGTTATCGCCCAATGCATTAACGGGGTGGTGGGCTCCATGCCGGCGCTCAATGCCCGCCCGGCAGCGCAGTTGGACGACTGGCTGGCAGAAATTACAGCAGCGCTGGCCGCGCACAACCACGCCCATCCCGACAACCCTGCGGCGCCGTTTGCGGTTAATCAAATTGTGCACAAAAGTAACGCGCGGCTGGCAGACGACATGGCGCTGTGCGTTAAATATAAAGTGCCTGTCATCATTACCTCACTCGGGGCGCGTGAGGATATTTATCAGGTGGCGCACAGCTATGGCGCCGTGGTGTTGCACGACGTCATCAACAATAAATTCGCTCACAAGGCGATTGAAAAAGGGGCGGATGGTCTGATCGCGGTGGCGGCGGGTGCGGGTGGTCATGCGGGCATTAAAAGTCCGTTTGCCTTGGTGCAGGAGATTCGACAGTGGTTTGACGGCCCGCTGGGTCTGAGTGGTTCCATCGCCACCGGTAGTGCCATCCTGGGGGCACTCGCCATGGGTGCAGACTTCGCTTACATCGGTTCGGCATTTATTGCCACCGAAGAGGCACGAGCATCAGCGGACTACAAGCGCTGTATTGTCGAGTGCAATTCGGACGATGTTGTCTACAGCAACCTGTTTACTGGGGTGCACGGTAACTATTTGGCACCCTCCATTCGCAATGCCGGTCTGGATCCGAACGCCCTGGCCGAAAGCGATCCCAGCAAAATGGATTTCGGCGGTGACAAGAGCAAGGCATGGAAAGATATTTGGGGTTGTGGGCAAGGCATTGGCGCCATCGACAAAGTGCAAACGGCTGCCGCGTTTATCGCGCAGCTAAAATGCGAGTTCGCCACCGCTAAAGCACGCGTGTTAAACACTTAGTAGTTTGTGACCGGAGCCAAAGACATGCCAGATTCTAAAAAAATGACCGCCGCTATCCACGCTTACGTGGAGGGTTTTTCCAACCGGGATTCTGGCAGCATCGCGGCCCTGTACGCGGTGGATGCGAGCGTAGAAGACCCCATCGGCAGTCCGCTAAAGCATGGTCGCGAAGCCATTCTCGAGTTTTACACCGAAGCGGTGATGACTGGAGCTCAGCTAACGCTGCAAGGCCCTATTCGCGTGGGTGGCAACTTTGCAGCATTCGCGTTTAGCGTCAATTTAACGTTCGGTGGCGTCCATCAACGCATCGATGTCATCGACACCTTCTGTTTTAACGAGGCCAACGAAATCACTGAAATGCGGGCTTTCTGGGGTCCAGAAAATATGCACGGCTTCCAGTGATTACGGCTAGCCACCCTTAGTCGTCAAGCCCCACATCGGCTGCACTGGCAAGGAGTGCCTCGCGTTCTACATCTAGCGACCGGCAGGCGAGCAGGTAGACGATGGTCGACACGGGCAGTCCTACCAGCATGGCAATGTCGGCTCCGCCAAGCGCGATGGCGATGGGGCCCCGGTACATCCCAGTGCTGAAGAACGGCACCATCGCCACAAACCCGACGCCGTAGGCCAGCAGGCCGCGCCAGTTCCAGCGGCCGTACATCCCGTGGGGGTTAAAAATCTCGCGCACGGAGTAGCGCCCTTTGCGGACAAAGTAAAAATCGACCAGATTGATCGCGGTCCATGGCGTGAAGAGGTAGAGCAAGATAGCCAGGAACTCACCAAATTCCAAAGCGAAATCCCGCGAGGCACCGAGCGCGATGCCGGTGGAGAGTACCAGCGCTAAGAGGATGGTGAGGATGCGCTTGGTGCGAGTAGAACGGACCGGGTGGATGGAATCGGCGACGCTGAGCAAAGTTAGCGAAGCGCCGTAGAAATTAAGGGTGGTGATGGTGACCAGTCCGAGCAGAGAGGCGATCAGCAGCGGCGTTCCAGACCCCGGTAATAGAGTGTCTGCCGCGGCTTTCAGCGCTGGGGTGAGCTTGAGGGTGGGGAACATCGCGGCCGCGAAGGTGCCCACCAGCATGGTCCACACGCCGCCGATGTAGGCGCCGAGGAAGGTCCACCAGAATGAAGCCCTAACGCCCACGTCGCGCGGCAGGTAACGCGAGTAGTCCGACACATAGATAGACCATGACAGCTGGTAGGCGGCGGCCGCAAACAACTGGGTGAGGAATGGCACGCTGCGGAAGTTATGGAAATCGAGCTGGGCAGCGGGCCACTGGAAACGTGGTGCCAGTGCGGTCATCGCTATCAGTCCCAAGATGAGGATGAAGGCGAGCACGCGCTGGGTGCGGTGGATCCAGTCATAACCCACGGCGGCAAGAATGGCGGCCAGCAGGCCGATCACCGGCATGGTCACACTGCGGTTACCACCATAAAGCGTGGTGATGGTGTCGGCGGCGAGCACCTGGTTGAAGGCGTTATAGCCAACGTAACTGACCAGAGCGACCCCCCACACGAGCAGTGCGCCCATATAGCCGAATTGCGGCCGCGACTGGATCATCTGCGGCAGACCAAGCTGCGGACCCTGGGTGGAGTGAAAAGCCATGAAAAAGGTACCGAGCGCGCACCCGAGCAGCACGGCGATCGTCATCCACACCAGGTTTCCACCGAGCGCGACGCCGACCACACCCGTGGCGATCGTCGCGAGGTGCGCATCGCCAGAGAACCAGACCGGCCAAAGATGCCAAACTTTACCGTGACGTTCGGTAAGCGGTACATAGTCGATCGAGCGTTGTTCGATGAGATTTCGGGTCTTCACGCGTTGCTCCAAAAGATGGCTTGAGGCGTAAACCGTTGGCTCCGGTCCCCGCGATGGCGCTACACCTTAAGCTGATCGCCCCTGTGTTTCATAGACCACCGCGCCAATCTCACCCGGAGGCTGGGTGACCAGCGGCTGGAGGTTAC